>NZ_AP017313.1:4440728-5075118 GCF_002355435.1 Mucilaginibacter gotjawali
GATCTTTCGGCCACCTATGACCTGATCAAAATAAACGGGAATAAAATTGGCAGCATCGGCCTCTCGCTTTTTAATGTTTACAACCATACCAATATTTGGTATCGTGAATACCAGCTGCAAAATTACGCGGCTATTACCACCGATGTTAATTACCTGGGCTTTACCCCCAATATTACACTAAGCTTAAGATGGAAATGAAAAGACAATTATTAACCCTGGCGCTATTTTTAAGTTTTACCGCTATCATAATTACCGCCTGTAAAAAAGAAAGCACCGATAACAGCGTTTACCTTCCGGTTGTTGAGGGCTACCTTATGCCGGGGCATGCGCTGAGCATAAAACTTTACCAGCAAAAGTCGCTTACCGATACAGCTAAATATGGCGCCGCCATAAGCGGATTGCAGGTTTATGTATCAGATGGCAGCACAAAAGTACAGTTAACCGAATCGCCAAAAGGCACCTATACCTACAGCGATCAAACTTTCCTGGCGGAAGGCAAGACCTATACGCTTCAATTTAATTACCTTACCTACGCCGTTTCGGCCAAAACCGTTATGCCGGGTAAACCAACCAATTTTGCAACGCAATACGGTACGGTAACGCTTTCAAGTACAACAACTTCTGATCCCAACACATCTAATACCACTATTGATAAACTGACCTGGGATAATCCCGATTCTTTGAATCATGTACTGGTTTTTTACAATAAGAATGGCGCCGATTTTCCACTCAGCAGTTTTGGCGGAAGCAGGTCGGCAAATTTCGAATTAAATACGAACCGTGCTTCTTACTACAATTTAACGCAGGCTACTTTCAGCTATTACGGCCATTATACCGTAACATTGCTTCGGGTTAACCAGGAATTTATCGACCTGATAAAAAGCAATACCAGCAACTCTACATCGCAAAACCTTACCAATATCCCAACGAATGTAGTTAACGGCTATGGGATTTTTACGGCTATGCAGGCAGATACACTGAGTTTTAATTTGCTATAATGCAGCACCAATCCACAAATTATTAAGGTGCCATGTTGATTTCGGAATAAACCGATAAGGTTCAGATGTCGAACTCCTTTATTGAGAAGTGCAAGAAAATTGTGACTTTAAGCGAACCATAAAATTAGATAATTGCTATTTACACCCAAACTTTTGTAAATTTGTTAACATAAATATCGTGTTATGGCAGTCGCATTGAATCAACATACCGAATTAAATCCTGTACAGATAAGTCTGCTCCGTTTGTTTAACAGGCCCATGTCAGAAAAAGAAACACTGGAGATCAGGAATTTGCTGGTGGATCATTATTCCGAAATCTTAAAGCATGAAGTTACTAAAGTTATCGCGGAAAAGGGGTATACTTCCGAGGACCTTGACAATTTGCTAAACGCTGAAAGTTAATGCGGGTGGTTATCGACACCAACTGCCTGATTGCTTCGATACCACCCAAAGGCAACTATTATTGGCTTTATGAAGCTTTCCGTACCGGAAAATTTGAATGGCTGATCAGCAATGAAATACTTACAGAGTATATTGAAAAGCTAACGGACATTTATTCAGAAAGTACCGCCCTGGTTGTTTACTCTATCCTGAGCACCTCACCGCATGTCACATTTTCAGAGCCCTTTTTTAAATGGGAGTTGATGCATAATGATTTTGATGACAATAAATTCGCCGATATGGCTGTTGCCGGAAATGCGGATTATTTAATCACTGCTGACCGGCATTTTGATATATTGAAAGAGGTACAATTCCCCAGGTTTAATGTGATTTCATTAGACGCTTTTAAAAAGGTCATCTTAGATTAATCCCGATAAAATACAAATGCCGGACTCTTTTATTGATGTAAAGAAAATTATGCCCTTAAAATCTAACGAATAGCTCTAAATCGTTAAAAATTGGAGACATCCAATTAAAGCACTTATGAAAATTTCTCGAGTATAGTCGTATAAAATTCGTAATGATTGGCGTTCCTCGTATACTAACACTAACAAGGCCCGAAGTCGAAAAGTGGCCGTAATCTGGTGACCGACAATAATAGCGAACACCGAATATTGTATGCTGAAGAAAAGGCTTCGGCGTTCATTATTCAGCATTCGATATTCATTATTTTAATAAATCGTACTTTAAAAAATCCTGCTGACATAGGGCTGTCATTAACGCATGCTTACTTTGTTTAACAATTAAAAACAACAAAGCTATGGACATCATCCCAATGTTATTAAAAGAAATGCGCCAGGAAGCGGAAACTACACGCAAAATGCTCAGCCGCGTACCCAATGATAAATATGATTGGCAGCCGCACGAAAGAAGTATGACGATAAGACAATTGGCCACCCACATTGCCGAAATCCCTGACTGGGTAGCTATGGGGCTAACCACGGACGAACTTGATTTTGCTGCGAATGCTTACAACCCTACCCCGGTTGATAATACCGAAGAATTACTGCAGCTGTTTGAAAAGTCATACGCCAACGGGTATGCCCACCTGGAAAAAGCAACCGAGCCCGACCTGCTGCCAACCTGGACCATGCGAAACGGCGACCAGGTTTATATGGTTTTGACAAAAGCCGAACTGATCCGCGTGTCTTTTTGCCAGATAGTTCATCATCGCGCACAATTAGGGGTTTTTCTGCGTCTGCTGGATATTCCCATCCCGGGCAGCTACGGGCCAAGTGCTGATGAGACAGGATTTTAAGAAAGATTCAAGAACCAAGAACAAGGAACCTGAAGAGTGGGACTTACGAAGTTTCTAAAACTTCGTAAGTCTTAGGTTTTTCTTAATTATTTTTATGCTATGAAAACAATTAAGCTGGATTTAACCGCATCAGAAAAGCAACAGCTAAAACAAAAAGGGGTAAAAATAAACCGACTGGCTGAATATGCCCCCGACGAGGTTAGTGCGTTGATAAATTCGGACAAACAAAGAGCCAGCGAGGTGGCCGCCTTAATCGCTTTCCAGCGTATACCCTCCGTAGGGCCGAAATTTGCTCATGATCTGATCTCTTTGGGTTACTACTCAATAGATGACTTTCTTGATAAAGAAGGCCCTGCCCTCCTTAATGAACTGGAACGAAAACAAGGCTTTTGGACAGATCCATGTGTGGAGGACCAGTTTTGGCTGGTGGTGCATTATGCAAAACATCGCGGCAGCAATAAAAACTGGTGGGATTTTACCGCAGACAGAAAAGCGTATCGCGCAAAACACGGCTACCCTCCCGACCGGCCTGTTAACGCATGGCATGAAGCGTAGAGTCAAGAGCAAAGAATCAAGAGCCAGGAAGGAGAAACTGTTTCAGTTAATAAATATAATTGCCAAATTGCTCTTCTATTTCCTATCTTGGCTCTTGCCTCTTGATTCTTTACTCTCGACTCTTAACCAATATGATCTACTACACGCAGCTTATTTTTGTAAAAAAAGGTGCTGAGGCAGATTTTAATGCTTTTGAAGAAAAGGTATTACCACTTTTAAATGATCATAATGGCAAGCTGATCTATCGCCTCAGACCGGATAAAAACTGTGTAGTCGAAATGAACGGTGAGTTGCCTTACGAAATTCATTTTGTCAGCTTTGGTAGTAAGGTTGATTTTGAAAATTATAAAAACGACCCTAAACGACTGGCAGCCATGGCGCTTAAAAATAACTCTATTGAAAAGGTAATTTTGATAGAAGGTGCAGAAATATAATGTATCTATTATTGGTAATGTGGTCAAAAATGGTTGGTGATAATTTGCAGAAAAAGTATTAAATAGGCCTTGTAGATCAGAAGAGGAAACAGGCGCTGCCGGAGGGCAACTTGTCAGCAATTTGATTTACAGGAATAAAGCCAGAGCCGCTCCGAATCATCGGACCGGCTTTTTTTATTGGCTGGTTCCTCCAATGGCTAAGAAAACTCATTTACCGTTATTCTTAAAATGCAGATACCATTTGATGAAGTTTCGTTTGGCTTTTGGCCGCAGGCCGCGATGAACGTCGAGCTTTTCTTTCAGATGTCCGAAGAATGATTCAAGGCGATTGGTAGTATAAGGAATTTGCGGATCATCCAGGTAGTGAAACATATTGGGTATCGCTTTAATAATCAGGCTTGCCGTTTGACGCAGCATCTTATGCCTGTACCAATATCTGCCGGTATCCGGGTTAAATGCTTTCTCATTAACATAGAACTTACTTCTTTCATACCAGTGGTAAATATCTGCCAGCCATTGATTGCTTTGTTCATAGGTCCTTAAATAAGTGATTTGTTTGGATAAGTATAACAGTTGCTGTGCAACCGGAGCCTTAGGATTCTTTGTAAGCCAGGTTTGGCTTTGGCGTTTAATGTGTACCAGGCAGCGCTGGATCAATACATTTGGATAGACTTTACGGATAGCTTTTAATAGTGCTTTGTGTCCGTCGCAGGTGATACTAGCTATATTAACACCAAGCTTCTTTAGATTCTCCAGATCCTCCTGCATTTGTTCATAGCGCTCCTGATCAGTCATCCGGTAAAGCTGGGTATAACGGATATCATGATCGTAGTAAAGCACAAGACAAAGATCGTTTGGAAAGTAAGTTGCATCAATCAGCAGGTGTGCCTTTACCTTGCTTTTAATCCGTACTTCAGGTGCCTGCTCCAGGTAATAATGGAACAAGCGCTGTATGCTGCTTTGCGATAATCCACTGTCACGAACCAGGTATTTATAAACCTGCCGCTCGCTGACCCACTTCTCAAACCAAATAAATTGATTGCTGTAAGCGACCCCGGAGTTCGATCGGGTAAACATCATGCCGCAGGATTTGCACTTAAACCGCTGCCTGTCATTGCGTTTACCCCAGCCAATAACTGTCAGGCTACCGCAGGCCCAACACGCGTTTTTTTAACACTTTTCATAAACGAAAAAAGTCAATTGAAACCATTTTCAATTAACTTAATGTATTTATTTGATAGTCTGTTAGTTACAATGATTTTACCAACCATTTTTGACCACATTATCCTATTATTTGTTATGCAATGGCAAACTAAAATAAAAGGTAGATCCCATATCCTCAGCGCTTTCCACCCAAATTTTGCCCTTATGCCGCTGAATGATCTCGCTGGCAAGGTAAAGGCCAATGCCAAAACCTGAAATATTTTTCATCCTCGAGCTCTCGACCCTGTAAAACCGCTGGAACAATTTTTCCTGGTCTTTAGGTTTAATGCCAAAACCCTCATCTTTAACGGCTACCTGCACACCCCCAGCCTGCTGTTGGCAGCTTACGATAATTTCACTCCCTTTATTTGAATATTTAATAGCATTGCTTAAAAAATTAGTGATCACCTGCCCTATTTTTTCCCTGTCGGCTGATACTGTTAAATACTCCCCCGGCTTAAAACTGATCTTGTGATTCGGACTGATCAAAGTCGTTTCCCCTATCATCTCTTCAATTAATTTATTTAAATCAAAAACCTGGAGGTTGAGCTTCAGTTTTCCCGGCTCAAGTTTCGATAGGTCAAGAAAACCGTGGATAAGGTCGGTCATTCTGTTCACCTGCATGTTGGCAATGTGCAGGGCATTATTGATAAATTTATCATTTGATGGTTCAAGTTTTCTCGAGAGTAATTGTAAATAAGCTTTTATGGAGGTTAGCGGGGTTTTTAATTCATGACTAACCATCGCTATAAAATCATTTTTCCTGATCTCATCGCGTTTGCTTTCGGTAGTATCCAATATGGTACCCAGCAGCATTAGCGGCATCTTCTTTTCGTCGTAAACAAGTACTCCCTGCACCTTTATCCAACGCAACGAATTGTCGGGCCAGTTTATCCTAACTTCATATAAGTATTTACCTGTTTTCAAGGCCTTCAGGTAGGCGTCGACAACAATATGCTCCATATCGTCCGCGTAAATCTGGGCTCTTACATCCAAAAGGCCAAGGGATGTGCCCGCCGGGTGCCCAAAAATCTCGGCAAGCCTGGGCGAATAGTTAAATACCTGGGTCTGGATATTTAGTTCCCAGGTGCCAAACGCTGCGGCTTCAGCAGCAAGCCGCAAACGATTTTCGTTTTCAATGGCAGCTTCTTTGGCCATCACCTCCTCTGTAATGTCTACAACGGTATTTAATATGTAAGCAACCCTGTTCCCGCCATCGGCAATTGGGGTGTTACAGCAAGACCAGTAACGAGGCTCATATTTGCCGGTATTATTGCTGAGCACATCAAACCTATAAACAGGGACCTCAATTTTTTGGCCTGTTTCAACAACCCTTGTAAATACCTTTCTGGCGGCGTTTTCGTCGTCTTTCGTGGCATTGTCAGGAAATTCTTCAAAAAAGCCTTTTCCAACGATGTTTTCCCTTGTGCGAGAAGTTATTTGCAGGTAGGAATCACTCGCTGCTATTATTGTAAACCGGGGTATATCGCCTTTTACCAGCAATGACCCAGGCGATTTTTCGAAAATAGATTGAAAAATATCTGCTGGGAAAGATCCGGTTATCATGGGTTAAAGTAAAATTGCGCAATAGTTAAACATACAAATTTAAATGCGAAGTATTTTAACAAACAATATTTTTCACATAAAAACTATATTTTAACATCCTTGTTTTATCATAATATGAAGAATATTTTACGTAAAGTTGTTTATAACAGCTACATTCAACCAAATCTGATTCCATGAAACAAGAAACCGAGATTGCCGCAAAAGTTAAAGGTTTTTGGCGAAAGCTCGGCCCTGGCCTGGTAACAGGGGCAGCAGATGACGATCCTTCGGGAATAGCCACTTATTCACAAACGGGCGCCCAATTTGGTTATGGCCAATTATGGACAGCCCTTTACATGCTCCCTTTAATGATCGCAGTTCAGGAAGCCTGCGCGCGGATTGGGCTGGTAACAGGTAAAGGGATAACCACCATTGTTAGGGAGCAATACAGCAAGGGCGTTTTATATGCGGTTGTTGGGCTGGTTGTTGTAGCTAATACCATTAATATTGGCGCCGACCTTGGCGCCATGGCTGCAGCCGCACAATTGCTGGTTCCTGCCCCGTTTATTTTGCTCACCTTATTTTTCACCACTGTAATTTTATTGCTCGAAGTATTTACCAATTACCGGGTATATGCTAAAATATTGAAATGGCTGGCGCTTACCCTGCTGGCCTATCCTATCACTGTGTTTATTGTAAATCAGCCCTGGGCGACTATTCTAAAGGCCACGGTTATCCCCCACTTTGAATTTTCTTTTGCTTTTCTTTTCATAATCACCGGTGTTTTAGGTACGACCATTTCGCCGTACATGTTTTTTTGGGAATCATCACAGGAAGTAGAAGAAGACAAAGAAAAAAATTAATTAAAAAAAAGGGAAAACCATCGATCAGTACATTTATCGTCAACAAGATGCGATTGGACAATTCTTTTGGAATGATCTTCTCTGAATTTGCTACATGGAGTATCATCGTTGTTGCCGCAACCGTGCTGCATAATAGCGGGGTAAAAAATATTAATACCGCCGCGGATGCCGCGAAAGCCATAGAACCGCTGGTACATAGTTTTCCGCATGCCGGCTTTTTATCTAAACTAATTTTTTCAATCGGCATTATTGGCCTGGGTATGCTGGCCATCCCCGTACTTTCTGGCTCAGCAGCCTATTCTGTGGCGAATGCTTTTAATTGGAAAGCCAGCCTGAATTTAAAATTTAACAAAGCGAAAGGATTTTACATCATTATTATTGCGGCGACCCTTGTTGGGCTATTGCTGAATTTTATCGGGGTAAACCCGGTGAAGGCGTTGGTTTACGCGGCTGTATTAAATGGCGTAGCAGCCGTTCCCCTTTTGTATTTAATTCTCAAAATATCATCGGATGAAAATATAATGGGAGAATTCAAGAGTAAAACGATTTCGAAGACTATTCTATGGATAACCTTTATAGCGATGGGTGCAGCGGCGGTTGCCATGTTTTATACAATTTTTAACTAAACCTATCCGGGTTGATAACTAAATACCTGCTAAGCGAAACATTAGGGCTGATTAATTTGTTGAAGTTATGAAACCATTGTAAATCAACTTCATAAAAAAATCATGAAAATATTTAGTAAAAAATATTTAACCTTACCAGGCACCGCATTATTATTACTTTCTATGGGCTGTCACTCAGGGCAGAAAGATAGCAGTGCAATTGCTGATTCAACCAATAAGGCACAAATAGCTGCCACCGATTCGGCTAACAAGGCGCAGATCAGCAGCTCTGATTCAAGTTTAAAAGCATCAAAGAGCTTAAAAGAAGATGCGTCGAAATTCCTTGTAAAAAATTACGAATCAGGTATATATGAAATACAATTGTCAGAACTGGCAGCTACTAACGCGCTGGATCCTGATGTAAAAAATCTGGCAATTAATATGGTAGCAGCCCACAAAGCCATCAACTCCCGGATAAGTGCGATAGCCGCCAGTGCAAATTTTTTATTACCCGCCGCACTGAATGCAGATCATCAAAAGAGCCTCCGGGATTTGGGGAAATTAACTGGTGCTGATTTTGATAAAAAATACATAAACACCATCGTGAGCGGTCATGAAAACGCTGTTAGCGACTATAAGGATGCTTATAAGAATTTAAGCGAGGGCGACACCAGGACATTTGCAGGAGAAACTTTACCAAAAATTGAGGATCACCTTGCGATGGCAAAAAAAGTTAAGGACAGGATAAAATAGCTATTATACGCTCAAAAAGCCGGAAGCAATAAAATTCCTTTTCCATTCGGGCCATATCTTTTCGAGATCTTCTATTTTAAACTCGAAATTTTTGGCGAGGTATTTCATGGATTTCTTGACAGATCTTCCCTCCTGCATACTTTTGAGAAAATGATATTGCGCTCTTCGTATCACAAAAAGGCCCAGCTTATAATCTCTGCGGCTTACGGCGCAATAACTTTCGTCCGGAAATGGCAGCTCTGGTTCTTTATGCCGGATAACATCAAGGTAATACTGGCAAACAGGAAACCGGTGACTAAACAGGTGCAGCACCGGGGTAAGTTTCAATAAATGATCAGGGGTATCCGGCGTTAAAATGGTGCAGTCGCGGGCGGCCCGCTGATCAAAAATTTCAGAAAGCGCATATTCAAAACCAGCCAGTTCGATCATAAAATCGGGCCAGCTTTCTTTTTGCTCCAGGCCGGCATCAGGCCGTGTTTGTTCTAAAAATGCCGGAAGCTTTCCGCCAAGGGTATTAAGCGTATAACTTTCTGAAGGGCAGGAATCAAGGTATTGATCAGCAAATGATTCAAACAGGTCATTACCCAGCGCATATGCCAGGGCTACAAACTGGTTTTGCATACAGGCCCTTAGCCGGGCAATATAACTGCTCCGGTAAATATTCAGATGCCGCATAGCACTTAACCTTCGGGATGTGTTGACGACTGCCTCTATCGCCAACCGTTCATCAGCCGACGGGCTGCCTTTTACCAGCATTCCCTGCATCCAGTTTTGGAGCTGGGGTAAGGATATTTTGTTGGTTTCCATTATAATATCATTAACCGGCTTCCTTCACCATTTAAAATCATTCACTAAAAAATCAACCGGGTTTGAAACCGGAGTACTGCTAAATTCCTGGTTTTGTGTATCCATGTTATAAGCGGTCATCACACTCATATATTGTTTTGCTTTTAGCAGTTCAGCATGGTACACGTCAAAATCGGGGATATTGCTATCCCATTCCAGCAAAGTAGCCACGCCGCCGGTAAGCTGCCAGGCTTGTGTAAATAGTTTCCACACCTCATGCACAACGTTACGGTCATGGGTATCAATAATATAGTCGCCGCAATGCTGGTGCCCGGCTATGTGCATTTGCACAATACGGTCGTGCGGCAATTGGTTAATATAATTAACCGGATCAAAATCATTGTTAAAGGCCGATACAAATACATTGTTCACATCAAGCAGTAACCCGCAGCCGGTTTCTTCGGCCATGTACTTTAAAAACTCCCACTCGGGTATAGTGGATTGTTTAAAGGTAAGGTAGGTACTGGGATTTTCGAAAACAAGCGGGCGTTCCATAAAATCCTGGGCCAGGCGGATCCGCGAACAAATATGTTTTAATGATTCTTCGTTCAGCAAAACCGGCAGCAGATCGTGCGTGTTAAGGCTGTTTACCCCTGTCCAGCATAAATGATCGCTTATCCAAAGCGGCTTTACTTCCACCGCAAGGGATTTTAACTTTCCGAGGTACTCCATATTCAACGGATCGGTGCTGCCGATGGAAAGCGAAACCCCATGCATTACAACCGGGTATCTTTCGGCTACCTGCCTTAAAATATGGCGGGGCCTTCCGCCGGAATCCATAAAGTTTTCCGAAATCACTTCAAACCAGTCAACTGCAGGGCTGTGCTCAAGGATATAATTAAAATGTTTACTCCTTAAACCCAACCCCAGGCCCGGGTTTGGCAGGGCTTTAACTATCTCGCGATATTGATCCCTTTTTTCGACCATTGTTATTTTTTTAGCTATACAAAAGGCAGTAGTCGTAATATTATAAATTCGACATGCGAAACTTAATCAACCACTCACCCAATCAACTCAATCAACTATTTTATTCTTTCTTTCCTTCGCAAAGCTCTTTAGCATGGTCATCCGGGTTATTGAAACCGAACGAACACCGTTTGTCGCCGCTGTTGCCGCATGAATCATAGGAACCCAATACAGATGTGAGCCAATTTTCAGGCGGCCCGCATTTAAATGGCGGCTCTCCAACGGTTCTCTTTGCTTTCATCATCCTTTCCTCAAATAATTTACGGGCCAGCAGCCATACGCTCTTCCCGGTATTCTCACCCAAAGTACTGTATCGCTCTGCCTGGATCGGAACGGCACAGCTGCCCTGCCATGCACAATCATTTGAACCGGGGCGCATTTGTTGCCCGGCATCGCCATAAAGGCCGCAGCCGCCCTGTCCATGGCAATCATTCAAAGTCTGGCAATTGTGTCGCGTAGCAGTAGCACAATACCCGGTGCCTGCACAATTGTTTGTCCCGTTACGATCATGCCCTTTGCAGGCGTTTAACCCCATGCAAACGTGAAGTTCCACAGATGGAGTGGCAACAGCCGGAGCAGCAGCGCCTTCAGCCGGTGCCGGCGCTGGCGGGGTACCTCCGCAAAGTGATAAATTTGGATTATAATTTACGATAGCCATAATGTGCCGTTTTGTTGTTATCTGTTAATATTTTCATTTTTAAAATTTCCATTCGGTTTATAACCCCACATCCGGCAAATCCTGCACCCTTTGACCCAGGTAGCTGATAGTTGGGTATACTGCAACAGCCGCTGTATAAAGTTCAAGCAGCTGCGATTTGGGGCTTGAAATCAGCCCGAAAGGATAATCCTCAAACGTTGGCGCGGCAACATATTCTTTTTCCTTCCCATCTTCATGAACCTTATATTTCAGCTTCATGATATCGCCGCAAACCGAATTAAGGATAAATATCATCGATTTATGAATGCCGAACATGAATAGCTCATACTGTGTGTTGCCCGATTTTTTGTAGCAGTTTTCAACCATTACAAATAAGTAGGTATATACCCCGTTCAAAAATTCAGACACAGGTCGGATATGGGCCGGATAATCGGCGGTTTTAGGGTTTTTCGCTACATTAACAACAAAATAATCGCTGATCTCAATTTTACCGATCCCGAGTTTATTAAACTGCTCATTTAATGTTTTATAGTGACAATAGATCTGTGCAAATTTTTCAAAATGCGACAGTTCTTTTTTATCAAAATCATCATAATCAGCCGGAATCATTTTCCCGCAGTCTACCGTGCCATCCGCATCAAAGCCCTGCGCACCGGGGAAACCTTCGCCTTGCTCCACTATGCAATGGATAGCGTGGATAGCCGACTCCCTATCCTTTACATAAAGCAGGTCGCCGCTGTCCGGCGCGTTTGTAAAATGGGGGTTATGCTCTTTATCGTAATATACGGTATCAATGTTATTTTGGGCATAGTAGGCATTACCGGGCAGCAACTGCGGCGAATGGGTATTGTAAGGCAAATCATTGTTTTCAATACAGTCCATTATCATCTTATAAAACAATCCAATGGTTTTATAAGGGATTGCCTTCTCAAGCAGCGTTTTTTCAGGCAAAGGGTCGGGGCTTTCTATTTTAAGGAAAGTAACCAATTGATCCAGCGACAGTTTTGCCCTGTTAATAGGAAACTCCGGCTCGTGGCCGGGCAAACAGGCAGGCCAAACGCTTGGTGATTTACCGATCAGCTCGGGCAAACCTGCGAGGGCCTGCTTCAGGTTTGAAGAAAGTGCCATGTGCAGCATCTCTTCAATCGCAACGCTCATGATCAGGGCGCCGGCTTTATTGGCGTATACCATAATCTCTGCGGATAGGTCTAATGCGATCTTATTGGCTTCTTTAACAGGCCTGCCACTTTTAACCAATTCCTGTACCAGCGAACCGCTGATTGCATCCTGATCGGGCACTCGGTTAATGGAATAATAGGTGTAAAGATAAACGGGGATAGTAGCGATCTCAATTTCGATGGCCTGCTGTATAGCTTCGCCCAGGTTGGCGGGCGTTACTTCACTGTCGGCACTGAAAAACTTATTTTGCAACATAATTTAGGTTTATAATGGGTTATATATAATTGATATTGGCGATTAAATATACCCAGCCAAAACGATACTTTTTGGTATTTTACACCAACGGGGTTAATGTATATACCAACGCGGTTATTAGCCATATGAATAATAAAATGTTTTTTGAAATGATCAAAAAACATGGCTTAATACTGCAAATATCCCCGCAGGAAATTAACGGCCAAAGCGCTGCAATACCTCATCATCCCAGCCCGCTGAACAACACGACGGACAACAAAACGAGCCAATAATTATAAATTGTTATTTTTGGCGTTTTTAAAATCAAAACCAACACCATTATGAAACAATTTTTACTTATTCTGCTACTTGCAGGCTTATCACTCGCAGGCTTTTCTCAAACCACCGCTCCTAAAGACACCATACACCCGTGGACGATCCATGGCCAAAACACGATTTTGATCAGCCAGAGTTCATTTTCAAACTGGGCTGCCGGCGGTGTTAATGCCTTTTCAGGCAACGTTATTTTTGATTATGACTTTGATTACAAAAGAGGCAGCTGGAGCTGGGACAATAAAACCATACTGGCTTATGGCTTAAGCGACCAAACCGGTTTGGGCTGGCGCAAAAATGATGACCGCATTATTTTAAACTCCTTGCTGGGATATAAAGCTGCCAAATATTGGCTGTATACTTTTTATGCCAACTTCCAGACACAGTTAACCAATGGTTATTCGTACGACAGCAATAACAACAGAACCTTAATTTCAGCCTTGTTTGCCCCGGCGTACCTCACTTTCGGACCAGGCTTTGCCTTTAAAAAATCTGATAACTTTAGGGTAAATATATCTCCGCTGGCAGCAAAGCTCACTTTTGTACAAAATGATTCGCTTGCATCTGTTGGCGCTTTTGGTGTAACACCGGGCGAAAATCATCTTTTTGAATTTGGCGCCTCGCTTGATGCCTACTATAAAGTGAACCTTGATAAAAATATCGCTTTCGAAAATATTTTAAAACTATTTTCAAACTATCGCTCACAGCCACAGAATATCTACACGGATTATTCAGCGAATATTTTCATGAAAGTAAACAAACTGGTTACTGTAAATGCAGGTGTTGAATTAATTGCAGATCCCAACGCTAAAATACCAGTTACAACCAATGGCTTAACTGCATATCATTCGTTATTGCAGGTAAAACAAATATTTGGAGCAGGCTTAACCTATAAGTTCTAAACTGCCCCGCCTGTAAGCCGTCCCTCTTTTATATCTCCGCAGAAAAAAGAGTGACGGCTTATTTTTTTGCTGTCTCTTTCTATAATTCCCTCTATCCTATTGTTTTAAGCAAAGCCCGCGTAGTTGATAAACTATCTCTTCTTTGTAACAATTCTTCTAAAATTTCACGGCGAAAAAACAATTTTTCAAATTTTTTATTATTAGGATTTAACAGAAATCAACCTTACCACGCCGCATTATTTACAAAAAAATACAATGCTGCGGGAAGCTGAACTGTTGTAAATGAAGTAAATATCTTTATCATAACATGACAAAGGAAATTAAAAACAATAAAAAAAGGCCGGCAAGCATACAGCTTAAAAAGACCTTAACGGGGATTACCGGGCTTGATGAAATCACCGGGGGCGGATTACCGGCGGGCCGCCCCAGTCTTATATGCGGTGAGGCCGGCTGCGGCAAAACACTGATGTCGTTAGAGTTTTTGGTGCGCGGAATTCTGGACCATAACGAGCCCGGCGTTTTTATGGCTTTTGAAGAGAAATCAGAAGAACTGGCCCTTAATGTGGCTTCGTTGGGTTTTGACCTTGAAAAGCTTCAAGAAGAAAAGAAACTGAAACTTGATTATGTTCATATAGACCGCGCCGAGATAGAAGAAACCGGAGAGTATGACCTTGATGGTTTATTCATCCGCCTTGGTTACGCCATCGACAATATTGGCGCCAAACGCGTGGTATTGGATACGATAGAGAACCTGTTTTCGGGATTGAGCAACCAGGCCATATTGCGGGCCGAACTGCGCAGGCTTTTTCATTGGCTGAAAGAAAAAGGGGTAACATCTATTATAACCGGCGAACGCGGCGAAGGTGCATCCTTAACCAGGCAGGGCCTTGAAGAATATGTATCGGATTGCGTGATATTGTTGGATCACAGGGTAATCAACCAGATCTCTACCCGCCGTTTACGGATCGTTAAATACCGCGGATCGATGCATGGCACCAATGAATATCCGTTCTTAATTGATGAGGACGGTATTTCGGTTTTGCCGGTCACCTCCCTAAAGCTTGAAAAAGAGGTATCTTCCGAAAGGGTATCGTCAGGCATACCGGCACTTGATAAAATGCTTAGCGGACAGGGATTTTTTAAAGGAGGAAGCATCCTGGTGTCGGGCACAGCAGGCACCGGCAAAACAAGTATTGCTGCATGCTTTGCCAATGAAGCCTGCAGCAGGGGAAAAAAATGCCTTTATTTTGCGTTTGAGGAATCGCCCCGGCAAATCATCCGCAATATGCGTTCCATTAACATGGATCTGCAAAAACATATCGACAATGGATTGCTGGAGTTCCACGCATCGCGCCCGACTCTTCATGGTCTCGAACAGCATCTGGTGTCAATTCATAAGCTCATCAAAAGATTTAAACCAGAGGCGGTGGTATTAGATCCAATAACTAATCTGATCACGGTGGGTTCGGTAAGCGAGGTAAAGGCTATGCTGATCAGGCTGATTGACTTTTTGCAGGAGGAACAAATCACGGTAATGTTTACCGCACTTAGTTTAAACACTATTGTGAGCGAACAAACCGACGAGGGTGTTTCATCTTTGGTAGACGCCTGGTTGCTGGTGCGCGATATTGAATTTAACGGCGAGCGTAACAGGGGGATGTACATCATGAAATCAAGAGGCATGAAACACTCTAACCAGGTGCGGGAATTTATTATAACGGATAATGGGATTGACCTGGTAGATGTTTACCTGGGGCCCGACGGCATCCTTACCGGATCAGCCCGCGAAGCGCAAAAGTTACAGGAAAAAACCGGTGAAATATTGAAAAATAATGCGTTGAACATGAAGGACCGCGAGATAGACCGGAAGAGGAAAGTACTGGAAGCAAAAATAGCGAGCCTGCAAACCGAATTTGAATCTGCAGAAGAAGAACTGAATAAAATATATGTTGAGGAAGACCTGATTAAACAGGTAAGCGCTGAAAACCGCCTGGAGATGCTGCGAAAAAGAAGCGGCGAGACCCCGGGCAACGGTAATTAACTGAAATAATAATGGAAACAAAAAGATATCAATACGAGTTAAGGTTATATATAGCCGGCAAAACGGCAAAATCTCAAACGGCCCTGGCCAACCTTAATAAATATTGCGAGGAATATTTGCACGGAGAATATAAAATTGAGGTAATTGACCTTTTGGTTAAGCCGCAACTGGCCGAAGGAGACCAGATTTTTGCTGTACCTACCCTGGTACGTAAAGTACCTGAGCCCATACGGAAAATCATCGGCGATTTATCAAATGAAGAAAAGGTGTTGGTAGGATTAAATATACGGCCGGTTAATATAAAACAATAATGATCAAGCAAAAGCAAGTGCCCGTAGAAAATGAAAATTCATACAACGACGATATTTTCAGGTTGTGCCTGTTTGTAACAGGTGCAACCCCCAACTCGGTAAGAGCGATATCGAACTTAAAGGAGTTGTGTGAAACTCACCTTAAAGGCAGGTATCAGCTGGATATTGTAGATGTTTATCAGCAGCCTTTAATTGCCGAAAAAGAACAAATCGTAGCCTTGCCGTTGCTTATAAAAAAGTTTCCGTTCCCGCAACGAAGGTTGATTGGTGATATGTCAGATAAAGAAAAGGTGTTACGGGGATTAAATTTATCATCTAGCCAATAATATGGATCGAGCAAAAATAACATATGAGCAGTTATTGAGCGAAAACGAAGAGTTAAGGTTACAATTAGAGGAAGCCAATGATACCGTGGAGGCTATTCGCACCGGGCAGGTTGACGCGCTGATTGTAAATAACGGAGAGGGTCACCAGATCTATACGCTTAAAACTGCCGATCAAACCTACCGGGTGTTCATCGAAAAAATGAACGAAGGTGCGGTAACCATCAACCACGAGGGGATTATTTTATACAGCAATACCCGTTTCGCCATGATGGTGAACCTGCCCCTCGAAAAAACAATCGGGCTGCAGTTTAATCTTTTTATTCCGGAGATCTTTCGCGAAGCTTTTGACAGGCTTATATCGAATGCCTGGAACGAAGACTGCAAAGAGGAAATTGAACTCATCTCAAGCGCCGAGCGTTTGGTACCGTGCCTGTTGTCATGCAACACACTCGAGCTGGACGAAGGCACGGCCCTAAGCCTTATTTTAACTGATCTTACCGTCCTTAAGGATGCTGAAAAACAACTCAAAATAAAAAATCTCCAGTTGGCCGCGGCGCATATGGTTACGGAAAAACTTAATAATCAATTGGAGGATACCGTTAAAGAGCGTACGAATGAATTATTTTTAAGCAGGGAGCATTTTAAATTCCTGGCCAATAACATTCCGCAAATGACCTGGACTAACTTGCCCAATGGCGAAATTGATTATTTTAACCAGCAATGGTATGCCTATACCGGTCTTGGTACCGACGAAAGCAAAGGCCTTGGCTGGCAAAAAGCGATCCACCCTGATGATTTGGCTTTAACGCTGCAACGGTATCAGCTGGCTATAAAAACCGGCACAGCCCTCGAGATGGAAAACCGGTATAAAAGAGGCGGCGACGGGGTTTACCGGTGGCACCTTAACCGCGCCGTACCCCTCAAAAATGAAATGGGAGCGATTGTTTTTTGGGTAGGAACAGCAACCGATATTGAAGACCAAAAAAAGGAAATGGAAAAAAGGGATGAGTTTATTGGTATTGCCAGCCATGAATTAAAAACACCCTTAACCAGCCTGAAAGGGTATTTGCAACTGATGGGAACCTACCAGAAAGAGGAGTTGCCGCATAGGATTACGCAATATATTGAGAAGGCTAACAAAGCGCTAAATAAATTGCAGTCGTTGATCAATGACCTTCTGGATGTTAGCAAAATACAAGCCGGAAAACTGGAGTATGCATTTTCAACCGTTAACATCTCGGAATTGATCAGAGTCTGCATCGAAAATGCCGTACATATTTACCCGGATAATATTTTCATTAACGAAGACGGCAGTGAATACCTGGTGAATGGTAACCCGGAAAGATTGGAACAGGTGTTAATGAACCTGATCAACAATGCTGTTAAATACTCACACGGCAATAAAAAGGTTATCATCAAAACAACCCGCCATGAGCACCGGGTGCGGGTATCAGTGATAGATTTTGGCATTGGCCTATCAACAGATCAGAAGCAACGGATTTTTGAACGTTTTTATCGGGTGGAGGATAAAAAACACCTCACCAGCGGCCTGGGCATGGGCCTGTATATATCAACCGACATTATCCACAACCACAGGGGCCAAATAGGGGTTGAGAGTGAATTAGGTAAAGGGGCCGTTTTTTATTTTGAGTTACCACTGATTGAGCAGAAAGGTGAAAGCTAAAAGGCCAAAGCGATTTTCGCCTCTTATTAAGTTACAACACACATACTTCCCACTCTACAATAAATTAAGGCCCCCGGTAATCAGTCGCCGCCTGGAGCGACCCAAAAATCAGGGGGGGCATGACTGCCAGGGTCGTGTCAATCATAAATTGACCTATCGTCAATCCGTAAGTTCATTGAAGGGAAAAAGTACAAAAAGGGTTTACAAAAGATTTACACTTTTAGGGATTCAGATTTTTTAAATACTTAATAATAAGCTATTTATACATCAACCTATTACAATAGGGTTTACACTATCTTACCTAACATCCTCCCGGCATTTTTAAGCTTTTCTGATAAAAGCTGAACGTCAATTTATTAATGACATGACAATAGTATCATAACACATCATGGATTTTTTGCGTAAATGTTATTGCCGTTCGCCACGTTACAACACCATTCATTGGTGATATTCCACTCATCACCAAAAACCGTCCTTTGGTCAAAAAGGTTTTGGCGCAAGTGCTGATAATAGTTTCTTTATATCAAAAAAGAAAAAATGGAAACCTCAGCACGTCAAACCTATCTCGACTGGTTAAGAATACTATCTATAGTAGGGGTATTATTCTTCCACTCGGCAATGCCCTATGTGACCGGTGATTGGTGGCATATCAAAAACCACGAAACCAGCAATCTTTTAATGGAATCAAACTATTTTATGCACCTGTTCCGCATGCCCCTGCTTTTCTTTATTTCGGGCACCGTAAGTTATTTTATGATGCAGCGCCGCAGCAGTATCAGCTTTATCGGTTTAAGGTTTCGCCGCCTGTTTATTCCGCTCCTGGTGGGCATGTTTTTTATTGTTCCGCCACAGATCTATATGGAGCGGTTAAATAACGGGTACACTGGCGGTATCTGGAACTTTTATAAAACCGTATTCAATTTTGTGCCTTATCCAAAAGGGAGCTTTAGTTGGCACCACCTTTGGTTTATTGCCTACCTGTTTTTGTACGATATTTTGTTTGCGCCGCTATTTGCCTGGATGGCATCGCCCAAAAGCATCCTCCTGAAAGAAAAACTGGCCTTGCTGGCCAAAGGAAAATGGCTCTATATTTTAATGATTCCCGGTATTATTTGGTATGCCCTGCTTGCCGCCAAATTCCCCGAAACGAACGACCTGGCACATGATTACTGCTATTTTGTTTACTGGCTGTTTTTCCTGCTGGCCGGTTTTATCTGCATTACACAACCGCTGCTGATGGATAGTTTGGAGCGCAACCGCCGCTTTGCTTTGACTATTGGGTTTGTTTGTTTAATTTTCCTCAACTGTTTACGCTGGAACAAAATTGAACCCGGCGAAGCTCAATGGCCTTTCGGCGGCTATTCATTAGTGGAGTTATTTTTAGCGTTAAAGGCCATTGTGGCCTGGAGCTGGGTACTGGCCCTGGTGGGTTACGGCAAAAAATACATGAACCGTAAACATAAAGTGCTTGATTATTTAAACCAGGCAGTTTATCCGTTTTATATTTTGCACCAAACTGTGATTGTAATACTGACTTATTATATCGTTCAAACACAGAACGAAAGCATTTTATCAAAGTATATTTATACCGTTGGATTTACCTTTTTTATAACAGTCGGTATCTATCACCTGCTGGTAAGGCCATTTGCGCTGACACGGTTTTTGTTTGGGATGAAACCAAAGACGAAGAAAAAGGTTGCCACTTTTCCCGAAACCGAAAAATCAGGCGAAGTGGCTATGCTTTCCGCTTAAATTTGTAATTTGAACCAATGAAAATTTTTAGGAAATATATTTTCCCGCCGCTATACGGCCTGCTGATTTACTTTACGGTAAGGCTGCTGCATGATACGGATATAGGCCTTCGGTTTTGGAAAAGGACATGGTCGCAAAATACAATAGAGATTATGTTAAGCTTAATTGTAGGCTACGCAGGTGTTTATTTATTTGAGCGTTTATTTAAATATTACGATCAACACTGGCCCCTTCAATTTCGATACCAGAATGTAGTACGTGAGCTGGCCATTATGGTAGGGCTTAACCTGGTGCTGGTAAATCTCGTATTTACGCCCTGGGTAATAATTATTAACGGCCGGCTTTTTATGGATGACCTGGCGGATATTTGTACCATACCCAGCCTTTATACTATTGTATATTATGGCATAGCCCGGGCACGTACCTATATGATGGCCTATGTTGACAACCGGGTACTGCTGGAAAAAGTAACCAACGATCACCTGGAAACAGAGCTCAAATTTCTGAAATCACAGTATCATCCGCACTTTCTATTCAACGCCTTAAATACCATTTATTTCCAAATGGATGATGACCTGCCCGGCGCTAAAAACAGCATCGAAAAATTTTCCGAACTGTTGCGTTACCAGTTGTACGACCAGCAGCAGCAGGTACCGGTTAAAAATGAAATGGAATACCTGCAAAGTTTCATCGACCTGCAAAAGATCCGGAGCAGCGACAGGCTTAAATTGAACGTCAGCATCGATGAAAAACTCGACGGGCAAATGGTGTACCCCCTGTTATTTTTACCGTTAGTGGAGAATGCTTTTAAGTTTTTAGGGGGCGATTATAAATTAGCTATCAGCGCCGGAACGGTTAACAATAAGATCCATTTCAGGGTAGAAAATTCTGTCCCGGAATTTGAAACGCCAGCTACCCGAAAAGGCGGCATCGGGCTGGAGAATTTAAAACGAAGGCTCGATCTGCTGTATCCGGGCAGGCATATTTTTTTTATAAAAAAAGAACATAACAATTTTACAGCTGAGCTTACATTGAACTATGAATAAAATCACTTGCATCATAACTGATGACGAACCATTCGCCCGAAAAGGTTTGCAGGGCTATATTGAAAAGGTTGGTTTGCTGGACCTGAAAGGAGTTTGTGAAGATGCATTACAGTTAAATGAATTGCTGCAGCAACAAACGGTGGATCTGCTTTTCCTGGATATACAAATGCCGCATATTACGGGTGTTGATTTTATCAGGGCGCTGCCCAGGCCGCCAAAAGTTATTTTTACCACGGCTTACGAGCAATATGCCATACAAGGCTTTGAGCTTGACGTGCTCGATTATTTGCTTAAGCCTATCTCGTACGAACGCTTCTTAAAAGCAGCATGGAAGGCACAGGATTATTTCGCCTCGAAGGAACAAAAAGGTAGTGAAGCTATCCCTTATATGTTTGCCAAATCAAACGGCCGGCTGGAGAAAATAAATTTTGACGAGATCCTGTTTATAGAAGGGATGGAAAACTACGCAGCCATCCATTTTGAAAACAAAAAACTCATCATCCATACTACTATCAAAGGTCTTTTGGAGAAATTGCCCCCCGGGCAATTTGTTCAAACCCACAAATCATACATCGCCGCCATAAATAAGGTGGATAGTATTGATGGCAATACCCTCCATATAAAAAAACATATGGTGCCAATAAGTAAATATTTGCGGGAAGAAGTTTTAGGGCAGATTGTGAGGTGATGTGCGGATATGCAAATGTGCTGATGTGCTGATGTGCAGATGTAAATATATACAGATTTAACGTCTATCTTTCGGACTTCCGGCCCCAATGTATTACTTAAGTAACCCATACGCCAAATTCAAAGCATCTTCCAGCATATCCCGCCTCACTATGGACAATTCAACAAAAGTTGCGCCCTTTAAACCCCATTTATTGGGAACGGGGTAAAAAACGGCAGGATCAAATGAATGAAATACATCCTGGTCAATTGGGGTTAACTTTACCATCATCCGGTTTTGGCCGGGCCAAAGGGTTGCAAATATTTTGTTGTTGAACCGGAAAGATGGTCGCCCAAAATGGTCCAGTTCCACTGTACCGGGTAGGGATAAAGCTAATTGCCGGGCGGTTTCTATATCCATTTTTGGTTACGTTTGGGATGCGAGCGCGATCTTAACCCCCAGGCCGATCAAAATAAAACCTGTGATTTTTTCCTGTATGCGCCAAACTTTTGGATTGTTCCTGAAAAAGTCTTTCGACTTTCCCAAAATGCAGGCTACAATGATGAGCACCAAAGTGCCCTGCGCGGCAAACCAAACGCCGGGCGTAAGCAACCGGAACTTAAAAAAAGGCGATCCCGGGTCAATAAATTGTGGCAAAAACGACAAAAAGAAAACAGCAACCTTTGGATTTAAAGCATTGGTTACAATCCCTTGTTTAAATAATTTCCAGTAATTTGCTTTTGATGGCTTTTCATTTGTATCATCAACAACAGGTTTTGATAATAATGCTTTAATTCCCAGGTAAATAAGGTAGCCCGCGCCGGCAAATTTAATGATTTGAAACAGGTTCGCCGACTTTGATATAACAAGGGATAAACCCAGCACTGCTGCTGAAATATGTACAAAACAACCAACAAAAATACCTGCGGCTGACGCAATGCCCGCCTTTATTCCCTGTGACACGCTGCGCGAAGCCACGTATAGCATATCGTTACCCGGCGTGAGGTTCAGCAGCAAGGATGCGATGAAGAACAAGTACAGGTTTTGAAAGTTGAACATGTGTTGGTTGATTGGGTTGATTAAGTTTGATTGGGTTGATTAGTTGGCATCCTTCATTTGCATAATTAAAAATGCAGTATTTATTTTTTAATTCAAATTGAAAATCCGGTTTATTTAAATGATTAACCTATTTTAAGTTAAATTTGAAAGGCTATTCACTCCAATACAACCTATGTCAGTACCCGATAACGGAAACGTAACCCTTAGCATAAATCAAAGCGGCATTGCCACTATCAGTTTTTATCATCCG
Organism: Mucilaginibacter gotjawali; assembly: GCF_002355435.1. Classification (NCBI taxonomy): domain Bacteria; kingdom Pseudomonadati; phylum Bacteroidota; class Sphingobacteriia; order Sphingobacteriales; family Sphingobacteriaceae; genus Mucilaginibacter; species Mucilaginibacter gotjawali. The sequence goes on from NZ_AP017313.1 coordinate 4,463,638, forward strand.
GCTCAAAATTCGTTACCAACAGCTTTGCTGAACGACTTAACGGCGAAGATCAATCAGGCGGGCAACGATTCACAAACCCGCATAATCATTTTAAAGAGCGACGGCAACCGAACTTTTTGTGCCGGCGCCAGTTTTGATGAATTACTCCTGATCAAAGACAAACAAGCCGGCGCCGAATTCTTTTCGGGGTTTGCGCGGGTAATTAATGCGTGTCGTAAATCTCCAAAAATCATCATCGCCCGCATCCAGGGAAAAGCAGTTGGCGGCGGAGTTGGCCTGGCCGCCGCGGCCGATTATTGCCTGGCAACCGAAGCTGCATCCGTTAAACTTAGCGAACTGGCTATTGGCATAGGGCCTTTTGTTATTTCGCCTGCCGTTATTCGCAAAATTGGTTTGCCTGCATTTTCTCAGCTCACTATCCGTGCCGTTGATTTTCAGTCGGCGAAATGGGCGATGGAAAAGGGCCTTTACAATGAAGTCTATCCTGATATTACGGCCCTGGACGATGCGATTGTTGCATTAACTGAAAAACTGGCCGCTTACCACCCTGAAGCGCTTAATGGTTTAAAAGAAATTTTGTGGGAAGGTACTGCCGACTGGGACGAGCTACTTAACCACCGGGCGGCCATCAGCGGCGCACTGGTATTGTCAGAATTTACGCAGCAGGCACTGAAGGGATTTTTAGGCGGAAAAAGATAAAACAAGACCTGTTTTTTTATCTTTTCAACCAATTGCCTGATTACACTTCATGTTAAAAACGATAAATATTTTATCAGTTGCTTAAACAACTTTAACTTCCAAAACCCGTATAAAGCAGACGATCAATTGTATTTTTTTACAATTAATTATTTGTATAAGTATTGCTTATTGTTAAAGTTTAAATAGCTTTACGATAGGTTTGAAAAAAAATTATTTACCTTTTACTGATATATTTTCCCTATGTTTTATTGGTTATTTACCGTAGTAGTTTTAGTATGTATACTGGTAGTTTTTTACGTTTACAATTATTACGCTGAACGCAGAACAACAGAAAGAAATCTGGAAAGAATAAAAAACAAATGGGGCCGCCCGGTAAATTCACGTCGTAATTTCAAACTCATTGCTGCCTATTTAAATGGTATTGATGACCCGGCAAGGGTTTCAATGCCGATTGCTGATGACCTTGACCTGAACAACGTTTTTAACTTTATTGACCGGACAAACTCAAAACCCGGAAAACAGTACCTCTACAAAAAGCTGTTTACTCCTGAAACATCATTTGAGGACCTTTTAAAATTCGACCGTAAAATTGAAACGCTTAATATACTACGCCCCGACCTTGAAAGAATTGAACTTGATATTTCAAAGCTTAACAGTACTGATGCTTATTACCTGGCAGAATTATTTTTAAAAGAACATGAATTTTTACTGGTTCCATTAATGAGCCTTTATATCAGGATCTCGGGCATTGCCATAATCGGCTTACTGGTATCCTTGTTTATTGTGCCCAACCCTATCAGTTTCGTGGTGTTGCTGGTATTGATTCTCGGCAACATTGCCCTCCATTTCGGCACCCGGAATAAAATATCATCCTACACCCGGTCGTTGCCACAGTTGATGATCCTGCATAGCGTTGCCCGTAAATTATTAAAAACGGTAAAATTTGAACAGGATGAACTTACTAAACAAAGCCTGAATAATTTGTCCGGGCTTAACCGCTCCTTACGTCTTGTAAATTTTGAAAGCAAAATAGCCGGCAACCCTGAAAACTTAAGCTATGCCATTTATAAGCTATTTAAAGTGACATTTTTGCTGGAACCATTGATGTTCATCACATCGGTAAAACGCATAAACAAATACCGCTCTGATATCGAAGTACTGTATAAATATGTGGCAGAGATCGACGCGCTTATCGCGATCCTGTCGGTTAGAGCAGGTTTACCGCATTACAGCAAACCTGTTTTTTATACTGATAACCTTCGGATGGACCTTACCGATATGTTCCACCCGCTGATCTATAACTGCGTGCCCAACTCTATCCACACCCGTACAGATGAAGGGGTGTTGATCACCGGCTCCAATATGTCCGGCAAAACCACTTTTATCCGGTCTATTGCCTTAAATACTTTGTTGGCGCAAACCATTTATACCACCTGCACAACTGAATATAAAGCGCCCTTGCTTAAAATTCAGACCAGCATACGGACCACTGACGACCTGGGCGAAAATAAGAGTTATTTCCAGGCTGAAGCTTTATCTATTCTTGATATCATCAACCAGAGCGGCGGCGACGAGCCAGTTAAAAGCCTGGTTATTATTGATGAGATCTTCCGTGGCACCAATACCATTGAGCGTATCGCGGCAGCAAAATCAGTGCTTACTTACCTCACGGATAATAAAAACTTTGTATTTGTATCCACCCATGACCTTGAGCTTGCCGAATTACTCGACAATGATTATGCGGTTTATTCTTTCGAGGAATCGGTAAACGATACCCGCCTGGTATTTGATTACAAAATGAAGACCGGCGTATTGAAAAACAAAAATGGCATCGCCATTTTGGAAACCATCGGCTACCCTGAATCGGTGGTGGAGGATGCTTATATCGTGAGTGAGGAGTTGAAACGGAAATATTCGATGTGAGTACGGCTCGTTGAAGACTTACGAAGTTTTAAAAACTTCGTAAGTCTGATCAGATCAGAAATTTACCCGATTCCTCAGCACCCGAATTTCTTCCTGCATTTGTTCAACGCGTTCCAGTAAATGGCTAATGGCTTCAATGCCGGCAACATTAATCTCCAGTTCGTGGTGCATCCTGATCATTTTTTCCAGCCTTTGCAGGTCGCTTTCAGGGATATAGGGCGTTTGGTCAACAACTTCCAGGTGAAGCAATCCAGCCTCGCTTAAAGAGTTGATAAAAGTATATTCAACTTCGTGATAAGTACAAATGGTTGTTATTGCTATTAAATTTTCCATCTCTTTCTGGTTCATTGGTTCAATGGTTCATTAGTTCATTGGTCCTATCGAAGGGCTTTCGGACTTTACTGACTTTACTGACTCTACTGACTATCTCTTATCTCCTCAAATAACTTCTTCTGCTTATCGGTAAGGTTCGCGGGGATCTGGATGTCGTAGGTAACAAACAAATCACCGAATTCGCTTTCCTTTTTATAAACCGGCATTCCTTTGCCTTTCAGCTTAACCTTTGTGCCGTTCTGGGTTTCGGGTTTTACTTTTATTTTCACTTTGCCGCTCAGGGTATCAATGGTTACTTCGCCACCAAGCACTGCGGTAAAAAGGTCGAGTTTAGTGGTGGCATACAGATCATTGCCAATTCGTTTAAATTGCGGATCATCTTCTATTGAAAAAGTAATAAACAGATCGCCGGCCGGGCCGCCATTTACACCCGGGCCGCCGTGCCCGGCAATTTTAATGATCTGCCCGTTTTCAATCCCCGCCGGGATCGTTATCCTGATGTTTTTACCGTTAACCGTTAGGGTTTGTTTATGGGTTTCGGCAACGTCCTTTAGGCTTAAACCAAGCGATGCATTAAAGTCTTGCCCGCGAAACTTAGACTGCCTGCTCCCGCCTGCCGATCTTGCTCCCTGCCCGAACATAGATTGAAAAAAATCGGAAAAATCTTCACTTCCAAAACCTTCAGTACCAAATCCTTCAAAGCTTGAGCCCTGCCCCCCTGTATAAGCGCCTTGCTGGCGGCTGCGCTGCTGCTGTTCATACCTTTCGTGTTCCTCGCCATGCTGCCAGTTTTCGCCGTATTTATCATATTTTTTCCTTTTTTCAGGATCGCTCAGCACCTCGTTGGCTTCGTTCAGTTGCTGAAATTTTTTGTTTGCTTCAGCATCGTTAGGATTTAAGTCGGGATGATATTTTCGTGCGAGCTTTCGGTAAGCATTTTTAATATCCTTATCAGTTGCATTTTTAGCAATACCCAATACCTGGTAATAATCAATAAATGCCATAGTTGAAGGTTGTATAAAATATTTTTACAGATAATGTTAAACAGCATTTTTAGTTTGACCGATTTGCGACAGTTTAAACGTCAGGATCAATCTTTTAGACTTATAAAAACTTCTTCCTTTCAAAAATATAAAGAGCAATTGTATTATTCAGCTATTACCGGTTATTTATTTTGTTTCTTGATAAAAAGGATTTTTTAACTTTACGATGAACTTTGTGAGGTCTTTTTTCGTTTGTTTAAATATGCTACGCTTTTTTATAGATAGTCTTATATTTTTAAGCCAAAACTATAATCATCATACAAAAGCTATTTATCTTAATTGTTCATTAAAATAATAAACTGCCAAAAATCCGGCAAATAAATGATTTCAGCACCAATTCCTAAAAATGAGAGCAAGAGGCTTCAGGACCTGCACCAAAGTGGTTTATTGGATACACCGCAGGAAGCCGAATTTGACGAGATCGTAAAACTTGCCTCCATATTGTGCAATATGCCTATTTCGTTAATTAGTCTTGTCGATTCAAACCGCCAATGGTTTAAGGCCCGGGTCGGACTTGATGTAAGCGAAACCACCCGGGATATTTCTTTTTGCAGCCATGCCATTTTGCAGGAGGGCCTTTTTGAAGTGCCTGATACCTTGGAAGACTTGCGCTTTAAAGATAATCCACTGGTAACCAATAACCCGGAAATCCGTTTTTATGCCGGGATGCCGCTGGTAACCAGCGGAGGGTACCGCCTGGGCACCCTCTGTGTAATTGACCGGAGTCCGGGCCGCTTAACTGAAAAACAAAGGTTTGGTTTAAAAGTACTCGCCAATAATGTAATAAAAATTACCGAACTGAGGATAAAAAACAAGGAGCTTTATTACCTCACCGAAAACCAAAAAAGAATAATTTCCATACTCGCACATGACGTCAGAACGCCCTTATCGTCTATTAAAAATATCATCGAACTTAAACAAACCAATATTATTGATACATTAGATGCTGCCGAAATGATGGAGATGGTAAGTGGCCAATTAACCAACACTATCGAAATGGTTGAAAACATTGTAAGCTGGGGGCAGCAGCAATTACAGTTTGGTAGTTTACAATTAAAGGATTTTGATTTTTATAAGCTGGTAAAACGGGTTTTTGGCACCGAATCATTAAAAAGCAAGGCAAAAAACAATAAACTGATCAATAGTATACCAAGGCAAACCATCATCCATTCTGACGAAAGAGCTTTGGAATTCATTTTACGAAACCTGATAAGCAACGCCAATAAATTCACCGCCAACGGAAACATTACGGTTGAAATGCAGCCAAAGGGATTAAAAACGCTGTTTACCATAACTGATACCGGTGTGGGGATGTCGCCTGAAAAGGCTGTTGAGTTGCTTGAAAATAATTCCTTTAGATCAACTTTAGGTACCCATAAAGAAAAAGGCAGCGGCTTGGGTCTTATGCTGGTAAAAGAGTTTATTGAACGGCTTGATGGTAAAATCACTGTTGAAAGCGAAATTGATAAAGGCACGAGTTTCAAAATTATTATATAATGGAAGAATCCATATTTCAAAAATTTTCTTCAATCGATACCAAAGAAATTGCCCCGGGCTTTTTCTCTAAACTGATCCATACTTCCACCAACACCATCAATTTTATTGAGGTAAAGGCAGGCTGTTCTATACCGCGGCACAGGCACATTCATGAGCAATGCTCCTTCTCGGTTGAAGGCAAGTTTGAGATGACCGTTAACGATATTCCCCAAATATTAGATCCGGGCTTATTTGCTATCATACCATCAAATGCATGGCATAGCGGCATCGCCATCACCGATTGTAAACTGATAGACATTTTCAGCCCGGTAAGGGAAGACTACCGGGCACTTTAATCAACAAAAAGCCCCGGTAAATCCGAGGGCACTGAAAAAGTGACTATTTATCAAAAGAGGCTGTTTTCATTATTGAAAACAGCCTCTTTTTCTTTGACTTGTTCGGGTAGGTGGTGGAACTCACTTTCGTGCAGACGATTCTCAGAGCCTCCATTTTACTTGTAAAACTACCTATTTAACTTTAAAGGACTTTTTCAGTGCCCTCGTAAATCCGGGGCTTTTCTTTTCTAACGATGTTCATCTTTATGAGCTGAATGATGATAGTGATGATGACGGCGGTTGTGCTTATGGTGAATAGGGTGATCCTGGGCCATTGCGCCGCTAAATGTTCCGATAGTCAGTATTCCAACTAAAAGTGCTTTTATGTATTTCATAATCTTTTCTACTAATGAGTTTATTTTTTTTCTTACAAATTAAACCGCAATTTATTTCAAAGGTTTAAGCCGGCGGTATAATGAAATATAATTGTAACACGAAGCAACTTTAGTGAAAAAATTAGCGGTGGCAGGCTATCAAATTTTTGTTCTCAGCTGCAAAAAGTTTAGGTTTGTCGTTTTCAAAATACTTTATGCCAGTAATAAAAGCCCTTGTAAGCGACGTTCCGGAACTTAACATTTTAGTAAACAGCGCCTATCGCGGCGAAACCTCCAAAAAAGGCTGGACCACCGAAGCCAATTTGCTTGAAGGGCTACGGATTGACGAGGCGACCCTCTACGGTTATTTTGAAGATCCGGATATTATTATTTTAAAAAATACAGGCGATAACGGATCAATTACGGGTTGCGTTTACCTTGAAAAACGTTCACCCAAATTATATGTAGGCATGTTTAGCGTTTCGCCATTACTGCAGGCAAAAGGCATAGGGCGGCAATTACTGATTGCGGCTGAAGAATACGCCCGGCAGTTGGATTGCCATACCTTAACCATGACGGTGATCAGCATACGGCACGAACTTATCGCCTGGTACCAGCGCCGGGGCTATCAACCTAACGGAGAAGTGCTTCCTTTTCATCACGATAAAAAATTCGGAAATCCAAAACAGCCCATTGAGCTGATCGTTATGGAAAAAAACATCTGAAACATTCATTTTTCTTTAAAAAAAGCCATTCAGGGTGCAACTTTCCAAAAGTTTTGGCGTCTCATAAAACAGATGATACAAAAACTTTTTATTTAGATGGAAGAAATTCATCCGCAATTAAAAGCGTTCATTGTTGATTACTGTTCCCGGTATAAGATCAGGGAAGTTGACCCCTGTGCGTTGAACCTCGATACCAGTATCGACCTCGACCTGGATATCGTTGATATAGAGATTGATCTGTTCATTGCTGAATTTGCAGAGACCTTCCGTGTGGACCAATCTAAATTCAGCTGGTATAAGTATGGTTACCCCACTGGGTCGGCAAGTGTAAAGGTCTTAAAAACCGTTTTTGGGTATAAGTCACCTTGGGTAAACCGTTTGTCCAACAGGCTCTATAAGCCAAAGTTCAGGGTGAGCAACCTGCAGGATGCTGTACGAACCGGGAAATTGTTATAGAAGCCATTGCGGGTTACAAGCATCTCCTGCTTTTGAGCAATAAATGTGTGGTCAGCTTGCAACGGTCCGGCATTTAAAGGGAGAAAGCTGGTAGCCCGCAATGGCGTTTTTTTTCAATCCATAACGAAAATCCAGTTGTTTTATGATAAGGTAAAAGAGAAATAGCCTACTTTTATCATTCAAACCAATGATTAGAACCAGGAGTCAGGAATCAGGGGCCACGAGTTTAGAAATAAAGCGGAAACGGATTCATTCCGGCTCCGGTTTCCGAAAAATCTTACCAGGGTATTTTCCCCTACCCTGGTTCCTGACGCTAAAAAATAAAAGTATGCCAACACCCTGCCGCATCATATGCATATTGTGCTTGTTTTTTTGTTCCCGCGCCTTTGCCGGAAAAATCGTCACGGTAAGTTCTCCGGACGCCAGGATCATATTTTCATTAAGTACCGACGGGGACGGACTGTATTACCGGGTCACATACAAAAGCGTTTTAATGGTTGATCGTTCCAGGCTCAATATCAGCTTTAAGGAAGGTGGTCCATTTGGTAACAGCCTTATTATTTCATCTGCAAAACCTGAAAAAATAATTGAAGACTACGACCTTTTAATTGGCAAAACCAGCAAGGTCCACAGCGAAAGTAACAGAATAATTGTACCCGTTGCGGAGCAAACGGGCACCAGGCGACAGATGAATATTGAAGTACGCGTATTTAATGACGGCGTTGCGTTCAGGTATACCATCCCTGCACAAAAAAAATGGGCGGAGATGATAAATATTACGGATGAGGCCGACTCGTTTAACCTTACACAAAACCCCGTTGCCACGGTAATGTATCGTGTTAACTATACCACATCGCACGAAGGCTTGTATTCCAGGACAAGCCTTCGTGATTTGAAAGCTGACACGCTGATGGATATGCCCGCGCTGTTCGAATTCCCCGGCGGGAATTATATGGCTATAACTGAAGCTAATTTACATGATTACGCGGGTATGTACCTGATGAAACACAACAACGTGCTCGAAAGCAGGTTATCCCCCTGCCTCATCAAACCGAAATTAAAGTAAAAGCTGCTTTACCGCATAACAGCCCCTGGCGGGTAATGATGATCAGTGACCGGGCCGGTGCATTCCTGGAATCAAATATCCTCACTAATCTGAATGAGCCTTGTAAAATAAAAGATGTTTCGTGGATAAAGCCGGGCAAAACTACCTTCCCCTGGTGGAACGGTGATGTTGTGCCTGATACCATTAACGCACCAGGCAATAACTATGTCACCAATATGTATTATGTGGATTTTTGCGCAAAATACGGTTTAGAATATCACTCGGTTGTTGAATACGGCCTGCATGAATGGTATGTAAATGATGGGGCCGGTTTTCAGCCGGGGCCAAATGCCGATCCTTCGAAAGCAGTTCCGGGGCTTGATATGCAGCAGATTTGCGACTCAGCCGCGAAAAAAGGCGTGGGCATACGTGTTTGGGTGCATTTTTATGCTTTATATCCCAAACTTGATGAAACTTTCGCCCAATATGAAAAATGGGGCATCAAAGGGTTGATGTGCGATTTTATGGACCGCGACGACCAGGAAATGGTAAACATGCAGGAAGAAATATTGCAAAAGGCGGCACAGCATCATTTGCATATCCAGTTTCACGGGGCGTATAAGCCAACAGGCGAGAGCCGCACCTGGCCTAATGAGTTTACCCGTGAAGGAACGCTGAATTATGAGAATGACAAATGGAGCGATTGGGTTACCCCCGATGCTGATGTAAACGTCGCCTTTACCCGCTTGCTGGCGGGTTCTACAGATTATCATTTAGGCGGTTTCAGGGCAGCATCTCCGCAGCAATTTAAGATTCACTATACCCGCCCCTATGTTATGGGGACGCGCTGCCATATGCTGGCCATGTATGTGGTGCTGGAGAATGCTATAGGCATGGCCTGCGATGACCCCGAAGCTTATATCAACCAGCCTGGGTTTGAATTTATACAAAAAGTGCCCACCACATGGGACGAGACCCGTGTAATTGATGCCAAACCCGGCGAATACCTGGCAATTGCAAGGCGAAAAGGGAATGAGTGGTATATCGGCGCAATTACTAACCATGCCTCACGTACGATATCAAAATCTTTTGATTTTTTATCTGAAGGCAATTATACTGCTGACATCTGGAGTGATGTACCGGCTTCGGACCCCAATTTAAACCATTTGGTTAAAGTGGTAAAAAACATTAACAAACAAACATTAGTAACAATGGTACTGGCCGAAGGTGGCGGGCAGGTGATACATATCTATGCAGATTCAGAAAAGAAATAGCATTCCTGTTTCGGATATCGTCTGCCTGCCGCTGGCGGCATTTGAAATTACAGGTCAGTAACCCTGGTATGCACCCTTTTTACATAATTCCGGATATCCAAAACGATACCGGCAAATACATAAAATATCAACGGGAATCCAACCGCCAGAAAAGAGGAGTAGATAAAAAACAACCTTATCTTACTGATCGAAACATTAAATTTTTCGCCAAGATAAGTGCATACCCCGAAGGAGTATCTTTCAAAAAAAGTGATTATCTTTTGCATCATATCAAGCCAACTTTAAAATCTTATTACCAACGCCACAATGCAGGCATTTTTTATAATTGCAATAGTTATTTTTTAACTCAATTAAAGCCTGCGATTCAAACGCTGTTTTAATTTTGACCCCTAAGTTACTAAAATCTGTTATAATTTTATTGTTTTCGCAGGGTAAATGTTCAAGCAACTGCAAACTCCGGTTAATAAAATGCTGCTGCTGGTTGTATTTTCCATAACTAAACAAAAATAAGGCCATTGTGTTTAAAAGTAAAATATCAACCGATGCTTCACCTATATTTTTTGATGAACGGGGCGAAGCGATATCAAAACGGTAATGATCTTCCCAATACGGGTTTACTTTTATATCGGTAAACAATGCCTTTAACACTTTTACGTCTTTTATCTCCAATAGTTTTGAAAATAAGTGATTCGATCTGATTATCAGCGCGGCAAACTGTGCCAACCTTATTGTCGGGAAATTTGCAGGGCGCAACCGCATAAATTTCCATAAATGTGTTTCCACCGGCGCCAGTTTATATTTCTTTTGCAGGAAACCGTATTCTTCTTTCAGTTTCAGCGGGTATTCATCTTTAAAGTCCTCTCCTAAAAAACCTGCCTGCCCAAATACCAGCGCCTCTATCTGCATTGGGTTGTTCTTATGCTTTGCCAGAATATTTTGCGGTAACGATTTTGCCAGCAATTCAAACGGAAGTGCATTAATTTTGAAGCCAAAATTTGCTGCTAAAAACTGGTAAAAGGTTTCTTCCCAATCACCCCGGTTAAGGGCTAACGCCGCGGTTACCGCGACCGACTTCTTTTCAAGCCGCTCAACTAACACCCTGGTGAGCCAGTTATGCAGGGTAAGGCTATCAACAGCACCAATACTGGCCTCGCAGGGTATAATAGTTTGTTCGCCAAAAATCAGCTGGTGGTAGCGGCTATAAAGTTCATCCGGTATCCGGTTTTGCAATTCAAGGGTTGGCACCCGCCGCCCGTCCGGTAATACAAGCGGAATATCATCTTTGTAAACTACATGCAAAATTATATTCCCGTAGGCATTGTCAGCGGCATGTCCGTGCTTCTTCCAGTCAGATGATGACAGGTGGACTTCAATATTTCCCGCCCAAACGGTATCCCCTATCCTGATCCGCGCATTTTGAAAATCGGGACCCGAATCAGAATTATGCAGCCCCGGCGAAAATATTTCCAATGCCTCGCCATCACCGGTCTGCAGGCGATCCCGGTCAAACAACCGGAATTTCCAGATATAATGGAGAAAATCTTCGGGGAAAAGCATTTGATGGGTTGATTAGGTGAGTGGTTGATTAAGTTTATTTAGTTAAAATTACTACCATTGGCCAAAATAGAAAGATTTATTTTAATTAAAAAACAAAGTGGTTAAAGACAAAACCCACTTAATCAACCACTCACCCAATCAACTAATTCCTATAGCATTTTCACCAGGTCACCAAAGCTGCTAATAGTAGCTATCTGCCCGTTTTCAACAACACCAAAACCGTAGTTCGCAAAAATAAAGGGAACGCCGGCTTTTGTTGCTGAGTTGTAATCGCCCATGGTATCACCAATATACACTGGTGTTTTAAGCTGATAGTCGTTTACAATATCTTTGATGTTTTCGGCCTTGGGGTTACCTTTTGTTCCATAACATTGGTGTCCCGAAAAATAATGCGCCATACCACTTAATTTCAGAAATACTTCGATATAACCATTCTGGCAGTTACTCACAATAAATAACCTATATCTGCCGGCCAGGTAACCCAGGGTTTCGTCAAGCGCCGGGTATAATTCTCCGCCGCGGGTATGCAATATCTCCAATTCGCTTTTAGCACAGATTGCCATAAGCTCATTTCGCTTTGCTGCATCAAGGTAAGGAAACAGGGTATCAAAAATAACATTGTATGCCATCCCTGTTATTGATCTGACTTTTTCCTGCGTCATTACCTCATCTACATAATCCACCTGGTTAATTGCATTCTGCCATGCTACAGCAACGTTCCCGGTACTGTCCCAAAGAGTCCCGTCAAGGTCAAAAATTATACTGTCAAATTTATTTTGTTCAGACATGTCCATTAGTTGTGGCATTTCCGGCAAAAGTAGAAGATTTTTTAAACACAATAGAAATACCAGGAACAAAATGTATGGTTATCATCAAAGACAAAGCCGCAGGCCCCCAACTTCACAACTATAGCTAAGTATAACTAATAGTTTATATTTTTTGAGTTATATCCTTAAAGTAAAACATTTTTAATACCATTTACCCCATAGGGCGTTAATACTAAAAATGTTAGAAAAAGTAGCTATAATTATTACATCCTTATGAATATTCGCCAAGTTTTAAAAAATGCGTAAAACTACGCAAGCAAAAAAGGTATTTCCCACTATGAAGTTTAATTTTTTGTTGCTATATTTGAAATAAGATTTTGCTTATTAAGCATTATTTGATGTAACTGCCTTTAATACATTTTTACCATGAAACATCTATTACTCTATTTCTTGTTTTTTGTTGGGGCGGCGTTTATCTTTATACAGTGCGCAAAACTTTTCCCGACTAAAAATAAAACTGAAAAACATCAAACAAAAAGCCAACCTGAAAACAGTTTAAGCAACGCAAATAAACAGAACAGAACTGTGGCCATTGCAACCCGCAATTGAAAAATAAAACCGCCTTTTTGCATGCGCAAAGGTGTTTTTTTAAAATTGGGAAAGTTTGATTTTTGGTGTTAAATGTCCGTTAACGATTATTGCAGGTTAGCAACCCGGAGCTGGGTTGATACAATATGCAAAAGCTATTTTATTGAAGTGATTTCAAGCTGCAATCTGCCAGGCGTATAATTATAAACTTTTTATATATCAGCAGCCTATTATTTCCGCCTTATCATTTTTAAACCCGGCCGGGATTTTTTTTTTGAGAGGCAACTCCTGCGCTGGCAGGTGTGGGTAAAAGTAACTTACTAATGGTTTTTAAATGCTGTTTGTCGCAAATATTCAATACTTGATTGAGTGATACCCTAACATAAAAACAATGCATACTGGTACTGCCAGCAACATAAATACCCTTGCCATTTGCATACTGCTTGCATTACCTTCAACAAATACGTTGTACAAATCGGCTTTAAAATTGTTTAATTTGTGTTCCATGAGAATTAATTTTTATTTATCAAATAACTTATCAGCAATATATAATTTATCAAATTATGCCTCTTCTACGGTATAAAAAATAATAAGGTTACATGGGTGATATAAAAAAATTAAAAAAAGTGGGTATAGAGCCAAAAACAAGCCTAAAGCAGTATTTAATTTTACCTAAAAAAAATTTCAGTACTGTAGGCGGGACTGTTTTAAAAGAATAAAAACAAGTCAGGAAGCAAAAATAAATTGCTCAAAAACAAGGCTCTTGCAGGCCGAAATACACTCATTACGTAAAATTGCAGGTAATACCTCTTCGTTTTTGAACCTGAAAACGACGACACCGCCTTCAAAATGGTACTGGATCTGACACTGCAGCCAGTGATTTATGGCCCGTGTTTCTGTCGTATTATTGATAAGCCAGCTATAATTTTCTTCAATTTGCAGGATACGTCCGGTAAATTTCTCTATTATTTTTAAACAGGCTCCGGCATCGTCGCCGATATACAGGATATTATCGTAAGAAAAGCAATTGTTAAAAATAAGTTGATTCATATCAATAGTGTATGCCGGCAATTTATGAGGGATAAATGAAATTACTGTGAAAGCGCCAAAAGCTTGCACAATTGTTACAATACAAACAGATTTCAACAAAAGGACTTTGTTTTTCTATTTATTTGATGAGTAATTGTCGCCGCTCATCTCCGGGCGATAATGTAAGCCTGGCGTTAGCCAATACAGCAATATAACTCTCGAATACCTGAAGTTAAATGGAGAAAGTACAACCCCGATGGTTAATATAACGCTGATATATAGCCATGGATTCTTACTACCCCCGGTTAAAACACTTATCGCTACAGCAAGACCTATCATCTCGGCAACGAACATTGCATAACTGATTAACATCGAAACATAAAAATAGCCGGGCTCCCGTTCAAAGGTTAAGCCGCAATGCGGGCAAGTTTTATTCATCCCCTGCGATTTTAAACCATACATGGGTGCGGTAAACATTTCTCCCCGCCGGCACCGGGGGCAACGGGCGTGCATAATAGCCGGCATGGCCGGCAACGGAATAACCTGTTTATTCATGCTTATGGTGATTTAATATTCCTCTCCTGAAATCTTCAGGCGTTTTACCCTCAAATTTTTTAAAAAACTTTGTGAAATAAGAGTTATCACTAAAGTTCAGCATAAAGGCAATTTCGTTAATATTTAACTGTGGGTTTGTTAGTAATCGTTTCGCTTCCAGCATCATCCTGTTCCTGATAACTTCTCCCGCTGATATACCCAGCAAATCTTTACATACTGCATTTAAATGATTAGGGGTTATATAAAGTAATTCCGCATAGTCTTTGGGTAATTTTATCCTGGTATAATGTTCACCAATCAGTTTTTGAAAATTGCGGAGCAGGGTTTGATTGTAGGATGAAGGCCCCCTGCCGATACCCTTTTTTGTTATGCGGCCAATAGTTATAAACAACTGCAGCATTAATATCCTGATCATGTCGGGTGCGGAATCCTCCTCATGTACAGCTTCATTTACTATTTTTTCAAATAACTCGGCTACTTTTTGGTGGAGGTGATCAGGCAAATCAATAACGGCGGCTTTAACATTCTCACCGAAAAATGAAAAAGTTTCGGGATACGATGGATTTAATAAAAATGACTGGAAGAAAGCAGCTGAAAAATTGATAATATACCCATCGGTAAAACCTTCAAAGTCCCACGAATGAACCTGCCCCGGCACCATAAAATAGATCTGATAGGGTTTTACAAAAAACCTCTCAAAATCAATGGAATGGGTGCCGGCCCCGGTTGTAAAAAGCACAAGGTGATAAAAAGAGTGCCTATGTGCGGCACTAAGGTTTTTATGCTGCGCTAAGTAAGGTGCAAAACGGCTGATGAGTATATCATTCTCCTTAAAATCAGACAAGGTACATATATCAAATACCGGCGTGCTTTGCATAGCACAATGATAGGCACTTTATTACCATTTTAGTGGTATTATTAACTGTTTTTGTGGTATTATTCAATTATCGGCAAAAATATAGTTGCTTTTCTGCGGTGCCTTATTTTGCGGCCCCCATTTATGAATAACATTTTCAAGGCGTTCGATGGTAAAGGGTTTACTTATAAAATCCCTCATACCAGCCTTTTTACATTTAACTTCATCTTCACTTAATACATTGGCAGTCATTGCTATTATCGGAGGTGCGCTGTTCCCATATTTTTCGATAATGCATGCAGCGGCTTCCAGGCCATCCATTTCGGGCATTTGTATATCCATAAAAATGAGATCGTATTTTTTTTGCTCCTGCATTTCAATGGCAATCTTGCCGTTATCAGCTATATCAATCTCATAACCGATCTTATTGAAAGTTTTCCTGGCAATTAACTGGTTCATTTTATTGTCTTCGGCCAGCAATATTTCAAGGGGACGGTACTGGTATCCTTCGCTATTATCGGATCTTTCATCAACAATCTTGTTTACAGACGCCACCGATAACGGCAGACTAAAGCTGAATACCGAACCTTCTGTTTCTTTACTTTCGGCCCAAATCCTGCCGTTCATCATTTCAACGAGTTTTTTGCAGATAGAAAGCCCCAGGCCGGTACCGCCATATTTACGTAACGCTGTATTATTTACCTGCGAAAATGGCTTAAATAATTGCGCCAATGCCTCTTCACTTATCCCTATACCGGTATCTTTAACACTAAAGGTAACCTGTTGTATATTATCCGGATGGCTAATTGCTGAAACCGCCAGGGTAACAAATCCATCGTCGGTAAACTTGATGGCATTTCCTATCAAATTCACCAATATCTGCTGAATCCTGCTTTCATCCATTTTTAAACATTCTGCAACATTTTCGTCTATCAGATAGTGCAGGACGATGTTTTTTCCGTGCGCGGTTACCCCGGGCTGGCTTATTTCAAACACTGTTTTTATACACGTCCTGATATTTGCAGGTTTGGGATGCAAAGTAAGCTTATCAGCTTCAATCTTTGACAGGTCAAGGATATCGCTAATGATGTTAATCAAAAGGTTACTGCTTGACTGCAGCGTTTGCAACAATTCATGCTGCTCTAATGACAAATCCGACAGCGTCAGCAACTGGGCTGCACCAATAATTCCATTTAAGGGGGTGCGTATTTCGTGGCTCATGTTGGCCAAAAAGTTCGATTTGGCTATAGTTGCCCCTTCGGCCTGGTCTTTTGCAGCAGACAGCTCTATTTGCGAGGATTGTAATTGCTCGCTTTGTTTAATCAGCCTTAATTTATCTTTTTCATGGCTTCTTTTCAAAAAACTGATTAACAAACCGGCATATAAAATATTGGATAATGCAGAAGATATGATGTCAGCTTCTTTTTGGGCCTTGCTCTTAACTGGGATCGTCAAGCCGGGAAAATGCTTTTCGAGATAGTAACAAGCAAAAAAAACAATCATTAAAAACGCAATAAAAAAAAGGTGGTATTTGCGCTTTAGCAAAATAATGATCAGTACTACTAAAAACACCCCTGAGAGAACAGAAGACCCTTCAATGCCGCCATTAAAAAACCATCCGGGAATAAAAGCGAGGATTCCAAGGGTAATAAAACCGATGGACATATTTTCTTTATAAGCCACATACCTGCTCCTGTAAAAAGCAAGTGCGCAAAAACTGCCTATAAATAGTTCAACAAAAATCAGCAGGATTGGAAACCCTAATAAGATGTTATTAATAAGACCTGTTAAAAGGCTAAATCCTAACAAAAGGCATATGGCATTGAAAAGCTTATTTTCCAATGATAATTCCGGATTGTCAAATCCAACAAAATGACTAATTTTTTCTACCAGTTTCATTAAGTTCCTTTTTAACAAATTTTATTGGTGTGCATTAACACTTTATTAAAAAATTCGCCCCTAATTAGCTGCAATAGATGGCGAATAGATTAATTGTCAATAATTTGCTATTACTATAAAAAAATACAATTTTTTATTACCAGGCCATTATGGGGTTAAGGTTAAAATCGGCTGTTGATGCCGGGATCGTGTTGTGCCTGTTCCAATCCTCAATATCAATCAGGCCTGGCATGGTTTGATAGTGCCGTTCGTCTTTTGAACATTTAACAATATATCCTATATCATCAACCAGGGAGATGACAGGCCGTGCACCGCACTCTTTACACAGCTTACAATAAATCGATCCCGGAATATTTACATAACCCTTCATAATACCTTTTTACGATGCTTTCCAGCAAGAAGTTGCTAAAAATCAGGCATTTTATCAAAGCAATTGAAAATATGACATTTATCTAAGAATTGCTACAGAACCGGCTATGGGTTTTTTCCCGTTTTTCAGATCGATAACATAATAGTAAGTCCCGGCCGATAGCTTTTTGCCATTAACGGTACCATCCCAGGCTTTGGGGTAGTTAACGGAGTTATAAACCAACGCACCATACCTGTTGTAAATGGAGATTGTACAACCTGGATATGACTGCAATGCGCTCACATTCCACACATCATTTATCCCGTCGCCATTAGGGGTAAAGGCGTTCGGAATAGTAACGATGCACTGACCAGGGGGGCTAAGGGCAATAGCTATGGCATTTGAGGTAACTGAAGGGTTTATGATGCATTTGCCTGTACTTAATAAAATACAGGTAACAACACTCCCATCTGCCAGGCTGGTTGTTGTAAATGCCGGCTGATCAGTTCCCACATTAAGCCCGTTAACCTGCCATTGGTATGATGGGTGTACATCCGGGCTAAATGCTATGGCATTAAATGTGATTGCCGTTCCGGCACAAACAGGGCCATTTGCCGATGAAGTGATCTTTACAGATGTGGCTATGGGCGGATCCATAACAAAACTAACCGGGTTTGAAACAGCAGTTGCGCTGGTAACACATACGGCATCGCTGGTTAATTTGCAAGTGATGATATCGCCATTGTTTAAACTGTAACTGGTAAATTGCGGTGTGCCGGCGCCTGCATTTTGCCCGTTAACCTGCCATTGATATTGAGGGTTTGTGCCGCCATTGGTTACGGTTGTTGTAAAAGTTACAGCGTTTCCCTGGCAATCGTCGGCCGAAGATGGTGAAATGGTAATGGCGGGCACAACTGCATCGGTTACGGTTAATGTTTGCCTTGCCTGCGACGTACCATCACTGGCGACTATATCCGCTACCCCGGGGCCATTAATGTGCACCTTACCCGCAACAATGGTAGCCACTGCCTGGTTACTGCTGGTATAGGTAATGGGGCCGCCGCCTGTAGCGCCAGGGTCAAAATCGGCATCGCAAACAGTTTTCGCCGGTATTGGGTTAAACACAACCGAAATTTCCAGAATCTGTATATTAATAACAAAACTGCTGCTCCCACCTGTATTATAAGCGGTAATGGTATAGTTTTCGGGCGGAGACGAGAAAGTGGGCGTGCCGCTGATTAAACCAGTTGTGGCATCGAAGACCAGGCCAGTTGGCAGCGACTTATCGATGCCATAGCCGGTAATAGTAACTTTCCTTATCAGGTTATTGCCCTTATCAGCTACAAATAAAAAATTTCGTGTGGGATCAACCGCTAAACCCAAAGGGTGAAAGAAAGTAGCAGAAGAACCAACGCCATCATTATTGCCACCATAGCCGCCTTCTCCCGCAAGTGTTTTCACCAGCCCGGTAGCATCTACTTTCCTGATCCTGTTGTTATAGCTATCACTGATATAAATATTGCCAATGGGGTCAGCAGTTATTCCGTTCGGGCCAAAAAACAAAGCAGATGTTCCGCTACCGTCAGCAAATCCTGGCCTGCCACTGCCTGCGATAACTTTTGGAAAGGAGGCGGGCATATTCAACTCAACCTGATCGGTATTACCAAAATAAAGATTGCCGTTTGCATCTGCCGCCATAAATGCCAGGCCGGCATCAAAAGTTACCGGGGGAGCGCCACCGTTTAACACCGCAAAAGTGCTTACTTGCCCGCTGGCATCTATCTTTCTAATAGTGCTATTACCCCTGTCGGCAATATACATATTCCCGGACGGGTCAAACACAAGGCCTTCCGGGTTATAAAAGGTTGCAGTTGCCTTAGGCCCGTTATTTGTTCCCTGGCTGCCTGTTCCGGCAAAAGTGCTTACTACTGCTGTTGGGGTAATCTGCCTGATGATGTTATTCGTAAAGTCGCTTACATATAAATTTTGACCGCCATCTATCGCCAGTTGGAATGGGTCATGAAATGTTGCAGTATTGCCGGGGCCGTTTATTTCGCCCGGGGTACCGGTTCCGGCAAAGGTGGAAACCAAGCCGGATGGGTCCATCTTCCGGATATCATTATTGATTGTTTCAGAAATAAATAAATTTCCTGCCCGGTCAAATACCAGGCCTGCAGGGCCGCCAAAGGTTGCTTTTGTACCCACCGCATTATGATTACCCAATGCGGAACTTCCGGCAACCGTTGTAACCTGCCCGTAAACATTGGCAGGCACTGCTCCCCCTGAATTAGTTGGAGACAAGGGCGATATCGCGTTATTCACATAATAGGTTTGGGGTGTTTGGTAAGTAATGTTTGGCGGCGCGGGCAGCGCGCCATTGTTTCCGTTTACCGTAATATTTACAACAGTGCTGCTATTTCCTGCAGCGTTAAAGGCCGTAATGGTATAATTGGTTGATGGAGACTGTACCGTGGGGGTGCCACTGATGATGCCTGTGGTAGCATCAAAAGTTAAACCGGCCGGCAATGCCTTATCAATTTTATAGCCCGTTACCGCTATTTTTCTGATAATGAAGGTACTTACATCACCCACATAAACATTACCCATATTATCCGCAACTATTGAGCCCGGGTAGCTGAAAGTGGCGTTTTGCGCAATTCCATCAATTGCACCACTTTGACCGTTACCGGCCAGCGTTGAAACAAAACCCTGGGGAGAAATCTGCCGAACAACGTTATTTTTCTCATCAGCTACGTATAAAGTTCCATAAAAATCGGTGCTGATCCCGGTCGGGTGGTTAAAACTTGCGGCGGCTCCCTGCCCGTCATTTGCACCGGGCATGCCACTCCCGGCAAAAGTACTGACGTTGCCTGAAAGCGTGACCGCCCTGATCAGGTTGTTCCCGGCATCGGCCACAAACAAATTTTGCGAGTTATCAAATGTCAATGCGGTTGGGGCGTTAAAAGTTGCGTTGGCCCCGTCATTGGCCCCTGTTACCCCTGCAGTGCCCGCTAATGTAGATACATTACCATTTGGCGTGATCTTACGGATAAGGTTATTTCCCTGGTCGGCTACATAAACATTGCCTGCATTATCCACGGCTACGCCGGTTGGCGAATTAAAGGTGGCATTAATTCCATTAGCAAACCCGGCAACATTAGCCTGCCCGGCCAGGGTAGAAACAGTTCCACCCGGCGTTATTTTCCTGATCAGATCGTTGAATGAATCGGCCACGTAAACATTTCCGTTTTTATCAACCGCTACCCCCTGCGGCAATTCAAATGTTGCAATGGTTGATGGGCCGTCTTTCGCACCGTACTTTCCGGGCAACCCCGCCAGCGTAGTTACAACGGCTGCAGTTGTTATTTTTCTGATCAGGTTATTGTTATAATCACCCACGTAAATATTGCCGTTTACATCAGCACCTAACCCCAATGGCGCCGAAAAACTTGCATTTGTTCCAGTATTGTTTACCAGTCCTGCTTTGCCTGTACCGGCAAAAGTGATCACCTGGCCATAGTGGTTCGGCGGTACTGCGCCGCCGGTATTTTTGGGCACTAATGGAATAATGGCTGCGTTTACCTTATATGCCTGTGGTGTTTGATAGCTGATATTGGGGGCTGTTAAAAAGAAGTTTGGATTATTTACGGCATATCTGATTTCAGGATGGGGAATATACAGCGTTTGAGAAAAGGCAGTCCCCGCCTTAAAATAAAATAAGACAAATAGGAATACGCTAAGAACACGCTTATTGCTGTTCATATACTGCTTTAGTAAACGAATTAAAGAAATGACGGTTTATTTAGCTCTCAAGACAAAGCTAATATAACTTATATATCAGCATTTTCAACGGCCGGGCAATACTATTTTAACCATTAAAAATCAAATTCCTTATTTACCAGGTTTAATAGAGTGATACGCAATAATAAATTTTGCGGTTGCCTGCGCCCGTTAAATTAGCGGAACCGTAGCCGGGCATCTTCACACACGTCCCGCTCCCGCGTTTTCTGGCACCTTAATTGCCTTAACAATTATACATTTAGATAAAATCAATTACTATGAAAAAGCACTTGTTAAGATTAATCGCCCTGCTGATATTTGCTTCAGCTATTTCCAGCTGTACTGTCGAATATCGTCAGCGCCACATGCACCATGATAATGGCCGTCGCGACAATGACCGTCATGATCACAATTAGCAGCAAGTCCAAAATTGAATTGTAAACAGTACAATCGATCGCGTATTTCCGAATAATCACTATAATTAAAAAAGCTTCTGTCAACGCAGGAGCTTTTTTAATTATAATAATATCAATTTGCTTTTTTTGTCACCAGCACCCAATCAACCAATACTTTTGCCTGCCCGGCTTTTATGATATCAACAGTCGACCGGGATATGCCAAAATATGGTTCCTTTATTCTGTTTACGCCATTTGGATAACCTCCGCCCAAAGCAAAATTAAGAATGATGAATTTAGCGTTGTCAAATGCATAACGACCATAATGTTCAACCTTAGCACGCGTTACTGAATACGTGACGATACCATCAACCTTAAAAACAAGGCTATTGGCCGACCAGTCTACTGAGTAAACATGCCATTGGCTGACATCTGTGCCCTTTGGAAAAAAGTACCTGTATGTAAGCGGGGTGTTACCGAAATACTTTGGCCCATGGAGTGCATTGCTGAACCAGGTTGGATCGCCAACGGTTTCCATTATATCAATTTCGCCGCAGTCGGGCCATTCACCGTTCCCCAATGCCCAAAATGCCGGCCATAAACCAGCGCCGCCGGTCATTTTCATGCGGGCCGAGGCTGTACCGTAAGTAAACTCCATTTTATGCTGCGTATTGATTCTGCCTGATAAAAAATCGTATTTTTTATTTTCATTACTGATATAACCGGGATGATAGATCGCTTTGATCAGCAATGCGCCGTTTTTGGCACCATCAGCTGCAGCTCCTTTTACCAGTGAAAGCGTACTTGCTGAATCAACGTAGGCCTGCTGCTCCTCGTTTACTGTATTGCCGGTAATCTCAACATTCCATTTTGTACGATCGAGCGTGTTTTCATTGAAATCTTCAAAAAAAACAGTATCGGTTTTAGTATTGCTTTGCTGTGCTTTAGCTATGTTAAATATCAAAACACAAGCTATCGCGGTGAGACGGAGAATTTTCATGAAAATTTATAATTGGTAACTTAAAATAGAATATGTAAACATAAATATTTTAGTTTGCGTCAACGAAGTTTTTTTAAAACGATATCTAATCACCATATTTCAACACGTACCCTGCAATCTGCAAAATAGTCGGTAACCTAACCGGCTATTCAGCATCTAACCATTAATCATCATCACAATTATTGAAATGAAACTCAGCATAAACAATATATCCAAACGGTACAATAAGGAAAAGTATGGCCTGAAAGACTATACATTAACCATTGAAAATGGCATCCTGGGCTTATTGGGACCTAATGGCGCAGGCAAATCAACTTTAATGAAGATTATTGCCACCATCAGCCAGCCAACCAACGGCACCATTGAATTAGATGGCCATGATATCCAAAAAGATCCGGATTTTATCCGCAAAATGCTTGGTTACCTGCCGCAGGATTTCGGCGTTTATGCCAACCTGAATGCCTACGAGTTTTTAGAATACATTGCCGCCATGAAAGGTGTTGGCGGCCCCGGATTACGAAAGCGGATTGAAGCATTGCTGGAAGGTGTAAACTTAATTGAAAGTGCCCGGCTACCAATAGGCGCCTACTCAGGGGGAATGAAACAGCGCATCGGTATTGCACAGGCTTTACTTAACGACCCTAAAATTTTAATTTTTGATGAACCGACTGTAGGCCTTGATCCTGAAGAGCGGATGCGTTTCAGAAATCTGATAGCTGACCTGGCGCAAAACAGCATTATTATTTTATCATCACACATTGTATCGGACATTGAAACCATTGCGGATGAGGTAGCCATTATGCAGTCAGGCATACTCATCGCCAGGGGAACACAGCATGAAGTGATCAAACTGGTGGAAGATAAAGTGTTTGAAACGCTGCTTGACAACGCAGAATTGAGCGATTTTAAAGCAAAAAACCTGGTAGTGAATACCAGCCGCCAAAAAGATAAAGTTTGGGTGAGATACATCAGCAACGATGCTGCCAGCGGATCAAAACCGACCCCTGCCTCGCTTGAGGATGCCTACCTTTTTATAACCCATAAAAACAATTAACATGGACGCCTTTTATAAGATCGTTATTTCCGATTATAAACAGCGTACCCGTAGCTACGCCTTTTTGGTTACACTTGCCATCAGCTTATATTTTGCCTATGCTTTTTTGCCCGCCGCTAACGCCGCATACACTACGGTACGCATAGGAAACTACACCGGCGTTCAAAATGCCGCATGGATAGGTTATGTAACCGCCATGATGACCAGCGTATTTTTGGCGATGACCGGGTTTTACCTGGTAAACAGCGGGATAAAAAAAGATATAGATACCGGTGTGGGAGAAATTGTGGCTACTACCCCCATCAGCAATTTCAATTACCTTTTTGCCAAGGCATGCAGCAATTTTTTGGTATTGCTGAGTATTACAGGCTGTGTGTTTGCAATGAGCATAGCACTGTTTTTTATACGATCAGCAGGATACCCGTTTGACCTGTCTCAGTTGATGTTGCCATACCTGCTCGTTACGTTACCAACCATATGCTTTGTTGCTGCTTTAGCCGTAGCCGGCGAGGTGTTTTTACACAGGTATACCATATTGATGAACATTGGTTACTTTTTCTTTTTCTGTGCCATGGGATCATTACAGGCCAGCACCACAGGTTCATTTGATCTTTTTGGCAATAAACCTGTTACCACTGCCATGCAGGCATCTGTAGCGCGCCATTCCGGGGAAACCAACCTGGCTTTATCCATGGGTTTTAATTTCAGCGATAAAAGGGACTTTCACTCTTTTATTTTTAACGGGGTTGACTGGACGATTACCGGCATTTTGAGCCGGCTGCTATGGATAGGCCTTGGACTGCTAATCATATTTATTTCGGCAAAATTCTTCCATCGTTTTGATATCAAACAAAAAGTAAAAACGAAAAAGAAATCAAGATCAGCCGAAGTAATTTTACACGCACAACCACTGCATGACATCAAACTTTCAGAACTGCCGCCGGTTACGCCGGCATATGGTATTATGCCATTTGTAAAAACAGAGCTGTTAATGCTTTACCGCAAAGGCCCCCGATGGCTTTGGATCATCAATATCGGCGGCATGATAGCATTGTCATTTGCACCTCTGGTCGTTGCTCACCAAATGATCCTGCCCTGTCTTTGGTTTTTGCAGGTTGCACGATGGTCAGACCTGGCTACCAAAGAGAAAACCAACCGCATCCACTATTTTACATATGCATCCTACAAGCCATTAACCCGTTTATTGCCCGCGCAAATGATGGCAGGTATCATCATCGCAATGGCTTTAGCCTCGCCCCTGGTAATCAGGTACCTTTTGTTATTGCAATTTTTGCCTGTATTCAACATCATCATGGGAAGTATATTCATTGTTCTTTTTGCTGTTGCTGTAGGGATTTTAAGCGGCGGTAAAAAGCTGTTCGAAATAATATTTTTCCTTTTCACCTATTTAAACGTCGAAAAAGTGCCTTTTACGGATTATTTTGGGGGGATAAATCACGGCATGAATTATATAGCGCTGATAAGCGGATTAATTGTGCTTTTAGCTTTTACCAGTTTTACGCTGAGAAAGTTGGAGATCAGCAGGGTTTAAATAAAGCTTTGTACCAGGATAGCTTAAAACAGAAACAGCTTCGTCAAGCTGTTAAAGCGTTGACGAAGCTGTTTGCATAAAATCGCATTGAGTTTATCACTTCACTTTTATATACTTTTCAATAATTGTTCTGTTGATATTTTCCTTTTCCACTTTTTCCTGGCCGGTTTGAATCAACGTATCGTTTTTAAAAGTGATGGTAAAATCAAATGACTTACCCTCCCAGTTTTTATCGCTGTAGAAATCGAGGTGCTCGGTATATTTATTACCCAACAGTGTGTAGGCGCCGCCCCCTGCATCAAAATGATTGGTTGAATCTTTTGGCGTATTTAATTTATGTGTGAAAAAAGCGAAGTGGGTATCATTACGGATCTTTAAAAATTGCTGATTTTTTGTATAATCAGTAACAACGCTTACACCCTTAGTAATGGTTGTACCGGTAATTAATTGCCAGGTACCTTTTATATCCATAGATTGGTCATCAGCTTTTTTGCTATTGTTGCAGGAAAATAAAAAAGTCGCAGCTATTGCGATGGAGAATAGTTTAAGTTTCATTTTTAAGCTTTTGTGAGATACTTTATTTGGTTATTTAGTTGATTAGCTTGTAAATTAAATTATTTTGCGCTACATATAAGTAAGTGAATGCCCGCTGGGTACATGTGTTGCCTTAACGCCCGGAACGTTCTTTTTAAGCCAATTAAGCATATACTCCGAACCTGGCTCTTCACTCGCAATATGTCCCAAAACAACTAATGCTATGTTGTCACCTTTCGCCAGGGCATCGCGTACATACTCGGCTGTTTCCCATTCAGACAATTCGCCCACCATCAAAACATCAGGTTTATATTTCTCTATCCCTTCAATATGAGTTACACGGCCAGCTGCCCCGGGGTACAGCAGCACCCGGCGGCATTTCTGCAAAGGGTCGCCAATGTATCTTACTTTTTCAATATTTAGCTTAGCTTTTGTATGACGGATCAGGTCCTTTAACGGCCCGGAAGGCACGTTAACCAGATTTGGTAAATCTTTATCGGCATATTGTTGCCATCCCAATTGATCAAGCACACCCATGGTAACGCCATCGGGCACCAGCCGGTGAATATAGTCATGGTTTCGCCATACGGCTATGTTATGTTCTTTTAAAAGATTGGCCTTATAGCGATAAACATTATCGTCCTGCAGCCAGTCTGTCTTATCCTCATGGTTATAAAACGTAGGCTCATGGGCGATGATAAAATTCGCGCCCAGGTCAATCGCGTTACGGATAACGGCGATGGTGGCAAACATGGTGGTCACAATGCCGGTTACTTTGGTATCAGCGCTGCCAGACTTTAGCGTATCCACGGTTTCGGCCATCGCGCCGCCGGGCACATCTTTTATAAACAGGTCCATGATCTGTTTTACCGTGTAGGTTTCCTCCTTCTTTACCGGCTCCGCAGCCAGGCTCATTAGCGGCGAAGACAATACTATACCGGCCCCAACTGCGGTTGAAACATTATAGATGAATTTTCTGCGGGTATAGCCGGCTAAAATCCCGGTTTGGTCTGGTCCTGGTTCCATTGTTGGTCAGTTTTAGTTCTTTATTTAAAAGGAAAATATTTAAAGTTAAGCAATTTACATTCGTGCATTACAAGCGTCTTTTATATTTCTAAAAAATAAACGCCACAACGCCTATCAATAGCATCTGCCTTTACAGGCTTATTATCAGCATACCCGAATAGTTGCTATGCCGAGCAATTGACCCAATTTAGTAATTTTTGATGCGATATGCCCTACCCCAATGGCACAGTGATGCGCCGGTCCGTGTGCGTTCCACTGTTCAACAAAATTCTTTGCGCCGATGGGGAACCTGTAACGGCTATTGGTATTCCCGATCCCGAGTATAGGTCCCGCAACGGATTCCGCTTCCGCAACAAGTAAAAATACCTTTCCATCACCTGTTTCCACAACAGATAACAAGGTCACCGGGCCATGTTTAACAGACATTTCGACCGATAAGCCGCTGCCAACTTTACCATGGTACACCTGTAATGGTTTTACCTTTATCCTGCCTTCGGCAATTGCAGGGTGGCATGGGCCATCGTGTCCCATCAGCACTACATCGTCCGTAAAATCCATGGCGTAGTATTCCGTAAATGAGCCTCCGGCACCAAAACTATCCATGATCTTCATCGCCTGGGCATTTTTTATTTCATATTCCCCTGCGACCGGAACACTGTTTGAGGTGAGCAGGGAACAACCCAATATTACCGAACTCATCGTATCCGCATTAAGCGGGTTACCCGCCCCTTTGTGATAATAGGCGATCGACCCGAGGCTGTATTTTTTTACTATTTTATCCAGGGCAACCGAAGTTCTCGCGGCACGTTTCAGTTCATCAATTGAACATTCCGGCAGTATCTCAAAACTTTCGGAGAATTCTTCCAGTTTTCCCTGTACTTCATCCTCCGAAACTTTAAGGCGAAGGGCTGAAAGTTCATCCACTTCGATAATTTCCATATGGCCGCCAAACACGATGGATTGAAGCGTTAGGTTTGCATAAATATCCAGCATGCCGTTATAATAATTACCCATCAGCCCCAGCCGGTTATAACTCATCACGTGCGCAACTTTTGCGGCGGCTATCCAATCATCAATTTCCTGCCACACTGCCGGGTCGTTATGCAGCACGCCCGTAACCTGGTGAAATGGGATATTGGCGCGCCTGAACACATTGGCGATCTCCGGAACCGGGCATGCCGAGCAATAGGCCAGCCACTCACCGGTCATTTTGGTACGATCGTCCAGTTTATTAAAAGTTGCATAGTCAATAGCGGCTTCGGGCGCCAGGTTTAAAACAATCACCGGCACTTTCGCCTTTTTTATTACCGGGAGCACGGTGGACGATAAGGCATAGGTAGTTACGTATAAAAATACCAGGTCCACCTCTTCCCGCCTGAACAAACTGCCGGCCTGGTACGCTTTATCTACCGTATCAATTAAACCCAGGTTGATAACGGCAGCGCCCGATCTTTCGATCCCGGCGGCTACCTGGCCGATATAACCCCTAAGGCGGTCTTCCAATCCCGCAAATTGTTCCCAGTAAATATCAAGGCCAATACCAAAAAGACCGACTTTCAACACAGGTATTTCCATTATCCTAAATTATTTAACCATAAATATATGCAGAAACCTGCGACATATATTTTTCAACCCTGATTTCGTTGGCACATGCCTGGTCGCCTACCAAAGGTTAGCCCGGGCCAAAAAATCGGCCGGTTGCAAATTCCCTCCAAAATGTTTTTTTAAAGTGGATTTTTTTGAGAATAGATAACCTCTAAAGGAGTTTAACTTTCCAATCTCTTTAAACGCCCTTAAATCGGGATTAATAAAATCCGGATTGATATTCCAACCTATCAGGTTTTCATTCTTTCGTTCCTGATGATATTTAATAGTCCAGGCTTTAAAGCTTTTTATACCCCAGGCATTAAAACCGCTTTTTAAACTCCACCAATCGTTGCCTTCGAATTTACATTTACCCAAAATATCGCGGCCTTTGATCAATGAATCTTTCCCGACAAATACGTTGTGGTAAAAATCAAAGCCGCCATTTTCGCTTTTATCTGAAAAACTGATCGCGGCCACTTTTGTATTGTAAACAATATTGCCGTAAACCTTGCAGTTGTAAAACTGTTTGGGGTCGTCGGAACTGTTCCAGATGTACAGCCCTGCCTGCGAATCAGAAACCGTACCATCATTTTCACTGACGTTATTCCGGATGATGTTGTCGTGCCAGGGTGATGCGCCCCAGTATTGAAAAATACAAAAGCCGCTGCCCTGGTTGCCATAACTGAAGCAATTTTCGATGATGGAATTGGTAGTGCCGCCGTCAAAATCAAATCCGCCGCCGTCGGCGCCGCCTTTGGATGTTTTGTTATTATAGGATAGGCAATGCCGGATGGTTACACTGTCCGCTTCATAACACCAAATGCCCACCGGGCCGTTGCCAATACGGGGCATGTCCCAGCCGTTGTTTGTGGCCGTACAGGCTTCAATAGTTACTTTGGTGCAATGGCCAACCACAATGCCGTTACCGCTGTGATTATCGAGTTTTGTCGGGTCGCCGGGGTTATTTTCGGCACGGCAATCAAAGATCTTTATATTCCTCGAATCTTTTTTGCTGTTGCGCCCTTCAACCGTAATGCCGGCCGAACCGTTGTCGCGCACAAAAACGCCATCACAATAAACCGATGAAGATGAATCAATAAGCAGCCCTGATTTTTGAAAGCCGCTGATATCCATGTTATCAACCTTTATATTTTCACTATTAATAATAGCCAATCCGTTTTCACGGTTACCTGTCTTCCGACCCAATCCTGTGAGTTTCAAATTCCTGACCACCACGTTAGCCGATTTGTAAATACTAATCGCCCGACCGCTATCGGCATTCAGGGTTGCCTTACCATCACCGTATGAAGAAAAGGCAATCCATTGGTCTCTGGCTTCTGCCTGATCCATACGGATAATCAACTTACCTTTGAATGTTTCGCCTGCTTTAAAGTAAACAATACTATGCGGCTTTAAGTTAAGGCTGTTAATTTTTTGGATGGTTTGAAATGGGGCATCTATGGTACCGGGGTTATTATCATTGCCCGAGTTACTTACATAATATTTTGTATAATCAGCTTTTTTATGCTGCGCGACAGTCTTCGCCCCTATAAAAAAAATAGCACATAAAGCAGCAAAACTGCCCAACAGGTATTTTTTAAGAATCATTTACAATTGGTTTATAATACCGTAATTATGGTGAATATATATCGATTATAAAAACCCATACACATCAAAAATAAAAAGACACAAAATATTACGTCTCCGCACCAAAAATTATAAATGTATTTATGGTGCTCAATGGTCCGTCGACGTACTATCCCCTTCTATCCTCAAACTTTCTTTATGGATAGCATTTAATAGTTCGGTAATAAATTCACTTGATAAACCTTCTTTGCTGCCCGCTGCTATGCCCTTATCAAGCACCTGTTTAAACCGGGCGGCCTGCAATGGCGGGATATGGTTTTTTGCTTTGTAAATGCCGATCTCTTTAACAATCCTTTCCCTTTCGCCTAAAACTTTCATCAGCTGGTTATCCAGCGAATCAATTTTATGGCGACTGGCATCCAGGTCCTGTTGGGTATTTACGGGGCTGGTTTGGGCGTGTGCGGCGCCAATGCTTAATATGCAGATCCCTATTGCCAAAATAACGGCTTTAAAAAGCTTGTTTTTCATATCAATGGTTGTTTATGGCCATAAATTTAGGGGATTAAATCTTTCCGGGCGATGCATCCGGTTAAAAATTTGCCATAACCTGTTAATTTACCGTTAAAAATGGCTTGCCTATCCCCTATTTTTATCCCTGTTTAATTTGTCTTATATTTCAACATAATTAACATTAACTCCGGCAAAGCTATGGTACAATTAAAATTACAAAAATCTTTAACATTAGTATTGGTAACTTTAATATATCTGATATTAAAATCAAATCAAACATTAGCCCAAACCACAGCCGGTACCGCCGCCATGTACGAACAAAGCAGCGAAACTTCGGGCCTGGTGATTCAATACGGGCAGGATGTAAATGCCATCAGGGATTTTTATTCGCCCTATACAAAGATTGACGGCTACGAGGATCAATCAGTACAAACCTCGCCCGATGAGCGTAAACGACTGATAGAGATCGGTAACGGTTATCTTGAAAAACTAAAGCAACTGGATTTTGACAGCATGAGCATTTATGGCAAGGTAGATTATACCCTGCTGAAGAAAGAAATTGTGTACGACCTTGGCTCACTAAAGAAAGACGAAACCGAATACAACCAAATAACTGCCTATATCCCCTTTGCCGACGATATTTACCAGCTGGAAAAGAAACGCCGCCGTGGCATCTCGCTCGACGGGCAGGGCGTTGCCCTGCAACTGAACAATATCTTGAAGGCTGTAAACACTTCGAAAGCTTTGTTTGCATCGGTTTCGTCCATCGATATGCCGCTGGCACGTAAGGGGAAAGCCGCCGTGCTTGGCCTGCGCAGTCGTTTGAAAAGCTTTTACGATTTTTATATTGGTTACGACCCTAACTTTACCTGGTGGGCGCCAAAACCGTATAAAAACCTCGATTCGGCCCTAAATGTTTATGCTGCGCTCATCTACAGCAGAGGCAAGATCAATACTACCCAAAAGCCCGACAGCAGCGGGATTAAAGGCGTACCCGTTGGCCGCGATGAGCTGATCAGGGAACTGCAGGCCGAAATGATCCCCTATACGCCGGAAGAGCTGATTAAACTGGCTAACAAAGAGTTTGCTTATTGCGATGCCGAAATGCTGAAAGCATCCAACGAAATGGGCTTTGGCAACGACTGGCACAAGGCGCTGGAGAAAGTAAAAAACAGCTACGTGCCGGCAGGTAAACAGCCCGAAGAGATCCTGAAATTGTATAATGATGCCTTAAGCTTTATTAAAGAACGCGACCTGATTACCATACCGCCCCTTGCCGAAGAAACCTGGGGTATGACTATGCTGACACCGGAGGCACAACTGGTGAACCCCTTCTTTTTAGGCGGCTCTCAAATTATGATCAGCTACCCCACCAATACAATGAACGAGGAGGATAAGCTGATGAGCATGCGGGGCAACAACCCCTACTTTTCACGCGGCACCGTACAGCACGAGCTTTTGCCGGGGCATAACCTGCAGTATTTTATGAACAGCCGCTATAAATCGTACCGGCAGGCTTTTTATACCCCGTTTTGGATTGAGGGATGGAGCCTGTACTGGGAGCTGCTGCTTTACCAGCAAGGCTTTGCCCAAACGCCCGAGCAACGCATAGGCATGCTGTTTTGGCGCATGCACCGCTGCGCACGCATTATATTCAGCCTGAACTATCACCTGGGCAACTGGACACCGCAGCAGTGTATCGACTTCCTCGTCGACCGTGTGGGCCACGAACGTGCTAATGCCGAGGGCGAAGTACGCCGGTCGTTTAAAGGCGACTACGGTCCGCTTTACCAGGTGGCCTACCTTACCGGCGGCCTGCAACTGATGGCCCTTAAACACGAACTGGTTGACAGCGGCAAAATGACCTATAAACAATTTCACGATGCCATTATCAAAGAAAATACCATGCCTATTGAAATGGTTCGCGCCACCCTCACCAACCAAAAACTGGAACGCGATTTTGTTACCAAATGGCGGTTTTATGATTTTGGGCGATAGAGATTAGAGATTAGAGATCAGGTATGCGTTTTGGTGTGCTGTATCGTTGTACGATCCATACAAACGTTACAGTGATACAGTAGTGATACAAATTCCGCACTCCCCTGTCATCCCGATGTATATCGGGATCTCACAATACAGGCCGTTGACAGGTGCACCAACATACATAGCGGGCATTGGAGGGCTACCTATCTGTGGGCTACCTATCCGTGGGGTGCTGAAACAAGTTCAGCATGACATTCTTATTTTATTTTATTGATGAATTGCTGTATCGTGCTGTATCGTTGTATCGTTTGTATGGGCCGTACGGTGATACATTGATAGGGCATCACCACCACGTCGTTGCGAGGAACGAAGCAATCTCTGCACACGCTAATCAACTGACGAGTATCTCTGGTTTACCTGTCAGCTGCACGCCATTCATTTATACATTTCGTTCGTTGACTGTCTGTTGCAGAGATTGCTTCGTTCCTCGCAATGAGCGGGTTGGGGAGTATTATCACTTCACCGCCCACTCATGGATCCCTGCGGAGTTATCTGCCGGTAACTGCAACTCGAGCTTTAAGGCTGTGGTTTGTACAGGCTCAAACTCAAGGATATTGTATTTGTCTTTGGCGATATCGTAGGGGGTGGTGTTTTTTACAGGTACCCAATTGCCATCTTTTTTGTAATAAACTTTGTAGGATACCGGGATGCGACAGCCGCCCCAGGGACCATCATCGTACCAATAAACTTTTGATTGCGATACGGTGTGCTGGGTATCAAAATCATATTGCACAAATTCGGTAGTATCATGTTTTGGCCACCAGTGCAGGTAGGGCATGTTATGGTCGTTGGAGTTTTCGGGATCATATTGGTCGTTAAGGGCCTTCAGCATCCGTTTACTGCTTACCGAGCCTGATACCTTGCTGGTACTGGCAATAGTTGGCGCAGGTTTTGGCATGGATGCCGATGCTTCATAAGGGATCCATACCGTCATCTCACCCGATCCGCGGTTTGCCCAGGCATAATACGGGATGGCGGTAACATCCTGATTGGTTTCTAAAAGCGCATCAGAATTTATGCGGCGCTTGCTGCCCATCCCCTTGGCGGTGATCACTTCTACCCCATTCAGCAGGTTTGGCCTGTACAAAGCGTTGCTCACCGCCATTTTATCAACGGTAATGTTTTGCACGGTACTGTCGCGGTTATCGGGGCCTTCAAGGCAATATACAATGGGGCCGCGTTCAAACACAAAACGGTCGCGGTCGGCTTTTACCTGTTGGTTGGCAATTACTTTTTGCGTTTCCATAGGTAAATCCATGGTTACTTTATCACCTTTTTTCCAGGTGCGGTTTAATACGGCGTAGCCTTTTTCGGTTTGATAGGCTACCTTTTTACCGTTGATGCTGATGGTAACCGGTTCGGGTTTGGTATCGACAAAAGTGTACAGATCGCCCGGTACCGGTTTGGCTATGGCCCAGCCGGGAATCCGAACCCGCAGGGTGAAACTGGTGCCTTTTTCGGGGTTTACTGTTAAATCTACCTTACCGTTCCATGGGTAATTGGTGGCTTGGATGATGTTGATCTTACCGGCATCAAGCAAAATATCGCTGCTGTTACTCATAAACAGGTTCACATACAGGTCGTTTTTATCATGCGCATAAACATAGCCCGGCACCGAAGGCAAAAAGCGCGTCATGTTGGAGATACAGCAGGCACAGCTAAACCAGGCGCTGCGCTGGTGCTGCCCCACGGATGCCAGGGGGTTTGGATAAAAGAACCGGTTGCCGGTTAAGGATACCCCGGATAACAAACCATTATAAAGCGTGCGCTCCAATACATCCACATATTTTGAGTCGCCGTGCAGTAAAAACATACGGCTATTCCAGTACACGTTGGCAATGGCAGCGCAGGTTTCGGCATAAGCCGACATATTGGGCAGATCATAAGCATCGCCAAAAGCCTCGCCGTTGCCGGTGGCGCCAATACCCCCGGTGATGTACAATTTTTTGCCAACCACATCATTCCAGATATCATCAATGGCATGCAGGTATTGCTGGTTCCCGGTTAAGGCAGCCACATCGGCCATACCGGTGTACATGTAAGCGGCACGAACGGCGTGCCCTTCGGCATCGTGCTGGTCGACTACTCTTTTATCCGCCTGGTTATAGGCATCACCTTTAGGCCCGCGAACGTCAAGGAAGAATTTAGCAAGGTCCAGGTATTGTTTATTGCCGGTAACCCGGTATAATTTTACCAGCCCTATCTCCACGATCTGGTGGCCGGGGTATTTTTCTTCTTTGCCATAACCGAAGGTGCGTACCAGCAGGTCGGCATTTTTCAGTGCGATATTCAGTAATGTTTTTTTACCGGTAGCCTGGTAATGGGCAACTGCGGCTTCGTAAAGGTGCCCGGCATCATACAATTCATGACTCAGGATCTCTTCATTTTCCCAGCGTTGTTTGCCGATCCATTCGTGCGGTTTTTCAGCGTTTACCGTGCGGAAGGTGTACAGGTAACCATCTTTTTCCTGGGCAGCGCCGATGATAGTGATAAGGGTGTCAATATATTTATCAAGTTTAGGGTTACTCTTCACCTCCATGGCATAGGACGCACCTTCAATCACTTTATAAATATCGGTATCATCAAAAGGGAATTCGCTCAGCTGATCACCGCTGAGCAATTTCGCAGCACGTAAAAAGTTATCCACCCTGCCATTGGCCTTGCATTGCGCCAGCACATAAGGGATAGTGATGTTGGCGTTCACTTCCATCTTTGGCTCCCAAAAACTGTCGTTCACATGCACCTGCGTAAAGGGCACAGGCTGTATAGGGTAATCTTTTTGCTGGGCATAAAGACCACCGTCAAATAAAGCGAGCGAAAATACTGCCCCGCAAATAATCCTGAATGAAATATTACTCATCATCATACAATCTTCCTCTATAGACTATCAAAAACCTGATCTTCCTGGTGGGTAGCTAAGATAAATAAACAATAGTATGATTGGAATTATTGCATTGAGAGGAAAATGCTATTTTTTTCGAACCGATGGCGCCGACTAAAAAAACAGGTACATAAAATACTTATTATTAAATATTTACAAAAAAGCCTATACCACTGGTGAGTGGTACAGGCTATCAATTTGGTTAAAATACTGTATTAATAGGTTAATGGCGTGTTACTGTAAACATGATATTCGCCCGGGGCCAGTGTCATATTATAAGGTAATGACGTAACATTGATGGACGTACCCGAAAAGTTATCGTACCAGGTACCAGTGGAAGGAAAGCTTAGTGCAACGGGCTCAGCTACCACATCAAAATTGCCCACTACCTCAACATTATTGGTTGGATCTAACAACTGGATAAACTTAACAGAGCCAGCCAAATTATAAGTGAACGTAGTGGTTGTAAATACCGGGTTCTTTGTTTTCATCCTGATCATCCGCGAATAAACCTGGTATAAATGATGGCGGTTTGGATCGGCCATATACTCCCAGTGAGGTGGTTTATCACCCAAACGGCCGCCGGTGCCTGCATCGTTAATGCTCACATCGTACCCGCGCTCGCCAAACTGCCAAAGCATTTTGGGGCCGGGTGACGAGAACATAAACACGGCGCCCATTTCATCCCGTTTAAGGCCGGTTGCCAGGTCTTTTATACTGTAAGATCCATTAACATTACCATAGGCGCCATTTTTAAATTGCAGCCGTTCTTCGTCGTGGCTTTCAAAATAGGATACCAATGCATATGGGTTGGTGAAACTATAAGCATTGTAAAACAATCCTGTCAAATCCCATGAGCCACCGCTATCGTTATAACTCATTAACGCCTGCTCGCCGTTAGTGCTCATGTTGCCCCAGGTCATCATCCCTACATTCGCCAGTTCATTTTCTTCCTGGTTGCTGGCAAAATCTTCAAGGATGACATAAAATTTGGGATCGATCGACATCATATAGCTGTTATAATCTTTCCATATAGCCACCCTGCTGGCATCATACTGGCCCCAAAGGCCAACATCGCTACCAGAGTTGAATTGGGTAAATCCCTTGGCAAGGTCAAACCTGAAACCATCAATATGATACTCCTGCATCCACCATTTTAAAACATTTTTTACAAAATATTTGGTTGCCACACTTTCGTGGTTAAACTGGAAACCAACATTATACGGGTGAGTGGCTACAGTATTGTACCATGGGTTATCAGCTGTTGGTGCCGAACCATTCCAATACATTTGAACCATTGGGGAGGACCCAAACGAATGATTTAAAACAATATCCTGGATCACCGCGATACCTTTTGCATGACAGGCATCGATCAATGCCTTTAAATCATTTTTTGTACCATAATATTTATCGGGGGCAAAGTAAAAGTTCGGGTTATATCCCCACGAATCATTCCCTTCAAACTCGCTCACTGGCATCAGTTCAAGCGCATTTACACCTAAATTTGCAATATAGTTGAGGGTGTCCTTTATGGTTTTATAATCATGGGTGGCAACAAAATCGCGCACCAATGCTTCGTAAATCACCAGGTTTTTAGGATCAGGGCGTTTAAAGGTGGTGTTTAGCCAGGTGTAAACAGGTTGGTTGGCCCAAAAAGTGCTTACTATGCCGCTTGCCCCTGCCGGGTATGCTTTTAAGTTGGGATATACCGTATGTGACGGTGTATTTACGTATTGGTCGTTATTGGGATCAAGAACTTTTTCAGTGTAAGGATCTGCCACTTTTAAATTGCCATCGATCAGGTACTGGTAGGCATATTCTTTGGTTGGGTCGAGGTTATCTATCTGAACCCACCAACGGGTACCATCAACTGAATTTTTCATTGCTGTTGGCTGCCAGCTATTAAATTCGCCAATAACCCCTACGCTGGTTTTCTTGGGTGCATACAAGTTAAAAATAACCGATTTGCCTGAATTAATAAAGGTTACGCCATCTTTAGCGTTTGCCGGTGGGTCGACCCCTTGAGTTCCGGTAACGTTCCCGGTATTATTGTTAGAAGGAGTTTTTTTGCAAGAGGTAATACTGATCAATAATATACCGATGAGTAATAAGTACAAATTCCTGATGTTCATATCTTTTATTTATAATTGGTTTCTTAGCTTAAACTGAATTTATGTATTTTATGTATAGAGGACATAAAATAAAAATCAGCCGGTAATAATCGGCCTCAAAAAGGACCGCTACAATTTCAACGTATAAAAGTAGAGAATTATCTTTAGATTAATAATGAGGTATCAAAAAGAATTATAAAAGAGCCCGCTTTTGGCGGCTCAGGAAGCAGAATTAAGATAGCAGATCCTGCACCGGGGCTCATAGCTTTCTTTTTCGCCCAACAGGATCCGGGTGTCGTCCGGAACCAGCCTGTAGGAGTACATGGCCGGGTTGCCGCATCGTACACAAACTGCCTGTAGTTTGCTTACCGAATCGGCCATGGCCATAATTTGCGGCATAGGTCCAAAGGGCTGGCCTTTAAAATCCATATCAAGGCCCGCTACAATAACCCGCACCCCTTTATTGGCTAAAACGTTGCAAACGTCGGGTAATTCTGCATCAAAAAACTGCGCCTCATCAATACCTACAACATTCACGTCGCTGGCAAGGAGCAAAATAGAGGAAGCGTTTTCGACCGGCGTTGAGGGGATAGAATTAGCATCATGGGACACCAGTGCATTCTCAAGGTAACGGGTGTCGGCCTTGGGACTAAATATTTCCACCTTGAGCCTGGCAATCCGGGCGCGGTTCAAACGCCTGATGAGTTCTTCAGTTTTGCCTGAGAACATGGAACCGCACACCACTTCAATACTCCCGCCAAGCTCACTCTTCCGCTTAAAAACATCTTCGTTGAAAACCATTTATTTTATGTTGTGATTTCACCGATTTGGATGTGATTTCACCTATTTACCAGTCATTTTAAACCAATCACCAATCTCCGGACTCTAATCTGTATCGACAAATATCAGAATTTAATCTTATTTTTGGATAGCATTTTTCTAACATTGAGGCATGAAGCAAAAGGAAGTATTTAAAAAGATTGGTGGAATTATACAGGAGCTTAGTGATCAATACGAATACCTGAGAACGGTACCCGATGATTTGAACGACCTGGAACTTGAACTTTTTGTTGCGAACGCACATTTCCTGACGGACCACATTGAGGTATTGTGCAAACTTAACTTGCAAAACAAACCCAAACGTACCGTTGAAAAACCGGAGAAGCCTGAGAAACCTGAAAAGGCAGAGATCGCCTACGAGCAAAAATACTTTGAGCCCGTGGTTCAGCAAATGAAACACGGTTTGGATAAGGAAGAAGAGAAAAACGGGAAAGAGGCTTTAAAGGGAGATGAGCCCAAAGATGTACCCCAGGAAAAAGTGACCGAAAAGCTGAAAAAGGAACCGGCTAAAACCGCGGAATCAGAAACCACGGTTAGCAAACAACCTGAAAAATATGAGGCTCCGGAGATCGACCTTTCATCCGCGGCACCGGCAGATACTTATTCATTTATAAGAGAAGAGCCTGCAACCATAAGGCATGAACTGATCCTGGACGAATCAATGGACCGGGATGAGGATGAAAAGCTGGAAACAGAACGCGAGCCGGTAAGGGAAACTAAAAAAACGAGATTAATATCACCGCTTACAGCAGAGACAGCTGAAGAAGAAGCGGTCACCGAAATTATCAACAAAAAACCGTCGGAAAGCAAACCGGAAACGGTTAAGGATAGCCAGGCCGCTGAAGATGAAGTTTTGACCATTAATCAAAAAATGTCGTCGCAGGTAAATGACAAAGGTATAGCACACACTGAACAGCTTACTATTAAACCAATAAGTGATATTAAACTGGCCATTACCCTCAATGATAAACTGCTGTACGTTAAAGACCTGTTTAACGGTTATAACCTGGCTTACAGCGAAGCCATAGAAATACTTAACCGCTTTAACACGTTTGAAGAAGCCGCCAGGTTTTTAAAAACCAATTATGTTACCAAAAACAACTGGGAAAGTAAGCCGGCGACAACAGAGAAGTTTTATGCGTTGCTGAAGAGACGGTACGCTTAGTTGTGAGTGGTGAATTGTGAGTGGTAAGCGGAAAATCAACTACTCACAATTCACTACTCGCCACTTACTGTTCAACCTAAACAATCCCCATCCGGTTTGAATCAAGCTTTACCAGCACAAAAATAAGCATGGTGAAATTCAGCAGGGAAGAACCGCCATAGCTGATCATCGGCAAAGGTATACCGATAACCGGGGCGAGCCCTATCGTTGTGGCGATGTTAATGATAACGTGAAAAAAGATGATCGACGCCACGCCATATCCATAAATTCTTGAAAACGGCGATCGCTGTCTTTCCGCTAAGAAAATAATCCTCAATACTAAAAATAAATACAGACCCAAAACCACCACCGAGCCTGCAAAGCCCCACTCCTCGCCTACCGTACAGAAAATAAAATCAGTACTTTGGGCAGGTACAAATGAGTATTTGGTTTGTGTGCCATGTAAATATCCTTTCCCCCAAAACTTACCTGAACCAATAGCAATTTTTGATTGGTTTACATTATAACCTTGCCCCCTCGGATCGCTTTTAATGCCCAATACAATATCAATACGAACCTTTTGATGGGGCTGCAAAACGTGATTGTAGATAAATTTAACGGAAAATACAAAGGCTATGCAAATAGCCAGACCCGTAATCATAGCAACAACAAGCCGCCTGTTTTTGCGGAATAAAGCAATAATCAGCAGCGCCACTAACGAAATTACAGCAACAACATATATAGGGGTATATAATATTGAGGTAAGAAAAAGAATAATAAACAGTGCGCTGATAACCAGGAAATATGGCGAAAGCCCCTCGCGATACAAAACAAAGATCAACGAATAAAAAACAAGCGTTGAGCCCATATCCGGCTGCATCAGGATAAGAAGCATAGGTACGCCTATAATAGCGCCTGCGGTTAAAAATGAGCGCCACTCAGTTATCCTTACATTAGTTGCACTTAAGTACCTGGCAAGTAACAGGCACGTGGTAAACTTTGCAAACTCGGATGGCTGCAGTTTAAAGCCGCCGCCTAATGATATCCAGGCAGCATTGCCGCCAACGCTGCGCCCTACTACCAGTACCAGCAATAGCAACAAAAGCGTTATGCCATAAAAAGCCGGGGCAAGGGCTGTTATAAACCTGCTTTCGAGCAACAGGATAACAATACCAATGACAAGGGAAATAAGAATGTATAATAATTGTTTACTGTAATCGGTTTTAAAGTCCAATATACCTGGGTGCCGCTCATCAAAAACAGCGGAATGAATATTAAACCAACCGATAGTACAAAGGGCCAGGTAAATAAATACCGTTACCCAATCCACATTAAAAAAGAAACTGCGCTGGTTATTCATTTTCTTTACGTATAGGTTGTGCAGCCAAAAACCGGGTTAAAGAATCTTTTTTATTTTTTGCAGCCGCGCTTTTAGCTCCTTTAAGCTTCCTGCTTACGGAGTCCTGCATTCTTTTTTTAATGCTATCGGCTTTTAACGCTTTTCTTCTGTTAAAGGAATTGCTGTGCAGGTAGGTGGCAGAATCAGGTAAACGGGTAGCATTCGCATAATAATCTACGGTTATGCCTGACTCCCGCTGGCTAATGCTTCCCTTTAAATATTTTTCGACAATAAAACTTGCAATCGGCGCGGCCCAATGCGCACCTTCGCCCGAGTTTTCTACCACTACGGCGATGGCTATTTTAGGATGATCGCGCGGGGCGAAAGCAACAAATACAGAATGTGACTCGCCATGCGGATTTTGCGCCGTTCCGGTTTTACCACACATAACAATACCTGGTATTTTCGACTTGATGGCTGTTCCTTTGTCAACTACCGCCTGCATTCCATTGATAACCGGTTGAAAATATTGCGAATCTATCCCAACATAATTTCTAACTGTATATTCCTTTTTTATGACATTTTGTTCGCCTATCGCTTTAATCAAATGCGGTTTATAATAATAGCCTTCGTTTGCTATGGTACATTCAAGGTTTGCCAGTTGCAAGGGTGTTGCCAATAGCTCCCCCTGGCCAATGGCAAGGGAAATAATGGTACTGGAGCGCCATCCACCTTTTTTGTAAACATTATCGTAATGTAGTGGCGTGGGGATATTACCTCTGCTTTCACCTGGCATATCCAAACCAAGTTTCGATCCTAAGCCAAATTTACCAACGTTATTGCGCCAGTTAGCAAATGTAGCGTCTGTTTTCTTCGCCCCGTTCCTGTCCATGATCTTTTGGAAAACCATTGAAAAATAGCCGTTGCATGAAAGCGCAACTGCACTGCTTAAATTCACCAGGCCGTGCGCCTCACCGTTGTTACAAGGAATTTTCCTGTTACCCGCCTTGTAATATCCAGGGCAATAATAGGTGGTACCCGGATCAATAATACCCTCCTGTAAAGCAATCAGTGCGCTCAGTGGCTTAAAGGACGACCCCGGAGGATATTTCGCCTGGATGGGCCTGATGAAAAACGGATCAAACGGATCTTTATAAATTCTGGCTGCATTGTTGCCGCGTTCGCGGCCAACCATCAGGTTAGGATCATACGTTGGGCTGCTTACATAGCAGAGTATTTCACCCGTAGAGGGTTCAATAGCCACTATACTACCCAACTTATTTTTCATCAATTTTTCGCCTAATTTTTGGATGTCAATATCCAATGATGAAGTTAAACGCTGACCGGCTACCGCTGCGGTATCAAACATACCGTTTGCATAACGCCCCTTTGGTTTACCGCGCGAATCGACCATCAGGTTTTCAACACCCCGCTGCCCTCTCAAAACTGTTTCGTACGATTTTTCAACGCCGGTGATCCCGATATAGTCGCCGGCATGGTAGTAGCCTCCAGAGCGTTTGATATCCCGGTCCTGTGCCTCGCCGATATAACCTAAAAACTGCGCGGCAACTGAATCGGGATAAGTGCGCAAATAACGTGGGGTTGAATAAAAGCCAGGGAATTCTGATAGCCGCTCCTGCAAAGACGCATACGTGGTTACCGAAATTTGCTTTTCGAACGGTGAGGATAAAGTAGGCGAGTATTTCATTGCCTTTTGCCATTGCTTGTCAAACTCCTGGCGGCTAATTCCCAATAATCTGCAAAACTCTGTTGTGTCAAATGGTTTAACCTGTTTAGGGCTCACCATAATATCGTAAAAAGGGACATTTTGAACAAGAATTTTTCCGTTTCGGTCTAAAATCGGGCCGCGGGCCGGGTTATGGATGATCTCCCTGCGAACGTTATTACTCGCGTAAATAGCATAACGGGGGTCGATAACCTGTATATAAAATAGCCTGGCTAAAAGGATGATAATGATGGTTAAAAAAATCCCGGTAATTACATACCTCCGCTCAAAAAAACTATTCATTTCCGCTCTTTCTTTCTGAAAAATATTAAACCTGTAATTAAAATCAAAAATACGGTAAATAGCGAACTGAGTAAAAAGCGGCCTATAATATATGGCAATCCGGAAATGCTAAATGATTCGATAAGAAACAGGAAAAAATGGTGAACCAGGGTTAACGTTATAACATACGTAGAAAACCACCTGAGGCCCTTATTGCTGAGTGTTGGTTCCGGTTCGTTGTCAAAACCATCCTTCTGAACGGTAACGCTGATAAAAAAGATACGCACTAAAGCAAGTATCACACATGCTGATGCGTGCAGACCGGGCGTATCATAAAAAGCATCGATGGTGAGCCCGGTAATAAACGCCAATACAAATAAAAGCACATTGGGTATTTCAAACGGCAGCAGCAGGATAAACAAAATATAAAGGAACGGCGTAGATAAATTATACAGGGTCATGTTTTTCAATAGAAAAACCTGTATAAAAACTAAAACAAAAAACCTTAACAGGTTAATAAAAATGCTTTTACTCATCCTTTTTTTGCCGGGCCTCCAGGGCTTCCTGTTCTTTTGAAAACTTATTATCCACTACATTAACGTACTCCAGTTTACTGAAATCAACTGAAAGGGTTATTTCCATATTTAATGAATACCCCCCGCCTTTTGTACGAAGGCTGCTTATTTTACCAATGGGCACGCCTTCCGGAAAAAGTGAATAGCCCGAAGTTACCACCCATTCTCCTACCCTGGGCCGGGCATTGTTTGATACGTCCTTAAGGATACCTTTATGCGGGTCCATATCATCACTCCACTCTACATGGCCTATTTCTTTGTTATCGGCCAGCATGGCGCTAAACTGCGAATCCTTGTGCAATAACGATTGAACAAGAGAAAAATGGTCAGATACAAATACTACCTTCCCAACAATTCCTTTGTTACAGATAACCCCCATTCCTTTTGCGATGCCTTGCTTGCTGCCCTTGTTAATGGTAAGGTAATTATTGTTG
The DNA here is from genome assembly GCF_002355435.1 of Mucilaginibacter gotjawali. Classification (NCBI taxonomy): domain Bacteria; kingdom Pseudomonadati; phylum Bacteroidota; class Sphingobacteriia; order Sphingobacteriales; family Sphingobacteriaceae; genus Mucilaginibacter; species Mucilaginibacter gotjawali. The sequence goes on from NZ_AP017313.1 coordinate 4,507,321, forward strand.
TGGTTAACTGAATTATTGATCACCCTGGCTACGATGTAATCATATTGTTGTTTATAAACCGTATCGGTAACCTTATGCTTTGTAACGGTGTCGGCATAAAACGAAGACTTCAGGGTGTTACGCAAATGAGCATTTTCACGTGCAAGGCTGTCATTAACTTCTTTCAGGGAAAGATAGCTGTAAAACTCATCGGCCCTGGCATAGAGCCCCCCGGTAACTTTGTTTGCTGAGTTAATAAATTCTGCCCGCTGAAAGGAATTGTTTTTTACGTAGATAACAAGGGAGGTGACCTCGAAAATGAGGAACAAAAAAAATGCGTTGTACTTACTGATAAATATCCAGAGGTTACGCATGGTTAGAGATTAGTTGATTAGTTAATTAGAGATTAGTTAAAAATCAAACGTATTAATTAGGGATTAGAGATTAGGTTTATGATCTGCCTGTTTTCTTAAAAAGTTGATATATCCGTTTATCATTTTCATACACTCCTCACAATCTTCTTTAAAAGAATTAAATACTTTTACTTCAATTATGTTATTATCCATAGCAATATAAAGATGATCTATTGTCTCTGCTGCTGAGCCGCGTGCATTTAGCAGGAATTTCGCCGCGTCGGCGTAATGAAATCGCCCATGTCCTTCAGCTATGTTATTTCCTATTGAACGGGAGGATCGAATGATTTGATCACTCAACCTATATTTCTCCTCAGCGGGGAATGACTTCACCAATTCTGTTATCTTATTTCGTAAAATTCTCGCCTTCTTCCAAACTTCCAAATCTTCAAAAGAACTCATATCTAAAATTCAAAAAATAAGTTGAATATCGAAATCAACTTTAAACAGCATTAAAGAACTAATCTCTAATTAACTAATCTCTGGTCTCTAATCCCTATTGCATTAAAAATTTAAAATTACCGATGTTTTTAAGCGCTGTTCCGGTACCGCGTACTACGGCACGCAGCGGATCTTCGGCCACGTGAACCGGCAGTTTGGTTTTCGCGGCTATACGTTTGTCGAGGCCGCGCAACAGTGCGCCACCACCGGTTAAGTAGATCCCGGTTTGATATATATCCGCCGATAATTCGGGCGGGGTAATTTCAAGTGCTTTTAATATCGCTTCCTCAATTTTTGAGATAGATTTGTCCAAACAATGTGCGATCTCAGAATAAGAAAGCATGATCTGTTTCGGTACGCCTGTCATCAGGTCGCGGCCCTGCACAGCAAAGTCGGCCGGCGGATCAGCCAATTCTGGTAATGCGGCACCAACTTCAATTTTAACTTTTTCGGCAGTACGGTCGCCGATCATAATATTATGCTGGCGGCGGATATATTGTACAATGTCTGAGTCGAAATTATCACCTGCTACGCGGATGGACTGGTCGCAAACAATACCCGAAAGGGCTATTACCGCAATCTCTGTTGTACCACCACCAATATCAATGATCATGTTGCCCATTGGCTCTTCAACGTCAATACCGATACCTACGGCAGCTGCCATTGGCTCATGGATCAGGTAAACCTCTTTAGCGCCGGCAATTTCGGCCGAGTCGCGCACGGCGCGTTTTTCCACTTCGGTAATACCTGATGGGATGCAGATCACCATACGTAAAGAAGGGAAAAACCATCCTTTGCCCTGGTTGATCATTTTGATCATCCCGCGGATCATGTGCTCTGCTGCGTTAAAGTCAGCGATCACACCATCTTTCAGGGGGCGAACCGTACGGATATTATCGTGCGTTTTGCCTTCCATCTGCATGGCTTGCCTGCCAATGGCAATTACTTTATTGGTTGTTCTGTCGAACGCTACTATCGAAGGTTCATCAACAACTACTTTGTCATTATGTATTATGAGGGTATTTGCGGTACCTAAATCAATCGCGATTTCTTGTGTAAAAAATTAAATAGACCCATTTGGTTTAAATTTATTATGACACGAATTTCACGAATGTAAGCTAATTTTCACGAATGATTTGCATTAGTTGATGCAACGTGATATTTATTTCCATTTCCTAAAATTCCTGTCCACTCTTATAAATTCGTGTTAGTTAGTGTCCCGATAAACCCGGGATTAATGTTTAAAATGCCGTATCCCTGTAGTTACCATCGAGATGTTTTTTTCGTCGCACATTGCAACCGAAAGCTTATCGTTTATTGACCCACCTGGTTGTAAAACAGCTGTAATGCCGGCCTCTGCCGCCAACTCAACGCAATCAGGGAAAGGGAAAAAAGCATCTGATGCCATCACCGCCCCATTCAGGTCGAAACCAAAACTATGCGCTTTAATAACCGCTTGTTTTAATGAATCAACCCTTGAGGTTTGCCCAACACCGCTTGACATTAACTGGTTATTTTTCGCAAAAACTATGGTATTTGATTTGGTATGTTTTACCACTTTATTTGCAAAAAACAGATCCTTCATTTCATGTTCGGTAGGTTTCCTGTTGGTTACTGCTGTCATTAGTTCCGGCCCTTCTATCGTTGCGTCCTTGTCCTGCTCAATTACCCCGTTAAGCAATGTTTTAAATTGTTTGGCGGGTAACAGCACCTGCTGGCGGACCAGTATAATACGGTTCTTTTTCTCTTTTAGTATAGCCACTGCTTCATCAGTAAATGCCGGCGCTATTAAAACCTCGTAAAATATTTTACTGATCTCGGTAGCGGTTTCAGCATCAATCTCATCATTGGCAATAATTACACCGCCAAAAGCCGATACGGGGTCGCAAGCCAGCGCATCAATCCAGGCTTCTTTAATAAAATTGCGCGAAGCGATGCCGCATGCGTTGGTATGTTTTAATATAGCAATGGTTGGCTCGGTAAATTCGTCGATCAAAGCCACTGCTGCGTCAACATCTACCAGGTTATTGTAGGATAATTCCTTACCATGCAATTTGGTAAACATGGCATCCAGGTCGCCGTAAAAAACACCTTTCTGGTGCGGGTTTTCGCCGTAGCGCAACACCTGGCTGGTTTGAATGCTTTCCTTAAATACCGGCAACTGCTCTTCCTGGTTAAAATACTGGAAGATGGCAGTATCGTAATGTGATGATATATTAAAAGCTTTATTGGCAAAAGCCCGGCGCTGATCGATAGTGGTGGCCCCATTCTGCGCTTTCAGGATATTTTCCAGTTCAGAATAGTCTTGTTTCGATGCAACGATCACCACATCTTTAAAATTTTTGGCTGCTGCACGGATCAGTGAAATACCACCGATATCAATTTTCTCAATGATCTCAGCTTCTTCAGCATTTGATTTTACGGTTTCTTCAAAAGGGTAAAGATCAACAATCACCAGGTCGATCTCGGGGATTTCGTATTGTGCCAATTGCTGTTCATCGCCTTCAAAATTCCTGCGGGCTAAAATACCCCCGAATACCTTGGGATGCAGGGTTTTAACACGACCACCTAAGATTGAAGGATACGAAGTAAGGTCCTCAACGGCGATTACATCAACCCCTAAATTGCGGATAAAAGTTTCGGTTCCACCGGTGGAATATATATTAACCCCAAGGCGGTTTAACTCATGGATTATAGGCTCTAAATTATCTTTGTAATAAACTGATATTAAAGCGTTTTTTATTTGAACAGATTGGCTCATCTACAGCTAAATTTTGAGCCGCAAAGGTAAGGATTTGTGTTCAGAGATTGGGAGTTAGCCGGTAGTTTTTTTTTGATTGGAATTTCTCTGATTTTATTTTGATTTCGCCGATTGTTAATTTGTGGTTTAGTACAAATTACAGGGCTTTTTCAAAAAGGGAAAATCGTCCTACAAAGTGAGTATTAGCTAAAAATTTAATCTTTCTTCGGCTGCACAATCACAAACACGTCCTCGTTATCCTTTTTCATCAGGTATTTTTCGCGGGCAAATTTCTCCAGCTCTTTGGGATTTGAGTCGAGTTCGTTCAAATCCTTGTATACCTTGGCGGTTTCTTTTTGGTAGAAATCACGCTCTTGTTTCAATTTGCTTACCTGCTGGTAATACTGGTATTGCGAGAACAGGTCGTTCTTGTCAAAAAATATCATGAATACCACAAATGCCAGGGCAACCAGGAAATATTTATTCCGAAAAAGGTTAAACAAGCGTATCATGGCAACAAATTTAAAATATTATTTAAAACTATTTAAAAATGATGGTTTGTGCAAGTGGGGTTATTAACTTTTCAACAAGTAGTTGATTAGGTTGATTAAGTGAGTTGTTGATTAGGTTAACAACTATTGTATAAACCTAATCAACTATTCACCAATCTCTAATCACTAACCCCTACCTCCTCCTGTCACGACTCCCGCTCCGGGCGCCGCTCAGGCCGCTTGCGCCACCCCGGTTGGCATTGCCAAAACCGCGACCGCGTTTAGGGCCACCAGAGTTATGGCCGCCACCGCCCGAACCTTTTTTTGCGCCGCCGGCTGCTTTTGCAACAATGCTTTGCGGGCTCATGGGGTATGGGTGTGCTTCCTCGACAGGGATCTGCTTGCCGATCAGTTTATGGATATCCTGTAAAAATTCAATTTCTTCCTCGTCGCAAAACGAAAGTGCTATTCCGTTTAACCCGGCACGGCCCGTACGGCCAATCCTGTGCACATAGGTTTCAGGGATGTTGGGCAGTTCGTAGTTAATTACGTGTGTCAGTTCATCAATATCAATACCGCGGGCCGCAATGTCAGTTGCAATCAAAACACGGGTGGTACGGTTCTTAAAATTACTTAAGGCCCTTTGGCGTGCATTTTGCGATTTATTGCCGTGTATGGCCTCGGCAGTGATGCCAACGCGTACCAGGTCTTTTACTACCTTATCGGCGCCGTGTTTGGTGCGGGTAAATACCAGGGCATTTTTAATGGCCTTATCTTTTAATACATGCAGCAATAAGGATTTTTTATCCGATTTCTCTACATAAAATAAAGCCTGCTGTATCGTATCCGCAGTAGATGATACCGGGGTAACTTCCACCTTTTCGGGTTTGGTTAGTATGGTATTGGCCAGCTGCTGGATCTCGTTCGGCATGGTAGCCGAGAAAAACAAGGTTTGCCTTTTGGCGGGTACCTTGGCTATGATCTTTTTAACATCATGTACAAAGCCCATATCCAGCATACGGTCGGCTTCATCCAGTACCAGCATCCGGATATGCTCCAGGTGTACAAAGCGCTGGTTCATCAGGTCAAGCAGGCGGCCTGGAGTGGCAACCAAAATATCTACGCCCCTTCTTAAAGCATCAGTTTGCGGATTTTGCGAAACGCCGCCAAAAATCACCATATGTTTTAACCCAGTGTGCTTGCCATAAGCGGCAAAACTTTCATCAATCTGGATGGCCAGCTCGCGGGTTGGGGTAAGGATAAGTGCTTTAATGGTTTTTTGTTCCTTGTGCTGCAGCCTGTCCTGGTATAATAACTGCAGGATGGGGATTGCGAAGGCGGCCGTTTTACCGGTGCCTGTTTGGGCGCAACCCAGCAGGTCGCGGTTTTGTAATATAATGGGGATAGCTTGTTCCTGTATAGGGGTTGGGGTGGTATATCCCTCTGTTTTCAGAGCACGTAAAATCGGCTCAATTAATTTTAAATCTTCGAATGACATGTAATTATTGTAAATGTTTGCTAACGCGAAGCATAAGCGGGGATCTGAAGTATTTTTCGGTGATCAACCTTAAGCGAAACGGTAATTATTCGCAAAGATACGTTTTTTATTTGGGAAGTTGTTTTTTGTAACCAAAAGCTACAGGGTGAAAATTACGATGATGATTTGCTTAGTGAATAAAAGGGACATGGGTGAGGTGTAGTGAGGTTATGTTTTTTAGTAAAAAAGGGGTGATTAGAAAGATTTATGGAGGTAAACTATATTAAGATTGGGTCAAACTTTTTATTTTGGGCGTTGCCTGCGGCCGGGCTGTACGCTCATACGCCTGCAGGCCTTACGCACAGTGGCCGGTATCCGCTCCCATCCCTAACGCAAAAAATTCTAATAATCAACCTGTGCCTTTAATCGATTGATTTTCCTAAGCTATGCTGGCTTCGCGGCTTGCATCTTTCAACAATTCGCTAATGATAAAGTCTTGCGCGTTTTCTTCAAATTCATCCCGAAATTGACTGCCGATTTTCCCATATTCGATATCAAGAATTTCGCCGAAATCTTTGGCATTTCTTATTGATTCATTCTTATCCATCTTGAAAATATTATTAAATCTGCTCGCCGGTTGGCGTTTCTGTTTTTACACCCTCTTCCGGCTTCTTTTTAAACCATGCATGCAACAGGATCATAAATGTACCCGCCATAATGGACATATCGGCCACGTTAAATATACCTGTTTGAAAGATGACAAAATTAATGTGCAAAAAGTCGGTTACCGAGCCGTGCATGATCCGGTCGTAAATATTGCCAATGCCGCCGCCAACGATGAGGATAATACCTACTAAAGTTACCCGGTTAAGGTCGGTTTTGGTGAAAATATAATAAAGGCCAAAAAGCACTGCTAATAAGGGTAGTATATTGAGTAAAACATTTCTTAAGGGTCCCTTAAGATTGTCGCCTAAACTTAAAAATGCGCCTGAATTTTCGACCCTGGTGATGGTGATATGGTTATGCAGGTAGCCAACCCAGTCATAATATTCAAATTTATGCCTGATGATGGCCTTGGTACCCTGGTCGCAACCAATGTTTACTGCAAGAAGGAGTATAATAAGAAGCGTTCTGCCTAACCGGGATGATTTCATTTTCTGTCTGAACCGGAATTTCACCGATTGCCTGGATTTAAAGGATGCAAATATAGAGCACAGATTTTACTGATTTCTTTAATTCCCCTGATTTTTAAAAAAAACAAGAAGCCGACCCTATAGCCGGCTTCTATTAATTCGTGAAATTCGATTTAATTCGTAAATGTTCGTACTTAAATCAATTCGTGAAAATTCGCACTTATTCGTGAAAATTAGTGCAAAAATTCTGTTAGCGGTTTTTAAAGTATTTAAAATCTTTACCGATAAATTTCGCGCTATCACCCAATTCTTCTTCAATACGCAGTAACTGGTTGTATTTCGCGATCCTGTCAGACCGTGAAGCTGAACCTGTTTTTATCTGGCCGCAATTTAAAGCAACCGCTAAATCAGCGATGGTTGAATCTTCAGTTTCGCCCGAACGGTGGCTCATTACCGAAGTATAGCCATTGGTTTGCGCCAAAGTTACCGCGTTAATGGTTTCAGTTAAGGTACCTATCTGGTTTACTTTTACAAGGATGGAGTTTGCAGTGTCTTCATCAATACCTCTTTGTAAGCGTTTTACATTGGTAACAAACAAATCATCACCAACCAACTGAACTTTGCTGCCAATTTTGTCGGTCAATAATTTCCAGCCTTCCCAATCGTCCTCAGCCATACCGTCTTCGATGGAAATAACCGGGTACTTTGCTGCCAATTGAGCCAGGTAATCAGCTTGTTCAGCACTGGTGCGGATAGCACCTTTTTCGCCTTCAAATTTGGTATAGTCGTATTTTCCGTTTACGTAAAATTCAGATGCAGCGCAATCAAATGCCAGGCAAATATCTACACCTGGTTTGTAACCTGCTTTTTCAATCGCTTTCAAAATGGTTTCAACACCGTCTTCGGTGCTGTCAAAAGTTGGCGCAAAACCACCTTCATCACCAACAGCAGTTGAAAGGCCCCTGTCATGCAATATCTTTTTCAAATTGTGGAATACTTCGGCACCCCAGCGTAACGCTTCTGAAAAAGAAGGCGCGCCAACCGGCATGATCATAAATTCCTGGAACGCGATAGGTGCATCAGAGTGTGAACCGCCATTAACAATGTTCATCATCGGGATGGGCAAAGTATTTGCGTTAACGCCTCCAATGTAGCGGTAAAGTGGCTGGCGGCTTTCCTGGGCGGCAGCTTTCGCAACCGCTAAAGAAACGCCTAAAATAGCATTGGCGCCTAATTTCCCTTTGTTTTCGGTACCGTCAAGTTCAATCATCAGTTTATCGATGGCGTTTTGTTCAAACACATCAAGTCCCTGCAATTCTTTGGCAATTATATCATTTACGTTAGCAACGGCTTTTAGGACGCCTTTGCCCATATATTTGGTTTTATCATTGTCACGAAGCTCCACCGCTTCGTGTACTCCCGTTGATGCGCCGGAAGGTACTGCGGCGCGGCCAAGTGCGCCATTTTCGGTTAAAACATCTACTTCAATAGTAGGGTTGCCGCGCGAATCAAGGATCTGGCGGGCATGTACGTCAATAATTAAGCTCATTGGGATTGGTATTTGTCAATTTAAATATCCTTAGTGTAATTAGTACACTATATCATATAGTTTTCAAATATACAACTTCCGCTATATATGTGTAAAGATTTCACAGATTGTTTTGTGATTTCACTGATTATTAACAATTATTTAAAGTGACGGGGCTAATTTTTGAATCTTGTAAATTGCGGCCTTAATTTACACGTACGAATTATAAATATGATGCTTAATCAATCCCCTCCATATTAACATTTAAATGCCAAAAAGCCGCGCATTCGCATGGCACCATATTGCACATCACCTATTCCCACTTAAAAGTTTTCACCGCAACCGCGTAAACAATGATAAACCAGATCCCGATGATCAACAGATCGTGGGTTACATCTCCAAGACCTGCACCTTCAAAGGCTACATCGCGCATGGCTTTATTCAAATAGGTTAACGGCAAAATATTACTCAGCCACTGCAGCCAGGTTGGGAAAGCGGTGGTGGCAAAAAAGGTACCTGACAGTAAGAATTGAGGCATCGTTATAATATTGGACAGCGGCGGAACAGCGCTTTCATTTTTGGCAATGCCGGATATAATAAAGCCGAAGCCCATAAAAACGATCAGGCCTAAAGCTGACAGGATCAGCATATTGATTACCGTAGTAACGCCATGGATAAGCGTAAACCCGAAAAAGTAGTGACCAACGAGGATGATAAACAAAGCCCCGATCCACGAAAAAACCAGGCGGGCCAATGCTTCGCCCAAAACAATGCTGTATTTTTTTACCGGGGTGGCAAAAAAACGTTTGATCACCAGGGTTAAACGCAGGCTGAGGAACACAAATGCCGTCCCGAAAACACCACTGCTCAATAATGAAAAGCCAAGCATCCCGGGAAGTAAAAAGTCGATGTATTTATATTCGCGGCCATGAATAGTGGATTCTTTCAATTCAGCGATTGGTTCGGCCTGCGTATTATGGCGGCTATTGATCTCAAAAAACATACTATTTAACATGGACCGCAGCACACCATCTTTTTGAGCCGAAGCAGTGGTATACTGTATATTCAGCGTATAATAGGGAGGTATTGTGCTCGTCTTCACATCAATTATAGCATCAATATTGCCTTTTGAAAGGTTTTTATTCATTTCCGTTGCCGACTGATCCTTTATCAGGTGAATAGCCGGGGTATGTGCTAAACGCTGGTAAAGCGAATCGGATTTACTGGTATCGCAGGTTTTGGCGACGCCCACATCCATTTTCAACCCGCCGCCGCCAATATTGGCAAAAACAACGATAAATATTAAAGGGAAAGCCAAACTAAACACCACCGCCGAAGGGCTGCGGATAATGGAACGGAAACTGGCTTTGGCGATTGCAAGGGTTGCTTTTGTATTATTATATTTCTTCATTATGTTGGTTCAATAGTTCACTGGTTCATTAGTTCATTGGTGAGGCGTCGCAGAATTACAAATGGGTAGTGCAAAATGCCTGCAAAAAACCGCCAACTTCTTCTCCCCCTTTAGGGGGCCGGGGGGCTACCCCTCTCTCCACTCCTTACCGGTAAGGTCAATAAACACATCCTCTAAATTGGCCAGTTTTACTTGTTTTTTACGTTCGAAACCCGACTCAATCAATTTGTCGATAAAATGATTTGGGGTATCGATGCCTACGATGCGGCCACCGTCAACAAAGGCAACGCGATCACACAATTCTTCGGCTTCGTCCATATAATGAGTGGTGATGACAACCGTTGTTCCGCTGTCGCGGATCTCGCGGATCAGGTCCCAGAGGTTTCGGCGTGCCTGCGGATCCAGCCCTGTTGTTGGCTCATCCAGGAAAATAATTTTCGGGTTATTAATGAGTGTTGTGGCGATGGAAAAACGCTGTTTTTGTCCGCCGGATAATTCTTTATATTTTGATTTAGCTTTATCAACCAATGCCACTTTTTCCAGCATCTCGTTGGCTGTTTTATCAATGCCATATAAACCGCAGAAAAGCGCGATCAGCTCAGATAGATTTAAATTAGGATAATAGCCAGCGGATTGTAACTGAACGCCAATGCGCTGTTTGATCTTATCGGCATCATGATCAATAGAAAGCCCGTCGACGGTGACTTCACCGGCTGATTTTTCACGCAAGGTTTCAATGATCTCGAGGGTGGTGGTTTTACCGGCGCCGTTAGGGCCAAGCAAGCCAAAGATCTCGCCGTCATACACTTCAAAACTAATTCCTTTTACGGCTTCAAAATCGCCGTAATTTTTCACCAGGTTTTTTACCGTAATAATAGGTTGTTTTGCCATGCTGCAAAAATCGTTTTCTAATTTGGAATTTCTGTTATCTTTTTGTCGAAAGATGGTGTTTTTTTAAGTCTCCCCCTACCGGGGGAGATTATTCGTATCCGTATTTGTTTTTTAGGCACTCATGATTGCTACGCAATTTAGAGGGGGGCTGGGGTTTTATTTTATCAAATGCCCAAGGGTGTGTATCAGCGCCTGCGCCTGCGCGGCAAGATGAATGGCATAATGAATAATTTGACCAGCGAGTAAAGTTTTCATGATAACAATTGATTTATGGCTCAAAGTTGCTATCAGCGCAGAAATTCAGTTAGTTAATTTAGGCGAAGGAAGCCAAATATCCGGTAAACAGGGTAAAAATGCCGATGAAATATTCCGCCGGAATCGGTGAAAATAATTTAATACTTATATTTATCATGGTTATAATTCAGGATCTGCCATCTTAAAATCAAACGCAATGATGAAAACGTTATTTACCTGCCTGTTGCTTGCTATCATCTGCGCGTCATGTGACACAAAGGTTAGGATAAACGCCCCGGAGCGCTACCAGGTGCCCGAAGACAGCGCGATCACCAAAGCCGTGCATGACGCTTATACTGCTATCAGTTTTAAAAAAGGTGAAAATCCCCGTTTCAGCGAAATTAAAGACTATTTTATTCCGCAGGCACAACTGATCAATTTCAGGGGCGATACCGCACAAATAACCAGTATTGATCAATTTACCGAACTTTACAAACAGTTTGTCGCAGCTAACCACATCAACCTGTTTTACGAAGAAGAAATTTTTGGCCGCACCGAACAGTTTGGCCGCATAGCCCATCGCATCAGCACATACAAAACCTATCTAAACCGGATGGACACAGTAGAAGAAAGGGGCGTAAACAGTTTCCAGCTGATAAAAACAAAAACCGGGTGGAAGGTGTCGAGTATAATATGGGATGTAGAAAGACCGGCGTTGAAGGTGCCGGGGTATTATTTGAAGAAGTAAGGCCTCAGCACACTAAATCAAATTTTCAATTATAAAAAAAGCTTTTGAGTTCAAACCCAAAAGCTTTTTTTATGATCTGCACATCTGTAATCTGCACATCCGCACATCGTCCTTATTTCATCAAGGCTATAAAATCATCAAATAAATACCTGCTGTCATGCGGGCCGGGAGATGATTCAGGGTGATATTGTACTGAAAATGCTTTTTTGCCTTTTACCCTGATGCCTTCAATAGATTGGTCGTTCAGGTTAACGTGGGTGATCTCTACTTTGTCAGATGCCCTTACCGCTTCAGGCACTACGCCAAACCCATGGTTTTGCGACGTTACTTCACAATGGTTGATGATGACGTTTTTTACCGGGTGGTTTAAACCGCGGTGGCCGTTAAACATTTTTTTGGTAGGGATATCATTCGCCAAAGCCAGTAACTGGTGACCAAGGCAAATGCCGAACATCGGTTTTTCGGCCTTTAAAATTGCTTTTACCGTTTCAACAGCATAAGGCATGGCAGATGGATCGCCGGGGCCGTTGGATATAAAATAACCTGTTGGCGCAAAATCCTTTTCCATGTCTTCGAAAGAAGTTTTTGCCGGGAAAACTTTCGCATAGATATCCCTTTCGTCAAAATTGCGCAGGATGTTTTTCTTAACGCCAAGGTCGAGTACCGCAACACGGTAGGTAGCGCTTTCATCACCGAAGGTATAAGTTTCGGTAGTGGAAACTTTTGATGAAAGCTCGAGGCCGTCCATGGAAGGCACTTCGGCAAGCCTGCTTTTCAACTCTTCAATGTCCAATATCTCAGAGGAAATGATAGCGTTCATTGCACCCTTATCACGGATATGGCGCACCAGCTGCCTGGTGTCAATATCCGAAATACCAACAATATTTTCTTCCTGGAAATAATCCTGGATCGATTCATCAGCCTGTTTACGGCTGTAGGCGATGTTATAATTTTTACAAACCAGGCCTGCGATCTGGATCCTTCCGGATTCAACTTCGGCATTAGCGATACCGTAATTCCCGATATGGGCGTTGGTAGTAACCATGATCTGACCGAAATACGAAGGATCGGTAAAAATTTCCTGGTAGCCTGTCATGCCTGTATTAAAACAGATCTCGCCGGTGGTGGTGCCCATCTTGCCGGCTGATTTTCCATAAAATACAGTTCCGTCAGCCAGTAATAATACTGCCGGTAATTTGGTTAAATATGTCATTGATAAAATAAAATGAATGGTAAAAATGCCGGTTTGCCTGGTGCGGCGCCCCATAAAAACAGGCTGAAAATTTGAAGTGAGAATCTCCCATGTTCAAGGGGCAAAGCTAATGATTTGACACGAATTACACGAATAAAATTCGAATTTTCACGAATCTTGTTGCCCGGTTACTATTCAAAAGCTAAATATGCCTTATTCGAAACAATTCGTGTAATTCGAATAAATTAGTGAAATTCGTGCCATTAAATTATTATCCCATGTCGGTAAATAAAGAGGTTAAAAGAATTACCACCCACATTTTACAGGAAATGAAGGCCCGCGGCGAAAAGATCAGCATGCTTACCGCCTATGATTATTCTATGGCGGCTATTGTTGATGAAGCCGGCACAGACATTATCCTGGTAGGCGATTCCGCCTCCAATGTAATGGCCGGGCACGAAACGACCTTGCCGATAACGCTCGACCAGATGATCTACCATGCTTCATCGGTAGTGCGCGCGGCAAAACGGGCATTGGTGACAGTCGATCTGCCTTTTGGTTCCTACCAGGGAAATTCAAAGGAAGCGCTAAATTCTGCTATCCGGATCATGAAGGAAGCCGGCGCCCACAGTGTTAAAATTGAAGGCGGCGTTGAAATTGCTGAATCCGTTAGCCGCATCCTTACCGCGGGTATCCCGGTTATGGGCCATTTGGGGCTTACGCCGCAGTCCATTTATAAATTCGGCACCTATACGGTACGGGCAAAACAGGAGTCGGAAGCGCAAAAATTAAGGGAAGATGCCTTAAAACTGCAGGAACTGGGTTGCTTTGCTATCGTGCTGGAAAAAATACCGGCAGCTTTGGCCAAACAGGTGAGCGAAAGTTTAAGCATCCCCACAATAGGAATAGGCGCCGGACGTTATTGCGACGGACAGGTGTTGGTGATCCACGACATGCTGGGCATCAATAAAGAGTTTAAACCAAGGTTTTTACGGCAATATGCCAACCTGAACGAGATTATGAACGGCGCCATAAAAAATTATATCAGCGACGTTAAAACAAAAAGCTTCCCCAACGAGAAGGAAGAGTATTGAGTTAGAAGTCCATGGTCGATAGTCCATAGACCATGGTAAAAATAGCCATTAACGGCCATGGTCTATCGACTATCATGGGTGTCCGGTAGAAAGTTTAAACTTACAAAAAAAGCATGTTTAAATGATTGAAACAGGTTTTTTAAGTTGATTTTGACTGGGAAAAAGTATCTAAATCGGGAATAAAAGGTTAGCTTGTGGGCTTGCTTTTAGCTTTAGTCGAACCGTAATCTCTCTAATGTCATTAACGATATAGGATAGGCTATGGTAATGCATTAAGCAAATGCGAATCAGGTTTACGAAATTAGAAAAGCCATGTACAGTTTTACTGATGCATCTTCTGATGACTTCCAGCAGTAAAAAAGCGATCATGGCGATGTATATCTGAGACTTACAAGCATTTTCGGATGTGCCTAAAAAGGTTTTAATCTGTAAGTTCTGTTTCATTCCCTTAAAAAACAGTTCAATATTCCAGCGAGATTTATAAATCAGACTTATCGTCTCAGCAGACCACTCTAAATTAGCTGTTAACAGGTCTATCTCACGATTATTTATGCTGTCATAAGCCACTACTCTCCGCATTTTACAAGTGCCCAAGCCGGTAGTGCGCGCCTTTTCCCCTGTGATCTGGATGATCTGATCAGAAATGATGATTGTGTTTTCCCCGGATATTACAGGCCGATCTTCCAGCACCTGGTAACTTATTTTTTCTTTCAGGCGGGTAACAAAGTCGCCATTGTTATCAATACGATCTTTAAAAAAGGCAAAATCAAGGTACCCTCTGTCATATACCAAAATACTTTGGTAGCTTGTTTTGAGGTGAGATAGAGCCTTCCTGTCATCTGTCTTAGCATCGGTGATATAGACCATTTCCGGTATTTGGCTTGCCAGGTCGAAGCTCACATGTGCCTTGATCCCGCCTTTTGCTGTCCGGAATTTTGCCCATTTAATCAGGTTTAGGCATACGGTCATCGTGGTGGAATCTATCAACTTTACTGAGCGCCCTTTAATCTCTTCAATGATCTTATAATGCTCGCTTTTTGAAAACAATCCTTTGTAGTAAGTTATTAATTCAGAGAACAATAACTCATATACTTGATAGTTACGCTCTGCATTCCCATCCGACATTGTGGAACGGGCCGGAGATTGTTTTAAGCCAAGTTCTTTTAGGAACAATGTGTTTACATTCATGCCTAAAGTGATGTCCCGGAGACTATAACAGCCGTTCAGCTGTCCGAAAAGCATAGCAATTAGCTGACTTTCTGTATTATAGCGCCTAAAGCCATCATCGGAAGAATTTTTATTAATACACTTACTTAATATTGTAGAAGGAATTAAGCCGAGGATTTGGCTAAACAAACACTTGTCATTACTTTTACTTCTGTGAATTGAGCTCATTGGATTGTTTTAAATGTGGTAATTCAAAACTAATCTTTTGAGCTCTTTTCTTTAATCTTTTTTCTACCGGACAGTAGTGATCGACTATGGTCCATGGACAAACAACAAACATGACCAAAGTCAACATAAAATACGAAAACCTGCCTGTAACCGACAAAGACGTGCTGTACGAGGATAACCATCTTATTGCGATTAATAAGCGGGCGGGCGATATTGTGCAGGTAGATACTACAGGTGATGAATCGCTGGAAGATAAGGTCAAAAAATATATTGCCCAAAAATATGATAAACCCAACGGCGCTTTTTTAGGCGTGGTACACCGACTGGACAGACCGGTAAGCGGGGTGATCCTTTTTGCAAAAACCAGTAAAGCGCTTGACCGGATCAACAAAATGTTCAAGAACCGCGAAATGAATAAAACCTATTACGCGGTTGTTCGCACAAAACCCTACCCCCCCGCCGGTAATTTAGTACACTGGCTGGTAAAAAATCCGCAGAAAAATGTAACTAAGGCATATGATCATGAAGTACCCGGCAGTTTACGTTCGGAATTAAACTTCAGGGTGGTTGGCGAGCTGAATGGCTACACATTAATAAGGGTTGACCCCATTACCGGCCGTCCGCACCAGATCAGGGTACAGTTGTCTACTTTAGGAAGCCCGATCGTAGGCGACAATAAATATGGGTACCCCCGCGGCAGTTTGCGTAAAAGCATCAGCCTTCATGCACGCCGCCTGGAGTTTATTCACCCGATAAAACAGGAGAATATCATTATCACCGCCCCCGTCCCCCATGATGGTTTTTGGGAAAAGTTTGAGGGAATGATGGAGGAGTAGGTTAAGTCTTAAGTCGAAAGTCTTGAGTCCAAAGTCGGATTTGAATTTTTCGACTTCAGACTCAAGACTTTCGACTTCGGACTCAGTCCGCTGTCATGATCACTTTCAGCGCTTTTTCTTTGGCCGCATTTCCAAAAGTTTCATAAGCTTCCATTACCTGGTCGAGCCTGAAATGGTGGGTGATCAGCTGGTTCGGATCCAGTTTTTTAGCACCAACTGTTTTCAGCAGCATAGGGGTGGTCACAGTATCCACCAGCCTGGTGGTAATGGTAATATTTTGCGACCACAATGTTTCCAGGTGCAGCGTAACGCTCTTCCCGTGAACGCCAATATTGGCAATATGCCCGCCCGGTGCAATTATAGATGTGCAGATCCCGAACGTTTCGGGTATGCCAACTGCTTCAATAGCTACATCTACTCCTTTGCCGTTTGTCAAACTTTTTACCTTTTCAATTACGTTTTCCTTTGCACCATTTACAAGTTGCGTTGCGCCAAATGTTTTAGCGGTATTCAACCTGTTTTCGTCCGGGTCGATCATAATGATCTCGGCCGGCGAATAAAACTGTGCGGTTAACAAAGCAGCCAAACCTATCGGCCCTGAACCTACAATAGCTACGGTATCACCTGGTTTTACCTGCCCGTTTAAAACACCGCATTCAAACCCGGTTGGCAAAATATCACTCAGCATTACCAGAGCTTCTTCATCTGCTCCTGCAGGAATTGGGTAAAGGCTGTTATCGGCATGCGGAATCCTTACATATTCGGCCTGGGTACCATCAATCAGGTGACCCAATATCCATCCCCCGTCTTCACAATGCGAATACATCCCTTTTTTACAATACTCGCATTTGCCGCATGAGGTAATGCATGAGATCAGCACGTGATCGCCTTTTTTGAAATTGCTTACAGCAGTGCCCAGTTCCTCTATAATTCCCACACCTTCGTGGCCGATGATCCTGCCATCGGTAACTTCCGGCACATCGCCTTTCATAATATGAAGGTCTGTTCCGCAAATCGTCGTTTTAAATATTTTCACAATCGTATCAGTCGGTTTCAATAAACCAGGTTTTGGTTTGCTCTCCCATGCCTTGTTACCGGGCCCGTGATAAACCAATGCTTTCATCGTTTTTGCCACGCCGTTTACCGGTGGGATAACCACTGCTTCTTTTACTAATGTTTCCATGATATTTTTGTTTATTGGAAGGTATACTTAAACTACAAAGATGAAGTCATCCTGTTTCAAAAGAAATGCCGGGAGATATTATTAAAGGTGATTCTTTGCACTTTATCGGAGGGACGAAAAAATACTATTGACTTCAGGTTAGTTGCGATCGAAAAAAACTCGATTTTGGATGCCCCCCCCTCACATCCCAAGCACCTGCTTCCAAATCTTTTCATCTACCCAAACGCCTTCTTTTAAACTTTTCTCCCTGGTGCGCAGCGTATTTTCGCCGGGATAGGAGATGGTACCGCCTTCTTCCACCGGGCTGCTGGTTTTGGTATAGCTGATGATCTCTTCGATGAGTTGCGCAGTATGTGCGTTGTTATCGGGCTTGATACAAATAAAAACCTGTGATACGCCGCTTTCTTTTTCGCTTTGGGTGATCTTAACGGTGGAGTTGCCCTGGCTAAGCACCGTTGCCAGCAGATCAAGCACCAGGGATAAACCCGAACCCTTCCAGAAACCCACCGGCAACAACCTTTCGGATTGCAGGATGTCCGCAGCATTGGTACTTAAGTTACCTTCGGCATCATAACCGCCCGGTAAGGGCAGTTCCTTCTTTTGGGTTTTATACAAATTAAGCTTGCCAACGGAGTATTGCGAGATGGCCATATCCAGCACCACATGCCCGCCGTCGCGCGGAACGGCGATCACCAGCGGGTTATTGCCCAGTCGCGGGTCGAGCCCGCCCCAGGGCGGCAGGTTGGCAATGGTATTGGTAAAACAAATGCCGATCATCCCGGCCTCAGCAGCCTGCCAGCCATAGGCGCCGGCACGCATCCAGTGGTTGGTATTTTTAATGGCCACGCAGCCAATACCATTTGCTTTGGCCAGTTCAATGGCACGTCCCATACAAAAACGTGCATTCAATATTCCCGGCGCAAGTTTACCCTCCCATTGCTCCAACGAACCAAAACTGTTTAACAATTCAGGCTCCGCATCTTTTTGTACCAGCCCCTGTTTCACATAATCAACAAACACCGGGAACCGGTTCAGTCCATGCGTGTAAACCCCATCGCGGCTGTTCTTGGCAAAAATTGTTGCAATCGTTCCGGCCTTGTCCCCGGTAAAACCAAGAGAAAGCAGTACCCGGTTAAATTCGGCGAGGAGTTGTTCAAAGGGGATGGTCATTTAAGTCGAAAGTCTTGAGTTCTGAGTCTAAAGTCAATAAAATCTTCATTACAAACTTACAACTTTGGTCATTTTAAGTAGAAAGTCTTGAGTCCTGAGTCTTAAGTCAATTAATTCATTGCAAACTTACGACTTTAGACTTAAGACTCCGGACTTGAGACTTTAAACACCGGACTTAAGACTCACAATCATTATCACCTTTAATGATAATATTAACCCATTTAAACAGTTATACATAAACCCTGCCCGTAATATGGCCGGGAATTTTTATTTTTGACGATGTTTTCCTCCATAAAAAGTAAACGTGCCCTTTTAATCATTACCGGTTTGCTTACGGCCCTGGTGATCAATTCCTGTAAAAAGACCAGCATCAGCCCTATACAGCAACTTTTTACCGGAGGCACCTGGGAGCTGGCATCCTTACAAACCACCTATTATACAGGCAATACCGCTGACTCGACAGTTACAGATAGCTCAACCTGCCTGACTAGCCAGTTTTTTACTTTTAATACCAACAATACCTGTACCTATACCAACTTTGATTGCATAACACAAACTTCGGCAGCAGCGGCCTGGTCGTTAACGGGCAACCAGCTTTTTTTACAGGCCGCAGTTGTATGTAAGGATACCACGGCTGCGGGAAGCTCAACACCATTTTCCTATGCCCAGATCCAAAATCTTGGGATTTATTCCCTGGTGCTGAATACCGGCGATATCCAGCCCAATTATTCGCTTACGGCAAAGCGCAAGGTCATTACCTATGGCTTTATTCGCCAAAAGACCACCACTTCTCCATAATTTGCAAACAGCGCCGTTTGTTTAGCATAAATTAAGCTTTCATTTGCATTTGACTGAACCGGATTGCCGTAAAATCTTTATATTTGGGACGTATTATAAGGGTTTTTCACGTTTTTGCATGGTTTTATTGCTATTTTCGAAAACCCGCGGAAAACAATTGATAAAATTAATGGGCATTAAAAAATTTAAGTTTTAATGAAAAAAAGAATCGCAATTTTTGCTTCAGGATCAGGGTCAAATGCTCAAAAAATAATGGAGCACTTTAAGCGTCATCCCGAGGCAGAAGTAGTACTGATCCTCACCAATAATCCGCAGGCCTATGTATTACAGCGCGCCGATAATTTCGAGATCCCGGCCCACATTTTTACCCGCCACGAATTCTATGAAACCGATGAAGTGATCCGCCTGTTAAAAAACCTGCAGGTCGACCTGATCGTTCTTGCCGGCTTCCTTTGGCTGGTTCCTGAATCGTTATTAAAAGCATTCCCCAACAAGATCATCAACCTTCACCCTGCCCTGCTGCCAAAATATGGCGGCAAAGGTATGTTTGGCGATCACGTACACAAAGCTGTACTGGCCGCTAAAGAAGAAGAATCGGGCATTACCATCCATTTTGTAAACGACCAGTTTGACGAAGGCGAGGTCATCCACCAGTCCCGTTTTAAAATAGACCCGGATGATAACCTGGAAGTAGTTAAGTTTAAAGGCCAGCAGCTGGAGCACCAATATTTCCCAAAAGTGATAGAGAGTTTGTTGAAAAAGATGAAGAGTTAGGGGTTGGTTAGTGTTTAGGGCTTAGTTTTCTTTTGGTCGTTTCAAACCGCTCATAAATATCATTCAAAGCCTTGCTTTCCGTAGAAAACCCACGTTCATTATATCGGGGCACCTCTTTCATGTTCGAAGACCCGCCATTCTTTATATGCAATGTCACCAGGCCTATAATTATCAGTTATTTCGAGCATAATACCCTCTACATACGGGCCGTCTAAAGAATAGGCGCTTTGGCTAACGCCCAATTCAGTCAGCTTTTTAGTTAATTCCTGCCGGTTCATTTAATGCCAATGTTATCTTTTTAATTATATATAGCAACATTTTAGGTTGAGGAAGTAAACGAGAACATTACTTCTATCAAAAAAGTAACGACCCATGAATTATCTCATAAACTACCAGTTCGTTTTCCTGCACCCTAAATGCAATAACCCAATCATTAAAGTGACTGCACGAATATCTATAAGCAGCTAAAACAGGATGATTACATAAGGTATATTGGATGTTTGGCTGAGCCAATTTTTTTAATGCGGCTTTGAATCTAAGCGCATATCTCGCGCCACTTCCCCTGGTGTTTTTGGATTCTACAAAAGCGGCGATTGCATCAATCACACTCATGGCTTTAGGTGTAATTTTTACAATCAACTTTTACAGCTTTTTGTTGGAGTATTTTGAAAAAGCACTTTCAAGATCGAAAGGTTTAGCGTCGTTTCCTTTTGAAAGGTAATCCATCAATTCTTCATCTGTTGCCTTTCTGCCTATTCCTTTCACCATCGCGTTCACATCCAGTTCTTCAAATTCACCGGCCCTTACTGATAAACCCAATTCTTCTGCTAATTGCATAATCAAATGTGTTTTTTTATCAGAATTTGATTTGATGATCAATGTTGTCATATTCGAAGTTAGCAAATTTTTTGTTGAATTTTCACATACTGCTTTTAATTAAAAGTGCGTTCTTGAGTTTATATATTCTGCCCGATCGTCTTCCAGGAGCCTAAATAACCCTCCGCTTTGTCAATAGCCCATTTCTTATCCTCAACGCCGGTTTCTCAATCACATACCGTATCAACAGTGCCCCTGCAATAACGCAAACGATACAGATCAGCATCACTATATTGCTATTTTTATCCAGCCCCTCCTTTTCCAGCAGATTCTGAACTAAATGGATGATGATCTTATGCGAAAGATAAATTGAATAAGATAATGTGGCTATCAGCCCGGTGACCTTTGATTTGAGCCGGTAAAATATATTATCAGGGCTTACAAATGCCGCCAAAATCATCCCATACCCCAGCGCCACCAGCGGGAAACCCAATATTACCGTATTATAGGTAGATTGCTGCGGGCACAGCAGCCATGCGGCAAATACAACCAGTAAACCTGCACCCAAAACCTGGTAGCTGTATTTGTTTACCCACTGTTTAAACCCCGGGTAAAAAGTAAACACCCCGGCGATGCTTGCCCCAACCAGTAAACCATCCAGCCGGTTATAGGTAGGATAATATACGTATTCGTTAAAGCGGGCGCCAAATTCATCGGTATCGAGGTAAGGGGCAACCAGGTAATGCCAGTTTAAAAATCTCACCATATAACATGCAACAAATAAAATCACCACCAGGTAAACCGCCTTTTTGCCCGCCTTAAAAAAATTGAACAGCAGGAAAATTAAAGGCAGCAGCAAATAAAACTGTTCCTCAACACATAGCGACCAGCCATGGCTGAAGGTGCCGTATTTTTTTAGGTCGAGGCCGAAATTTTGGGTAAAAGTGAAATACTGCCATAGGGGCGACAGGTGCCCCCACTCGCGCGCTAACGGAAAAGCGATATAGATGGTGATCACCAGCAAATACGGCGGGATGATCCTGAAAAAGCGCTTGATAAAGAACTCCTTTACCGAAATATTTTTGCCTTTTGATACCGTATTAAACAGCTGACCGGCAATTAAAAACCCGCTCAATACAAAAAACAGGTCGACACCCGTCCAGCCAAAATTACTGAACCGGCCGCTTTCCCATGCCGGGTGCCCAAAAAACTGGTAATGGAAACATAATACATAAGTGATGGCCAATGCCCTCAAATGGTCCAGTCCGTGCAGTTTGTGCTGATCGCCAATTTCATTGACAACCGATAGTTGTTCGGGCATTTAGTATCTGATTTATTTTAAACCAATCTGCAAAGATTTTATTTTTAGCCCGGTAATCAGCCAAAGCACACTACAACAATACCACAACTGTACTCAACTTTTGCAGGTTTTTGGGGATTAGATCACCCCTTCGCGTTTCCTTAAAAACCATTCCATACTAAGCAGCAGCAATATCAACACGAAGACCCATTTTACATCCACCAGGTCGCTGTAACGTTTGTCTTCATACACAACCGTTTTCACATTCTCGTTTTTGCGGATGAGATTAGCCAATTGGCCAATCTGCGAAGGTTGGATCATTTGGCCCCCGCTTTGTTTGGCAATGGTACGCAGCAACTGGTGGTTGGCGGCGCTTTGCCTTGCTTCCAGGTTTAAAGGTTTTACCGTGAGTTGCCCTGATGAATTAAATACCCTGTCGCCATTTTTTGTGGAAGCCGAATAAGTGTATTCCCCGACTGGTAAAGTACCTGCATTCAGCTGGTAATTTTGATTGACGCGGGTAAACAGGAAGCTGTAATCTTTTCCCTTTTCGCTTTTCAGGTTGATCTTTACATCAGGGGTATTGATCAGTTCAAGCGCATCATTATAAAGTTCGGCATTAAGCAACACATTCTCGCCTTCATCAAAAACCCTTTTTGACGGGTAAACAATAAAACGCTGCCGGCTGGCATTCGCCGTTAAATATTGTACCCCCTGCCCAAATAGCTCTTCAAGGGAATGATGGTTGCCATATTTCTGAAATTCCGCCAGCTGCCAGCGCCACAGGCCCTCGCCTGTAAGTACCGCCACGCGTTCGCCGCCTTCATCGCCGAAAGACAATAAGGGGTACGAAGTTTCAACACTGCCAATCCTTTGCTTTAACAAGGTGCTGCCCGATAGCGGCGAACTGTAGCTGCCATAAGGCGCCAGCAAAGGCGGGAAAACCGCGATTTTATTCCGGGTAGAATCAGATAAGGTGAAATCCGTAAAATCTGCTGTTGGCTGTGCAAATACTTCCTGCATCTGCTCCTGCCCCGAACTTATTTTTACCAATTGCTGCCCCTGGTCAAATGCCTGCAAATTGCTTTGCGCCCCTACCATATACCAAACCGGCACTTTTGCTTTAATCAAATTCTGCAGGATATTATTCCCCGTTGCCGATACCTGGAAAAGGATGAGCAAACTGTAATCTCCGGGCTTAACTGATGCAAGGTCCGCCAAAAAACTTGTTTTAACCTCGTAATTTTTATTATTCTGGATCGACTGCCGGATCGCGCTGACATCCGGGTGCGGGCCATCATAAACCAGCAAGATCTTTTGTTTGGCATCCAGCACATCTACATAAATGGTTTCGGTATTGTTTTGGGTCGATACTTCGTTTTGTACCGGTGCTATGCTGATGTTAAATTTTCGCGTCCCTTTTTTATCTGCATTCAGTTTCAGGGTAACTGCCTTATGGAAATCGTTTGAGTTGATCTCCATATTTTGAGCCGATACCTGCCGCCCATCTTCGGTTACCGACAAATGCATCGTTTCGCCTTTGGCCTGGTAGGCCTCCGCCAACACCTCTATCTCAAAATCGTTGCCTAAAAAAGCGGTTTTGTTGTAGTTGACGTTGCCCATCAGCAGGTCGCGTTTGGCAATGGTATCACCAAGCGCAATGGTATAAATCGTCGATTTAATGTTTCGGGCCTCATATTGCGGATCGGTGCCCCTGTTGTACAAACCATCTGTTGCCAGCACCACCGCGCCTATATTCTGATTTACAAAACGTTCGTTTAGCTGGTGCAAGGCATTAGCTATATCTGTTTGCTTGCCCGAAAAATCCTTGGTAAGCCCGTCAGCCACATCCTTATTAAAATGAAATTCGCGGACATCGTAATCACTCCCCAGTTCTTTTTTGAGGTCAGAAAGGGCGTCTAAAGTCTCTCCGCCAGCTGGTGGAGGATATTTAGAGGGGGCGAATAGCTTTATTGATTGCGAATTATCCTGCAAAACCAAAACCAATGGTTTTTGCGGGTTATAGCTTACCGTTTTAACCAGGGGTGAAAGTAGCAGCAGCGCGATGATCGAAACAACCACAGCACGGCCTGCAAATAGCAGGTAACGGAATTTTTTATCCAGACTAACCGGCTGTTTATACAGCAGCCATCCATACAATATACCCAATACCAGGCAGGCAGGCGCCCACCATCCCGAAACCGTTCCCCAGGTAATTGAAAATAATAGCTGCATATTGGCCCCCTCTAAATCTCCCCCGGTAGGGGAGACTTTAAAAAACTTCAGGGTAGTCTTTATTTAAACAAATCTTAAAAGCCCTCCCTACCGGGGAGGGTTTGGGTGGGGCTTACAACATTCCACCATCAACCGGTATCACCTGCCCGGTAATATACGATGCCATATCAGATGCTAAAAACACACAGCAATTTGCCACATCTTCAGGTTCGCCGCCGCGTTTTAGGGGGATAGCCTGCGCCCAGCCTTCAACCACCTTGGGATCAAGCACTTCGGTCATTTCGGTTTTTATAAAGCCCGGGGCAACCACATTGGTACGGATATTCCTGGAACCTAATTCTTTGGCGATAGATTTTGAGAAACCGATAATGCCTGCCTTTGAAGCCGCATAGTTGGCCTGCCCGGCATTGCCCTGCACCCCAACAACCGAGCTCATATTGATGAACACCCCGTAGCGGTTTTTCATCATTATTTTTGAAGCCGCTTTAGTCAGGTTGAAAATAGATTTCAGGTTTACTTCCAATACATCATCCCAGTTTTGTTCGGTCATGCGCATCAGCAGGCCGTCTTTGGTGATGCCGGCGTTATTCACCACGATCTGCAGGGTACCAAAATCAGCAACAATATCATTTACCAGCTTTTCCGCTTCTTCAAATTTGGAAGCGTCCGAGCGATAGCCTTTTACCTTGGTACCGAAACGTTGCAGTTCCTGCTCCAATGCCTCGCCTTTTTCAACAGAGGATAAATAAGTAAACGCTACATTAGCGCCATGCTCGGCAAATTTCTCGGCAATTTTACGGCCTATTCCTTTTGACGCGCCGGTGATCAGCGCGGTTTTTCCTTCTAATAACTTCATAATATATCGTATGATTTCGGGCGATGAAGATAGGGAATTAGTCCGAAAGTTTGAAGTGCAGAGTTTGCACAACCCTATTGAATTGTAGCCCCGCTATTGCTTTTTTTTATCCAAACTGCACCATCTGGGCTCAACTCCAGTAAATCGATCGGTCCACCAACGGTGAGCGGTTGTTTTGCTGCTTCCAGTTCAACCAATTGCTGAACATATAAGTCGGGTTTTTGCAGCATTGTCTGTTTTGCAGGCAACTCATCAGGTGCGGCATCGTCAATATCTTTGGAGATCCCGATTACGGCGAGGAAACCAACCGGTAATACACGGCAACGCACTACTGGTTTATTCTTTTTCAGGTAAACCCTGAATTGGACATCCATCACCCTGGCCCGGCCATCTGTGTAACCAAAAAATGCAACTTCTGCCAGGCCGTTGGCTAAAAATCGTTTGAGCATTTCCGGGTAAAATTGCTGCGCTTCATCCATCAGGTGCTGGTAGTGCGCCGTCATTGCAGCACCAAACGCTTCTATAGCAGCATCCGGATCATTGTTTTGGCCGAGGGCATTGTTGGCAGCTGTCAGTAATCCGCCATCGTCAAAACCGGCTATCGCGAAATAAGTATTACCTACGTTGTGAATTTTGCATATAGACTCCGTCCGGGTTTTATCGTCATCAAGGTAAAACGTCCGCCGGCTGTCTGCCGCAACGTAAATATGACCATTAGGCGCAATATAAATGGCAATGCAGGTTGAAAAGCCCCTTAATGAGGAGAAAATTAAAAATCCGGTTATTAATAATTTATTCACTTTAACTTTACATAAAGTTAACTAATTATTAATGTTAAAAAGCAAGGATATTTAAAAAAAGAAGGGGTAATAAATTAGTTAAACCTTAGATTTAGCAAAGCAGTTAACAGGAGGATTTGGTTAAACATACAGTTATCCGTAAAAAGAAGACCGTTGGCTAAATGCCCGCCATTGGTTAGCGGAGGATCAGGGAACAGAGAGACATTGAAGTGAGGCAATTGCAGTTCGGAATATTTTTCCGAACTGCCAGCTTACATACTTTTGAAAAATCAGAAGGTTTTGCGGGCAGCCTTAAAATAATCCCCTCTACTTCCAATCCGAATACAAAATACCACTTCCTATGCTGTACTTATTCAAAACAATAGTATGCGGCGTATTGGCGTCAATAAATACGGGGGGCGTTCCCAGGTAAATGGCCGCCGGTTCAATGGCATTGTTGGTATCCGGATCAACATAAGTGGCCACCAGGTAATCTAAACTGCTGTTATAAACAGGGCTTGCCGAATTGGTTACCGGGTACGACGCATCGGGGTAAGTATTCATATTTGAGAAAAGTTCCGTAGTTACCAGGGCGTCGGTGTATCCGTTAGGATCGGTATACCCTACAACCAGGTCGGCACTGGTGCCGGCAAAACCAACATAATTCATCTTATAGCCATACATATCAGGGTTGCTGTAGGCTACCGCTTTACCTGTAGCGGCCGGTACCATAACCAGTTCGTAAGTATCGCCATTGTTAAAGTTAAAACTATGCACCACATAAACAAAATCGCCGTTTATGGATACGGATGCCGATAAAATATCGGTGTTCGACCCGCCAACAATGCCCGGGTAAGCAAATGCAGGCAGCTTAAGGGCCGGCCCATAATAGGCCATGGTGCTGCTATTAAGGATATAAAGCGTTTTGTCGTCGGCGCTCCAGTCAAAACTTTTTGCAGATGTATATTGCGTAAGCTTAGTGATAAGCGTGCCTTTATGATCGACGATCAGGATAGCATTATTAGCATCAAGGTAAGCAAACTTAGTATGGTCATGCGATATTTTAACAAAGCGGGCGGCACTGCCATCGGTAGTAACCTGTACTACGGGTTTGGTAAAATCAGCCACGTAATAAATATTGCTTTTGTAAATAAAGGCGGCACCGGTAATGCCGGGATGCACCAGGCTGTCAATTTGTTTGGCCTGTGTTTTGGTTATATACGGATACGGGCCTTTTTGGCAACCCATAGCAACAACTATCAACAGGGCCAAAAGGCTATAGATCAGTCTTTTCATAAATCCCGTTTAAAAATTATAAGTTAAAATAAAGCTGCCTGCGTACGAACTGTATACAGTACCAACAAGCGGATTATCGGCCGCTCTCCCCGTTGGCGCAAAAAGGTTGTACTTACCTTCAATACCGATAGCCACATTGTCGTTAAGGGAATAGGTAAACCCGATCTTTGGCGCCAGGTAAGCGTCTTTTTCACCTAAATTCTCTGTATCATCAACATACAGGTCGGACGAGTGAAAAGCCATGTGCGTATAATAAGCACCCAAATTTAACCCGGCGTAAACTTTCACGCCATCTGAAATTTCAAAGTTGTAAGCCACGCCAAGATAAATTGATATTGCCGTGTAATTATCATAATGAACGGTGCCATAATTTGTTTGATCCACCTGGTAGTAAAAAGTATCCAGCTTGGGTTTATATGCATGATAACCAATGGTAATGCTTGAGGTAAAATTGCCATGGTACGAAAACACGCTCACCCCATAGCCTATGGCCGGCTTAAAAGTGTAGCCCAGGTTGCCTACAGGTACATCATAGCTGCCCACCAGGCCAATACCGTAGGTGCCGCTGCCACCGCCGCCATAACGATAGTATTGGGCATTTGCTGTGCTAGTAGCAAAAACCAAAATAGTTAAAGGGATAAACAAAATGGTATTAAACAACTGTTTAAGTGACAAAAGGTAAAGGTTAAAGCCCATTAAATTGCGTGGTTTGATGCATCAAAGTTGCAAATTTTTTAATTAATACTTTTTATTTATTTCAAAATTATTAAAATGACAAAGGTGATGTAATGACGCTAGTAAAGAGATTCTCATTTAATTTCCGCCCTTGTTGGTGTTTTCACCAACAAGTACCGATATGTCAGAATTAAAGATATTTTTTAATTTAGCTATATGGCCGATATCAATTTTGACTACCACCCGCAATTTTTTACTGCAACTATTTTGGAATGGAAACACCTGTTAAAGGAAGACGAATTTAAAGACATCATCATAAAAAGTCTTCAATTTTTAGTAAAAGAAAAGAGCGTTGTGATTTATGCTTTTGTAATTATGCCTAATCATATTCACTTAATATGGCAGATCCAGGACGGTTTTAAGAGAGATAAAATTCAACTGCGTTTTTTGAAATTTACAGCCCAGCATATGAAATTCAAACTTTTACAAACTGATAAATCACGACTTGACCATTTTAGGGTTAATGCCAAAGACAGGGAATATCAATTCTGGGAAAGGAACGCATTGAGCATTGATTTATGGAACGAAGCGGTATTTATGCAAAAACTTGAATACATACATAACAATCCATTACAGGAAAAATGGCGGTTAGCTGAATTTCCGGAAGAGTATAGATATTCGTCTGCTGGATTTTATGAAACTGGCATTGATGGGTTTGGCATTCTTACTTCTTATTAATATCCTGTTTGCTGACATCCCTCTTTTGTTGGTGAAAACACCAACAAAGGCGAACAGGGTAGCTGATGCGGCCGAACATAAACACCGATTCAAAAAATAAACTTAACTTAGACTGCGATAACAATTGTATGCGCAGGAATTTCCTTATTCTTTTTTCACTTTCGTTATTTAGCTGCCACCAAACTATCGGCATTAAAGCACAGCGCCTGGCGGATACATTGGCTGTTCTAAAAAGAAACAGCGAATTCAGGCCCTTAAACGAGGATGATGCCTACGACTTTATGAACAAATACTACCTGCCCCGCCTTGGTTCCTTAGAAACCGGGCGAAAAATATTTATTCATCCGCTAACCGGGGTGAATTTTAAAGATTTATATATTGAAGACAGCATCAAACTGCAAAAAGGATATAGCGCAGATTCAACGCGTAAATTTACAACAGAAACACGCCCCCCACGCCCGCCGCTATTGAAACTTGATGATAATTTCAAATGGAACAACAAAAAACTTTTAAAGGCCGTAGTTATTAACGACTATATTAAAACTTCCGGAAAAGATAATTCTTACGATAACACCGATAGTATTAAAGCATGGCATCATAAATATGGGTATGGCTATATGTGTGTCTCCTATCCACAATACAATGCCTATTCAAAACGCCTGGTGATACGCGAATGGATTGAAAATGATGATTGGTGCGGCACCGGACGGGAAAGTAAATTTTGGTTTACCAGAACGCCTGCGGGGTGGAAAACCGACTCATATCAGTGGAATCATAGCCAATACAAAACTATTAAACCTTAATAAAATAATGAATGAGCTAAATATCCCGCCCGAAGCATTAAAAGATAAAGATGCCTTTGAGTTACTGAGAGTCTGGGCTGCCTTTGAAGAACAACATGTTATAATTAATTCAGGACTTAGCGGAGGCCCGAAAGCTTTTGGCTTTCTATTAGCTGAGCTGGCCTTGCATGGTTCAAAACTATACGGACAACGTTTGGAAAAAGATGAATTGGAAACATTAAAGGAAATACTTGATGGTTTTAATAACGAGATCATCAAGGAATCCGGCAATCCCAGCGGGTCTATTGAAGAATAATCATTACTTTGAATTCCACTTTCGCTCGATAATTCCAGATTGGCTATTAACAACCATGCCTGTATCGCACCAGTTAAAAAGAACCAATTCACCAAATTGGTTTAACTCAATACCCACATAAGGACAATCTTTTCCATTAAAAAAAGTTCTTTTTTCTGTATCCTCCATAAATAATCACCGGAGGTTGTAATGCCAAATACGTTCTGGTTATACCCCCCCTTTATCGGCGCTTCTATAAGTAAAACAATTACGCCATCAACTACCAACGTCTTCTTTATGGTATATTCAAAATCTAAAGAATAACCATTCGAAAGAGTGATTTTGTTCCTATCGACAATATAATCCATAAAATTTATAACTACACTTGATATGAAAGCAGGCCATTATCTTTTCAGTAATGCCATGTATTCCTCCTTCAACTCCAGCAAGCAAGCTGCGCACATACAGCCCTCGTAATTCTCGCTTATATACTGTACCTCGTTCAAATTCAACTGCACTGCGGCGCACTGGCATTTGGTAAAGGCGTTGGCTTTACATTCTATGCTTTTGCCGCAACGTTCGCAGGAAATTATTTCATGTTTGGTCATATTGAAGTCCATAGTCCATGGACCATGGTCGATAGTTTTGATGTGTTCAATTTTATAGTATTCTGGTCAACCTAAAATAAAAAGACCATAGTTAATTTCAGGATAAATTCCTGATTTCAACTATGGTCTATCGTCCATGGACCATGGACTAAAAACTTATGCCGAGCAAGTAACGCAACCCTCTTCCATTGAGCAGCTCGGACCGGCAGGTATTTCATCCACAATCTGGTCAACTACTTCAGGAATTACAGGATCCATGTTTTTGCCACCCTGGTTTTCAACGGTAAATTTAACCGCCTGCGATGCTGCCTGTGTACGCAGGTAATACATACCTGTTTTAAGGCCCTTCTTCCATGCGTAAAAGTGCATTGAAGTAAGTTTAGACGCATTTGGCGAGTTGATGAACAGGTTGAGCGACTGCGACTGGCAGATATAAGCGCCCCTGTCGGCCGCCATATCAATGATATTACGCATCTTGATCTCCCACACGCTTTTGTACAGGTCTTTTAGTTCCTGCGGTATTTCTGCAATATCCTGTACCGATCCATTGGCGGTGATGATCTTATCCTTCATGTTGTTATCCCACAAACCCAGGTTAACCAAATCGCGCAGCAAATATTTGTTAACGATGATAAACTCACCGCTCAATACCCTGCGGGTATAGATGTTTGAGGTATAAGGCTCAAAACATTCGTTATTGCCTAAGATCTGTGAGGTAGATGCGGTTGGCATTGGTGCTACAAGCAATGAGTTACGCACACCATGGTTCATTACGTCCAGGCGCAGGTTTTCCCAATCCCAGCGGCCGCTGTCGGGCTTAACACCCCACAGGTCAAACTGGAACTGTCCTTTTGATAAAGGCGAGCCTTTAAAGGTTTCGTAAGCACCTTCTTTTATCGCAAGGTCTTTTGAGGCTGTCATGGCTGCAAAGTAGATGGTCTCAAAGATCTCTTTATTCAGCTTCCGGGCTTCATCGCTTTCAAAAGGTAAACGCAGCAGGATAAAGGCATCAGCCAATCCCTGCACGCCCAAACCTATCGGGCGGTGCCTTAAGTTGGAGTATTCGGCCTCTGCAACCGGGTAATAATTATTATCAATGATCTTGTTCAGATTGATGGTAGCCTGGTAAGTTACCTCATACAGTTTAACATGATCAAATATGCCTTCCCTTACATAACGTGGCAGGGCCAGTGATGCCAGGTTACAAACCGCCACTTCCTTATCTGAAGTATATTCTATAATTTCAGTACAAAGGTTCGAGCTTTTGATGGTTCCCAAGTTCTGCTGGTTTGACTTACCGTTAGCGGCATCTTTATACAACAGGTATGGCGTACCGGTTTCTACTTGAGAGTCCAGTATAGCAAACCAAAGTTCCTGTGCTTTTACCACCTTGCGGGCACGGCCTTCTTTTTCATATTTGGTATACAGGTCCACAAATTCTTTTCCCCAGCAATCAGCCAAACCCGGCGCTTCATGCGGACAGAACAAACTCCAGTCTTCATTTGCTTCTACACGCTCCATAAACAGGTCGCATACCCAAAGGGCGTAAAAAAGGTCACGGGCGCGGTTCTCTTCCTTGCCATGATTTTTACGGAGATCTAAAAATTCAAAAACATCTGCATGCCATGGCTCCAAATAGATAGCAAAGGCGCCTTTGCGCTTGCCGCCGCCCTGGTCAACGTAACGGGCGGTATCATTAAATACACGCAACATCGGGATAATGCCATTGCTGGTACCATTGGTACCGCTGATATATGAACCGGTTGCCCGTACATTGTGGATGCTTAAACCTATACCACCTGCGCTTTGTGAAATTTTAGCGGTTTGTTTTAGGGTATCGTATATGCCATCAATACTATCATCCTTCATGGTTAATAAAAAGCACGATGACATTTGCGGCTTAGGCGTACCCGCGTTAAATAATGTTGGCGTAGCATGGGTGAACCAGCGCTCGCTCATTAAGTGGTAGGTTTTGATAGCGCTTTCCACATCTTCTTTATGGATGCCGATAGAAACACGCATAAACAGGTGCTGCGGACGCTCGGCAATTTTACCGTCAACTTTTAACAGGTATGATTTTTCCAGCGTTTTAAAACCGAAGTAATCAAAACCAAAGTCGCGGTCGTATATAATGGTGCTGTCTAATAATTCAGCATTTTCTTCAATAATTGCCCAAACGTCATCAGCCAAAAGTGAAGCGTCTTTCCCGGTTTTAGGGTCAATATAACCGTGTAACAGGCGCATCGTTTCGGAGAACGATTTGATGGTGTTTTTGTGAAGATTGGATACCGCTATGCGCGATGCCAGCAAAGCATAATCAGGGTGCTTTGTGGTTAATGATGCAGCTGTTTCGGCTGCAAGGTTGTCCAGTTCGGAAGTAGTTACCCCGTCAAATAAACCCTCAATTACTTTTTTGGCCACATCAATCGGGTCAACCAAAGCAGGGTTTAAACCATAGCATAACTTTTCAATACGTGCGGTAATTTTGTCGAACTTTACCGTTTCTTTTTTTCCGTCTCTTTTGATAACGAACATCTTGACCCCCTTGTTTAATTATTATTTATTTTATTGTACCCTTATTGTTTGAACTAAGATGCGTAGGATTTTTCACTTATTGTTTATTTTCAATGGTGTTCAAGAGGGCTTCGCCGTTAAAGGATGACAGGATTTTTTACTAATCTCTAATCTCCAGCCTCTGATCACTAACTTAAAAGTCCTCATCCAGCGAAAACGCTTTATTGTCCTGGCCGTTTAACACACCACTTTTCTGGTAATCCCCAACCCTTTTTTCAAAGAAATTGGTTTTGCCCTGCAGGCTGATCATTTCCATAAAATCAAACGGATTGGATGCGCCATAAAACTTATCGTAGCCCAGTTCGCCCAGCCACCTGTCGGCTACAAATTCAATATACTGGCTCATTAATTTCGAGTTCATCCCGATTAAGTTTACCGGCAATGCGTCGATAATGAATTCTTTTTCAATTTCAACAGCGTCGGTGATGATAGCGGTTACGGCTTCCTGCGAAAGCTTATTATCCAGCATTTTGTATAGCAAGCAGGCAAATTCGCAGTGCATGCCTTCATCGCGCGAGATCAGTTCATTACTGAAGGTTAATCCCGGCATCAGGCCGCGTTTCTTCAACCAGAAGATGGAGCAAAAGCTGCCTGAGAAAAATATCCCCTCAACAGCTGCAAAAGCCACCAGGCGTTCAGCAAAACTTCCGTTATTGATCCAGCGCAGCGCCCATTGTGCTTTTTTACCAACACAGGGAACGGTATCAATGGCATGGAACAAACGGTCTTTTTCTGTCGGATCCTTGATATAAGTATCTATCAGCAGCGCGTAAGTTTCTGAATGGATATTCTCCATCATGATCTGGAAACCATAAAAACAACGCGCTTCGGGCAATTGCACCTCGCTCATAAAGTTTACGGCCAGGTTTTCGTTAACTATCCCATCGCTCGCGGCAAAGAAAGCCAGCACATGCGAAACAAAATGTTTCTCGCCTGTACTCATGCCTTCCCAGTGTTTCATATCATCACCAAGATCTATCTCCTCCGCCGTCCAGAAACTCGCTTCGCACTTTTTGTACATCTCCCAGATCGCAGGATATTTGATCGGTAAAATAACAAAGCGGTCTTTGTTCTCTCTTAGTAATAATTCGGTCTCTTCCATTTAAGCTGTATTTTATTGCAAGCCTTTTTGCTATCCTTTTGTTTTTTAACGCTACCCGTTAGCCGACGACTTTCCCTTAGCCTTAGTTTTAACAACCGTGATAAATATTGATCACTCTAATGCTTTAACTCCCTGCTCACCAATCTCTGCCAAACTAATTTTTTATTTTTTCCGGTCACTACAGATGTACATAGTGTCCTTTATTTCAATACGATCCCGGGGTACCGGAGACCGCTAAAAAGCGTTGCAAGAACTTATATCAAATATAGGAGAAGCATTTTTACGGTGATAGCTTAAGTTTTAAACATCAGCTATAAGTTATACACAATCCACTTTATCAATTAGTAATGAGCAGATTAGTGCCTTTTTAACCTACCCGTTTTTAGTCCGATGTTAATATTGCGTTAACAACTTCTTAACCTAAAAATCAGGTAAAAAACAGGGCCAAAACCGCCAAAAAACAGCCATTATTCAGCAGGAACAAACTTCATGGATACTGAGTTTACGCAGTGCCTTACATTTTTGGGTGTTAAATACTCACCCTCAAAAACGTGCCCTAAATGCGCGCCGCAGTTGGCGCAGACAATCTCAACCCGCCTGCCGTCGGCATCCGGCACACGCTTTACTGCGCCTTCAATCTCGTCGTCAAAGCTTGGCCAGCCGCAGTGCGATTCGAATTTTGATTCGGAAGTATACAGCGGCGTATCGCACCTTTTGCATACATATAAACCCTGCGCCTTGTTGTTTAATAAAGCACCGGTAAATGGCCTTTCAGTGCCTTTGTATAATATTACCCGTTCTTCGTCGGGTGTTAATATGTTGTATTCCATTTTTAATTAGTGAATTAGTGAATGATTGAATTAGTGATTAGGGTAATCAACTTACTCCTGGCACCATCAACTTTCCGACTTTCGGCTTTCTATTTATCTCAATATACGGGTATTTTCCGGGCAAAAAAAGGCCAGTTTTGGATATTTACCTGACCCTGACATTACTGCCGGTAATGGTTTGCCTTAATGTTTTGAGCTGCAAGGCTTACCGTTTCGGCGATGCGTTTTTGGCGGGTGGCAACTTGTTTGGCGTTGCTGATCCATTCGAGGATAATTTTTTGAGACGAACGTGAAAATGATTCAAAATTCTTCATGGCTTCCGGATTTGCTTCAAGGGCGGCTTTCAGATCCTCCGGTACGATTTCTATCGTCCACCTGGTCGAGTGCATTCCATGTACCGGTTGTTTTAGCCAGTTCAATCATTTCAAGTCCCGCGGACGCCATCAAACCAAGGGCGAGCAAATGTTCTACCTTTTGCTTATTGATTTTACTCCAGTTACTTTTCGGATTCCGTTTGGCAAAAAACTGGTAATAACTTTTTTCGTTACGTTTATTGGGCTTACTATCTATCCAGCCAAAACAAAGCGCCTCTTCTACGGCTTCGTTATAATAAACGCTGGGTACGCCACTGCCTTTGTGGTACATGATCAGCCATACGCTTTTTTCGGATAGATGAAATTCCTGCAACCAGCTACGCCAGGCCTGGCGATCTTTTGCATAGAAGGCATTTTCCTTTTCTTCGGGCATTGTGTTCATGAAAAAAATCACCCTAAAAATAAAAAATTCCGGCCAAAACCCGGACGTTAATTATTGAACTAGTGAGTTAGTGAATTGAAATTTACCAATTATGCCTATTTTCATCCATAACCCAGTATCTTAATCCAAAAATATCATGAAACCTCTTTTGATAAGTTTATTTTTCGCCATTTCGGTACAAACGCAGCCAAAACAGCAGAAAATAATTCTTCCTCCACCGGATGATTATTATCTTAATTCAACAGAAAAATTAAGGTATGCCTTTTTCAAATTCGACTCAAAACGCGATGAATACATTTTTGATAAAAAATCCAAACCGGCTACTTTATCAAAAACTGAGCTCTTAACTATTGAAAAATTAATTGTAAAAGGAGTAGGAGTTTACAATAAAAGCAGAAGTGGTAAATACAATATGATTAAAAAGCCGGAAAAATATTTTAAGCAGTTTATTGCAATAACAAATACCAAAGGCGAAAAAGAAGTTTGGGTTAATTGCTGTTGTGCGGTGATGCACAAATCATGGAAAACACATATCCAACAAACCAGCGACGGTGGAAGTTGTTATTTTACCATCAAAATCAATCTGACAAAAAACAAGGCCACTAAACTCAATGCCCATGGTCTCGCATAGATAAAATAAAAAATCCCGGCCAAAACCAGGATTTTTTTAATTATTTAAATAAAAACCTTTCAGCTTTTACCTTTAAGCTTTCACCTTTTTTAGTTCCTCTGCCATTGCCGCGCCAATTTCAGCAGGAGATTCTACCACGCGGATGCCGCATTCGCGCATAATTTTCATTTTGGCTGCTGCGGTGTCATCGGCTCCGCCAACTATGGCGCCGGCGTGGCCCATGCGGCGTCCCGGAGGCGCTGTTTGGCCTGCTATAAAGCCAACCACAGGTTTGGTACCGTTTGCTTTGATCCAGCGCGCCGCTTCGGCTTCCATACCGCCGCCAATTTCGCCGATCATAATGATACCGTGGGTATCCGGGTCGTTCATCAACAGCTCAACCGCTTCTTTGGTTGGGGTACCGATGATCGGGTCGCCGCCAATACCAATGGCAGTGGTGATGCCCATACCGGCTTTAACCACCTGGTCAACCGCTTCGTAAGTTAAAGTACCTGATTTGGATACTACGCCTACATGGCCTTTTTTAAAGATAAAGCCCGGCATAATACCGATCTTGCTCTCGTCAGCCGTAATGATCCCCGGGCAGTTAGGGCCGATCAAACGGCTATCCCTGCCTTTTAAATATTCTTTCACCATGATCATATCCTTTGTAGGGATCCCTTCGGTGATACATACAATTACTTTAATACCTGCTTCGGCCGCTTCCATAATGGCATCGGCAGCAAATGCAGGGGGCACAAATATGATAGATACATCGGCGCCTGTTTTTGCAACCGCGTCGGCTACGGTATTAAATACAGGCCTGTCAAGGTGGCTCTGGCCGCCCTTACCCGGCGTAACACCGCCAACCAACTGGGTACCATACTCAATCATCTGCGATGCATGGTAAGTACCTTCGTTACCTGTAAAACCCTGAACTATAACTTTGGAATCTTTATTTACGAGTACGCTCATTGTGCTTTTTGAATTTGTAGCGCAAAGCTAAAGTTTTTGACGGAATGTCAAGCCCCCTTGCCCCCTAAAGGGGGAATATTTTTACAATTTGTACAGCTTCGTTCAAAACCATGAAAAAGGCGTACTTTTTTACCAACATGCGAATCAAAAGCTCCCCCTTCAGGGGGCTGGGGGGCTAAATTCCCCTTCACTCTTCGCAATCACAATTGTAGCGATCCCGTTCCCTATCATATTGGTAATGGCCCGCGCTTCCGACATAAACCTGTCTACCCCCAGCAAAATGGCAACGCCTTCTGCGGGAATAATCTTTATGGCCGCAAGCGTGGAGGTTAATATGATAAACCCACTGCCGGTTACCCCTGCCGCGCCTTTACTGGTGATCATCAGAATCCCGATGATCGTTAATTGCTGCACCAGCGTGAGCGGGATATGAAATACCTGCGCCAAAAATATCACCGACATGGACAGGTATATGGTCGTCCCGTCCAGGTTAAATGAATATCCTGCCGGGATCACCAGCCCCACCACCGATCGTGAGCAGCCGAATTTTTCCATTTTATCCATCATGGCCGGCAATACGGATTCCGATGAGGATGTTCCCCATACCACCAGGATCTCTTCCTTAATAAAAGCCAGGTATTTCCATAAACTGAACTTATACAGGTAGCAAATAAGGTTCAATACACCGAAGATGAAAAAAATGGAAGTAAGGTAAACGGAACCCATCAATATGCTCAATGGCTTGAGTGTTTTTAGGCCGAACGTACTGATGGTATAGGCCATCCCACCGAAAGCGCCGATGGGTGCCACACGCATCACCATGTGCATGATCTTAAAAAACACCTTGCTGAATTTATCAAATAAGCTGATCACCGTTTGCCCGGTTTCGCCCAGGTGGCTGAGCGCAAAGCCAAACAATATCGCAAAAAACAGGATCTGCAAAATGTCGCCCTTTGCAAACGCTTCAAATATATTGGGTGGTACTATATGGGTTAAAATATCCAGCCAGTGCATATCTGCAGCGGCTTTTTGGTAAACCGCCAGTTTGGAGCTATCTGCAGCAATTTTACTTACAAAGCCATCGCCGGGCCTTAAAATATTGGCGACGATCATCCCGATAACCAGGGCGCTGGTACTTACGATCTCAAAATAAAGCAACGCTTTGCCCCCTACCCGGCCCACTTTCTTCATATCACTCATACCGGCAATGCCCAATACGATGGTAAAAAAGATGATCGGCGCGATGAGCATCGTGATCAAACTGATGAAAGTCTGGCTGATGATTTTTGCCGTCGGCCCAAAGGTGGGGAAGCAAAAACCAACGATTACGCCTAACAGGATGCCTGCCAGTACCTGGAAATTAAGATTGGTAAGGAGTTTCTTCATGCAAAACAAGTATACAATTAAATATAAATATTTTGCAGCTGTGCCTCATTTAATTAACGCTGCGGGCGCTTACCCCGTGAAAAACAATCAGCGCAAAGCCGCAACGCCAAGCAGAAATGTGAGCAATTTAATATCGAATAAAGAATGTCGAATAATGAACACCAAAGTCTTAACTTCATTATTCTGTATTCGACATTCGGTGTTCAATATTAATATCCTTAAATTAACATTTATGTCGATCAAAGGGGCGTTACTATCCCCGTAAGCAGGTTAACCCTATAATTTTTGCCGCCGGTACTTATCTCCGCCTGGTGATTTCCTAAAAATGTTATGGTTCCGGTGGTGGCGGTTTGCACGCCATCAATAGGGCCGCCCGGGAGGTTGTTATATTCAAAGTTGTAAAAGGTGGACGTGCCTGAAACAACATCCGGCACACTGCCGGAAACATCCACAATCAGGCCCAGCAATTTAAACCCACTGTAAAAATAATCGAACCCGAGCGTTACCTGCCCTTTTAAAACGCGGTAATTATGCGAAGAATAATTATAGCCATTCATCGATACCGTTTTATAGGTTTTATCCAGGGCCTGCACTTTATAATCCTGGGCAACGGTGTAAGGCGCGTTGAACGCTGCGCCTGAGTAAGTATTGGTAATGCTGTCACGCACGATATAACCATCGGGGATATCGGCACTGCAGGTATATACAAAATGAAAGTTACCTGTATAGTTGATGGACGTGTCGGTGGCGGTTTGGTTATAATTATAGCTGGTATCAATAGTAAAACCGCATAACGGGCTCATGGCAAATGTGCTGAAAGAAAGGGCGTTTTTATTTCCGGTAAGGTTTACAGGCGCCTTGATACCGTTTTTAACGTTGGCGCCGCCATATTGCCCCGTTATTGATTTATACAGATCAACGGCTATCCGGCCGCTGAGCGCGGCATAATCGGTTTTGCTTTTTACAACCGTTGTTTCGTTTTTTTTACATGACAAATAAACAACAGAAAGGGCCGTAAAAAGAAGGGTTAGCTTTAGTACAGGTTTCATTACAAATTGGATTTCGGTTTTTTGTACTTTGCGATGCAAATACCCCGCCAATGCAATAAAAAACACACCGGCACGGGAGCCTGCGAAACAAGTTGACAGGATGAAGCAGCGCTAAAACAATGGTGGAAATAATTTATCGTCTAAATATAAAAAAAACCTTCCCCGTATTTACAGAAAAGGCTCTTTTTATTGTTTTTTTATTTTGGTATCAGCTTACTGCGCCGGTTTGCAGGTTTACGTTATATGCTTTACCATTAATAGTTACAGCCGCCATATGGTTGCCAAGGAAGGTAATGGTGCCCTGGTAGTTCCACACGCCTTTAGGGCCACTTCCGCTGGTGTTAAAAGTAGCCGTGCCAGCAATAACATCGCCGGCAGCGGGGCTAAAAATAACCGATGTAAGCGTATAGTTAAATACTTCGGTACCGCTCCTTTTTGTACCCGTATTGTAC
Organism: Mucilaginibacter gotjawali; assembly: GCF_002355435.1. Taxonomy (NCBI): domain Bacteria; kingdom Pseudomonadati; phylum Bacteroidota; class Sphingobacteriia; order Sphingobacteriales; family Sphingobacteriaceae; genus Mucilaginibacter; species Mucilaginibacter gotjawali. Next base: position 4,547,363 of record NZ_AP017313.1, read on the forward strand.
TGGTAACTTCCGTTTGAGGCCAATGACCCGTTAAGCGATAAATTTGCATTTTGGTTTAATGGATTTGCACTCAAAAGCGTTAAATTTTCGGCAACTTTATAATTCAGGTTAAGCGTAGGGCTTGTTAAACTGATAGTAATATTATCATTAGTGGTGAAGCCTGAAACCACGTTATTTACGCAGGAGAAACTAAACTTAAATGTTCCGGAGATAGTGGCCGATCCGCCGTTTGCTGCGCCGGTATAGCTCATGGTGGTATCAATTAACAAACTGCAATCGGGGTTGGTTAAGCTTTGCTGCACTTTCCCTTTGGTGTGTACCGCAAATGAGGTTGGCGAACTTAAACCGCCGGAAATATCTACACCCAAGCCGCCAAATAACGACTGATCGATATTTAAGGCCACCTGGCTGGCAACTTCCTGGGGCGCCAATTGCGGATCGGACGTCGTTTTTGCTGCTTTTTTACATCCTGAATAAACGATTGCCGTCCCGGCAAGTACCAGTACAATAGAACGTAGTTTTATTTTCATGATAAGATTATTAATTTCTATACAAATGTATTAAAGATAAATTTAATAAAACAGGTAAATCATCCATAAAAAAGCTCCCCTCAAGTTATCAAAGGGAGCTTCTGTTGATATTTAAGGTTTAAATAGTTGTTGATATTTTTCCGGTAAGCAGGTTTACATAGTAGATGCTATCGTAGTAGTCAACTTTAGCCATGTGGTTGCCTAAGAAAGTAAGCGTACCATACAGGGCATAAGCAGTAGTACCACTAAGGCCTGTTGCTACAAAAACAGCTTTTCCGCTGGTAATGTCAGGAGGGGTTTGGTCCAGGTGTACCTGCAGGCCTGATAAAGTAAATGAATTATAGGTTAGGCTTTTACCGCCTTTGGCACCGCGGTCAAGTACAATAGTGGCTTGAATCAATCCGTCAACGGTAACCAATGAATTGTTGGGGTTTAAACCGGTAACTTTATAGTTTTGGCTTAAACCATCAATAAAGCTGTATCCCGGTGCGGTACCAACAGTTGTTAAAGTATCCTGTGCGGTGTAGCCTATAGCGCTGCCGTTATTACATACATAATAAAATGAAAGCCCGCCGGTAGTACTGGATTTAATGGTATCGCCAATATTGGTATTGTATGAAATACCATTGTTGATATAAAAACCGCAGGCATAATTGGTGCTGTTTACTTTTACCGTTGATGTTGAATTAGGAACAGAAGGCGTGCTGATACCGTTGTATACGTTAATGCCCCCAAACTGCCCCGTTAATGAATGGTACAGGTTTAAGGCGATTTGGGCGCCGGCGGTTTGTTTAGTGGTGGCGGTAGTAACAGTGGCTGGTTTTGCGCTTTCGCTCTTTTTGCAGGCATTAAATAATACAGCTACGCCAGATAACAATATTATTGCGCTAAGTAATTTAGTTTTCATAAAGTGAGTGGTTTTAAGAGTAATAATTTATCGACAACTAAGTTAATGGATGAAATGCCTTTTTTATCAAAAAATCAAAGAAAAAGGCTAAATAGCACCGAAATTAACCCTAGGGTAAATAATACTTTCCTTATATTAAATATGGGAAAATTCTTCCCCTGTTTATGGTGTTGTTTTTTCTAAATGATTGTCTGTTATTTATTTATAATTTTATCTCATGAGTTCTGTTTACAATTTCCGTCAAATTTCTGGGATGATGGCTTGCTCCGGCCAGCCCTCAGAGGGACAGTTGCCCCTGATTGCCGCGGAAGGCTACCAGGTCATCGTAAACCTGGGATTGGCAGATGGTAAATATGCGCTAAAAAACGAAGGCGCCTTAGTTAAACAGCTGGGGATAACCTATCACCATATCCCGGTTAAGTTTGATGATCCGAAAACCGACGACCTTATAGCCTTTTTCAAACTGATGGATCAACACCCAAACGACAAAACGCTGGTGCATTGCGCTGCCAACTACCGGGCATCGGCATTTACCGGCCTTTATCTTTTTTCAACCGGCCGGCTTAACGAAGATGAAATGCTTTCCTTTATCGAAGATGTATGGCAACCTGATGCCGTTTGGCAGCAATTTATTGAGGATAGTGCCGATTTTATAAAAGAGCATAGGTTTTAACATTACAACCTTCCAACTTTTAAACATTACAACATACTTCAACACCTTACAACCTTTCCAACTTATTCCAACCAAATCACTACCAAACTAATAGGGATTTTCTTAATTTCGCAGCCTCACACGCCTTTTATATAAAATGGATTACCAATTTAAAGATATAGAGAAAAAATGGCAGCAGTTTTGGGCTGATCACCAAACGTTTAAAGCTGAAGACAAAACGGCCAAACCGAAGTACTATGTGCTTGATATGTTCCCCTATCCTTCAGGAGCAGGTTTACATGTTGGCCATCCGCTGGGCTATATCGCATCGGATATTTTTGCACGTTATAAAAGGCTGAAGGGGTTTAACGTATTGCACCCGATGGGATACGACAGCTTTGGGTTGCCTGCCGAACAATATGCCATACAAACCGGTCAGCACCCGGCTATTACTACGGAAACTAATATTGCCACCTATCGCCGCCAGCTCGACCAGATCGGCTTTTCGTTCGACTGGAGCCGCGAAGTGCGTACCAGTTCGCCCGATTATTATAAATGGACGCAATGGATCTTTATGCAGCTCTTCAACTCCTGGTATAATAAGGATGCGGACAAAGCCGAATCCATTGCCAAACTGGTTGAACATTTTGAACTAAACGGCGCTGCCGGCATTAACGCTGTGTGCGACGATGAAATTTTAAGTTTCACCGCAGAGGAATGGAAGGCCAAAAGCCATAACGAGCAACAATCCGAGCTGTTAAAATACCGCCTTACCTACCTGCGCGAAAGCACCGTAAACTGGTGCCCGGCCCTGGGTACCGTTTTGGCGAATGATGAAGTAAAAGACGGTTTTAGCGAACGCGGCGGCTACCCTGTTGAACAGAAAAAAATGATGCAGTGGAGCATGCGCATCACCGCCTATGCCGACAGGCTTTTAAAAGGCCTGGATACCATTGACTGGCCCGAGCCTTTAAAAGAAATGCAAAGGAACTGGATAGGGAAAAGTGTGGGAGCGTCAGTTAGATTTACGATTTCAGATTTACGATTTACGAATGGTGAGAATTATATAGAAGTTTTCACCACCCGCGCAGATACTATTTTCGGAACAACATTTTTAGTGCTTGCTCCCGAACATGAATTGGTGGCATCATTAACTACGCCTGAACAAAAAAGCGCTATTGATGCTTATATCGCGCAAGCAAAAAAGAAATCGGAGTTGGAGCGCATGGCAGATGCTAAAACTGTTTCGGGAGCGTTTACAGGCAGCTTTGCCATTAACCCGGTTAGCGGCGAAAAGGTACAGATCTGGATTGCTGATTATGTTTTGGCGGGCTATGGTACCGGCGCTGTAATGGCCGTACCATCCGGCGATCAGCGCGATTATTTGTTTGCCAAACATTATCATTTGCCGATCATCCCGATCATCGACATACAAAATATCGAAACCGAGGCCGACCCAACCAAGGAAGGGCATTATATAAACTCGGGCTTCATCAATGGCTTAGCATATAAAGAAGCTACTGCGGCCGTAGTTGCTAAATTGGAAGAATTAGGCGCAGGCAAGGCAAAAGTGAATTTCAGGATGAGGGATGCCATTTTTGGCCGCCAGCGTTACTGGGGCGAACCAGTGCCCGTTTATTTTAAAGATGGCCTGCCCTATTTAATTGATGAAAAAGACCTGCCGCTGGTATTACCGGAGGTTGATAAATATTTACCCACCGAAAGCGGCGAACCGCCGCTCGCAAGAGCAACCGGCTGGAACTACAAAATAGCCGCTGACAGTAAAGTCTCTCCGCCATCTGGCGGAGGAGATTTAGAGGGGGCCGGTACGTTCCCCTACGAGCATAGCACCATGCCCGGCTGGGCCGGCTCAAGCTGGTACTGGTACCGGTATATGGATGCCCAAAATGATACAGCCTTTGCTTCGGAAGAGGCCATTGAGTACTGGAAAGATGTTGACCTTTATATCGGTGGCAGCGAACATGCTACAGGGCATTTGTTGTACAGCCGTTTCTGGAACAAGTTTTTGAAGGATATTGGGTTAGTAGTTGAAGAAGAGCCTTTCAAAAAATTGATCAACCAGGGGATGATCCAGGGACGTTCAAGTTTCATTAATAAACTGAACATTGACTTAATTGACGAACAAGGGCAGAAGATTATAGACAATACGAGTAGCGATAATGTTGCTATTTTTTATATTTCCGATGATTTAGTTAAAAAATATAAAAATGATAGAGACTGGATAAAACAATTGGAAAATAATTTAAATGAAAAATATCATTTAAAATTGTCTGAACTAAAAAGAAAGATTTCTTTAGAACATGTGTCTTTCACTCCTTGGCACGTTAATGTTAATTTAGTTAATAACGATATTCTAAATATAGAAGCATTTAAAAAGAGTATTCCCGCAATAGTTATAATACCGAGTTCGTATTCGAAAATGGAGTATTTACTTGCCATTGGGAAATCGAAAAAATGTCGAAATCCAAATTCAACGTGGTAAACCCGGACGACCTGATAGAACGTTACGGCGCGGATACCCTACGCATGTACGAAATGTTTTTGGGCCCGCTGGAACAAAGTAAACCATGGAACACCAATGGTATTGAAGGTGTGTTTAAATTCCTGCGGAAATTCTGGCGCATGTTTCATAATGATGCCTGGGATTTTAAAGTTTCAACCGAAGAGCCAACCAAAGCGGAATTGAAATCGTTGCATAAAATTATCCGTAAAGTGGAGGAAGATGTGGAACGCTTCTCCTTCAACACTTCGGTTTCCAGCTTTATGATCGCTGTAAACGAATTGACAGATCTTAAGTGCAATAAAAGAGCAATCTTACAAGACCTGGTCATCGTTCTTTCGCCCTATGCGCCGCATATCTGCGAGGAATTGTGGACCTTGCTGGGCAACGAAGCCGGTACATTATCCTATGCGCCGTACCCGAAATTTAACCCGGCATACATGGTTGAAGATGAATACGCCTACCCTGTTTCCATCAACGGTAAAACCAAAATGAACCTTAATATTTCATTAAGCCTTGATCCTGCCGCGATTGAAGCTTTTGTATTGGCGAATGCTGACGTGCAGAAATATATGGACCATAAAGCCCCTAAAAAAGTGATCGTGGTTAAGGGAAGAATTGTAAACATTGTTTTGTAGCGCCTCGTCCTGAATTATGAAATGATTGATTACCAGACGATTGCACCGATGCCGCCAAAAAGCAAATTTGATACGTATTGACTATCAACCACTTAGCCAATTACGACAATTTATAAAAAAGTGAAACACACTGATAATGAACATGTTTCACAACGTTCCATTTGTTCCGCGTGGGAAAATGGAACGCTTAGGTTGGTTGTACAGGGGCTTTGCCAGCCTGTCTTTTTTAGCCATACCCGGGATATTTTTTTATGATTTCCCAGGTAAGTGAATCTGCAGGTGGCTAATCGCACAGGAATTTCGACCTGGTTTTCAAGCGATCAAAATATTTATCAACCCCACCGTAACGAATTAATTACAATTACCATATGATGACAAAATAAGCTGATCTGCCTGTAACATTTCAGCTATTTTCGCCTCCAATTAAAAAAATCACACGAAATGAAACGTTTTTATATATTTTTTGCATTCCTGTTTTCTGTAATAACGGCGAACGCCCAGTTTGGCGTCGGCGGCGGTGGGTCAAACATCGTCGGGAAAATATCAGGCACCCTGATTGATTCTATCTCCAAAAAACCGCTGGATTACGCTTCTGTCGGTTTATTCCGGGTTGGCGGCAAAAGCCCATTATCCGGTTCAATAACTGATGCCAAAGGTAATTTCAGAATAGACGGTGTACACCCCGGTAATTATAACCTGGTGATTACCTTTATAGGCTATCCTACAAAAACGGTAGGACCGTTTACTACAACTGATTCAAAACCCGATAAAAACACGGGTGTGATCAATGTTTCGCCGGGCGCGAAAACACTAAAGGAAGTGACCGTTACCGGCCAGGCAAATTTGATCGAAAATCATATTGATAAGATTGTTTATAATGCCGAAAAGGACCTTACCTCAACCGGTGGCAATGCCAGTGATGTTTTGCAAAAGGTTCCGATGGTGTCAGTCGACCTCAATGGTAACGTAGCTGTTCGCGGCGACCAGAATGTTAAAGTACTGATCAACGGAAAACCGTCTGGTGCGACCTCTGCAAGTTTATCGGACGTATTGAAAACCATTCCGGCTGCACAAATCAAAACAATTGAAGTGATCACGAGCCCTTCAGCTAAATATGATGCAGAAGGTTCAGCTGGCATTATAAATATCATCACCAAACAAACCAATATATCGGGTATCAGCGGTTCGGTTAGCGGTGGCTTTGGCACACGTCAAAACAACGGTAACTTCAACCTCAACTATAACAAAAACAGGTTTAGTTTATCTGTGAATACAGGCGGTAACCTAACCTGGCCGCAAACGTCCATCAGTGATTTTAACCAGCATTTTCAATATGGAAATACCAATGTGGCTCAAAGTTCAGACGGCACAAGCCTTGTTAAGCGTTATGGCACCATAAGTTCTGTAACTGCCAGCTACCAGTTTAATGCTTTTAACGATATCACATCAACATTCCGCTACAACAAAGGCGGTTTCAATACAAATTCAAATAATACATCAACCAGGACGGATTACAATCATCCGGATTCAAGCTATTCCTATCTAAGCAATACACTGGGCCATAACTCATTCGGCGGGTTCGACTGGACTATGGATTACACGCACAAGTTTAAAAAAGAAGGCAATAACATCGTATTTTCCGGTGAATGGAGCCACAGTGAGATCATTACTGATTTTACCGACTATTTTACGCCCCAAAAGCTAACCAATGTTAAAAATAATATCGACGGAATAAATAATGAGTATACTTTCCAGGCAGATTATACACTACCGGTTAATAAATTATTAAAGGTTGAAGCCGGTGCAAAAGAGGTGATCAGGCGATTAAGCAGTAATTCTCAGGCTTTTGATCCATCGGGAAATGATTTTGTTTATGACCCGCTTACTTCCAGCGTTTACGACTATAACCAGAACGTTACCGCGGGCTATACCGTGCTTACATTCACCCTGCCGAAAGGGTATTCAATTTTAGCAGGCGGAAGGGTTGAGAACACCAATATTCACGGCGATCCGCAAAGTGCCGGCGAGACGTTTCTAACACCATTTAACAGTGATTACCAGATTTATATACCCAGCTTAACCCTTCAAAAACAAATTTCGTCAACACAAACGATTAAATTAAGCTACAGCAAACGTATAACCAGGCCAAGCCTTCAATTTTTGAACCCCTATGTAAGCCAGACAAATAAACTGGCACAAACGGTTGGTAACGTTGCTTTATCGCCAGAGGTTTCGCAAACAATTGATTTAAATTACAATACCTTCATCAAATCATCATTGCTTAATTTTTCAATTTATTACAGGCATATTGACGGAGTAATTGAAAACATTGCAAACCATATTGTAGTAGATAGTTTAATCGGCACACTTACAAAATACCAGAATGCTGATGTCAACAATTCATTCGGATTTAACTTTTTCACGTCCATAAATCCTATTAAAATATTAACGCTGCGTACCAATATCAACGTTTATACTTATAGCCCTACACCCTATGCACAGTACGCTTACTATTTCACTAATACCGCAACAAAGGTTCAGTATAATATATTTTTAAGTGCGTCTGTCACTTTACCAAAAGACCTGGTAGCCGAATTGTTTGCACTGGAAAATTCGCCAAGGTACACCCTGCAGGGTCAAAGCCCTTCATTCAGCCTGCTTGGATTGGGTGTAAAAAAACAGTTCCTGAACAAAAAGGCTTCAATTGGTATCAATACCCTTGAACCATTTAATAAATATAAAAACTTTAATTCCACTACCACAAGTCCCGGGATTACCCAAACCAGTCATTTTGCGTTCCCGTTCCGATCAGTGGGCTTAACATTTAGCTACAGCTTCGGTAAGTTAAAATTTGCCACCCCGTCGCAAAAGAAGGGTGATGTTGATGAAGAGAAACAAGGCGACCAGGGAATTGGCGGAGCCGGTGGCGGTCGGTAATGTGCAGATATGCAAATGTGCAGATGTGCGAATGATGGATTGATGTCCAAACATTCGCACATCTTCATTTGAGCTATCCCGCATTCATTGTCCTCAAAATCCGCATATCCGCACATCCGCACATCTACTCCGCCTCCACATCAATCCCTATCTGTTTTAGCAATAACGATGCGTTGAAGGTTTTGCATTCCCCGTGTTTCATTTTATAATCAAACAGCATTTCGCCATTGACTACCTGGATATCAAAATAAAAATTGCGGATATAGGCTGGATATTTCTTTTCCAATTCGGCGATCTGCAGATCGTGGGTAGCCACCATGCCTACCGCTTTTTTACCGATGAGCCGTTCAATTACCGCTTTTGAGCCCAGGTATTTATCAACCGAATTGGTGCCCCGCAGCATTTCGTCAATCAAAAAGAAAATCTTTTGGTCGCTTTCAACCGCCTTCAGTAGCATTTGCAGCCGGTCCAGTTCGGCCTTAAAAGTGGAGGTGCTTTCATTTAAGGAGTCCTTGATGCGCATATAGGATAGAATGGTCATTACCGAGACTTTCATGTGCTGAGCACATACAGGCGCGCCGCAAAGCGCCATTACCGTATTGATACCCGCAGTACGTAAAAAAGTACTTTTACCGGCCATGTTGGAGCCAGTGATGATATCAATATTAAAAGCACTATCCAGCTCATAATCGTTTTCAATCCTTTTTGCCCTGCTGATGAGCGGGTGGGCCAACCCTTTTGCGGTTAACGTATAAGCAGGGCCATCGGCAATTTCCGGGAAACACCAATCGGGGTAATTAATGTGCAAACTTGCCAGGCTAACCAATGCTTCATACGCTGCAATCACATCAAAAGCTGCTTCAAGGTTTTTATCGTTATTGCGCTTCCAGTTTTCTATGGCGATGATCTGGCGGATGTCCCACAGAAAAAACACATTCAACACAAAACCAACAATTAAGTTTAAGTGATAATTGAGTTTATTGATGAGGCCGGATAATTCTTTGATCTGCGCCGATGTATTACCGGTTGCTAAACGTTCCACCAGGTTTTTGCAATAGCCCGATGCCCACTGCTCCTTTTCAATTTTCTCAAAAACAATGGCATAGTTATTTAAGGTATCCCCTATTTTTCCGGCAATCAGGTCGGCTTTTTTTATATAAGACGCTTTTGAGGACACGATACCCAGGTTAAAAAGGCCAACAAGTACCGCTACGGTTCTTAACACAGGAAAAAAGTAGCTTGCTATAATCAGCAGCACCAGTAAATAAGGCGCAATTTTTGCATAAATACCAAGCCATTTTTCGCCTGGGAGTGCTAAGGGAATATGCAGGTATACAAAAAGGTTTTTGAGTTGATTTGTCTCGGCTTTATTGGCAAATAACAACAAGGCCTGCATTTCAAGCTTCCAGGCATTTTTGCTAGAGAGTTCCTTTATAGCTTCCTGCCGTGCCAGGATAACCTCTTTTTCAGCAGGAGCGCTAAGCCATCCGGCAAGCTTTTCGTTACCGGTGGGGGTAGCAGCGCGGTTAAGCAGTTGGAATAGCGAGGCATTGCCAAAAATATCCAGGTCGGCGCTGTAAAAATGCCTATCATCTGCAAAACGGCTGCCGTTATCGTAAATATTTGAGTAGTTTAAAATACTTTCAATTTCATTTTCGTTGACTTTCTTCAAGTCGAGGAAATATCTTTTTTGTTTTTCGAAAACTGATTGTCGCGATACCAGCCAGGCAAAGCAGAATAACGAAATGATAAATGAAATGGCCAGTACGGTAAAATCATCCAGCGTAATGGCAAAATATAGGGCTAATACCAGCAAAGCAAATACAACTAAACGCATAAGCGAATACCCATTTGCCAGTTCTTTAAATTTATCAGCCTGCTGCTGTGCATTTGTTACCCTTTGGGTGTAGTCTTTGATGATATCCATTTTTTGTTGTAAAGTTGCAATGTTGAAAGGTTGTAAAGTTTTTTTATTCGGAAAATCAATATGGATTATAGATCAACATATGTCGTTTTTATTTAGCGTTACTATAACATTTCAACTTTGCAACGTTACAACATTTCAACATAAAATAACATTCCAACTTTACAACATTACAACTGCCGCTCATGAAGATCACTTTTATAACCGTTGGCAAAACCGTTGACAGCTACCTGAAAACGGGTATCGATATTTACGTCAGCAGGTTAAAGCATTATACCAAACTTCAGATTATTGAAATTGGTGAACTAAAAAACACCAAAACGCTAACCCGCGACCAGCAAAAAACAAAAGAAGCGGAACTGATCCTTAAAAAAATCTCTCCCCTTGACCACGTGATCCTGCTCGACGAAAATGGCACCGAACTTACCTCGCAGCAATTCTCAGCTTATATCAATAAAAAAGCAATCAGTTCAACCTCAAACCTGGTTTTTATTGTAGGTGGCCCTTATGGCTTTGATACGACTGTTTACCAGCGGGCTAACGATAAGATCTCCCTATCGGCCATGACCTTTTCGCATCAAATGGTACGGCTGTTTTTTGTTGAACAACTGTACAGGGCCTTTACCATTATTAAGGGTGAGCCGTATCACCATGAATAGTGAGTCGGTGAGTGGTGAATAGTGAGTGGTGAGTCAATGTCGTTTACTTAGGGGATATTTATTTTTATAAATTGTTTTTTACAGTAGATATACAGCTCCTCTTTTGTAAATATTGCGATGAGCAACACGTGCAACACCCTGCAAAAAACCAATAAATTTTTGATTATCAATTATTTAAATGAGGACAAATTTTTTTTCATTGACAAAAATCTGTCAGCACTTTTGAAGTTTTTGCGCCGTTCAGGCAATTCCAACATCCCCCCGAACCTTAAGCAGGCAGCATCGATTGGTGAGTGATAATTTAGAAATAACCCATCTAAGAATAGGGTACGCCCAAACATATTGCCCAATGTCATTAAGTTAGGGAAAAGGGAAGGGAATTAATATCGAATAATGAATTTTGAATGTCAAATTTCGAAGTTTCTTACTTTATTATTCAATATTCGACATTGGGTGTTCGATATTAAAATCCCTTAACTTAATGGCATTGACATTCTGCCTCATAGAGGCTACCGCTTTGTAGCACACCTCACAAAAAAGAAATATTGCCATGTCAGTGGCTACCCTTCGCAAATTGGCCCATGGTTCAAAAGCCTACTACTCACCAACTGACCCATACAGGCAAATCGTCAGTTTTCTGTAAAAATAGCGTTTCAGGCACCCAGGGGGCACATTTCGTTAAACGAAAGTCTTTATTTTTGAGAAAAGATATTGACCCATGCATCAAATTTTACCAGAACTGCTGTCCGTAAAATTCATTTTATTTTATATCCTCATCATTTCTACCGCCATTGTACACTACCGCGGAAAAGTAAGGTATAAGTTTTTCAGGCAGCTAACTGATCACTCAACATTTATGGCGCCCATTAATATCCCAATGTATGCGTTGTCAGGCGTTGAGAATAAACCGTATATCAGCCAGGCAAATTTCCCGCAATTAAGTTTGTTGAAAAACAACTGGCAAACCATCAGGGATGAGGCTTTGCAGCTGGAACGCGAAGAACTGATAAAAGGATCGGACAAGTACAATGATATGGGCTTCAACTCTTTCTTCCGCCGCGGTTGGAAACGTTTTTATTTGAAATGGTATAATGATTTTCACCCATCGGCCAAAAAATATTGCCCGCAAACTATCCAGCTGATCAAAGAGATCCCCGAAGTTAAAGCAGCCATGTTTGCCGTATTGCCTGCCGGAAGCGAACTTTTGCAGCACCGCGATCCTTATGCGGGCTCCCTTCGTTACCACCTGGGGCTGATCACCCCCAACTCCGAAAACTGCCATATTGTGGTTGACGGGCAAAGTTACGCATGGAAAGATGGAGACGATGTACTATTTGACGAAACCTATGTGCATTATGCGGAAAATAAGACAGATATTGATCGCATCATCCTGTTTTGCGACATCGAGCGCCCTGTAAAAACTATTTTTGGGCGCGCCTGGAACAAATTTTTCGGCTGGTTTATTATGGCAGCGGCTGTTTCGCCTAATATGGGTGAAGACAAAACCGGCAACATTAATAAAGCTTTCAAATATGTTTACTCCATCCGCCTGCTGGGGAAACGCATTAAAGCATACGACCGCAATGTGTATTACGCTGTAAAATATGCGTTACTGTTGCTGATATTGTACCTTATCTTTTTTTGACAATATTTTAATTTACAGTTTTTTACTAATTTTGCCGGATGTCAGACGGTCACGATCATTCGCACCACCACCATCACCACGATCATACCCCTAAGCTCGATCATCTGAATTCGGCTTTTATTATCGGTATCATTTTAAATTCAGCATTTGTAGTCATCGAGGTTGTGGCTGGTTTTTTAACCCACTCCCTCTCGCTGCTTACTGATGCAGGCCATAATTTAAGCGATGTAGCGGGGTTAGCCCTTGCATTGCTTGCCTTTAAATTAACCAAGGTAAATTCAACCAGCAACTATACGTACGGATTTAAACGATCAACCATTATGGTATCGTTTTTTAACGCTTTGATCCTGTTTGTTGCGGTTGGATTTATCGGCTATGAGGCAATCACCCGCTTTATTGAACAGGAGCCCGTAGATGGCGGCACAATGGCCTGGGTGTCACTTATAGGCATTGGCATCAACGCCTTTACTGCCTGGCTTTTTGTAAAAGACAAGGATAAGGACCTGAATGTAAAAGGCGCCTATATGCATATGGCTATTGATGCTATCGTATCATTCGGCGTGGTGATATCCGGTATCATTATCTATTTTACGCACATCTACTGGATAGACAGTGCGGTGAGTTTAATTATTGCTATCGTTATATTAAGAGGAACATGGAGTTTATTAAAGGACAGCCTAAGGCTTGAAATGGATGGCGTACCTACTAAAATAGACCTGGAAAATATTAAAAATGAATTGTTAAAAGGCAAAGGAGTTGTAGATGTACACCATATGCACGTTTGGGCGCTGAGCACTACTGAAAATGCCCTGACCGCCCACATTGTGATCGCCCCGGAATATATTTCAACTTTTGACGCCATAAAACGCGATTTGAGGCATCGTTTAGAACATCTTGATATCAACCACTGCACCCTGGAGCCGGAATTCTCGGAAGCGGAATGCAAACAGCCTGATTGCTGAATTCCTGCTAATTCTCTGACATGACGTTAGCTTTAACAAGGTTTTGGTTTGAATTTGAATCAATTAATAACGATACTCCATACTATTTAGCGCTCGGATGCGGTGTAACTGCATACAGTTACGAGGATGCAGTTCATTTATTGGATAAACTCGTGTTTGAGGGTCGACCTATATCGAAAATCAAAAAGCACATTGAAAATATTGATATTTCGACTTTAGACGCTGATCATATCTTACCAAATATGGTCAGACCGCCAAATTTGAGAGGTATTTGGTACCCTCAGGGATTTTAAGCAAGAAACGGAATTGTCTGTATAGGTATAAAATAAAACGCCCCGGAAGAACCAGGGCGTTTTTATTTATGTTGAATTTTTTGTTAAGCTTTTTTAGCCGCCGGTTTTTTTGCCTTTGCAGGCGCTTTTTCAGCATCTGCTTCTTTAGCAGGTTTTGCTGGCGCTTTCTTAGCAGCTGGTTTTGCCGGTTCTTCCACAACAGCAGGTTCCTCTGCTGGTGCAGGCTCTTCAGCCACCGCTGTAGTTGGATCTGCTTCTGTAAATAATGGCAGGTCTTTTATGATGGAATACCAGTTGAGTACCTTTTTCATATCCGAGGCGTAAACCTTTTCCTCATCATGGTCAGGCGCTACTTCCCTGAAAAAATCCCTTAGCTTTTTACCGTCAGCCTTGGCATCAGGTACGCTCGCCGAATTTTTCATCCTTTCAAAAACATCCACCAGCTTAATGTCTTCATCTTCCCCAAAAAGGGTAATTTCATTCAGCGCCGCAATTTTTGCGGTTGATATATTGGCCACCATTTTGGTTTTCAGCACATCAAGGCTTTCCAAAATATAGCCGGTTTTGTTTTGCGCCAGCGCTTTCCATAGTCCAGGCTTACCTGATACTGCTACTATTCCCAGTAAATTCATTCTTTATTTTTTAAATAATGATCAGCGTGTAACCGGAGATTAGAGAGCAGCCTAAAACTAATCTCCAGTCTCCAGTCTCTAATCACTAATCCTCGATTACCTCTATCCCTAAAATTTTATCACCACGCTGAATAGCGTCAACCACGTCAACATTTTCAACTACTTTACCAAACACGGTATGTTTCCTGTCCAGGTGAGCGGTATTAGTACGATTATGGCAGATAAAAAACTGCGAGCTGCCGGTATTAGGGCCTGCATGCGCCATAGATAAAACACCACGATCATGATATTGGTTATCGCCGGTTAATTCGCAATCAATTTTATAGCCTGCGCCGCCAGCACCGGTACCGGTTGGGTCGCCGCCCTGCACCATAAAGTTAGGGATCACACGGTGAAAGATCACATTGTCATAGAAACCTGATTTAGCTAATTTTTTAAAATTGGCTACAGTGTTCGGGGCATCCTTGTCGAAAAACTCAACAGTCATGTCGCCCTTTTCGGTTTTAATAATGGCTTTGCTCATTTTTAATATTTAATGGATGGCAAAGGTAGTAAAAAACAAGAAAGGTAAAAGAGGGGAAAAGAGGTAAAAGCGGAAAGGTTAAAGGCGAAAGCTGAAAGGTAAAAGGTGATCGCATAAAATTGTTACTTATATTTTTCAAAGTAGGCTGTTATCGTCTGGTAGATTTCACTGTCTTTACCGGCCACAAACCGGGTACTGATATTTATATCGACGCCATGTTCCAGCGCAAACCTGATAAATATACCCCCATTTTTAGAGCTAGCAAAATCCATATATAAAATGTCTTTCCAATAAACAGTTTTGTTGCCAATAAAATATTGAAGTTTCTCATTGTCCAGTTCAAGGGCAATTTCTCCCCGCCGCAGCGGCAAAATGTATTTGTGTATTAAATAGGTGAGCATTCCGCACGTTGTAAGAAAGCCCAAACCAACACCCATCCAGGCCGCGCGATCAGCCGTATTAGTCGCCAACATCATAACGGGGAAACCCAACATTGGTAAAAAGAAATTATACTGATATACCAGATTTGGTACTTACTGTAGGGGTATTTTATAACATCCATTTTTTTATTTTAGGCTGACAAATATAGAATTAATGGGGTCTCTTTTATTGTTGAACCCTGAGCATTATCAACTTTTTAAAAGTTGCCAAATCTCCTCCGCCTAAATTGAATAATACCCTATCCAATTATTCGTTATATTTGAACGTGGCAACAAGCGAAATTATGAAATACAAAAAACATCCTTCACCTTTTACCTTTCAGCTTTCGCCTTTCACCAAATACCTTTTAGCTTTCGCCTTTCTGCTTTTACCTTTAATCAACAGGGCTGCATCGATATTAATCCCTATGGATGAGGACCAGAAGGACCACCTGAAATCATACGGGATTGCATTTTGGGTACTCAAAAACGGTGAAGAAATTGACTGGCTGCTCAATTACCGCGGCGGCAGTTTCCTTGCCAAATATGAGCAACGGATTGAGGATGAATGTAAGATCCGCGGTGTAAGTTACGAAGTGATCCCCGATGGCAAAGTAAACCAGATCATTACCGAAGTAAGCGATCCTTCCGTAAATATGGATGTGGTAAAGCTTGAAAAAGCGCCGAAAATTGCCGTTTATTCGCCCAAAAATAAGTTGCCCTGGGATGACGCCGTTACCCTGGTGTTAAAATATGCCGAAATACCTTATGATGTTTTGTACGATGAGGAAGTAATTCGCGGCGACCTGCCCAAATACGACTGGCTGCACCTGCACCACGAGGATTTTACCGGCCAATACAGCAAGTTTTATGGCGCCTTCCGCTTTGCCGACTGGTATAACGAAGACCAGAAAATACAGGAGGCCATGGCGCATAAACTGGGCTTTAAAAAAGTATCGCAAATGAAGCTGGCCGTTGCCCAAAATATCCGGACGTTTTGTGCCGGAGGCGGCTTCCTGTTCGCCATGTGCTCGGGTACCGATACTTTTGACATTGCGCTCGCTTCGGCCAATACCGACATTTGCGGACCGATGTTTGACGGCGATGCCGCCGACCCGGATGCGCAATCCAAACTGGACTTTACGCAAACGTTCGCTTTTCAGAATTTTACACTGGATATGAACCCCATGTCGCACCAGTTCAGCAATATTGATGTTACTGCCACCCGGCAGACAGACCGTACAAAAGATTTTTTTACGTTGTTTGATTTCTCTGCAAAATGGGATGTAGTGCCCAGTATGCTCACCCAAAACCATGATAAAGTGATCAAGGGTTTTATGGGTTTAACTACTGCCTTTAACGAAAAAATGCTGAAGCCCGGCGTTACCATTATGGGCGAAATGAAAAGCAATAATGAAGCCCGTTACATCCACGGCGAATATGGCAAGGGCCAATGGACATTTTATGGCGGCCACGACCCTGAAGATTACCAGCACATTGTAGGCGACCCTCCTACCGACTTAAAATTACACCCCAATTCACCGGGATACAGGCTGATCCTGAATAATGTATTGTTCCCCGCAGCAAGGAAGAAGAAGCAGAAGACCTAAAGAACAGCCCCCCGGCCCCCTAAAGGGGGAGTTTAAAGGGCGTTTAATCATCCTGCAAATCAAAAGCTCCCCCTTTAGGGGGGTGGGGGGTCTTGGCCGCTAATTATAAAACGCCCATGACACCCCAAACTTTAACAAATGGTCCTGTTGCGGGTATTTGTAAACGGTATAATAACCTTTACTTAGCAGTCCCTGGTTGGCATAATCATACATGATAAAAAAGTTGGTATGCTGCAATGTAGCTTTCAAAAACAGGGTGGCCACCGGGAAGGATGAAAAAGTAACATTGGGGCCGTTATAAAACTGACCCAGGCCCGGTGCATAGGATGGCGCTACATATTGAGTATTGTAGCGCACGTCAATGCCAATACTGGTATTCAATACATCAAAATACATCCCCTTGTAATACAGGCTGCTGTAATTATAAAACTCGGGCGTGCGCAAGGTTGCCTGGTAATCTGTTTTTTGATAAACGGCATAGGTATCAAAATGCCAATGCCGGTACGACAGGCTCTTACCCACGCTCACTTTTAATAAATTAATATCGGAGCCAAGTTGAACCGGGTGCGCATCTATACCATTGGTTTGTGCCGCAAAATACAAATAATCGCCAATCAGGAAGTACTCTGCCTTCAAATCAAACCGCAGGGCGTCATTTATATAATTGAATGAGATACTATTGGTTTTTTGATTATTGAATTTGTTGTGGAAAATAAAGTGATCGGATACCCAATCTGTATAAACCAGCGGCGGCGCGCTGCTTTGTGTATACCCTTCAAAAACTATTTTACCCACTTTGCCACCTCCGGCAAGTGTTAATTTGGCGTCATATAAAAAATTGCCAAAATCACGGCCGGCCGCTATTTGCTGTACATTGCCCTCAAGCAATAACCTGTCGCTGAAACGATAACTTATTTTACCGTTCAAAGTGATATCCTGGAAAGAATTACTCTGCTGTTTTACAGGAAGGTTTACTTTACTGCCATATTGATTTAACGTTGTATCCCGTACATACTGGTTATAAGAATAAATGTCCTGGGTTAAGCCCAGGTCCAGTTTAGCCTCGTTTTTTACCGGCTTATCGCCCCTGCTCCTCAAATAAAAACTGTAGGAGAAACTATTTTGCAAATGGTGCACCGTAGTAGAGTCGCGGGCATAATTTGAATCGAAATAATAATCAGGAAACACGTTATATGTGTCCGCGTCATTTTGCCTGAAGTTGTATTTTTTACTTTCAACAAAAAACGTATAAGCAACGCGCTGCGTTGGTAAAATACTTGAATTGGCGCCCTTCTTTTTAAGGCTGTCAATCCTGCCGATATAATAAAATTGTTTTAAGTAAAAACTGGTCCCCGTCCACTGTTCATAGGTATTGGGCAAACGGGAAATCTCATCGGTTGCTGCCAGTGGGTTTTTCTCTACAAATATCGTATCATTTGATAAGATGGACCCCGTTATGGGCGACTTTAAGTTATTATAAATCAGGTTAGTGAGCAAATTATACCTCTTGTTTTTTGATTCGTACCAACTAAAAAAAGCAGCATTTACGTTACTTACATTCTGGCCCAGCAATGCGCTGCCATAATAGCCCTGTGAACCTGTAAAGTTCAAATTAAAACCTACGTTTAGCTGTGGGTTTACATTTTGAGTATGGGTAACCTTTAAAATCTGCTCTTTATGGCCGCCTGTTACAAAATCAAGTATCGTTAGGGGCACCCTTGCGCGGTAATAGTTAATGTCCTCAGGGTTTAACAAGTAAGGATCAAGCTCATGCTGTCCCACGTCAAATCCAATGGTTTTTGATGGTGAAAACAAAAGGCTCCTTTGGGGCTCCCCGGTGTAACCAAGGCTAATCCTGGGGTCGCGCGGCTGCAGCAACGGGCTGTAATTCTCAAAATTCACAACGCTCGTATCCAGCCTGAATAGCTGCGTGCTATCCCTTAACAGCTTTTCAGTAGTCACCCTGATAAATTTCGAGTTAAAAACTACTGAATCCTTCCTTCTGTCCATTTTTTTCCGCAACGAATCCAGCTGCTGGTCGGCAGTTTCAGGTTTGGAGGTAGTGGTATCATTAAAATTGGGTTTACGCTGCTGCCCGGGATAAGTTGGATTATTCGGATTTGTCGGCGATTGGGCAAAAACAATTTGCCCCGATATGCACATCAGTAACAGGATAATATATTTAAACTTCTCAGGCATCTTTACCGGCTATCAATTCTTTAAGTATCATTGTCATTTTTGGTTCGGCAGCCCTGGCCACTTCCAATATCTCTTCCAGCGAAACAGGTTTTAAAACTTCATTAAAACCTTCATCAGTAAGCACCGATATGGCAAATACAGGCAAACCCATATGGTTGGCCACTATTACTTCGGGTACGGTGCTCATCCCCACCGCATCGCCGCCTATGGTGCGTAAAAATTTGTATTCGGCTTTTGTTTCAAGGTTCGGACCAGTTACAGCAACATAAACTCCTTTATGGCAGGTAATATTGTTGGCCCTGGCAATATCCAGGGCTCTTACTATCAAATCGCGTTGATAAGGTTCGCTCATGTCCGGAAAACGGGGACCCAATTCCTCTTCATTCCTGCCCAGCAAGGGGTTATCGCCCTGCAGGTTGATGTGGTCTTCAATCACCATCAGGCCGCCTTTTTTAAATTCGGGGTTAAGCGACCCGCTGGCATTGGATACATACAGGGATTTTATGCCCAGCATTTTCATTACCCTTACCGGGAAAGTGATCTGCTTCATGGTATAGCCCTCGTAATAATGCAACCGGCCTTGCATGGCAACAACTTTTACCCCTGCAAGTTTGCCAAAAATCAATTTACCTGAATGAAACTCTAAAGTAGAGATCGGAAAATCCGGGATATTGGCATACATCAGTTGTTTTTCAACTTCAATTTCATTCACCAGGCCGCCAAGTCCTGTGCCAAGGATGATGCCGGCTTCGGGTTCAAAATCGCCAATACGGCTTTTAATGTATGCTGTTGTATGTTGTATGCTCTCTAACATAGTTGTTTATTAGCTGGTCAAATTGTTGCCCGCTTTCGTCCAAAAATTCAACCTTTATGGGAACCACAAAAACCGGTAAACTTTCGTCTGCCGGTAAAGGCCATCTGAACCACGAATCTTCTAAACGCTGTGCATCCTTTTCTGTTGTGATGATCAGTTTTTTTTCTGTTTTGCAGGCAACAAACTCAGCGGCAAGTTTAGTGATATTTTTCAAGGTAAACGGGTGATGGTCGGGATATTTATGATGAATAACATGGGTGGTAAACCCATTTAAGTATTGCAAAAGTGGTTTGGCATTGGCAATACCGGTCAGTAAAAACACGGTAGTATCCTTATCAATCCCGGTATTTACAGGTTTACCATCTAAACGCTGCAATGGCTGGTAAGCAATGGTCGAAAAAAACAATTGCTGGTAAGGACCCGGCGCTACCTTTTGATAAGCATTTTCTTTTTGACCGTTAGTTAGCGTTGCCGGGCATTTGGTTACAACAATCACCTGCGCCCTCCAGCGCCCACTGAACGGTTCGCGCAAGTCACCCGCTGGCAATAACAAATGAGGTTCGTTTAACCGGTTATAATCAAACAGCAAAATACCCAGGCCCGCCGTAACGGCCCGGTGCTGGTAGGCGTCATCTAAAATTACCAGGTCGTGTTCCGGCAGCAGTTGGTTCAGTCCTTCTACCCGCTTTTCACAAACGGCCACCGTAATATCAGGAAACTTGTGCTTGAACTGAGCCGGTTCGTCGCCTATTTGGTTGGAAAGTAGTGAGTAGTGAGTGGTGAGCTGTGAATTTTCGTTTTCTTTTCCTGACTCCTGATTCTTGATTCTTGATTCTCCAACCAAATATCCTTTTGTTTCCCGCCCGTATCCACGACTTAACGTAGCCAGTTTGTAATCATCCTTTAATAAACGGATAAGGTATTCAGCCATCGGGCTTTTGCCTGCACCGCCAACATCAAGGTTACCTATAGAAATTACCGGTTTATCAAATTGATAGCTTTTAAAAAATCCCGCATCATAAAACCAGTTGCGGATAATAACCACCAGCCCGTACAAGAGCGAAAAAGGTAATAAAAGCCAGCGCAGGTATTTCATATTTCGCTGTAAAGATAGGAAAAGGGATTTATTGGGGATTAAAATTAGACTTCGGACTATATCAACTCAATACCAGGGATAAATTGAAAATGTTTTTTATTAAGCGTGTAAAGGGGAAGGTTATAATAGAGTGCGGTAGATGCAATAAGCGTATCTGCGATACCTGGCCGATGACTTAATGTATAGGTTTTGAAAAGATCAATAAAAATATCTGTTATATCTGAGCTGATGGGTATTGCTGTATATTTATTTAGCTGTTTTTCAATTTTCGCAAAATCGGCTTTATCTTTTGCGCCAACAATAAACTCAGCAGTCGTAATAGCACTTACGTAAAATACCTCAGATTTTATCTGCTCAACCGTTTCCTTTACAGCAAGATTTCCCCTGTAAAGTTCAATAAGAATATTAGTATCAAAAATCACCATTTGGAAGGCCAGGCTTTGTCCCTTATTTCTTCAATCGAGGGGAAATCAGGTGCCGCGCCAAAACTTTCGAATAATTCATTTACATTGATTTTTTTTCCCTGGGGCGGCGAAGGATGAACTTCTTTTTTTGCATTACCTACTTCCACTACAATCACCTCAACCTTTTTTCCAAAGAATTTTTCGGGTATATCAATGCTGTGATTTTTTTTATCGGGAACTAAAGCTTGCTTGTACATTATTCTCTCTGTTCTTGTGCGTAAAACAAATATACATAATTCAGGGGCAAAATTCAAACCCATACAAACTCCTTATGCCGGAAATCAGAAACACCTACAATGCCTTTAATAATAACCCAACAATCGCTGCCACTCCAATAATATAAGGTTCCTGCATTTTTTTAAAGTAGATGAGGGCTAAAACCGCAGCCAAAGCAATCGCCGCTGTCGGAATATCGACAATTGAACGCATGCCAATAACAATAACCGATCCGACCAGCGCACCAATTACCGAAGCGGTAATACCATCCACAAATGCTTTGATACTGGCATTTTTGGCGATCTTTTTAAACGAAGGCGCCAGTGCGACCGTAAAAAGATAACAAGGCAGAAAAGTTGCCAAAGCTGCAATACATGCGCCGGGGAAACCGGCTACCAGGTACCCAATAAACCCAACCGTTATCACTACCGGGCCGGGGGTGATCATGGCCACGGCAACGGCATCAACAAACTGGTGTTCATTCAACCAGCCAAAATCTTTAACCACTCCACCATGCAAAAAGGGAACGATAGCCAAACCGCTGCCAAACACAAAGGTGCCTGCCTTCACAAAAAACCAGGCAATATTCCACAGGGTTTTATCGTCGTAGCGCCAGAAACCTATGCCGAGTAAAAGGCCCGCGGGCGCAACAGCCGGCTTTTTCATCCATCGCGGGGGTGCCTTAATCACCATGTATAATAGACCGCAGCCGATAAAAAGCAAAATTTGCTCCTGTTCCGTTATTACAGTTATCAAAATGGCAGCAATATAAAACAGCCATAACAACCATTTTGATTTTACGGCAGTCCATTCAAATTTGCTGATTGATTTTATAGTGAGTTTATAGGCGCTCATCCCGATGATGCCGATCACCGCCGCCCCTACCCCATAAAACACCGCCTGCATCCAGGCAAGCCCGCCGTAAAGCTGGTAAGCCATGCCCAGTAAAACCACCATAAAAAATGAGGGCAGCACAAATGCCAGCCCGGCAAGTGTGGCCCCTAAAAACCTATGGTGAACAAACCCGATATAGATCCCCAACTGTGCAGCCAGCGGGCCGGGCGCCAGTTGCGCCAGCGCAAGGCCTTCTTTGTATTCTTCTTCGGTAAGCCAACCTTTATTTTCAACCAGGTCGCGGTGCATATAGCCAACCAAAGCAACCGGCCCGCCGAAGCCCCAGGTGCCCAACTTTAAGAAGTATTTAACAAGCTCATAAATGGAATAAACTGGCACCTGGTTTGATATATTTTTTTCCATTTTCTGGTACTGATACCTAAAGATAATAGATTTTCACCTCAACTCCCAAAATTCCGGTCAAAACAAACACACCCGATAACTCTTACTTAATGATCTCAGCTACCGGCAACATCTTTTCGTCGATCTTCCCATCTACAACAGAGACATAGTATGCATGGCTTTTATCATCAATAGCTACAGTGCGCACAAATTGTTCATTTTCAAAAACCACGCCGGCCAGGTCGTCGATAGCGTAACCCGGGCTTAGCCTGCCTCTCAAAATATTGTCGAAATAAAGCGGTTTGCGCATAGGTTCGCTTTGGTAATGCGGGCAATGGCTGGCAGCAATAAATGCCAAACCATGTATAATAGCCAAATTCTTCGGCCGGGAATCTGTTGTACCCCCATCAAACCAGCATAACGAGCCGGCACTGCCGCCTGCCATGATGATCCCTTTATTGTAGGCTTTTCTCAGCACGGTATCAATGCCCTGCGCCTTCCATATGGCCAGCATGTTCAAGGTATTGCCGCCGCTTACAATGATGGCATCCATGCTCAGCAGGTTTTCTTCAAAAGTCTTTGGTTCGGTATAGGAAGCTATAAAAGTTTTTTGAACGCAAGCCTGCATCGGCAGGTCCTGGCACACCTCGTACCAGGACACGATGGTAGCGGCATTATCGCCGGTAGCAGTAGGCAAAAAGCAAATTCTTGGATTTTGTTTTTTTGTTAAGGCGATCACATAGCGCATAAATGGTTTGGTAAACTGGCCGCCGTAAGCAAAAATTGTGCGGGTAGCTGGTGTATGGGTGTTTACTTGGGCCATAGCAGTATAACAAAGGGATATAAATATAAGGGCAAAACTGATCTTCTTCATGCAGGGGTATAATTGTGCCGCAATATATAAATTTTAGCAATTGCTTTACAAAAAGTAAATCCCGGCAAATATTTTGCCGGGATTCGTCCTAAAATAAACTAAAACTAAAACTCTTTCCTTCAATCTATTCGCTTCTCAAACTTTTTACCGGGTTTGCAATTGCGGCTTTAATCGCCTGGAAACTTATCGTAATTAAAGTAATAACAATAGCGGCAATTGCTGATATGATAAATACACCCGGGCCAATGGTGATGTGGTAATCATATTTCAATAGCCATTTTTGTAAAAAATAAAAAGCCAATGGAGAGGCTATCACACAACTGATCGTAACGAGCAAAATAAAATCACCCGACAGCAGTAGCCATACCTGGCTTACGCTGGCGCCCAATACTTTTCGTATACCAATTTCTTTGGTGCGCTGTTCTGCAACAAACGCAGCCAGCCCAAACAAACCGAGGCACGAAATAAATATGGCCAGAACAGCAAAAATGCCGGCCAGCTTACCTATCAACTCCTCCTGGCTAAACTTCTCATTATACTGTTTATCCACAAAGCGGTAATCATATGGGTATACCGGGTTGTATTTGTTAAAGATGGGGCTGATCTTTTCTACTGCTGCGTGCGCATTCATCTTGGGCGACAACTGGTATAACAAATTGCCATTCGGACCATTAGCGCTAAAGGTAAACATCGTTGGGTCGGCAGCGCTGTATGGCGAGTTCATCAGTGCATCCTTTACTACACCGATGATCCGGAATTTTTGTCCACCCCAGGTGATGAGCTGATTTACAGGGTTATCAAGCCGGAGCCTTTTAATCGCAGCTGCGTTAAATATTACATTGCTGGTATCCGCCTTTGAGCCTGGCACAAAATCACGTCCCGATTGCATTTGCATGCCTAATGTTTTAAAATAATCATCGGAAACCGTTATACTCCCCATTTCAACCGTTTCGCCGGGTCGCTTGCCGGGAAACATATCCACGTCGGTATGCGACCAAACAGTGGTTGCCGGGCTTGATGATGTACACAATGCCGTTACAGCACCGGTTTGAAGAAGATCGTTTTTAAGTGCGTTAAAATTGCGGGCCAGGTCTGCATTCATATCAGTGGCCATCAAGCGGCTGACCTGGTAACCGATTGGCCTGTCTTTGGCATATTGAATTTGCCTGTATATGAT
This sequence comes from Mucilaginibacter gotjawali, assembly GCF_002355435.1. NCBI lineage: Bacteria > Pseudomonadati > Bacteroidota > Sphingobacteriia > Sphingobacteriales > Sphingobacteriaceae > Mucilaginibacter > Mucilaginibacter gotjawali. The sequence continues at coordinate 4,572,291 of NZ_AP017313.1, forward strand.
GGCGGTACTGATAATTAAAGCTATTGAGCAGCTAAATTGTGTAACCACTAATATTTTGCGCGATACTGAAGCCGATTTGCCCACCTGGATGGCGCCCTTTAATACCCTGACCGGATTGAATGATGATAAGTAAAATGCCGGCCTGCTGCCAGCCATAATGCCGGTGAGTGAAACGCATACCAGCATAAAAATCCAAAATACCGGGTTTGCATACGGGATGGAGATCAGCGTACCTGTGAGTGAATTAAATGCCGGCAAAGCTAACTGCACCAATAGTATCGAAAACAAAAATGAAATAAAAGTAACCAACGACGACTCTATCAGGAATTGAAAGATCAAATCTTTACGCTGTGAGCCGATGGCCTTGCGCACGCCAACTTCCCTGGCCCGCTTCTCAGAACGGGCAGTCGACAGGTTAATAAAGTTGATGCAGGCTATAAGCAATACCAGCGCGCCGATGAGTGTAAAAATGCGGACATAGTCGATAAAGCCGCTAGCCGCTTTTCCATTTTTGAAATCGCTGAACAGGTGCCATTTTAGCATGGGGTACAAAATAACATTGGAGTTCATTGCGTTGATGTTATCTTTTTCGCCCTTTTCTATATCCCGTATTTTGGCTGATACAGCGCCTAATGAAACGCCGGGTTTTAGTTCGGCATAAATCGCGAAGCTGTTATTGCCAAAGCTGCCGGTGCGCGCCATTTTCACATAGCGCTGCGTTGCTTCGTAATAGCTGAATGGAATAACATATTTAAACTGGAAGGTTGAGTTTGCCGGAATATCTTTAATAACTCCTGTAACTTTTAAATTATCATGGTTATCAACCCTTATCAATTTATTGATGGGATCTGTGTTTCCAAATAAAGCTTTCGCTGTTGATTCCGTTAGCACAATTGAAAAAGGATCTTTTAACGCTGCATCAGCATTTCCATAAATAAAAGGGTAGCGGAACATCTTTAAAAAATCGCAGCCGGCCTGTACTCCATACCAGTAAAATTTCTTATTACCAACCATAAGGCCATGGGCGCCCCAACCATCAGTTTCGGCAACATGGGCAAATTCAGGGATATTATGACGAAGGGCATCAGCAAGTTTTAACGATGTGGACGAGAAGGTAAGCGTATCGCCATTGCTGTTGTAATTGCGCATTACCTGGTACAGCTGCCCGTTACCGGGCAAAAACTGATCATAACTGTATTGATAATTCACCCATAAACCAATTATCAAAGCCACAGCCATCCCGGCAGCCAGTCCCCAAATATTAAGTAAACTATAAACCTTGTTGTGCAGCAGGTTTCGCCAGGCAATTTTTAAATAGTTCTTTATCATGTTCCTTGGCTATTAGTCGTTGATCGATCTTAGCATTTACGGGTTTCCAAACCTTATCGTATTCAGCCAAGAAAATGCCAAACCAATTACAAACTGATTATCAATTAGTTAATCACATTTATCAGGAACTTTATTGTACGTTTTTGATACAGTAGATGTACGGTTATGAAAGAAGTGCAAATCCTTTAAAGCTTCTTAGGATGTTATATTGCGAAACCGTTATGATAACACTCATTTTACAGCGTGCCCGCAATCATTTCTCAACCTTTAGCCAGCACCTATTATTGCACATTAATCTCATACTGAGATATGCAATAATTTATTAATCATTAACACCTATTGACATGAAAAATTACCTATTAACATTTGCATTGTTGGGTGCAGCTGTTTTCAGCTGTATGGCTCAAACTGCGTCCAAATCATCAAACCAGGAAAGTAAATTCAGTATCGGGGTAGATGCCGGCTTACCTACCGGAAATGCCAGCAATGTGTACAATTTCGCTATCGGCGGCTCGGTTAAGTACGAAGCATTGGCATCTACTGATTTTTTTGTTACTTTTTCGGCAGGCTATGAATCTTTCCTTGTAAAAAGCTCGCTGACTTCGCTTGGTGCAAAATCATCTATGGGTTTTGTTCCGCTAAAAGCAGGACTAAAATACTACTTTTCTGAGGGCTTTTTTGGTGAGGCTCAAGTAGGCGCTTCCATCTCAGCAGAAAGCGGTGGTGGTACTGCATTTGCTTTTGCCCCATGTATCGGCTATTCTTTTAATGGCGGTTTTGAAGCTGGTATCAGGTATGAGGATTGGACAAAAAGTGGAAACCTGGGACAGGTTGCATTGCGGCTGGCCTATCGTTTTAATTAATACAACTTTTAATAAAGCAATAAAAAAACCGGGCAAAATACCCGGTTTTTTTATTGCTGTTTTTAAAAATCCGGGAGCCCTGTGTTTAAAAAGAACGGCTTCGCGATAACCAAATGGCATATTTACTTTGGCAAATATTTTATCTTTCCGATTGCTTTTATACCTTAGATAAATTAAAAACGAAAGATGAGGCATACACTTCTGGCCCTGATGTTATTTATAACATCAGTTGCCTTTGCGCAAACTGATACTAAACTAAATGCCATGCTGCAGGATGCTGTAAAAGGATTTAACGGACAGGTGGGTATATATGTACATAACCTGAAAAGTGGTAAAACTGCAGCCTTAAATGCCGATACACTGTTCCCGACTGCCAGCATGATAAAGGTGAGTATACAATGCGGTTTGATGGACAAAATTGAAAAGGGACTGATAAATTACAACCAGAAACTGGTGTACCGCGATTCATTGCTGTATAAAGGCGAAGATATTTTGGGTTCATTTAAAGACGGGGATACGATAGAGGTAAGTAAAGTTGCCCTGCTGATGATCACGATGAGCGATAATACGGCAAGTTTATGGCTGCAAAAGCTGGTGGGAACAGATTACATCAACAACTGGCTGGATGTTAATGGCTTTAAAGTAATGCGCGATAACTCGCGAGCTACCGGCCGCGACGCTATGCATGCCAGGTATGGATGGGGGGTTACTACGCCCTTTGAAATGTGCCGCCTTTTTACCATGATTGCCAACGAAGAGGCGGTGAGCCCTGCCGCCAGCGAAAGAATGATCAGGAATATGGGCCGGATCTTTTGGGATAATACAGCGCTTTCGCAAATCCCTCCGTATATCCATACGATATCCAAGCAAGGTGCGCTTGACGATTACCGGTCGGAAACTGTATTGGTAAACGGGCCGCATGGCGATTATGTTTTTTCCATCATCACCAACCATAATAAGGACCAGCGCTGGACGCAGGATAATGAAGCAGATGAACTGATCCGTAAAGTATCCGCTTTATTATGGCACTACTTTGAACCAAAAAGCGACTGGAAACCGGCCGCAGGAATAGACAAATTTATGAAGGATGAATAATTTTATGCGTTTAACATTAGACAAATCTATCTTCTAAAATGAAAAAATATACGCCGGTCTTCATACTCCTGCTTTGTTTAAGTTCGGGGCTATTTGCACAGCCAAAAGACGAAGGGCATTATTTTACTTCTTTCGACAGCACAAAAATATACTACGAAGTAAAAGGCGACGGCTATCCTGTTTTGCTGATCCACGGCTTTTCGGGTAACGGGCAGGGGCTAAAAACCTGCGTATTTTATGACGATCTGCTGAAAGCAGGTTATAAAGTAATCCTCATCGATCAGCGCGGCAACGGCCGTTCAGACAAACCGCATAATGAAAGTGCCTATGCCAACGATGCCGAGGCCAAAGATATTACCGGCCTGGTAACCTGTTTGCATATTAAACAATATGACGTCGTTGGCTATTCGCGCGGATCAATTATTGCATCCAGATTGTTGGTGCTGGACAAAAGGCTGCATAAAGCAATAATGGGCGGCATGGGTGATGCCTATACCAATCCGGAATGGCCACGACGTGTGCACGCCTACCGCGCTTTAATGGGCGATACATCCCTTCATGACGTGGACGATATGGTAAAATACATCCACAGCCAGCATTTTGATGAACTTGCCCTGGCGCTTCAGCAAAAATACCAGCCATCAACAAGCCCGGCAGAGCTTTCGAAAGTAAAAATTCCGGTTTTAATTATCCGTGGAACAGAGGATAAGGAAAACGGATCGGAAACCGGGTTGAATAAACTGATCCCAGGTTCGGCCCTTACCTATGTCCCCGGAAACCACAACACGGCAATTCATACAAGGGAGTTTTCATATGCTGTAATTAAATTCCTGGCGCAGTAGTTTTTTTAACTGAACAGGTGCCATACATTTTTACAAATTCCTTCGTTAAGTGTTTTTTAATGCTTTCATTTACAAAGGAGAAAGGCTGGTTTTTATTTGGCAATGGGGAAATTTGTTTTACTGCTATTTTTATTTTTTATACCCTGTTTGCTTTTGGCACAGGGCCCCATAGATAAAGGCCATTTTAGTTTTGATACTACCGGCAAAAAGGATCTCATTGATATTGCGCGTGCGCTTATAAAAGACAAACCCAGGTCTGTGATATTTGATGAAAAAAAGAAAATTTATTTCTCATTTTTACCTGTTTCTACATCTATCCCCGGCGGCGGCTCGGCACTGGTTACTTCCACTACCGCCGGCATTTACCTGGGCGACCCTAAAACCACTTATCTATCAACCGTTACTTTTGCGCCGTATGCAAATTTAAAAGGAAGATATGGCATGCCTGTCCGGTCGAATATCTGGCTCAGCAATAATGCATGGGTTATCCAGGGCGATTCCCGTTTTTTGGTTTACCCCCAATTTACCTGGGGCCTGGGCGGCGGGCAGCCCGAAAGCTCCCGGTTTTTAGTAAACTATAACTATATCCGCATTTACCAGGCCGCGCTAAAAAAAATCAAACCCTATTTTTTTGTTGGCGCCGGCTATGCCTTTGATGATTATATTGATATCGAAAATTCCGACAACAGCATTAACAATGGCAATACCATCAGTAGTTTTACCCAATACAAATTTGGTACATCAACCGATAAAAACTCTTTTTCATCGGGCCCTACCATAAACTTACTTTACGATACCCGGAAAAACGACCTTAACCCGCTTCCGGGTACCTATGCAAATGTGGTTTATCGCTATAGTGGTGTGGTGTTTGGCAGCAATAATAGCTGGCAGTCATTATATTTCGACTTTCGCAAATATATTTCGCTTAACCATGGCGGCCCAAAAAGCGAACTCGCTTTCTGGAGTTTCTACTGGACCACCCTCACTACCGGCGCACCATATCTCAACCTCCCGGCAATCGGCATGGATCCTTATAATCGCTCAGGCAGGGGTTTTGAACAAAACCGGTACCGCGGCAAAAGGTTATTCGACCTGGAAACCGAATACCGCGGCGATATAACCCACAATGGCTTACTGGGTTTTGTTTTGTTTGTCAATGTAAACTCGGCCAGCCAGCTAAAAAGCAACCGTTTTGTTTACTGGAACCCCGCAGCCGGCACCGGCTTACGCATCAAGTTCAACAAAAAATCGGATACCAATATTTGTATTGATTATGGTTTTAGCAAAGATTACTCATCCGTAAAAGTGGGACTTGGCGAAGCATTTTAAGCACATCATCAATCCCGGTATCGTGCCTGTTAATTTATATATTCTGTTTGCGTTTAATCAACTCCAAACAAAAAATTGAAATTTTTCTTATATGAGTAATGAAAAAAATTTTATTGGCGTTCCTTTTTTGCATTGCAGCATTTGCGGTTCGCGCCCAGGTTCCTGTTGATACCACTAACAAAACAGATATTGATACCTCTGGTCAAAAGGATTTGATCGATATAGGCCGGTCGCTTTTCCGGTTTACCCCCAGGAAAAATCACAAAGAAAAAAAACAGATTTATTTTTCATTTCTTCCTATATCCTCTTCAGTACCCGGTGGAAGCAAAGCATTGGTAACTTCTACAACTGCCGGTTTTTACCTGGGACCCCGTAAAACCACCTATATTTCAAGCGTCACCTTTGCGCCGTATTTTAATTTAAAAGGACGTTATGGGTTGCCTATCCATTCAAGCATCTGGCTCACCGACAATTCGTACAACATACAAGGTGACACCCGCTTTTTGGTTTACCCCCAATACACCTGGGGCCTGGGTGGCGGTCAGCCGGAAGGAAATAAACTATTGGTGAATTATGATTACATCCGTTTTTATCAAAGCCTGCTTAAACGAATAACCCCATATTTGTACGCCGGCGTTGGTTATAATATGGATTATTTCATCAATATCAATACAATACCTGCCACTCCGCTAAGCAATTTCACCAACTATCAATATGGTACAGCCCAGGGCGTAAATTCATTTTCGTCGGCTATTACTTTTAATGCATTGTATGACACGCGCGAAAATTCATTTAACCCGCTCCCTGGCGCCTTCGCAAATATTATTTACCGCAATAATACCAAGCTCCTGGGAAGCGACAATAACTCGCGCTCGCTGTATATCGATCTGCGAAAATATATCTCGGTAAGCAATTCAGGGCTAAAAAACCAATTTGCATTTTGGGCATACTACTGGACAACCCTTTCTACAGGCACTCCGTATCTCATGCTGCCGAGCATCGGTAACGACCCCTACCAGCGCTCGGGGCGCGGCATTGAACAGAACAGGTACCGTGGGGAAGCTTTGGCATATTTTGAAACTGAATACCGCAGAGATATCACCCGCAACGGATTGCTTGGATTTGTTTTGTTTGCCAATATCAACTCAGCCAGTCAAGCCAACAGCCACCGTTTTGCTTATTTAAACCCTGCAGGCGGCACCGGTTTACGTATAAAGTTCAACAAAAAATCCAATACCAATATCTGTATTGACTATGGTATAAGCAACGGATTTTCGGATATCAATTTAGCGCTTGGCGAAGCGTTTTGATATATTTGAAAAATACAGCAACCATCAGATTGTAAGGCAATTACAAATTATAATATTTATTTTCCATATTGAAAAAAGTTTATTATATTTGATTAGCTTAAAATTGCTTTATAATCAAATTCCCTGATACTATGGTTGCTTCATTGCATGACAGAGGTAGTTTAGAGAAAACCGACCGAAAAGTTTATCATTGCCATAAGTGCAACACTGTTTGCGACACCCGGATTCATCGCGGTATTTTAGTAAAAACTTTACTTTTCTTTCTTCCGTTAAGGAGATATTTATGCCTCAATTGCAGGCGTAAATTTTATGTTTGGCACTAATCTCTGTTCACAATTATCTATTTTTCAAATTCCCCCCAATAAATTACAGCACTTTTGTGTTTTACTTTTATTGTAGCAAAACAATTGGCGAATAAATTTCTTATATTTCTAACCCGGTAAACAACAGCGAATTTTGAGCGAAGAAGCAAGTATCAATAAAAAAAAATATTGCCCCATTTGCGGCGAGCCTTTTCATTTTCGGGTGCGCAGGAGTTGGTTATTAAAACAGCTTTGGTTTATATTACCATATAAGAAATATTATTGCGCTAAATGCAAAAAAAACTTCTTTGTAAAATCGAAAAAGCCCTGACTCCTTTTCGTGTTTTTACGATCTTCATTCAATTCTCCGTTTTATCGAACTACAAGTAAAGCCAGAATTTACTGCAGAATGATGTTACCGGCATAAATTGGCTACATAATATTAAAGTGACTGGCTGATTTTACCTGGCCCAAAAACTAACGTTTAAACGTTTTCAGCTCCCTATCAATCCGTTCGTTCCATCTCTCCTGTGCGGCGTGATCGCCACCATGATTGGTTTCCTCGTCATACTGTTTTTGTAAACTGTCCATTTCTCTGTAGGCATCCAGGTAATCCACGTTAACCGGTCCGTCATAATTGGACACCGGTAAATATTCAGCCCTTATCCGCCGTTTAAAATGTTCAGCCACAATCCTGGCGATATCAAAATGCCGTTGTTCATGGTTTAAAGCATAATCATTTTGCATACCTGCTTTTACCCAGCAATCGTTTTTGGGTATACAAACTTTTATGTCCAGTTCAAGGTTGATCGCGCCGTTGATAACCGTAGCTTTTTCGTTATAGCCTATTGTTGCAAACACCTCGGCGTCAAACCTGCTTTGAGGCACTTTTCCATGAAAATCAGCCCAGGTTAATGGCCTGGTAAACGAATAATAAACCGTGTCCCCTTCGGTTTTCTCTGTGTAGTCGGTAAAGGTAACCTTTACCGTTTTTGCCAGGTTGATATTGGTTGCCGCCTGTTTATTCATCCAGGTGTTCAGATAAATCAGGGCGTTTGCCAGCGAATGCCGTAAAGTTGGTTCAGCATCCTGTACAGGGCCTCCGCTCCGGGTATATTGTATCTTACCATTGTAATCAACAAGGTGTATGGTGTCGCCGTCCTCCCGCAGCAAGCTAAATGACATTACTGTTGAAACGTCACCGCTAACGTGTCCATCCTCCAACACCAGTTCACCTGCTTTAAACTGTTTAAGCCGGATAATAACCGGCCTGAGGGCTTTGTTTTTTGGCAGATTGTGGTTGATAAACCGTTTAATGGCCACGAAGCCGCCGCCCGCGAAATCATAGGGCTTACCGATAGCGGTGGCGCTTTGTCCGAGTATTGAAGCATACCATAGTATGCCGTTTTTATCTCCGCGCTCATCAATAACATTTTCTATATAAAACTCCTTTGGCGTTACAGGCACCTGTTCATCCTTTAATATAATTGAATCGTTTTGGATCTCAGCATGCTTAAAACCGGTTAAAACCAGTACTGTAAATATTAAAAAGATGAAAAAAAGCTTGCTCATTTTTGTTGACCAATAACGAAAATCCCGGCAAAGAATTATCAAATTTAACCAACAAATTACTCATCTTAACAACCCTAAAGTTTTCCACACCAATACCAACCCTCTGATTCTATCCGTTAACAAACCAATGTTCTCCACAGTATGTGCATTACTATTGTGGAAATCGCTTAATGCGTTTAGCTATTTTTGAACATCGTTAGTTTGCGCCCTATGATAAAATACAAATACGTCGCCTTTATTGTCCCGTTATTTCTTGCCTCCAGATTATACGCCCAGCAAAACCCCTCGTTCCAGGTTTATAATACCTATCATGCGGCTACAGACCTGCTTGATAAAGGCGAGTATGTTGCCGCTGCGCAACAGTTCCGGCTGGTTGAACAATCAAAACTTAAAGCCGGTACCCAATCGCGTTTCGAATCGGAATTAACCCTTTTAAAAGAGAATTCCCAATATTACGAAGCTTTGTGTGCGCTTGAACTCGAAAATGACGATGCCGAGAGCATGTTCCTGCGGTTTATAAAAGAACATCCTGAAAACCCTTTCACGCGCCTGGCTTATTTCCAGATCGGGAAGTCTTATTCAAAACGCGAGCAATGGGCCGAGGCCCTGGAATGGTTTGATAAGGTACAGGCCGATGAGTTAAGCGGCCGGGAAAATACGGAATACAAATTCCGTAAAGGGTATGCTTATTTTTCAACCAATGACTATAAGCACGCCCAGGAGCTGTTCAGCGAAGTAAAAGGCCGCCGCTCGGAATATACCGACGACGCTACCTATTACTTTGCCTACATTGCCTACATGAATAAGGATTATCACCTGGCGCTGGTAAATTTCCAAAGGTTAAAAAACTCGAAGAAATATGAGAACAGCTATCCTTATTACATTACAGCTGTTTACTTCCTTGACAACCGTTATGATGATGTGATCAGTTACGCGGTGCCTATTCTCAACAAAACCCATCAGCAAAACGAACGGGAAATGCTGCGGCTGATCGCCGCTTCTTATTTCGCGAAAGCTAATTATGCTGACGCGGCCAAATATTATACCCGTTTTGAAAACGAGGACCTCGGCAAAACACAGACCACCCAGGATACCTACCAAATGGGCTACACTTTTTATAAAGTAGCCAACTATACCAAAGCCGCTACCGAACTGGAGAAACTACAACAACAAAATGATGTATTTAGCCAGAACGGGGATTATACCCTGGGCGATGTTTTTCTGAGGTTAAATAACAAACAAAGCGCCCGCAGTGCTTTCTTCCTGGCATCAAAGCTCAGCTTTGACAGGCAATTGCAGGAAGACGCGTTATACCAGTATGCCAAGTTATCCTACGAGCTGGATTACAACAACCAGGCACTGGATGCAACCAGGCTTTATTTAAAAAATTACCCAAAAGCTAAACGTACCGACGAAGTAAAAACGTTACTGGGCGAGGAATTACTTAATTCGCACAATTATGCCGAAGCGGTGGATATACTGGAACCTATCCCCAATAAATCAGCCAGCGCTATGGCGGCTTACCAAAAGGTTACCTATTACCGTGGTCTTGAGTTTTATAACGAACGCGCTTTTGAGAACGCCATCGGCATATTCCTGCGTTCATTAAAACACCCGGTTGACTCGCATATTGCTACGTTAACCACTTACTGGATGGCTGAAGCCATGTACGAGGTTCGCAAATACGACGAATCGGTTGAAACCTTCCAGAAATTTTTGGACATGCCGGATGCTCCGGAAACGCCGGTTTACAATTACGCCAATTACGCACTGGCTTATGCGGCATTTGGCGGCGAAAAATACAGAACCGCCGCTACTTATTTCCTAAAGTTTTTAGATGGCGACGAAAAAGATGCCAATACTGTAAACGATGCCATCACCCGCCTGGGCGACAGCTATTTTGTTTTAAAGAACTATAGCAGGGCATTAGACTATTATAACAAGATCATTGAGCGGCGCAGCCAGGGTGAAGACTACGCCTTATTTCAACGGGGTATGATCCAGGGGTTGCAGGGTGCACCTGATACCAAGATCAGCACGCTGAACGATGTTTTGAGCAAGTTCCCGAAATCTGACTATGCTGATGATGCATCGTTTGAGATAGCTTACACTTATTATGTAAAGAACGACACACTCAAGGCAAAAAGCGCGATGCTGGATATGATCCAGAAATACCCCACCAGCAGCTATGTGCCGCGTGCATTGGTTACCGTAGGTTTGATTGACTATAATGCCGGAAACGATAACCTGGCGATTGAATCTTTCAAAAAGGTGGTGCAGGATTATTCTTCAACCGATGAGGCCAAACAGGCGCTTAAGCAAATCGAAAAGATCTACACCGATAAGGGCGACGGGCAAACGTTTATTAGCTATGCGGCTACAGTGCCTATTGCAAACTATACCACGGCCGACCAGGAAAACATTATGTACACCTCTGCAAATAATCTGTATGCCAGGGGTGATTGGGATGGCACAGTGGGTGCCGTGAATGCTTATTTTGATAAATTCCCAACCAAGCCCATTTACGAAAAAGGGGCGCGGTTCATCAGGGCCCAAAGCCTGGTAAACCTTGGCCGCTCACAGGAAGCGGTTAATGACTATAACGTTATTTTAAACGACTGGACCAGTAATTATACTGAGCAATCCCTGATTGCCATGGCCAAACTTTATATCTCGCAAAAGAAGTATAACGAAGCGGTTGTTTTCCTTAAAAAACTGGAAGTAAATTCGGAATATAAGGCCGACTACACTTTCGCCATAAACAACCTGCTGCTTTGCTACTCCCAGATGGAAATGCCTGACGATGCGCTGAATTACGTAAAACTGGTACGCGAAAATGAAAAAACCGCGCAGGAAGATAAGTTTAAAACGGGCCTGTACGCTGGCCAGGCTTACCTGCAAAAGGGCGACACCACAAAAGCTGTAGTTGAATTTACTTATACCGTTACAAATACCAAAACAGTGGCCGCCGCTGAAGCAAAATACAACGTTGCCCGGATTGAATACCTTAAAGGCAAATACAAGGCATCGCAGAAAACCTGTTTTGAACTGGTGAAGGACCTGCCAAACTATGATTATTGGGTAACGAAAACCTTTATCCTGCTGGCTGATAATTATGTGGCGCTGAAAGATAATTTCCAGGCAAAAGCTACGCTGCAGAGTATTATTGATAATTATAAAGGCGACGACGATATTTTACCAACCGCCAAACAAAAAATGGATCAATTAAGCCCGGGAAACAAAACCGAAATAAAATCAGATTCAACCGGCGTGAAGAAACGAAACATGAAGTCGGATACTACAGGGGTGAAGAAACAGGATAACAAAGAATAAATAAGACAAGCAATGAAATTTAAATACATCTATATACTGCTTACCTTACTATCAGCATTATACTTTGTTCCTGCTGATGCGCAAATAAAGCACAAAAAAGCAAAAAAGCCTGCGGCGAAAGTTATTCGCAAAAAACCGGCAGCTATTGCAAAAACAGCTCCGGTAAAAAAGGCCTCAGCTAAAGGCCTTGGAGATGAAGCGGCGAAAGTTAAAACTGATACCACCAAAAAAATGCCCTTAAGCGGCAATAGCCTGACGGAAGAAATTGTGGTAACCACTGCTTATAAACCTGTTTTGGCCGATGCGGTAAAGATCAGGATCAACCCCGACCTGGAGGATAAAACCCCATTTAAGGCACCGTTAACTTATTTCCCGGTTGATAAACGCCTGGAACTAAATACAGATATCAAACCTTTTAACGCTATGAAAATGCCGAAAGAACAGGATTCGGTATTGAATAATAACTATGTTAAAGTTGGCCTTGGCAGTTTAAAAACTACGTTTGGCGAAGCTTATTTTAACAATGGCCGCGACCAGGGTTTGCAATTTGGCGGCTATTTAAAACATTTTGCGCAGAGTGGCTCCTTGCCCGATCAGAAAATGAACCGCGAGGAAGCGGGCATTTTTGGCAAAAGCATTGGCCAGGTAACCTCATTAAGCGGCAGCATCAATTATAACTACAGGGGTAATTATTTTTATGGTTTCGACCAAACCAACCTTCCTCCGGCAAATCTGCAGCTGGACAAACAACACTTCAGCACCATCAGCGCGCAGGGCGAACTGACTAAAAACTATAAAGACGTTCCGAACGACTTTACTTACGCGCTTAAGTTGAGCGGCTATATGTATAACGATGCCTACCAGGCTAAAGAAAGCAATGTAGTGCTGTCCGGATTTTTAAACGAAACCATCAACCAGTTTTATGCGGGGCTTGCAGGTTCCATCGACGTGGCCACCCAGCAGGACAGCGCTTATAACTATAATAACAGCTTCATAAGGCTCAACCCCTATTTAAAATTCCAGGGCGACAGTTATAAAATTGAAGCTGGGGTAAACATCGTCGATAACTTTGGGTTCACATCATCGTTCCACATTTTCCCGGCGGCAAAACTCGAATTACAACTGATCCCTAAATACCTGCGCATTTTTGTAGAGGCAAAGGGCGATGTAAACCGCTCATCGTTACTTGATTTCTCGAATACCAACCCATTTCTCGGGCAGAATATCGCGATCAAAAACTCGGTTGACCAACTGGACATTGCGGCGGGTTTAAAAGGCACGATATTGCCGGGCTTAGGTTTTAAGGCGACGATTTACCGCAACCAGGTAAAAGATATGCCTTTGTTTGTAAACAATTTTGATTTTGCAACCGGGTATAACCGTTTCACGGTGATCTACGTTAACGGCAAATCGCGGGTTAACGGTTTAAACGGCGAGTTGGATTACAAAGCATCGGACGATCTGGATATTTTTGGACGGGTAGAATTTAAGCAATACCAAATGCCCGCCGGTATCCAGCCATGGAACCTGCCTACCTTCAAACTGACAGCGGGTACCGTTATCCATATCAGCAACCTGGTTAATGTGAGCGGATCGATGTTTATACGCGGATCGGCTATGGATCCATACCCTGCGACCACCGGCAGCCTGGCGCCTACTACGATATCTTCATTTGTTGATTTGAGCGGCGAAGTGGAATATAAAGCAACCAAAAGATTATCAGTATTTGTACATATAAACAATATTTTAAACGGAACAAATCAAACCTGGATATATTATCCTGACTACGGATTTAATATATTTGGCGGCGTTGGCTATAAATTTTGATAAATTGTAAAACGCCCAGGCGTTCAAAAAAAGAAAAGATAATTGCAGCTACCCTCTTTTTTGCCTGCAAAAGAGAGGGTGGTCGAGCGTAGCAAAGACCGGGTGAGTCAACCCGGCGGACATTAGCGCCAATGCATAGCGGCGAGTTTACTCACCCCGACTGCGCTACGCTGGTCGACCCTCTCTTCCGCAAGCGGTAAAGAGGGTAGCTACAGATGTTGTTAAATTTAAAACCTTTTAAACGAGAAAGGCGCACCGGGTTTTAATATTTTATAATAAACTGTACTTTAGCGAAAATGAATTTAGCCGATTATTTAAGTGAACTTTTAGGGCAACAGGACGAAGTTAGCGTTCCGGGCCTTGGCTATTTTGTGCGTTTGCGTATTAAAGCTTATTATAGTGATAGCGAAGGCAGGTTTTACCCGCCGCATCACCAGGTAAAGTTTGTGCCTGAAATTAAAGAAGATGATACCTTTGCCCAGTATGTTGCTGATAATAAAAACATATCGCTGGCATCGTCAAAGTATTTTGTCGAGAAGTTTATCAGCAAATTAAAGGAGGATGCAGCCAGGGGGAAATACTTATTCGCTGACCTTGGGTCCTTCTTTACGGAACAGGGCCAGCTTGTTTTTAAACCCAACGACCGCATACCTGCAGATCCTGCGTTTTATGGTTATCCACCGGTTGACATACCAAAAATTGGTACGCCGGTGCCTGTGGATGCAAAAAAACCGGTCGTCAATCAAACGCAATCCGTTACTGCGCCGCAGGCACCAGCCACAGCCGTAAGTACGGCTTATGTTAAACCTGTTCCGCAGCCGCAATACTATGAAGAGGACGTTGAGCCCAAAAAGACGATAAGCGTTTGGCTGATCGTGTTGATAGCGGTGGCGGTTTTGGCACTTGCAGTGTTTGGATTCTATAAATTCTATCCGTCGGCATTTGACAAGGTAAAAGAGGCTTTTAATAAAGTTACCGGTAAAACTGCAATGGTTGCACCCGCCGCGAAGCCGGTGGTAAAACCCGATACTGCAAAAAAAACAGTGGCCTTAACCGATACAAATAAAAAAAAAACGGCAGCACCGATAGATACTGTTAAACCATCGAGGTTTGAAGCAGTCGCAGATAAAGTTATACATCTTGGAAAAGCGAATGAACGGGTCAAATATCTTAAATCAATGGGGCTCAATGCTTACATTATAACGGACGCGCCCGGACCGCTTATAAAAGTATCTGTCGGTTCTTTTAAAACTTATCATGAAGCCGACTCATTAATAAACGCACTATTGATAACCGGGCGAATAAACAAAAACTGGCGTCACCAGCCATTAGAAGTAAAAACCCAATAGAAATAAAACCACAACAATGACATTATTATTCGAGCAGATAACCGATACAGCACACAAGCTAATTGATACAGCAAAAACCGCGGGCCAGCAAGTAGCTGCCGACCATGAAATTCGTTTTGGCGATCTGCTGGTAAAAGGCGGATGGGTAATGGTACCGATAGGTATTTTGGCATTATTGGGCCTGGTGATTTTTTTTGAACGGTATTTCACCATCCGTAAAGCTTCGAAAGATGATTCCAACCTGATGATCCAGGTACGCGGAAGTATTTTATCAGGCAACCTTGAATCGGCCAAAGCCATTTGCCGCAACAGCAATACCCCCTTGGGCCGCATGCTGCAAAAAGGCTTGCTGCGTATAGGCCGCCCCATAAAAGACATTGAAGGCGCTATTGAAAACGTGGGTAAACTGGAAGTTTCCAAACTGGATAAAAACATAGGCATTTTGGGCATCGTAGCAGGTATTGCCCCCATGTTTGGCTTTTTGGGTACCATTATTGGGGTTATCAAAATTTTTTATGATATCTCCGAAACAGGAAATTTAAGTATCGGCGTTATATCAGGTGGCTTGTACGTAAAAATGATCACTTCGGCAGCTGGTTTAATGGTTGGTATTGTAGCTTATGTAGGCTACCATATCCTGAACATTATGGTGGAGAAAGTGATCCTGAGACTGGAAACAGACGCTATTGAATTTATTGATCTTTTAGAGGAACCGAGCAAATGAATTTAAGAAAAAGACAAAGGGGCGTTTCGGCTGAGGTGCATACCTCTGCCATGAACGACATTATGTTCTTTCTGCTCCTTTTTTTCCTGATAGCGGCAACATTAACCAACCCCAATGTGATCAAGTTATTGCTGCCAAAATCGTCATCGGGAAAACCGATCTCGAAAAAAACGCTGAATGTTACCATCAGCAAGGAGTTGCAGTACACAGTAGATAATAAACCTATTGCACTTGCTGATTTGCCGGCCGCTTTGACAAATTATAAAAACATTTCGCCCGATCTCACCATTATATTACATGTCGACAAAACAGTGGCCATACAGGACATTGTTGAGGTGATGGATATATCAAATAAATTAAATATAAAACTCGTTTTAGCAACGATACCGAAATAAAGAAGTTGATGGTTGATGGTTCATAGTTCATGGCAAAGCCGCAAAACACTATGAACCATCAACCATGAACCATGAACTAACAATGGAACACCAGGAAGAAAATAATTATCCAAAGGCCTTTTTAGCAACAGGTATTATACTTGCTGTAATGATGGCTTTGTGTTATTTCATCATCTTTAAAGATCCCCCCATCCAGGATGATGGTACGGGTGGTATCCTGGTAAATTACGGCACATCCGAGGCGGGAATGGGGAATGATATTAACAGTGTGGAAGAGCCCTCGGTATCGCCCAAAGCCAATCATACGCAACCATCAAAAGTTACCCAGGCCCAACCCACCGAGCAAAAAAGCCAGGTAGCTACCAGCAACGAAAAGGTAGTTACCCAAACAAACGAGGATGCGCCGGAAGTGGCCGCCAATTCAAAAAAAGCGAGTAAAGCAGTCGCCACCACGCCGGCCAAACCCGTTCATAAAGAAGTAGTAAACCAAAACGCGTTATACCATGGCCCATCTAAAACCGGATCAGGCGGGGGCGATGGCACCACTACCACACCAGGCAACCAGGGCAGCAAAAATGGTTCTCCCCTGGCAAATAATTATGGGGATGGCGGTAATGGCAACGGCGTAAGCGGCACACAGTGGAGTTTTGTTAGTATGCCCGATGTGAAAAATAGCAGCCGCATGCAAGGCCGTGTAGTTATTGATATTACCATTGACCCAAGCGGCAATATTGTTGAGGCACATGCCGACCGGAAAACACGTATGGGCGACCTCGACCTGATTAACCGATGTATCAGCGCCGTAAAAAACTCTCACTTAACATCATCCTCCCCGGCTAATGGCAACCAAAAAGGCCAGATCGTATTTAAATTTGATGTGGATTGATTATTTGGTCCGATAGACCACGGTCCATTATCAATAACTTTTTGCTTCCAAAACCCTATTTTTGCCATGGTCTACGGACTATATACCATGGACTAAAACAATGAACTACCCGGAGACCATTAATTACCTCTACAGCCAGCTTCCGTTATTTACACGAGTCGGTCAATCCGCCTATAAGGCCAATCTTGATAATACCATAGAACTCTGCCGGCGTTTGGATGATCCACAGCATAAATTCAAAAGCGTTCATATTGGTGGCACCAATGGCAAAGGTTCAACCTCGCACATGCTGGCGGCAGTTTTGCAAACAGCCGGCTATAAAACAGGGCTGTACACTTCGCCTCACCTTAAAGATTTTAGGGAACGGATCAGGATCAACGGTGAAATGATCAGCGAACAGGAGGTAATTGATTTTGTAGCTGAACATCAGCCGGATTTTGAGGAGATCCGCCCCTCCTTTTTTGAAATGACCGTTGGGCTTGCTTTTGATTTTTTCGCCACGGAAAAAGTTGATATTGCCATTATTGAAGTTGGCCTGGGCGGGCGATTGGATTCGACCAATATCATCACCCCGCTCCTATCCGTCATCACCAATATCGGCTGGGACCATATGAATATTTTGGGCGATACATTGCCATTAATCGCCGCTGAAAAAGCAGGGATCATCAAGCCAAACATTCCCGTTATTATCGGGGAATACCAGGAAGAGGTAGCGGATGTTTTTATCGCCAAGGCAAAAAAAGAAAATAGCGGGATTTTGTTTGCTTCGGAGATGTTTGTTGATGAGAACCAAGAATCAAGAGCCAGTAATCAAGACAAAAAAACAAAAGAATACCTGGAGGTAACTGTTATTTACCCACCTGAGACTACTGACTCAAGACTCAAGACTTTAGACTTAAAACTTGACCTAACCGGAAGTTACCAGCTTAAAAATGTAAAAACGGTTTTAAGAACTGTGGAGGAACTTCGCCGGCAGGGTTTTAACATTACGGATGAACATATTCAAACAGGCTTAAGGCAGGTAAAAACCTTAACCGGCTTGCATGGCCGCTGGGAAGTTTTAAGCAAACACCCTTTAACCATTTGTGATACCGGGCATAACCCCGAAGGAATAAACGAAGTATTGCAAAATATTGCGGCAGTAAACTATGATCACCTTCATTTTGTGATCGGGGTGGTGAATGATAAGGACCTCAGCAAGATCTTAGCGATGCTACCTGTGGATTGCACCTATTATTTTTGCAGGCCCGATATTCCCCGCGGACTGGAAGCGGAAAACTTAAAGTTAAAAGCAGAAAGCTTTGGGTTGAACGGTGAGGTTTATTCATCGGTTAATGATGCGCTGCAAGCGGCCCAAAAAAACGCAGGCGAAAACGACCTGGTTTTTGTTGGGGGTAGCACTTTTGTGGTGGCAGAGGTGGTGTGATCTTAGCCATTTTTAAGATGGATGCGGTTAGCGCAAATGTATCATACTTACAAAATTTGTCATTGCAGCGCAGCAATCGCGAACTTTGTCTGGCGAAGTGAACTGGCGGAAATGCAAGGTTCGCGATTGCCGCGCTCGTCCCTCGCTCGTAATGACAAAAATCCAAATACTGATGTAAATCTTAATAAAACCCTTTCGAATTTATTTTTAAAGGCTAATTTTAACGGCAAACAGCATTTCAAGCATTTATGACATACCTCCCATCACCCGACAGATACAAAAACATGCGATACCGCCGCTGCGGAAAAAGCGGGCTGAAACTCCCGGCAGTTTCGCTGGGTTTGTGGCATAATTTCGGGGGTGTGGATGTAGCCGAGAATTTCCGTAAGATCCTGCACACCGCTTTTGACAGCGGGATCACCCATTTCGACCTTGCCAACAACTATGGCCCGCCGCCGGGTTCGGCGGAAACAAATTTCGGGCAAATCCTGCATGAAGATTTTCGCGGCTACCGCGATGAGATGATCATATCCAGCAAGGCCGGCTATACCATGTGGGATGGCCCTTACGGGGACTGGGGTTCCAAAAAATATTTAGTATCCAGCCTGGACCAAAGCCTAAAAAGGATGCGGCTGGAATATGTGGATATATTTTACCATCACCGCCCCGACCCGGAAACCCCGCTGGAAGAAACCATGGGCGCGCTTGACCTGATCGTTAGGCAGGGAAAAGCCCTTTACGCAGGTATTTCCAATTACCCGGCGGATAAAGCCGACGAAGCGATTTCGATATTAAAAAAACTGGGTACGCCCTGTTTGATCCACCAACCAAAATATTCAATGTTTGAGCGCTGGGTGGAAGGCGGCTTGCTGGATGTGCTTGAAAAAGACGGCGTTGGGTGTATTCCATTTTCACCATTGGCACAGGGCTTGCTTACTAATAAATACCTGCATGGTATTCCTGAAGATTCAAGAGTTGCCAAATCGGGTGTTTTTTTACAGAAAAGCCATGTAACCGATGAAAGGATCAGCCAGATCTCAAAGTTGAACGATATAGCTGTAAAACGCGGGCAAACACTTGCCCAAATGGCATTGGCCTGGATATTGAAAGACCAGCGCATCACTTCGGTGCTGATAGGCGCCAGCAAACCCGAACAGATCACCGATTCACTGAAATGTTTGGATAATACTGAATTTTCGGAGGAGGAATTGACACAAATTGAAAGCATTTTGAAATAATAGGGTGACATCCCTCTGATACGATTATGAATACAATCAACTGGGGAATAATAGGCTGCGGTAATGTAACCGAAAAAAAAAGCGGACCCGCATTTAATAAAATTGCTGGTAGCAACCTGGTTGCCGTAATGCGCCGTGATGCCGAAAAAGCGGCTGATTATGCCCTGCGGCATGGTGTAGGCAACTGGTACAGCGATGCCAACGAACTGATGAACCACGAAGGCCTCAATGCTATTTACATTGCAACGCCGCCGGCATCGCATATGGATTACGCTATAACTGCCTTGAAAAAAGGCCTTAATGTTTATGTAGAAAAGCCGGTAACGCGGAATGCCGGTGAAACCCGGCGAATTGCTGAAGCCGTAAAACAACATCCCAACCAAAAACTTACCGTTGCACATT
Source organism: Mucilaginibacter gotjawali (assembly GCF_002355435.1). Taxonomy (NCBI): domain Bacteria; kingdom Pseudomonadati; phylum Bacteroidota; class Sphingobacteriia; order Sphingobacteriales; family Sphingobacteriaceae; genus Mucilaginibacter; species Mucilaginibacter gotjawali. The sequence goes on from NZ_AP017313.1 coordinate 4,592,513, forward strand.
ACCGCCGTGCGGTGCCCATGTTTTTAAAAGTAAAACAATTACTGGATAGTGAATTGATAGGCGCAGTACGTACGGTGCAGATCAGGATGTGGCAAAGCCGAAAGCCGGCGCTGGTTGCTGATGTTACCGATAACTGGCGGGTACAGCCGGAACTGTCAGGCGGCGGCTACTTCCATGACCTTGCCCCCCACCAGCTCGATCTGATGTTGTATTATTTTGGCGAGCCGGAGCATTACCATGGCTTTTCACTAAACCAATCAAATACCACACCGGCTGACGACCACGTTTGCGGGGAAATATTATTTAAAAATAAAGTAGTGGTAAATGGTTCGTGGTGCTTTAATGTTGCTGAAAGCCAAACCACTGATTCCTGCGAGATCATTGGCACAAAAGGAAAAATAACCTTCCCGTTTTTTGGTAATTACATCAGCTGGAAAACCGATGATGGCGAACAAACTTTAAATTTTACGCATCCTGAACACATCCAGCAACCCATGATCGAAAAAATTGTCGCTTTCTTTAATGATGAAGGGCCTAATCCCTGTTCCATTGATGAAGCGGTGGTGCTGATGGATATAATGGATGCCTTTACAAATAAAAGCCATTGACAGAGGCTGTCTCAAAAGTCTGTGAACTGACAAGCAAACGAAATAAAATTTGAACTTAGTGTTAGTGGTTTGTTTTTTTACCACAATGGGCACTAAGAAAGCACACTATGGTCACAAAGACCTAAAGTTTCAAAATGCAATTCGGTTACTTTTTATATGGAAATACTTTGGCAACAGCCTCTACTTAAAATCAGACTCATTTCTGCTTCGGCACCTTCGCGCCTTCTTTTCGTGCTTCAGATAAACCGATAGCAACTGCCTGTTTTGGATCCGTTACTTTTTTACCACTGCGGCCGCTTTTTAATTTGCCTTCTTTCATTTCGTGCATGTTTTCACGCACCTTTTCCTGTGCTTTTACTGAATACTTTGCCATAACATTTCTCATTAGGTTAACAATTATCTCCGCAAGCAAAATCATTGCCAAAAACATTCTGCAAAAAAAAATAATCGGCATTGCAAAACGTGGCGTCTCCACGATTTTTTATTAAAAAAATAATTTTACCCGATTATTCTTATCTTCAAACCATTAAATAAAACTGGTGTTCACTGATTAATATATTTAAACCCCTTAATTAATTATGCCGGCAAAAAAAGCAGAACACCCCTTTTACGAAAAACTTTCTTTGGTGCTGGTCGGGCTTATTGCCCTTGGATACCTTGTCATCCTGGCCAAAGAAATTCTCGACCCTTTAATATTCGGCTTTCTGTTTGCCATTTTGCTGTTGCCGATAGCCACTTTTCTTGAAAACAGGCTACGGTTTTCAAGAACTTTGTCTTCTCTTTTTTCCATCCTGCTGCTTTTAGCCTTTGTTGGAGGAATCCTGTACCTGGTAGGTTCGCAGATCGGAAGCCTTACAAGCGACTGGCCGATGTTAAAAAGCCAGGTGGGCCAATCATTAAAAGATCTTTCTGAATGGGTGCAGCACGCTTTCCATATCAATGCTTCCAAACAGATGGTTTATGTTGAGGATACCACAAAAAAGATTATGGCATCAGGCGGCGAAGTGGTGGGCCAAACTTTTGACGCTGTATCGTCTCTTATGCTGTTTTACGTTTTTATCCTCATATTCACTTTTTTAATTTTGTTATACCGCGCCCTGCTTATCCGCTTTATTGTTTGGGTTTTCAGCGATGACCATGCTGCGGTGGTGCATGATATTGTTGGAAATATCCAGAGCATTTTAAGACAATACATCCTTGGATTGTTGCTTGAGATGTTTGTAGTGGCTTGCCTGGCCTGCACGTTTTTCTTTTTCATCGGCATTAAATATGCCGTATTGCTTGGCATTATTGTGGCGCTTTTTAACGTTATCCCCTACCTGGGCATTTTTACTGCTTTGCTGCTCAGTTCGATAATAACCTTTGCCACAGGCAGTGTAAGAGATGCAGCGTTAGTAGCGGGAAGTGTACTGCTTATACACGTGGTGGATTCAAATTTTTTATTGCCAACTATTGTCGGATCAAAGGTAAAGCTGAATGCATTGGTTACCTTCCTTGGGATTATTTTGGGGGAAATGATATGGGGTTTATCCGGTATGTTCCTCTCCATACCGATGCTCGCCATCACTAAGATCATCTTCGATAGGGTTGACAGCCTGAAACCCTGGGGCTATTTATTGGGCAGCGGGCAGGAAGAAAGCAAATCAGCCACAAAAAAAATGAAGGCAGTTAAAGAAGATAAAACCTGATTTTTTAGGTGAAAGGCGAAAGGTTAAAGGCAAAAGGTACAAAATATTACAATTTTCGACCAGATGCTACCATATCTTAAAACCTTTTACCCTTCGCCTTTAACCTTTTACCTAAAACTCACCCAACAATCTGCATTATCTTGATTGAAATAGCAATAATATAGGCCAGCAATATGATGGTATTTAACACCAGCAGCCAGTTCATTTCGGGTTCGTTAAATTTTTTAAGGCCACAAGTGATCAGCAGAAAAAGGAAAGAAACAATGATAATTGCGGGAAATACAAGTTGCCAGGAATAATGAAAGGTTAAATAAATATGCTGTAATTTAGCTTGATCACCCTGGAACAAAGGTACCATGGCCGCGACTAACAGGATGACAAATATCCTGAGAACAATTTTCGTTACAACTTTGCTGACTTTCATTGAGGCGCCAAAATAAAACAAAATTGTTTAATTGTCGCTCAAAACATCCATACAATCCTTACTTAACCGTTTAAGCCGGTCATTTAATAAATCGGGGCCGGCGGTATTATGGCTCTTTGCGTACAGGTCTTTAATGATGTTAAGGGTATCATCACTGGGGTCGCAGGCCTGGGCTTTTTCCAGGTGTGGCAAAGCCATTTGTACCGCCTTTACATATGTGGCAAACAAACTATCCTTTGCCGCCTTATCAGTTGCATCGTTCATTCTTGCTTCAATCTTTTTTGCTTTATCCAAATACAAATAACCCAGCGCACGGTGCGCCACGTAATAATCGGGCACTGCTGCCGCTACTTTAACATAAAAAACGATTGCCTTATCCGGCTGGCTATCATCTTCATACATTTTGCCGACGCCAAAATAAAAGTTGATCCTTGTTTTTTCCGGCAGTTTGTCTGCATAAGGAATAATGGCCTCGCCCAGCTCCAAAACCTTGTCCTGTTCGCCCTGGAACCGCGCCAAATTAAAATCAAGGTATTTGCTGTAAACAGAGTCAACAGAAAGTACCTGCGCATGTGCAAGCAGTCCGGTAAAGCAAAGAAATATGAATATAAAAAACCTTTTTAGCATTTTATTGGTTGATTGGGTTGATTAAGTGAATGGTTAATTAAGTTGATTGTGAAAGTTAAAATCTCTTTTTATACTTTTTTATTGGATCACCTCAATCCAACTTAATCAACTTATTTAAAGCATCTTTCCATTTTTTATAGGTGCCGGCCATACAATGCCCGCAAGGCCGGTAGCCCATTTCAATTGCTTCTGTTTCCAAACAAAAGAAAACCCGGTTCGCAGGCTTCATCCTTTTACCGGCTGAGCAATTCAATGTACCATATATTTTCAGCTTTACGTTGCCGGCAAAGGTTATTTCCTTTTTATCGAGCAGTATTTTTAAATTCCTGCTGCGTTTAAACGCTGTATCGCCTAATGAAGTATGCCTGATCATGCCGCGTCATGAAAAATAATACCCAGTGTATGCCGGATACCTGCCGTAAGTTCACTTACGCCATGTTTCATGTTTACACGGTGGTAGCCTTTGCTCCCATTTACAGGCCTGAAATTGGTGGTAAACAGCAGCATATCACCTTTTTTTGGCTTTAGCACAATCGCTTTTGATTGTGCCCGGGGCCTTTGCTCCACCAGCACAAATTCGCCACCTTCGTAGTCTTCACCCGGTTCATTTAAAAACAAAACCAGTTGTATCGGAAAATACACATCGCCATAAAGGTCCTGGTGCAAGGTGTTATACCCCCCTTGCTGTATCGCAATATTAGCGGCGTAGGCCTATTGACCGCTGACATGGCAAAGCTCCAGCAATTCCGACAAACTCCCGGGAAATTGTTTATCGATGTTTAAAACACGCATCCAGTTATTGGCAATAGGCGCCAGTTTTGGGTAAACGCATTCCCTTAATTGTTGTACCAATGCCGGCAGGGGGTATTGAAAATATTTGTATTCGCCCAAACCATAACCATGATGCTCCATTATGATCGTTTTTCGGTATAAATTCCCGCTGCAATACTGATTAATAAGTTCATCGCAATCAGCGCCCGATAAAACATTGGACGCAGCGGCATACCCTTTTTTGTGCATATCTTCCGTTATGCGGGCCCAATCCAGCAAGGCAATTCTTTCTCTTATATCCATCTTTACTATTCAGAAAACAAATAATCAACCTAATATAACGTAGTCAACCTAATCAACCAATTTTAACCAACCAAACTCAACTGTGCCGCTTCCCAGCCAATGATGGCTGTTTTACGGGTAGCGCCCCAATGGTATTGGCCAAATTCTCCGGTTGATTTGATGACCCTGTGGCAGGGGATCAAAAATGCTACCGGGTTATCACCCACCGCGCTGCCGACGGCCCTGCTCGCAGTTGGCTGGTGAATGGCTTTTGCTACCGATGAATAAGTCGATAAACCGCCAACCGGGATATTCAGCAAGGCTTCCCAAACCTTCAACTGAAAATTGGTGCCCTTTAAATGCAATTTAATATTGGATAAATGCGACCAGTCGTTTTTGAAAATAAACAGGGCATCCTGCTGAAGGACGTCAACCATTTGGCTGTAGCTGGCATTAGGAAACTGTGCATGCAATTGGCTAAATGCATCGTCCCTGTCATCAGCAAATGCCATATAGCAAATGCCTTTGAGCGTTGATGCCACGATGATATTGCCAAACGGACTTTCGGCAAAGCTGTAATTAATATGGAGCGATTTACCGCCATTTTTATACTCTGCCGGTGTCATCCCTTCAATATTAATAAACAGGTCGTGTAAGCGGCCTGTACCGGAAAGGCCGGTTTCAAAGGCAGTATCAAATAAGGTGGCCTGGTCGTTTTTTAAGATTCCTTTGGCATAATCCAGGCTTAAATATTGAAGGAACTTTTTGGGGCTGATACCGGCCCAGTCGGTAAATAAACGCTGAAAATGGAAGGGGCTTAGGTTTACCTTTTCGGCCACCAAATCCAGGTTGGGTTGTTCCTTAAAATTTTGTTTTATATAATTTATTGCCTCAGCAATGCGCTCGTAATTGATACTTTCCTGTGTGCTCATGATTTGATTATTTAACAACACAAATGTACCCGTGCGCCGCGGGGGATAAAACCCGGTTCTTGCTTTGTTTGACTATGATTTTTCGTTAGTAATTTATTTTTAACGGAACTCAAGATGGCTTCGCCGTTCGTAAGATTTTTAGGATTATAAGATTATAATTGGCTGTCACGCTAACTTAATCAACCAATCAACTAAACTCATCCGAAATAGCCATACTTCGCTCTACCCCTGCTTCCACTGCCTGCAATAAATCCCTGTTTTTTCTAAGATTGATTAATATCGCTTCCGTAATTCCGCCGGGCGTTGCCATTTTATGCACATAATCTTCGGCGTCCTTGTCTGATGCAAATTCAGGAATTACGCCTTTCGCCCATACATAAAGCTGCCGGATGACGGCATAACCCGGCTTCAAATCTTCGAACTCACTTTCAACATCAATTCCAATCTTTTTAGCCAGGACAAGCGCCGCGGGCAAACAAACCCCAACGGTAAAATAATGCAATTCCTGCTCATTGTTCAAAATCATCGGGGTAAATCCGCTTGTTGTAATGATCCGGTTCACTGTTTCATTAAACGGGCAAATGGCAGCCATTGCCTTATTTTGGCGGATGGTATCGGGTCCGCTCGTCATGATCCTGCATACGTTTTTACCGAAAACCTTTTGCAGGCTGGCTAAGGGAATGCCCGCCATCCCCGATACAAACAAAGTATTCTCACCGATTAATGTTATCCTGAAATCAATAAAGCTTTGAGGACGAATGAATATAAACACAAGATCCGCAGCCATGCACAATTCTTCAACTGGCACCACCTGATCCGATAGACCAAAGCCTTCAATTGTTTTTTTGGTGTGAGGACTGCCCTTAAAGGAGATAAACAGGTTTTGAACAGGTAAAAAGGACCTGATGAAAACCTGCGCCATCGTCAACCCCAGTTGACCAGCGCCTATAATGCCGATCTTTAAATCAGGAAGTTGCTTTTTTCCTAAGGGCATAAATTATCAACCTAAATAAACATTAAAAAATGCCTGGTACTATCCGTAATAGCAGATATAAGCTACGTCACTTTCGCACAATACATCAAATTTGGTATCCGCCGGGATATGCAACACTTCATCAACCCCGGTTTTAACCCAATCTTTTCCGGGTAACCTGGTGCCGAAAACACCGGATATGATCTTAATTGTTTCCTTTGCGGTGGCACCGAACTGGTAAGTGCCTGCCTGCATTACGCCTACGGTAGCGTATCCTTTTTCTGTTTCTAAGCCCAGGCTTTGCACATTGCCTTCAAAATAGGTATTGTGTTTAATCATCGTTTTAATTTTATGTAAATATAGTTTCCCGGAAATAGATATGGATACCCGATTTTAAATTAGGCAGGTTTCCCCATCTTCACGATGCCCAAAACTTCGCCATCAGGCAATGGGGCGTCAATCCTTTCAATCGCCTCATACCCCATTACGGTATAAAGCGGTACGCCCGGCAAAGTTGCGCCCAATTCAAAACTGGTAAAGCCATTTTCTTTCGCGGCGGCCTCGCAAACATTGATGATCAGCGTCCCTATCCCCTGCCGGGCATAATCCGGGTGCACAAAAAATGCGCGGATGCGGGCGGCATCTTGCTTTGGGTCGAGTAAAGGATCTTCAATTTCTTTATGCTGATCGCCGCCGTAGAGTGTATTGCGCCTGCTCCATCCGCCACAGCCAACTATTTTTCCATCCAATTCAGCAATGTAGTAGGTACCGTCAGTAACCAACTGGGTATCTACGCCAAAAACATATTTGATGGCGCTTTCAATCTGGCCGGGGGTATAATACGCGGTACTTAATCCCCTAACCGATAGCACGATCATTGCATTCAGCGCAGGGATATCAGCAAACGTGGCGAGGCGGGTGGTAAGTGGCATTTATTGGGTAGTTTTTCAAAGAATATATTTAAAGCGATAATTAGCTGAAACTTTCTTACCCTCTTTGCCGATTTCGGCAGAGAGGGTCGACCAGCGTAGCGAAGTCGTGGTGAGTCAACTCGCCGCCATGCATTGGCGGTAATGTCCGCAGGGTTGACTCACCCGAACGTCGCTACGCCTGCCCGCGGCAGGCAGGCTCGTTCACCCTCTCTTTTGCAGGCAAAAAAGAGGGTTAGCTTCAATTTTTTTATGGCACCCCGTTTTTGCTCCGTCATTATAAAGATATTAAGGATTATACTTCTTCGTTTTTGTTAAATTCCCTGCTTTATCCCAGGTTTTCCATTCCCCTATTTTCTTTTCGCCAATATATTCACCCGAATCAAATAAACCGCCTTCGGCATGATAGCGCTCCCAAATTCCGGCTCTTTCGCCGTTATTAAAGGAGCCGGTTTGCATCAGGACGCCGGTTTCGCGATACCATTTCCAGGGGCCATCCATCTGGTCGTTAACAAAATTGCCGATGGCTCTAAGTCCTCCGCTTAAAAAATAATATTTCCACTCGCCGGTTTTGCTGCCATGTACATATCTGCCTTCCGCGCTTACTTTGCCATCTTTAAAATATTCCTTTACCGGGCCATGCAGTAATTGCCCGTTGGCATCGCGTTTATTACTGTTCATCATAGATTATTATTCGGTTAGATTTGACAACTCTTGACGAATTGTCAAATCTCTTTTTAAACATTAGAAAGTTGGTAATCTTTGCATGATGAAATAAAATTAATAAAACTCTTCCCTTATTTCTATCAAAATATCTTCTGCTTTTTTAAGATCGGGGTATTCGGGCAAATCGGACTTTTTGTATAATCCCTTTATCTTCTCCATCTTTTCTTCCACCATATTCATTAAATCGTCAAACTCAAATATGCCGCTGCGTATTTTCAGCAAGAACTCGCGGTCTTCTCTATGTACTATTACCTGGTTATATAAAGCTATCTCTTCCGCCATATTTAACAACCTGAATGTGTGCATCATGTTTTTGGCGTCATAGCTCTTGCCATGTGATAGCGTACTTTCATAACGCGCCTGGTTTCGCTTTTCTTCCCATTCCCTATATTCTTTGTACTCTTTACAATAGGTTGAATAGCCATCTTTATTAAAATTCATTGTCGCCAATGGTTCAATATTTTCAGGTACGGAACTCAACTGAACGTCGTCCGAATCTCGCCCGGAAACTATCCCTTTAAACCAGCTACCACCTGACAGTTGCTTTTGATGGTATAGTAAATAAACATTTCTGAAATGATCCAAATTAACCAAGCCACAATCTTCCTGAACAAGATTATTTTCTTTCAACCATGAAATTAACGGCACACTTCCATTTTTGTAAATTACATAACAAAAATCCAGAACAGATTTCCGTGCGTTTGCCATTGGTTTATTGATCTTTTTATTCAAACCCCTTGCTTTCCTGATTTGTGTCTGGGCATAACCGGCAAATGTATCAAGGCATAATTTTGACAAAAAGTCGGACGGCTTTATCTTATCCATTAAAGGATGCTTGTAGAGCACACAATCAGCGGGGGTGTTCAACAACTCGAGGATATTCGGATTGTTTTTTGTTAATAGCTCCAGAAATCGTTTAATCTCAAAATAAACTTCATCATTACTATCATTTGATACCTGCTCGCAGGATTCAAAACCATACAATTCCTTTTTTGGCAGGATAAAAATGCCCTTCTTATCAATATCAGAGCCTGGCAAATTCAGATTGTAAGCCCGACTTCCACTGATACAATCCAAAAGGATAAATTCCCGTTGTTGTTGTAACTGGGCAAAATTCATAATGCGATGTATTTGCGAAAAACAGCATTCAATTCACCTGCAGGCTGATGGTTAGAGGGTATTTGCCCCATTAATTCTTTGCACATTGTCAAAGTTGCATTTAACCAATCATCCAAAACAGGGAAAGGTTTAATTAGCTTTTTTTCATCGCTTACCGCCTTCAGTTTCAGCAGTTCGTCAATATCCCTTTGGAAAAATTTATCATCAACCAGCACCCGCAATGCACCAAACTCCATTGGCGGAACGGTTTGCCTTTCGACTATCCATTTACAGGCTAATGCCGACCTCAATGCATAAAAATAACGTTTCATTTTTATCTGGTCGCCTTGCAAATCGTCATTAACTGTATTAATTGCCATCGATAAATAATGATTACCAGCGGCCCTTAATGAAAAGTATTTGGGCATTAATTGTTGCAATTCAGGTGCTAAACCCGATTCATCCATATAAACTATCGGCGATTGTAGCCATTCATATAGCGGTCCGTTCGATTTTAAAAATAGTTTCAGCGCTTTTTTAACATCCCATCCACCAATATCAAGCACTTCATTAACAGGTAAATCAATAACATCGCCGATTTCATGAATGCTGAGGTAGTCATTGGTCGTCCTGGCGTAAATAAAACGAACGTCAAAGTCGCTGTCAGGCGATGGAAATCCCCAAGCCCTGCTGCCAGATTCACAGGCATATAAAATCCTGATATGATTTTCCTTTTCTAATTCGCGTAATTTTTCTTTTATAATTTCGAGCATATAGTCGCAATTTACAACAATCCAACTATTGTCCGAGCCTGGATGAAATGGATTTTGGGGATTAATTGGATTTATATAAATAGAAAGGATTGTGAAAACTTATATTGGGCCAGCTTTAAAGCCCTTACGTTTCCGCCATACGTTGAGAGGAGGGCTTAAAATTATCATTCCAAAAATCCAAGTAATATATCCGATAAGTTTTAGCCTCTACAAGAAATCTATGATGGGGTACAAGGTTTACCCCATTGTATTCGGAAACAGCTACATGGTAACAATTATCCAAATCCCCGGCCTTATTTTCAATATATATGATGTAAGGCCTACCTTTTTTAGTCATGTATTTATTATCAGCAACAATTTCGGGCAAGTTTGTTATCAGTCGGACAATTTTTCGTTCCGTTTTATTGGCGGGCAAATCCTGTGATCCGGCTGGGGTTACAATAACGATAAGGGAAAAGGCAAGGGAAATTAAAATTTTCATACTGATTAATTACCTAAAACTAATGCTTATTTGAGAATTCTATAGCATATGTTTCAAAAAATCCGAAATCCAAAATTCGAAACCCGAAATTCTCACATCTCATATCTCACATCTCAAATCTAATCTCTATCTTTGCCCATGCAAGAAAAAATCCTTATTCTTGACTTTGGCTCGCAGTTTACGCAACTCATCGCGCGCCGTGTCAGGGAGCTCAATATTTACTGCGAGATCCACCCATTCAATCATTTTCCTGAAGTTGACAGCAGTGTAAAGGGCATCATCCTTTCGGGCAGCCCGTACTCTGTAAGACAGGACGACGCGCCCAATTTCGATTTTAAAAAATTTCATGGCACTTTGCCTGTTTTAGGCGTTTGCTATGGAGCACAACATATCGCGCACAATAACGGCGGCGAAGTATTGCCTTCCAGCACGCGCGAATACGGCCGCGCCAATTTGCAATACATCAGCGAGCATAACCCGCTTTTTAAGCTGATATTACCTGGTTCGCAGGTGTGGATGTCTCACGGGGATACCATTGCCAGCATTGGTGATGATTTTGAGGTGATCGCCAGTACGGATACGGTTAAAGTTGCCGCTTTCCATGTAAAAAACACACAAACATACGGTATCCAGTTCCACCCGGAAGTAACACACAGTGTTGATGGCAAGCAATTGCTGTTTAACTTTTTGGTGGATATCTGCGGTTGCAGCCAGGACTGGACGCCTGATTCCTTTGTTGAAACGTCGATAGCTGCACTTAAAGAAAAGCTGGGCGATGATAAAGTGGTATTGGGGTTATCCGGCGGTGTGGATTCATCGGTGGCGGCGGTATTGCTGCACCATGCCATCGGCAAAAACCTGCATTGTATTTTTGTAGATAACGGGCTGCTGCGCAAGGATGAATACCAATCGGTATTGGATTCGTACCAGCACATGGGCCTCAATATAAAGGGGGTTGATGCCAAACAGCGTTTTTATGATGCTTTGGCTGGCTTAACCGATCCCGAGAAAAAGCGTAAAGCTATAGGCCGCGTATTCATCGAAGTTTTTGATGATGAGGCGCACCGGGTGGAGGATGTGAAATGGCTGGGACAAGGCACTATCTACCCCGACGTGATCGAGTCCGTTTCGGTAAAAGGGCCGTCGGCCACCATTAAATCGCACCATAATGTGGGCGGGCTGCCTGATTTTATGAAACTAAAGGTAGTTGAGCCCTTAAATACCTTATTTAAAGACGAAGTACGCCGTGTAGGCAAGGCTTTGGGCATTGATCCGAACATTTTAGGCAGGCACCCTTTCCCTGGTCCGGGCCTGGCCATCAGGATCTTAGGCGAAGTTACACCACAAAAAGTGGCTATTTTACAGGAAGCCGATGCGATTTATATCAACAATTTGCGGTCGGCCGGTGTTTATGATAAAGTTTGGCAGGCAGGGTCCATATTTCTACCGGTACAATCGGTAGGTGTTATGGGCGATGAACGCACTTACGAAAACGTGATCTGCCTGCGCGCAGTGGAATCGTTAGACGGGATGACAGCCGATTGGTGCCACCTGCCTTATGACTTGCTGGCGAAGATCAGTAACGAGATCATCAACAATGTAAAAGGAATTAACCGGGTAGTATATGACATCAGTAGTAAACCGCCTGCAACCATTGAGTGGGAATAGGTGGTTCATCTTTTTATTTATAGCGCTGCTGGGGGCTGCATGTTCACCAAAACTGCAGCCTGTAACGGTACGCCCTGTACATAAGGAACCGGAAAAGGCCGCCGATAAAACACCCGAAAAGGAGAATAAGCCGGCAGCGCCAAAAACATCCACGATAGCTTTATTGCTGCCTTTTGGGCTCGATCATTTGGCGCCGGGGGCGTCCTATACCACATCAAGCCTGCACGAAGCTGACATTGCCCTTGGCTATTACCAGGGCTTTAAATTAGCGCTCGATTCGCTTACAGGCCAGGGGTATAATTATAAGCTGATGGTTTATGATACCCGGGGCGACAAAGCGCAATCGCACAGCCTCGCCAATAATCCTGCCATAAGGGCCAGCGACCTGGTGGTGGGCCCTGTGTTTCCGGATGATATAAAAGCTTTTACCGGTAACTTTACCAGCATGCACCAGCCCGTGGTTTCCCCACTGTCGCCGGCGTCGCCTTCCGCTTACAAAAACCAGCAGGTAATTACCATGATACCGCCGCTGGAGTACCATGCCTGGGCAGCCGCGAGGTATATCAAGGAAAAAATCAATCCTGAGAAGGTGTTTGTGTTGCGCTCGGGCTTTAATGAAGAAAATGAATACCTCATCCCCTTAAAAAGGGCAATTGACAGCCTGGGGAAAAAGCACATCAAAATAATTACCCTAACGGTGATCCACGGCCAGTTAAATTCACTGGTGCCGCAATTCAGTACTACCGGCGCAAATATATTTATCATACCAGCAACCGACCAGCATTTTTTAACCATCACGCTGCGGTCGTTGGATTCATTGCATAATTTGTACCCGGTAACCGTTTTCGGGCATCCCAATTGGGTTAACTTTTCCTTTTTAAAGGCCGAGTTGCTGCAACGGCTGGATACCTATATTACATCGTCTGACCGGATCAATTACAAAGCCGAAAACATCGTTGCCTTTATGCGGCGCTACCGCGAAACCTACCATACCGATGCCACCGCATTCGCCATAAAAGGATTTGACGAAGGCATGTATTTGGGGCGGCAACTTTCAGCGGGTAATCTTAAAAATTTGGCGCAAACGGATTTTTCGGGTTTGCATAATGATTTTAAGTTTGAGAAAAAAGCAGGGCTTGGATGGATAAATACCCATGTTTCCGTGTATAAATATGCTAACTTTGAGCTGAAAAAGGTAGAATGAAGGCAATAAACCAGCTTAAAACGTTTCAGCGTATTTTGGATGAATATCCGGCAGAAACGCCCTTAAGCAAATTTCTACCCGGCTTTTACCGCCAGAACAAGCAGATGGGCTCAACCGACCGGCGGGTTGCCAGTCGTTTGGTTTATAATTATTTCCGCCTGGGCCGGGCATTACCCAATTTACCGGCCGATGAACGCCTTTTTATAGCAGAGTTTTTGTGCAATACGCAGCTCAACTCATTTCTACAGCATTTTAAACCCGAATGGGCCGCCTGTATTGATTTTACCCTAACCGATAAACTGACCATGGTAAAAGCCGTACACCCGGATTTTGCTTTGGATGATGTTTTCCCATGGACAACTCAGCTTTCAGCAAACATTGATAAAGATGCATTTCTAAAATCGTTTTTTGTTCAGCCGGACCTGTTTATCAGGGTATATAAAGGTTTTGAAAACCAGGTAAAAGCGGCACTGGCTGTTGCCGAAGTTGCTTTTAAAGATGAAGGCAACGGCTGTTTAGCCCTGCCCAACGGTACCCGGCTGGAAACTATAATTACCAATCCACATTGGTACGAAGTGCAGGATTATTCCTCGCAGCAAACCGCCCGATATTTTAAGCCCAATAAATGGGATTACTGGTGGGATGCCTGCGCAGCGTCAGGCGGCAAATCGCTTTTATTGCACGACCAGGAACCCACCGTAAAACTGGTGGTATCCGATATCCGCGAGTCTATTTTAGCCAATTTGGATGAACGCTTTCAGCAGGCGGGACTTACCAAATACCAAAAAAAGCTGCTCGATCTTACTCAAAACAACGATCTGCTCCTCCATGATTACGCCTTCGACGGTATTATTCTTGATGCCCCCTGCAGCGGTTCCGGCACCTGGGGTCGCACGCCGGAGATGATCAGCCAATTTGATACCCATAAGATTGAATTCTTCCAGCGCCTGCAGCAAGGCATCGCACGCAATGTGGTTAAATACCTTAAACCCGGTAAACCGCTCGTTTATATCACGTGTTCTGTTTTTAAAGCGGAGAATGAGGATATAGTGAGTTTTATGGTGAAAGAAATGGGGTTGAAGCTGGAGGAGCAAACGGTTTTAAAAGGGTATGGGAATAAGGCGGATACGATGTTTGTGGCGCGGCTAGCCCCCTAGGGAATTTTTGATTTATCCGGCTTGAATTGTTAACTTAGTAACGAATGTTAAACTAATATATTCCTGAATCATTGTCCAACCTGAATGAAAAAAACAACTTTAACCTTACTAATTGCCTTAATTACTTTTTCATGTTTCTCGCAGTCATTTCCTAAAAAACAAACTCTCATACCGTTAAGCAATGTCAACGGTGTGCCCTTTTATAAAGAACAGGACATGAATGATTGGGTAATAGATGGTTTTGAGATTGATAACGATGGAACGTTCTACTTTTTAGGGGGGGACAAAGTGGATTGTTTAGCGGTATTCTCAGGCACCAAACAAATTGTCCGTAAAACATATAAAGAGTGGCCCGGTCGTCAGCTTTATTTCTACAAAAACAATCTGTACACGTTTGGTGGTGAAAAAAAAAATCAAAATCTTATAAAAGTTCTAAATCCTTCAACCGGCTTAATTATTAAAACCTATTGCAATATCCCCGATAAACATATAGACCAATATTTTTTTACAGATAGCTCTATCATTATCGGCGCAATGGGAGACACCGCTATGTGGTATGAACGATACAGTCTTTCCGGTAAGTTTATTGGGAAATCCCCGAATGAATATGGTGTACCATCTTTTATTATTCCGGAAAATGGCAAATTCAGTTCATGCGAATTCCTTGGGAAATGGAATGATAACTATGTATTCTGGGGCAATAGCGATTTAAATGCGCCTCACCAACTTTATCTTGTCGACAATAAAGGCAAAATATTGGCCAAAAGAATCATACCCAAAGGCTTGACCGGTAAGGGATATTTCGAAGAATCCGATGAAGATAGAAAAGTTCGAAACGGGAGCTTTTTTGTATTGGGCCGGAAAGGAAATGATGCTTTGATTACCGAAATCCCATTGGCAAGTTTTTTCGGCAAGTAAAAAATCAAACTCCCCCTTTAGGGGCCTTGGGAGGCTACAAATGCGTATTACTCCTGAACAATTTTATCGCAATAGCCAATAAAATTATTCTCCATAAAAAACACTTATCTGTGCCTGTCAAGCCAATAATGGGTAGCCACTACGTGGCAATATGTCTTACTATTTATTTTTCTACAAACGTTTTGCCCCTATGGGGCAAGGGGGTTAATTTAAAGTAACGTATCATCTGTCTTAAAGAAAATTGTAAATGTTGTTAATGTACATTGCATTGCCCCATATGGGCAAAACGTTTGTAGCAACAAGTCCAACCCCCAATTATTGCCGTGTAGCGGCTACCCTTTGCCGACATGTTGAAGACTTGCAATCCTTTTAAATGGATTGCTTCGATGTGGCAAAATGCATTTTCATAATGCCACCCTATAACAAACATTGCCTTGCCCCATAAGAGCAAAACGTTTGTAGCAACAAGTCCAACCCCCAATTATTGCCGCGTAGCGGCTACCCTTTGCCGACACGTTAAAAATCTGCAATCCTTTTAAATGGATTGCTTCGATGTGGCAAAATGCATTTTCATAATGCCACCCTATAACAAACATTGCCTTGCCCATAGGGGCAAAACGTTTGTAGCAACAAGTCCAACCCCCAATTATTGCCGCGTAGCGGCTTATTTTGAAAACTTGCAATCCTTTTAAATGGTTTGCTTCGATGTGGCAAATGTATTTTCACAATGCGCCCTGTAACAAAAATCGCCTTGCCCCATCGGGGCAAAACGTTTGTAGCAACCCGACCCACCACCCAATTATTGCCGCGTAGCGGCTACCCTTTGCCGACACGTTAAAAACCTGCAATCCTTTAAATGGATTGCTTCGATGTGGCAAATGTATTTTTACAATGCCCCCCTATAACGAACATTGCTTTGCCCCATAGGGGCAAAACGTTTGTAGCACCACAAGCCCCCAACAATTATTGCCGCGTAGCGGCTACCCTTTGCCTATTTGCTTTAAAGTGTTATTTTTGAATATACCTTTATCATTATGTCAAATACCTTTACCCAACTCTACATTCACTGCGTTTTTGCTGTAAAATACCGGAAAGCGGTAATACAACCTACCTGGGAAGAAAGGCTTCATCAATATATTACGGGCATTCTGCAAAACAATGGGCATAAATTGTTGGCGATCAATTCAATGCCGGATCATTTACATTTTTTTGTCGGGATTAACCCAAAGCAATCCATTTCGGATATGATGCGTGTGGCAAAAGGCGATAGCTCTGAATTTATTAACAAAGAAAAATTTACAGAGAGAAAATTTTATTGGCAGGATGGCTATGGCGCATTCAGCAACAGCCGCACACAAATAGACGGTGTAGTTAAATACATTATGAACCAAAAACAACATCACACCAAAAAAACATTTCGCGAAGAATACCTTGATATATTGAAAGATTATGCCGTGGAATACAATGAAAAATACATTTTTCACGACCTGTTAGACGGGTGAAGGGTAGCCACTACGTGGCAAAACCTCCTCTCTTGTTGTTTTTCTACAAACGTTTTGCCCCTATGAGGCACAAGGAAAACAAAAATTCCCCCTTTAGGGGGTTAGGGGCTACAAGTGCGTATTACTCCTGAACAGCTTTATCGCGATAGCCAATAAAATTATCCCGAAGGCTTTCCTCAAGATATTTAACCCGGTCTTCCCCAACAGCCTTTCCAGCAATTGCACATTTTTTAGCACGAGATAGACAAACAGGGTGTTAACCACTATCCCTACTAAAATATTTGATGTTTGATATTGTGTTTTTAATGATAACAGGGTAGTCATGGTACCTGCCCCGGCGATGAGCGGGAATGCTAATGGCACAATTGATGCTGATGAGGCGACTTCGTCCTTAAAAAATCTAACGCCAAGAATCATCTCCATGGCGATGATAAAGATCACGAGCGATCCCGCGATAGCGAAGGAAGAAACATCAAGGCCGATAATACTAAGCAGCTCCTCCCCGCCAAATAAAAAGCCAACCATCAGCACCAAAACCGCGATGCTTGCCTTTTCGCTTTGGATGTGACCTACCCGCTGCCGCATTTCGATAATGATGGGGATAGCACCCAGGATATCAATGATAGCAAAAAGGATCATCGTTACCGAGAGGATCTCCCTGAAAATTAGTGGATGCATAGCTAATTAAAAACACGAATTTCCACGATTTTTTTGAATTACACTAATTAGCGCAAATTATATCTAATCTCGCGAATTTGTATATGCTCTCCGCGAACTCGCGTTCCTAACACTTTTCCCAAAAGAATTCGTGTAATTTGAAAAAATTCGTGACTATTCGTATTATTTAAATTCGTGTTTATTCGTGCATTATGATTTTGACTTTAACCGGAAACAAAGCAAAGTTGCAACTAAAATATAGAAAGACGATAAAATGAATACGCTATGTACCGAAAAAGCCGCCGCTACCCCCGCCGTAAGCGGCCCCAGCGTTTGCCCGACTGAGGCGTATGACTGGTTGATGCCCAATATTTTGCCTTGTTCGGCATGGTCGATATTGTCGGCAATAATGGCATTGAGCATAGGGTTACGCAGGCCATTAAACAATCCGTAAACACAAAGACAAATTGCAAAAGGAACCAAAACGGTGAGGAAGCCGGATATGAACATCGCCGCAAAACACAACGCGCTTGACAATAACAGTATAGTGATTTTTGACGGGAAGATCTTTGTAAAAAGCGGAACGCCCAGCTGCGCAATGATCCCGCAAACGCCAAACGAGGCCAGGAAAATGCCCATTGTTGCAGGCGTGATCTTCAAAATATCCACACTAAACGTTTGGAAACCGATGATCATGGTAAACTGTGCCATGGTAAGCATAAAGCCGGTAAAAATAGCCGTACCGATAATCGGGCGTTTTAACGTGGTGATGAGTGAAGCAAACTTAAATTTACTATTGAAGGTTAGCCGTGTTTTTTTATCTGTAAGATTTGTTTCTTTTAGTAGAAACAGGGTGCACAATGTACCAATCAACGAAATGCCCGCAGCAAAAAAAAATGGCGCCTGCGGGCTGATCTTGTTGAACAAACCGCCGATCAACGGGCCGACCACAAAACCAAACGCAAAGGCAGAACTAAGAATACCGAAACGTTTTGCGCGGTTCTGTGGTGTGGCTGTATCAGCCACCATGGCCTGTGCTACCGAAATATTGCCGCCGGTCAGGCCGTCAAGTATCCGGGCGGCAAACAGCAACCATAAGGCATTGGCTTCGGCAAACAACAAAAAGGAAAAACAGGTGCCGGCAAGGCTAATGGCCAGGATAGGTTTTCTGCCCCATTTATCAGACAAGGAACCTAAAACCGGTGTGGCAAAAAATTGAGCGATAGAAAAAGAAGCTGTCAGAACGCCTAATGTGGTACCTGTGAGGCCGAATGTTTTACCATAGGCATACATCACCGGGACGATAATGCCGAAGCCCAGCGAATTGATAACGCATACTAATACTAAAACCCAAAGGTTTTTATCGGTTTTCATGTGCCAGGTTTACGGAAAAAAATTCAAGTCAACAAAAAAGGTTCTGACGACGCAGAACCTTTTTTGTTACAAATATTTATAGTGTCCAAGGATAGTATTACTTTTTCTCAAAATCGGTAGCCGTAGGCAATATGTCGCCTGCTGTGCCAAGTTTGCTATTTTTCCTGCTATATGCAAAATAAATGATGAGGCCGAATACCATCCAGGCAAGGGCGCTTAACTGGGTTCTGCCCGGTAAGCTGATGATCATCCCTGCGCATATCAATATACCTAATATAGGCACCAGCGGCACAAAAGGCGTTTTGAATGGTCTTACCAGGTTTGGATCTTTTTTACGCAGGATCATAACACCAACGCAAACTACCACGAATGCAAACAATGTACCGATCGAGGTTAAGTCGCCGGCAACGCTTTCGGGTAAAAATGCGGCAAACAGCCCCACAAAAATAAACAGAATGATATTGCTTTTATATGGAGTGCTGAATTTTGGGTGAAGATCAGAAAACACTTTCGGCAATAAACCGTCTGTCGACATGGTATAAAACACCCTTGACTGACCCAATAGCATCACTAAAATTACAGACGAAAAACCTGCCAGGATAGCAACAGTTACCAAAGTAGAAAGCCATGCATAACCTGCCATGTAATGGCTGATGGCGTATGCCACAGAAGCTTCTTTACCGGCTTTCATAAAATCGGTATAGGGTGCTACACCTGTTAATACCCAGGAGAACACTACATACAGGATGGTACAAATAACCAATGATCCAAGGATCCCGATCGGCATATCTTTTTTTGGATTTTTTGCTTCCTGTGCTGCTGTTGATACAGCATCAAAGCCAATAAATGCAAAAAACACGATACCGGCACCCCTGACAACCCCACCCCAGCCATGCGTAAAGAACGAGGAGAAGGAATACATTGTACCGTCGGGCAATTTTACTGGTTTTGCATCAGCAGGAATCATATAAGGTGTATGATTGGCCGGATTGATAAACTGCCATCCGATAGCGATAAATACCAAAACGATGGCCACTTTTAAAATAACGATAACACTGTTAACTGTTGCTGATTCCTGGGTACCTTTTATTAGTAATGCTGATAGCAGTAATAAGATCAATAAGGCTGGCAGGTTAATAATGCCATGATGCGATACGCCGTTTGTAATGATCGATTCCATAGGCGAATGGCACCATTCGTACGGTATTCGGTGCCCGAGCAGGTTATTTGCATATTCGCTCCAGCTGATGGACACAGTGGCTGCTCCAAGTGCATATTCCAATATTAACGCCCAGCCAATTATCCAGGCTATAATTTCGCCCATAGTAGCATAAGCATAAGTGTAAGCGCTGCCCGCAATTGGGATAATGGATGCGAACTCTGCATAGCACAGACCCGCAAAAGCGCAACCGATGGCTGCGATAATAAAAGAAATGGTTACAGCGGATCCGGCGTTACCACCAGCAGCAGCAGCAGTTCTAACAAAAAGGCCTGCGCCAATTATAGCTCCAATACCAAGGGCAATGAGGTTCCCTGCACCCAGGGTGCGTTTAAGGGTATGCTCACCTTCGTTGGCCGAAGCAAGCAGTTGTTGAATCGATTTTTTTACAAATAGCTTCATGTTTTAATTAATAAGATCAGTTATAATAATATGAGTTCAGTTTCTCCCCAAACGTACTTAAATTTATTGAAAACATAAAGTGCAGAATGTAACAATGGGATGAGTAGGGAATGCTGAATTAAATTGGTTGGCTAAGCCGACATTCTAATGTTAAAATATATGTTTTAATTTTAATTTGCATTAACTTACACGTACCTTTGAAAAAATAAAACACGTGCCATGACTACAAAACTAACATTGACGTTGGAGGGTGACGTAATTCTATCTGCAAAGAAGTATGCCCGGAAAAATGGCAAAAGCTTATCGGGCATTGTTGAAAATTATCTTAAAACAATTGCATCAGCAACAGATACAGATGTAACTTTATCTCCAAAAGTCAGTAGATTAATGGGGGCAATCAAGTTACCGGAAGATTTTGATCATAAAAAAGAACTCGGCAATATTTTAACTCAAAAATACAAATAGTCCATGAAGCATATCTTTATGGATACCAACGTAGTCATCGACTTTTTAGCTGACAGACGGCCTTTTTCATTGCAGGCTGCAAAAATATTCAACCTGGCTGCTACGGGCAAAACACAAATTTATATCTCGGCTGTATCTTACAACAATATTTATTATGTGCTACGGCAATCGTTAACTAACAAAGCTACAATTAAGTTATTAGAAGGCTTAGAAGAGTTGACAGAAGTGGCCGATGTATCACGGGATGTAATCAAAAAATCGTTGAAAACAGATTTTAATGACTACGAAGATGCTATCCAGTATTATTGTGCTTTAAGCATCCCCAAAATCGATTTCATCGTTACGAGAAACACAAAAGATTTCAAAAAAAGTTCGATACCAGTATTAAACCCGGAAGAAGCGTTAGCATTGATGAGTAACGTGTGATTAAAAATAAATACGCTATTGTTAAGCTACGCCAGAAGAGTTATCATTAACTATCGAATATCTTTAAAAGTTTATAGACAAAAAAGGGGCACTTTTCAGTACCCCTTTTTCTTTAGGCTCTTTTATCAACCTTAATCACATGCGTGATCATTGATCGCTGCTGCAATTCTTTTTGAATGCGCGGGCTGTTAACAGCTTCTTTATGTAAGTGAGGTGCAATTACTAACGAAACGATCGACATCAATTTAATCAGGATATTCATTGACGGGCCTGAGGTGTCTTTAAACGGATCGCCTACGGTATCACCGGTTACAGAAGCCTTATGCGGTTCTGATTTTTTGTAGAACATTTCGCCGTTGATCATTACGCCTTTTTCAAATGATTTTTTGGCATTATCCCATGCACCACCGGCATTGCTCTGGAAAATCCCCATTAGCACGCCTGATACCGTTACCCCTGCTAATAAGCCGCCCAAAACTTCGGGGCCGAAAGCAAAACCAATAATGATCGGGGTGATCAAAGCGATCAAACCCGGAGCAACCATTTCGCGGATGGACGCTTTGGTGGAGATGGCTACACATTTTTCGTACTCAGGCTTGCCTGTGTACTCCATAATGCCCGGGATCTCGCGGAACTGGCGCCTTACTTCTTCCACCATCGCCATAGCAGCGCGGCCAACGGCCGAGATACATAATGACGAAAAGATAAAAGGTATCATACCACCTACAAACAATCCGGCTAATACGTCAGCTTTATAAATATCGATATGTTCGATACCTGCAACCCCAACAAAGGCCGCAAATAAAGCCAGTGAGGTTAGTGCTGCCGAAGCAATGGCAAATCCCTTACCTGTTGCAGCAGTGGTGTTACCTACGGCATCCAGGTTATCTGTACGGTGACGAACTTCTTCAGGTAAACGGCTCATCTCGGCAATACCGCCCGCGTTATCGGCAATCGGCCCGAAAGCATCAATGGATAACTGCATCGCAGTAGTTGCCATCATGCCTGCTGCAGCGATAGATACGCCGTATAAACCAGCAAAATGATATGATCCGTATATACCTGAGGCCAGCACCAAAATCGGCGCTACAGTTGATTCCATACCTACTGACAAACCACCGATGATATTGGTAGCATGGCCGGTTGATGACTGGCGGATGATGCTTAATACCGGGCGTTTGCCCATGGCAGTATAATATTCGGTGATCATGGACATTAAAGTGCCCACAACAAGGCCAACAGCGATGGCGCCGAAGACGCCGTTTTTGGTAAACACGATTGAACCATCTTTTAAACCGCCACCGGTAACTTCGTCACGGATCATATGAAAACTATCAGCCGGAAGCAGCCATTGCACTACAAAATATGTGGCAATAGCGGTTAATATAATCGACATCCAGTTACCGATATTCAAAGCATTTTGAACGCTGTCGGTTTCTTTCTTGATCCGAACAAACGCAGCGCCTACAATGGAGAACACCAGGCCTAAGCCCGCAATAACCATTGGCAGCAATACCGGGGCGATACCGCCAAAATTATCATTGGAAACAATCTCTCGTCCCAAAACCATGGTGGCTAACATTGTTGCCACGTATGACCCGAAAAGGTCGGCGCCCATACCTGCAACGTCACCAACGTTATCACCTACGTTATCAGCGATAGTTGCCGGGTTGCGCACGTCATCTTCGGGGATGCCAGCTTCAACTTTACCAACCAAATCAGCGCCTACGTCAGCTGCTTTGGTATAAATACCACCGCCAACACGGGCAAAAAGAGCGATAGACTCGGCACCTAATGAAAATCCGGCTAAAACGTCAAGCGCTTTTGCCATACCTTCGCCATTTACATTTAAGCCCTGGCTCCTTACGTATAGGGTATAAAAAACAATAAATAACGATCCCAGACCAATGATAGCCAAACCGGCAACACCCAGGCCCATTACAGTACCACCTGTAAACGACACTTTAAGCGCCTGCGCTAAACTGGTACGTGCAGCCTGCGTGGTGCGCACATTGGCTTTAGTGGCGATGCGCATACCCAGGTAACCCGCAAAAGCAGATAAAAAAGCGCCCACAATAAAAGATATTGCGATAACCGGGCTGGACGTTTTTACCGTAGTACCCGAGTAAGCCAGCAACAGACCTGCCACTACTACAAAGTAGCCCAGTATCTTCCATTCGGCACGCAAAAATGCCATGGCGCCATCGGCTATATAGCCAGACAGCTTGGTCATCTCACCGTCGCCGGCATCCTGTTTGGTTACCCAGGCGGCTTTAATGCCCATGAAAACGATCCCGATAAGGCCAAAAACAGGAATTAAATAGATCAAGTAAGTGTTTAATAAATCCATATATAATTTTTAGTGACTAAATATTTTCAATAATATTTTAAAAAGAGTGCAAATATAATTGGTCGGCGCAAATTAGTAAATTAATTTCTTTACAATAGCCTGTCAATTATAAAGTTTTTTGAATAGTTTAGAAACTTTAAACAAAAACCCATTGATGGCAACAAAAACAGTACAAGCAAAATTAAAACATGAACTGGGACTGCTGGATGGCACCATGCTGGTGGCAGGCTCGATGATCGGCTCAGGTATATTTATTGTAAGCGCGGATATCACCCGTAATGTAGGCTCGGCAGGCTGGCTGATAGCCGTTTGGCTGATCACCGGGTTTATGACCATTACCGCTGCGGTTAGTTATGGCGAATTGAGCGCCATGTACCCCAAAGCAGGCGGCCAGTATGTTTATTTAAAGGAAGCTTATAACAAACTGATTGCCTTTTTATACGGCTGGAGTTTTTTCGCAGTGATACAAACCGGCACAATAGCGGCTGTTGGCGTGGCATTTTCCAAATTCACAGCCTATCTTATCCCTGCGGTTAGCGAGGACCATATTTTATACCCATTTAACCATTACCTTGCCAAGGGTGAAGTAAAACCTACTTTCTCCATCACTGCGGCGCAATGCGTTTCTATTGGGATCATCCTTTTGCTTACTTATATCAACACCAAGGGGGTAAAAAGCGGTAAACTCATTCAAAACACTTTCACCATCACCAAGCTTTTAAGTTTGTTTGGGTTGATCATTTTTGGATTTATTGCTTTAAAGGGCGATGTATGGCATGCTAACTGGGCACATGCCTGGGATTTACATAACCTAAAGCCGGATGGCAGCGTAGTGCCCCTTACTATTGCTACTGCGCTGGGTGCTATTGCAGCGTCTATGGTAGGTTCAATCTTCAGCAGCGACTCCTGGAATAACGTAACTTTTATAGCAGGCGAAATGCATAACCCCAAACGCAACGTAGGGCTAAGCTTATTTTTAGGCACGCTCATCGTTACCATTATTTATATATCGGCCAATGTTGTTTATACCGGCGTGTTGTCCATGCATGATATAGCTACTGCCGATAAGGACCGGGTAGCTGTTGCAGCTTCTCACGTGATCTTCGGAAATGCAGGCACTTACGTGATCGCCATTATGATCATGATCTCCACCTTCGGTTGCAACAACGGATTGATCATGGCCGGAGCAAGGGTCTATCATACCATGGCCAAGGATGGTTTGTTTTTTAAGAAAACAGGCACATTGAACAAATTTTCTGTTCCTGAATTTGGCTTGTGGATCCAGGCGCTGGTTGCCAGCGTGCTTTGCTTAAGCGGCCGGTACGGCGACCTGCTGGATATGATCTCCCTGGTGGTGGTTATCTTTTATATTCTCACTATTTTCGGTATTTATATTTTAAGGGTAAAACAACCTGATGTTGAAAGGCCCTATAAAGCTTTCGGCTACCCCGTTCTGCCGGCCATTTATATCATCCTGGGCCTGGCATTTTGTATCCTGCTATTAATTTACAAACCCGAGTATTCGCGTGGTGGTTTGTATATTGTATTAGCCGGAATACCCATTTATTTTATCGCAAAGAGGTACTTGAAAAATGATGATCAGGAAGAGCTGGCTGGCTAGCGTACTTTTTTTTTCGGGGAATTTATTTGCGCAGCCGCTTCAGCAGCATTTGCAAACAGCGTTTAACCGCTTGCAGACCGACAGCCAGTGCCGCTATGCCTCGGTTTCGCTTACCGTTTTGGACGCTAAAACCGGCGAAACCGTATTTGCCGGCAATCCAAATATGGGGCTGGCAACGGCTTCAACCCTGAAAACGGTTACCACCATTACCGCTTTTAATTTACTGGGTAAGGATTTCCAATACCAAACCCAGTTTGGTTATTCAGGTTCAGTAGGCGCTGACGGAACGCTTACCGGCGATGTCATTATCAAGGGAGCAGGTGATCCAACGCTGGGCAGCTGGCGATATGAAAGTTCGCATGAGCACCATATCCTAAGTTTAATGGTAGATGCGCTGCAAAAAGCGGGCATCAAAAAAATTAACGGAAGGATTGTTGGCGACGACAGTATTTTCGGCTCACAATCCATTCCCCCCGGATGGATTTGGATGGATGTGGGCAATTACTATGGTGCCGGAACTTCCGGCCTTACCTGGCGCGAAAACCAGTTCGATATTAAACTCAGGACCGGGAGGATTGGCAGCCCGATTGAGATTGCCCGCGAAGTACCGGCAGTACCTTATCTGGATTTTAAAAGCGAACTATTAAACGCCCCGGCAGGCACCGGCGACGAAGCTTATGCGTTTTTACCGGTTGGCGGCAAACTGATGTACCTAAGGGGAACTTATGCCGAAGATCAAAGTAAAAAAAGTATTTCCGTAGCCCTCCCCGACCCTGCCTATGATGCTGCTTTCCGTTTAGCGGATACCTTAAAACGATTGGGTATTTTGGTAAGCAACGAACCTGAATCCACAGGTACTTTAACCGCTAAAGGCTTGCCGGCGCCGCAGATCGCCACAAACCTAACCACCATCCTTTCACCCCGGTTAAGCCAGATCATTTACTGGCTCAACCAAAAAAGCATTAACCTATACGCGGAGCAATTGCTGAAAACTATTGCCTGGAAAGCCGGCAAACAGCCCTCCACCGAAAATGGCGTGGAGGTACTGCAGGATTTCTGGAAAGCAAAAGGCATAGATCCGCATTCCCTGAATATTTTTGATGGCAGCGGCCTTTCCCCCGGCGACAGGGTAACGACCCTTACCATGGCCGCAATCCTGCAATCGGCCAAAAAGGAAACCTGGTTCCCTGATTTTTATGAAAGCCTGCCTACTTACAACAATATGAAAATGAAAAGCGGCACCATACTAAATGTACTGTGCTATGCCGGCTATCAAACCTATAAAGGCCGCGAACTTTGTTTCAGTATTATGGTAAATAATTTTAACGGATCAAGCCGTGCTGTGAAGGAGAAAATATTCAGGGTTTTGGATGAGTTGAAATAACTTTCCAAGTCTAAAGAAGAACTTTATAGCGTCAGTCTATGAAAAAAATAAAAACACTCTTTGTCGCTTTAACAATTTCATTAGTTTATTCATCATGTAATAAACCTAAAAATTTAACTACCGCAGAAGTGTATAAAATATTAAATGAGATAATTGCTGACAATAACATCCAACTTGACGTGGTCTGTGCCTCCGTTTACACATTGCCTATTTCGGGTGAATGGTCATCAGAATTTACCTCGAAGGATCAAACATTCATAAAAGATCAACAAAAGGTATTTAAAGATTTTAAATTGGAATCTCATAAGCTTAAATCATTTTGGCCGAGAACTGGAAAATTTAAAGATGTGGTTATCGACGAAACTTGTAAAAGTGGTATATTGGATAAATTGTCATTTCCCATAGTATCTGCTGACAGGCAAAAGGTTTTGCTCGAAATAGGTGAAGACTGCAATTGTATGCTTGGCGGATACGACGAGAAAATTTTATTTATAAAGGTAAAAGGTCATTGGAAACGATCAAAATGGTATGATTATTCTATCAGCCAGAACAATAGTAGTAATCAATCCGAAAACAGGTTGTCAAAACAGCCAAAAATTTGAATCACAATAGGATAACTGTATAATTTAGAGCAAAATAGATATAAATTATAGAGTGAATAAAAAGATTCGATGCGAAGTTCTCTGGCTGGCAGGGTGTTTAATTACGGCCTATTTATGCTATGTTTTGATAGCCGGTGGAAGTGCTCTGGATATAAACATGCACGACACTTATTTAGCCGGTGGTCTGTTTGGCCCCAACTTATCATCGGCTTATTTTGTTTTTAGCTACTTTGTTACCATCGGTTTTGGGGTGTACCTGATCCGTACATTATTTTTCAATTTTAAAGTAATTCTGACTGATATAATATTGCTGATTTTCACCGGACTGGTTTTGTGTTTTTTTAATGAATTTTTATTTGTCATTCACCCTCCTGTGCTTAACTCACCTGCAATTGACAACACAGCGCCTGTAAAAGGGCTTTTTTATGGAGGTGATTTAAATTCTTATCTCTGGGGCATCCATATTATAAAAATGCTCCTAATTGTACTTTTGACTTTTACTGGGTTTATGCTCGGCAGAAAGTGGGACAAGGGAAATGTTAAATAGAAAAATGGTTCAAAAACTGCAGAATTTATAAAATCTCCGGACCAGAAAATTCACCAATAATTAAATTTATTGTATTTTTGATATATGAACTTACAAGCTGAAAAACTTGAAGTGGTTAGACTGATATTGGACACTGATGATAAAAACATCCTCAGCGAAGTGAAAGCTTTGTTCAAAAACCGCCGAAAAACAGCGAATAAAAAAGGCGAATTAGATGAATTTTATGATGGATTCAAGAAAGCCATTCATGAAGTTAAATCATCAATAGATGGCAAGGCTGAATTAAAAGATGCAAAAGCCTGGTTAAGTAGCCTTTAGCTCGACCCACTAAATCCCCGATCTGATACTATTAAACGGCAATCCCAAACCATTTGATGGGTATTGGGCGAGTACGCTGTCTTTTATGGTAATATAGTCGCCGTTTTTATCCACCATCCATTTTTCAACGCCGCCGTCCACTATTTTCTGGGGAACGGTGGAAGAAACAATATTCCCTAATCCATCCACTTCAATTACAAAAAGCTGGTCGCGTTTGTCGGTTGGGTCCTTAAATGGGATGATCAGCGTTTTAGCATAGTCATCCACAAATTTGCCAAGTACATTTTTACCCGTGATAACTACCGGCTGTTGTGAAAGTAATGTTTGGGCTTTCGCACTGTCTAACCCAAATTGCTGAAGGCGTACCGCGTTACCGTGATCGTCTTTTAATGAATCGGTTAATTTCACCTGTTTGTCAGCCAAATACCTTATTGATGCGTAGTAACTGTTATCTCCCGCGCTGATATCACTATTGCCGGGCAGCAGGAAATGAATCGCGAGGTTTTTTATTTGCGCACTGTCTGTTTTTATTTTTCCGGCTATCAGCACCAGTTGAGCAGTGGTTAACCGATTAGCAATATGCACATCCAGGGTAATTAGCGTATCGCTTTTAAATTCTTTAGAAATGGTATAATGCGGGATGTTTTGTGCCTTTTTTCCGCACGAAAAAAATAGCATCAACAAACAACAAACCAGTATAGTATAATTCTTTTTTATCATCGTTCTCAAAAATAAAAACCTTTCACCTTTTTCCTTTACCCTCAAATAATCCCATACAAAGTTCCGCCCTTCTCCCCCATCTTATCCACCAGTTTTTCAACCTCCGGATCTTTTTCCAAAACCGGGGCATGGTGTGGCTTGATGCGTGCATCAATGATCAGCGGCCCCTTGCAGCCCCAGTGTTTATTTTCAATAAAGCTGTTGATGCCATAAATATCATGCGACGGGTTGCTCCTTGTAAAGGTAACCCACACAAAATTATTTAGGTTTTGAGCTGTGAAGTCGGCATCATCGCACAAAACCATTAATGGAAGTCCGTCCAGGTCGGTGTCACCCAATTCTTCTTCCAAAATCTCAAAAATCAGCGGGGTATCGCTGTGTTTGATGTTTTTCGGCACCTTAACCGCCAGTACGCCGGGCATTACCATTTTGAAGTTTGCAAACGGGCGGGGCAGTATAAAATCAGCGGGCAATTCTGCCCAAAGTTCTCGCTTAATTTCCCCTGCAACTGCAACGGCCACTTTACTGCCCGAATTAAGGCCGCTGCCGCTGTAATCCAGCGTATCGATACTGGTATTGGTATAAAAATGCAGGTCGCGGCTTAGGTCTATCCGTTGCAGGATATGTTTTAAAAATCCACCGATGTCGTTTACATCAAGCTTTGGGTCATCTTCTTTCGAGGTGATAAAAAGGTATTTTGCCAGGCTCAGCTGTCCTTTACCTAAAATATGGTTGGCTATGGTCAGGATCTCCTGCGGCCTGCGTTCGTTTGAATAGGGCGTATAGCGCTCGCTGCCAATAGCAAACAACAATGGATGCACACCGGCTGCATCAACAGCGTTAACAGCGTGCAGGCCGGGGATTTCCTTCGGGATAGCAGAACCGGTGATCTCGTGAATCAACGCGCCAAAGCTGGTATCTTCCTGAGGAGGCCGCCCCACTACGGTAAACGACCAGATAGCATCTTTCCGGTGATATACGTTATGCACCTTTAACAGCGGAAAAGGATGTTTTAAACTATAATATCCCAAATGATCGCCAAAAGGGCCTTCGGGTTTGTTGTCGTGCGGCATTACTGTTCCGGTGATTACAAAATCAGCATCGGCCGAAATGCAAAAACCTTCCTCATCATAAAAATAACGAAAACGGCGGTTACCTAAAGCCCCGGCGAAGGTCATTTCCGAGAGCCCTTCCGGCAATGGCATCACCGCGGCAACGGGATGCGACGGTGGGCCACCCACAAATATGCTCACCTTCAGCGGCTGTCCTTTGGCGTTGGCTTTGGTTTGATGAACGCCGATACCACGATGCAGCTGGTAATGCAAGCCGATCTCTTTATTCAAAATATAATCGTTACCGGCCAATTGAATGCGGTACATGCCCAGGTTGGCATTCATGATGCCGGGTTTATCTATATCTTCGGTATACACCTGCGGCATGGTAACGAAGGGCCCGCCATCTTTGGGCCAGTTAACAATTTGGGGGATATCGCTGATCCTGCATTTGGCAAAATTGACCTGCGCATTTTTGCCAACCTTCATAGGCAACGCAGATAATGCCGTTAAGGCAACATTGGCATATTTAAAAGGATGTTTGATAGCTTTAAGCGGATCAGATTTGAGTTCGACCAGGGTTTTCACTTTGTCCAGCGAATCCCTGAAAATAAACTTCGACCGCTCCAGCGTACCAAACAAATTGGATACAGCGGGAAACTTACTGCCCTTTACATTTTCAAAAAGGATAGCCGGTCCGCCGTGCTCAAATACGCGCAAATGTATGGCCGCCATTTGCAAATAAGGGTCAACTTCTTCTTTTATCCGGATCAGATGACCATGCTTTTCAAGGTCGGTAATACAGGCTTGTAAACTTTTGTAGCTCATAGTTGATGCCGCAAATGTACGAATTGGGAAGAGGTAATACGGTGGATAAGGTTATGAATATAAAAAAGCAGACAGCGAACGGCTAAAATTTTACCTTTTGTTAATAAACGCAATTACTCGCCTAAATCCATAGACAAACATTAAAGTAAGCCCCTAAAAAAAGTTATTATTACTTTTGCGGCGACAGATAACCGGCTTATTTATATGACCATACTGGTATTTACCCTGATCATTCTTATCGGCGCCTATTTTGCAGGTTTACTTGGTTCATTAACCGGTTTGGGTGGCGGCTTTGTGATCATCCCATTACTGACACTGGTTTTGCATGTCGATATCCATTATGCCATTGGTGCGTCGCTTGTTTCTGTTATCGCTACCTCTTCGGGTTCGGCAGCGGCGTTTGTGAAAGAGGGAATCACCAATTTACGGCTGGGTATGTTTTTGGAGATCGCTACAACCGCAGGCGCCATGTGCGGGGCCATACTGGCAACGCATATCCCAACCAGTTATATTGCCGTAATATTCGGGCTGATATTGATATTTTCGGCGCTGCTTTCATTAAAAAAGAAAGCGGAAAATATAGTACGCGAAAAAAGCTACCTGGCCGAAAAATTAAAGCTCAGCGGCAGCTATCCGGGCAATAACGGAGCAATTGATTACAGTGTAACCCGGGTTGGCGGCGGTTTTGTGATGATGATCTTTGCGGGCATCATATCGGGCCTGCTGGGCATTGGCTCCGGCGCTTTAAAAGTGATTGCGATGGATACCATTATGCGCATCCCCTTCAAGGTATCAACTACTACAAGTAATTTCATGATCGGTGTTACTGCATCAGCCAGCGCGGTGGTTTATTTGCAACGGGGCTATATCAGCCCGGGCCTGTCAATGCCGGTAGTGATCGGTGTGCTGGCAGGCGCATTTACCGGCTCGAAAATATTGGTACAATCAACCTCATCCAGGTGGCTGAGGTATATTTTTGCGATTGTAATTTCGGCGCTGGCGGTACAAATGATCTATCACGGGGTAACGGGAAAAATATAGTTAAATTAGTTGATTAAGTTGGATCGGGTTGATTAGGTTATCAAATGGCGTTTACTTTTTTGATTTTAACTTAATCAACAACTCTCTTAATCAACTCAATCAACTTAAAAACAGACATGACAAAATTTAAAGACAAAGACATGCAATTATTGCTGGGCCAGGTTTTGAGAGCCGGAACAATAATATCCATCAGCATCGTTTTTATTGGCGGCATCTTTTATTTGGTTAGGCACGGTCATTCGATAGCCAATTACAAAGTATTTAACGGCATACCCGATTTTGTGCAGCATCCGTCAGGCATAATTTATGGGATTTTGAATATTAAAGGCCAGGCTATAATCCAGTTCGGTATTGTACTGCTTATAGCCACACCCATCATGAGGGTAGTGTTTTCGACAATCGGTTTTGTGCTCGAAAAAGATTACATGTATGTGGCCATCAGCCTGGTGGTTTTATCCATTATCTTTTTTAGTATGATGACCGGGCGGGCAGGATAATTAACCTGTTGCTGTATCACTCCTGAGTCGGCGCTTGTTCTTAAGTCTAAAGTTAAAAGTGAGAAGTGAGAAAAACGTAAAATTTCGACTTGGGACTTCCGGCAAAAGACTGCAGGCATCAACACTAGTGTCCTGTCAATCATAAATTAACCTATCGTCAATCTATAAGTTCATTGAAGGGAAAAAGCACAAAAAGGGTTTACAAAAGGTTTACACTTTCAGGAATTTAAATTTTGTAAATACCTAACAATAAGATATTTACACATTAAACCATCACAACAGGGTTTACACTATCTTAGATAACATCCTCCAGGCATTTTTAAGCTTTTCTGATAAAAAACCGAACGTCAATTTATTATGGCATGAAACTAGTTCTCTTTACTGTTCAGCCTGTTTTGTTCTTCTTCGTTTCCGGTAGGGTGTGTAATTGTTTTAAAGGTTGTTTTACCGAAGCGGTAAGTAAAGGCCAGCTTCACCACCTGCGTTTCTATTTTATCCACGACTGAAAAGTTCAGGTTCTGGTAATTGGTATTGAACCTGTCTCGCAGGGTGTTAAAAATATCGGTCATGCTTAACTTCAACGTACCCCTTTTATCAAATAGTTGTGTGCTGATGTAACCATCTGCGTAGTAGTTTGCTTTAAACTGGCTTATACCATAAAAACTCGGCGTTTCATAAAACCCGATCAGCCCTGCCGAAATCGAATTACTGATCTTAAAACTCTGACTGCCAGATAAAATAATATCCTTGGTTCCCTTGTTTAAATTGCCGTTTTGCGGATAGGCTACATACCGCTGGTAAGATGCATCCAGTTTAAAATCGGCCCTCCACCAGTTGGTAAATGTTACCGGCGCTAAAAGCCTCAATCCCACATTATAAATAGTACCAAAATTTTTCGGGATATTGATGTTTACCTTAGTGGTGTCATTTTGAACGTAATACCTGAATTCATAGGCTTCGGTGGTAGTATTGCTGTATAAGGTAGCAGCAAATGATTTATTGTGACTATAGGTCAGTTCAATATTCGTTGTGTATTCCGGTCTCAGGCTGGGGTTTCCCGATCGATAATCATACAGGTCGATATAATATAGAAATGGGTTCACATCTTCATAACCGGGCCGCTTTGTAGTACGGTTAAAACTTAGCGAATATTCGTTTTTATCGTCAGCTTTATATGCCATCAACAGGCTTGGTAACAAATCAATATAATTGTAATTAACTACCTGGCCCCAGGTGTCAGAAATTCCTTTGGCTACGGTTTGAACGGCACGCAGTCCCACCGTCAGGTCAAACTTGTTCATCCTGGTTTGGTAATCCGCATAGGCCGCATTAACGTTTTCAGTATATTTAAAGTGATCGCTGTAATTAGGATCGCTGGTGTACACGCCATTTATCAGGGGGCCAAACAACAGGTCGTTAGTGCTAACAACATTGCTAAATTTAAGCCCCGCTTCAAATTTCGATGTTTTCGAGACAGGATCCACAAAATCGATCATGGAAACCATTTGCCGGATATTTGACGGCGATGAATTCTGCAGTAACAATGGCGCACCGGTCGGGTTTCCGGAAGCATCAAAAAAAGTATTTGTTATGTACTCGGTTGAACTTCGGTTATTGGTGGTGTAGTTAATATTCGCAGAAAGCGTTTCCCCCGCGCT
Organism: Mucilaginibacter gotjawali; assembly: GCF_002355435.1. Taxonomy (NCBI): domain Bacteria; kingdom Pseudomonadati; phylum Bacteroidota; class Sphingobacteriia; order Sphingobacteriales; family Sphingobacteriaceae; genus Mucilaginibacter; species Mucilaginibacter gotjawali. The sequence goes on from NZ_AP017313.1 coordinate 4,626,435, forward strand.
ATCCAGTTTTCCACTATAATTAATGTTATAGTTTACGCGCGTAATATTTCTATCAGGGCTTGAATTGGCAATTACCGTAGAATCAAAAACCGACTGGTGATAAATTTTTAAAGAGTTATTTTTCACAAAATCATTGTCAGTTAATGAGCCGTTCACTAAAAAACCAATAGTTTGGGTTTTGGACAGGTAAAAATCGGCGCCAAGGCCAAAATTATCGATTGCCCTGCCGACAACGCTTTTATAGTCGGAATGATAGTGGCTTAATATCTCGTTGAAATCCACATCCCGGTCGGTAGTAATGGTATGAAGTTCCTTATTTTTAGTAATGCTGTAGTTTCCAAAGATATTTACCTTGTCAGTACGGTTATTAAACACAATCCCCGCATTGCTTTTATAATATTTACCATAACCGGCCACTCCGGTAAATGAGCCATTAAATCCGGTGTTTTTTCCTTTCTTCAGGATGATATTGATAATACCTCCGCTTGACGCATCGTTTTTTGCGGAACCAGCGGTAATCAGTTCAATCCTGTCGATGGTGTTGGCCTGGATGCCCCTTAAAACGCTCGCAAGATCCTCGCCGGTTAAATTGGCGGGTACATCATTGATAGTGATCAATGCATTCTGACGCCCGATAATGTTGATATTATTGCTGTTATCAACTCTTACACCGGGCGTCTCCCGTAAAATATCAAAGGCAGAATTCCCCTGGGCGCTTAAACTGTTCTGAACATTAAGGATAAGCTTACCGGGCTGGGCTTCAAGTTCAGGGCGGGTGCTGTTTATGGTTACCCCGCTAAGTTTTTGTATGGTGAGCTTTAAAAAAATATCCGGCGTGGTAAAGATCTGCCCGGATTTTACCGGGTAGGGTCCCGAATATAATTTTTCGCAACCGGCTTTGCTTACCAGGATGAGGTAGTCGCCCGCATTGATATTTGCAAATTCAAAAACGCCGTTTATGCCCGCTGCTGCGGTATTGACGATGGAGGAATCTTTATATTTTATCAGGATGATAGTTGCGCCTTCGGCAGATATGTTATTCTCTGCTAATATTTTGCCTCTTATGGCCGTAACATTTACCTGTGCATGTAAATTATAAAAAAAACACGACAGGAACGCTGACAATAAGCACCCGACTAAAAACTTCATTAATAGTTTGTGTAGAAAATATCTATAAAAATTATCCTTTAATTAAATCGCCCACAATATACCAACAATAATTTAGCCGATAAATTTAATGAGCGAAATATTATAGCAATTACACCAATGAGTTTATTGGACATATCAAGTGGCATATTATCTATACCAATAAGCATATTGTCCCGCTATTCTAAAATATACCTGTTTGCCCGGCAGATTATACCGTATTTAAATATCAGGCAGTATACATATTTCGTCCCCTGAAAATTATAAAAATGCAAAAAATAGATTTCTTTTCAATATTGCTTTAAATTTACCGCGGCCAAAGAGCCATAAAATTAATGAATTTTAGTTTGCCACAATTACGCACCGTTAATGTTACCCGTTATGTTACGCCATTGCGCGAAGGTGGCTCTTTACCTGCCATAGCCGAAGCGGATGACGGTTTTTTGTATGTACTGAAATTCCGTGGTGCAGGACAAGGCAGCAGGGCATTAATAGCAGAATTGATCGGCGGCGAAATTGCACGCGCGCTGGGCCTTAAAGTGCCTGAGATTGTTTTTGCCAACCTGGACGAAGCATTTGGGCGCACTGAACCGGATGAGGAGATCCAGGACCTGCTTAAAGCAAGTGTCGGGCTAAACCTGGCCCTGCATTACCTTTCGGGCGCCATCACGTTCGACCCGGCAATTACCCGTCTGGATGCAAAACCTGCTTCGCAAATTGTTTGGCTCGATTGCTTGCTAATGAATGTTGACCGTACGCCGCGCAATACCAATATGCTTACCTGGCATAAAGAATTATGGCTGATTGATCATGGCGCCGCGTTATATTTTCATCACTCATGGGATAACTGGCGCGAACAGGCCAAACGCCCCTTTATACTGGTAAAGGACCATGTATTACTACCGGGGGCTACAGAATTGGAAACCGTTGACGCGGAGTTCAAGGCGATACTTACACCCGAACGCATCAAAGCAATTGTAGCATTGGTACCTGATGAATGGCTGACCGGGGAAACTACATTCAGCTCTCCCCACGAATACCGTGAAGCCTATGCAGAATTTTTGCTGACCAGGATAGCCCATTCAGAAATTTTTATTAAAGAAGCTCAGCATGCAGCAGGAATACTTATTTGAATATGCCGTGATCCGCGTGGTGCCAAGGGTTGAGCGCGAAGAATTTCTGAATATAGGGGTGATTGTTTTTTGCGCCAAACAAAAATTCCTCCAGGCCAGGTACCTGCTGGATGAGAAACGGCTGAAAGCTTTTGCCCCCGGCCTTGACCTGGCCGAATTGAAAGAGCATATCTGCTCCATTGAACGAATCTGCATCGGCGGCAAAGACGCGGGCCCTATCGGTAAACTGGATATCGCCTCCCGCTTTCGCTGGCTCACAGCTACCCGCAGTACCATCGTGCAAACCTCAAAAGTACATCCCGGTTTTTGCAAAGATGCGGGGCAAACGCTGGAAAGGTTATTTGGGCAATTGGTAGTTTGATTAAGTAAAAAGTTCGGCGGGGCCATAGTTGAGCCAGTTTCGGATTGCAAAAGCCACCGGTTGTTGTAAAAGAAAAGTTAATTATTTCTTCCTCTCTTCAATTTCTGTCTCAACCCGCACTTTTTTCAAATCAATCCTGATCAACGCGAACAAACTCATATACACATTAGCAATAAATACCAGTGCGAACCCAGCTATTAAATAGCCCCGCCAGTCATTAAACAGTAACTGAAAATGGGTGATAAACAACATGATAGCAACAATATAATGGCTAAAGCAATATTCGCAGGTAAAAAGGTAAAAAAACTTGCGCTCGGCAATGGTTTTGCCGTTATGGCAGCGTTTAGCGCAATACTCCCGCGGCTCACGAAAAACTTCTTCGTGAGTAACGGTCCAGGCAATGCAGGCAATTGGTATCGCCAGTGTAAATAACCAGGCAATTTGAGTACTTAATTCCATAAACTGATAATACTGAATTTTATCAAAAGGTTTTGCAATAGTTGAAAAGCAGCAATTTAAGCCACCTGAAATGTTATTTAAAAGGATGAAAGCGAAAACCTGCCCGATTTTTTATTAATTTCGGAGCTGTAAATTTTTTACTGATTATACCTGATGAAAAGAGTTACCCTACTTATAACCATTGCGCTGATGACCGCCAGGGCTCATGCCCAGGCCGAGCCCGTTAACTATGTTTCTGTTCTAACAAAATTCAAACAGTTTTATAACAACAACCAGGTTGATAGTATTTTCAGCATGTTCAGCCCTGAAATGAAGGCGGCTTTACCGTTAAGCAATTTTAAACCCACAACCGAGCAGTTAAAAGCTCAATATGGTAATCTGTTAAAGACGGAGTTTATTAAGTACGGCGAATCGCTGGCTGTTTATAAAGCCACATTTAAAAACAGCATTTTTTTACTTAATGTATCTTTAAACCCGCAAAACAAATTAACCGGTCTGCTGCTGGGCCCTTACCAGGAATCGGCGGTTGCTAAACCGGCGGTTGATCCATCCATCACCGAATCACCGGTATTGCTCAAAACATTTTCGGGCCAGATCTCAGGCACACTGGCCATGCCCAATAATACCAGCGGTAAAGTACCCGTAGTACTTATTGTGGGCGATGCCGGCCCCACCGACCGGGATGGGAATAATGAAAAGAGCGGCTTAACTGCCAACATATATAAGCTTTTGGCTGAAGAACTGGGCAAAAATGGCATAGCCTCGCTGCGGTACGATAAACGCAACGTGGGCCAGAGCGTAAGTTCGACTAAGGAATCGCAGTTACGCATCGACGATTACAGCGATGACGCAGGCAGTTTGATAAACATGCTGAATGATGACCAGCGTTTCTCAAAAATCATCGTATTCGGGCATGGCGAGGGAGCGCTGGTATCTATGATCGCAATTATCGACCGCCCGGCGAAGGGGTATATTGCTGCAGAATCTGCAAGCGAACAGGGAGACAAGGTTTTGATGGACCAAATGAAATCGAAACCCAAATACCAGCAGGATGAATTTAAAGCCATTTTAGACAGCCTGAAAAAGGGAAAAACAACCGATAAAGTTGACCCATCGCTATATTTCATAGCGAGGCCAGCTATTCAAAACTTTTTGATGTCAGTATGTCGCCTGGTTCCCACCAGGGGAATGAAAGCAATGAAAATTCCGGCACTGATCATCCAGGGAACTACTGACCTTAATGTAGCTGTAGATAACGCTGAAAAATTAAAGAAAGCAAAATCAGATGCCCAAATGCTGATCATAAAAGGGATGAACCATATTTTAAAGGATGCCCCGGCTGACGAAGATAAAAATATAGATACTTATACTAACCCGGATCTGCCACTGAGCGCAGGCCTGGTACCCGGGATGGTGGATTTTATAAATAAGGTGAAGTAAGAACCCGAAGGCCTCACCCTGCCCTCTCCAAAGGAGAGAGTTCTTAAGAAGATAAAGCTAAAAATTAAAACAGTTAAAGCCCTCTCCCATGGAGAGGGCCGGGCCGGTAAAAAGCATTACTTCCAATCGCCAAAAAACCTTCTTAAAGCTACGATCTCGCCAATATGATAAGCGTTGTGATCGGCCATTTGCAAAGCTTCCCGCAAAATATTTTGCCCGTCGCCATGCGGTAGTTTCTCATAAAGATTACTGTGTTCCATTAGTTCAATAAATTCATCCAGATCGCTGTTTATCTGAGTGATTGCCCCGGCCCAGAGGCTTTCGTTTGCAGGGGCGTTTTCTTTGGGCCAGTAATCATCCGGCCATTTGGGCGATTTGTGTTCCGCATCTTTGCTAAACTGTAACATATCCCATTGTGCTATCCGGATGTGTTCAACCAACTGCCAGATACTGTATGGCATGTGTGCGGCTTTTTCGCCCCGCAATTCCGGTTTTAAGTCTCTCAGTGCATCCTGCAGCGAAATATGGGCTGTGCCGCCAAGCAGTAATTTTGTTAATTCGGCTATTATTATTTTATCATGGTTATCCATAAAGTTTCGTATACTGGTTGAACAAATATCCGTTCATTTGGTTGTTAAAATTACCAAATAATTAAAGCCACATTACAAATAAAGCGTATTAATAAAAATTTTACGCAAGTGTTCGCTTTCTGTTAATTTATTTCGGCTAAATGTTTTAAGTTTATATTTTTCCAAAACAAACTGAATATCCCGGTGATCAAAAAAATATTAATTACAGTTGTTATCGTGGCACTCTTTTTTTCAGGGTGTAAAAAAGACGGTTCGGTTGGCCCGCAGGCAGGCAGAGACGATGGTGCATTTGCCGTATATGAAAACAATTTCCTTGAAGGTTTATGGAAGCTAAATCCTGATTGGGCCACCACCGCAGGCTATCATAAATATGATAGCCTGTTGTTTGTACCCGATGATAAAAGCAGGGACAAAATGGTTAATTATGCCAAGTTACAGCTCGACTCATTAAGCAGGTTTGATATCACTACTTTAAATGATGCCAATAAAATTGATTACCAGGTGATGCAAAATGAAATGCAAAAAACCGAGTGGAGCATCCAACAACTAAAAGCCTACCAGTGGGACCCAACATCCTATAATGTTACCCGCACATTCGCCTATATTTTAAATGAACATTATGCTCCTTTGGCCAAACGGCTGCGCAATTTTTATCAAAAAATGTCAAACATCCCGGCGTATTACAAAGAGGCTGAGAAGCAGATAAAAAACCCGGTGGCTGAATTAACAGCGCTTGCCGTTGAGCAACACCTGGGCGGCTTAAGTATTTTTGAAAAGGATTATGAAGATTCGCTGAAAAAATCAAACATCCCTGCGGCTGAGCAACAGCAAATGACAGACAAGGCACATGCTTCGGCTGAAGTAATAAAAGGATTTGCGGAATGGCTGAAGGCCCTAAAAAATGATCGCCCGCGAAGCTTCAGGCTTGGAAAAGACCTGTATGATGCAAAATTTAAATACGAAATTCAATCAGAATCCTCGCCCCAGCAGATGTATAATGCTGCTATTGAGCGCATGAAATACATCCATCGCGAAATGGTGCAGGTAAGCAAAAAACTGTGGCCGAAATATTTTGGCACCAAACCGTTGCCAGTTGATTCACTCGACATGGTTGCCCGTGTAATTGACACCATCTCGTCAAACCATGTTTCGCCGGGCGACTTCCAGTCTGCCATTGAAAATACGCTGCCAAAACTTACTGCGTTTGTACGGGCAAAAAACCTGGTTACGCTGGACCCGACCAGGCCTTTGCTGGTACGGAAAGAACCTGGTTACATGGCTGGCGTAGCAGGCGCTTCAATGAGTGCGCCTGGCGCTTATGATAAAGAGGGCAATTCCTATTTTAATGTTGGTAGCCTTGGGGGATGGCCTGCTGAAAAAGCAGAAAGTTACCTGCGCGAATATAATCACTATACGATGCAGATTTTGTGCATCCATGAAGCCATACCGGGCCATTATGTGCAGTTGGTTTACGCAAATAAAGCGCCAAGCCTGGTCAAATCAATTTTTGGCAATAGCGCGATGATTGAAGGCTGGGCTGTTTACAGCGAAGAAATGATGATGGAAAACGGGTATAGCGATGAGCCCGAAATGAAGCTGATGTGGTACAAATGGCACCTGCGTGCGGTTTGTAATGCCATTTTGGACTATAAGGTACATAATGAAAACATGCCAAAACAGGACGCCATGAAATTACTTACCGGGGATGGCTTTCAGCAGCAGGCCGAAGCTGACGGTAAATGGAAGCGCGTGACCGAATCCAGTGTTCAACTCGATAGTTATTTTGCGGGATACAAGGAGATCATCGAGCTAAGGGAAGCTTATAAAAAGAAAATGGGCGATAAATACAAACTGAAAGATTTTAACGAAAAGTTTTTAAGTTACGGCAGCGCACCCATACGGTACATCAAAGAAGCGATGTTAGCCAAAGAAGTTACACCGGGTGGCTAACAGGCGCAACCTGGTTAAACAATTGGTAGCGGTATAATTTCGACAAAAATTAATTGGAAAAATTATCGTAATGAGTTAAATAATTCAACCAATTTGTTCATCCTCAAAAACAGGCGAGCTTGTGTGGCACATATGTTGTGTATCAGGTAGTTCAGGTATTTTTTTGGCACCGCTATTTTACTGCTTTAAAAAAGTAAAAACATTTATTTAGCCCAATAAAAAAGGAGAGCGGAAATAATAAGAAGAAGTAACGCTATATGTTTCGCGAGGGAAATCCTGAAAAAAACAGGAAAAAGAGTCAGAAAAGCTAATATTTTTCTATTATAAACGTGTAAATATTTCTACAATTTGTGTAAAAATTTACACAAATTCCCCATCTTAAATTTATTCATTTTTCCCATTTAAAATAAAAAAACGCGCAGGTTCAACGCACGGGCAGTTTCCGTTTTTAGGGTACGATATTTGTCGTTTTATGACTATACTCTCAAACTCCTATTATCATGAATACACTCACATATATTGGCATAGCAATTCAGGCAGTTCCTGTATTCTTCATTATTAAAACCAGTATATCAATGATCAAACGCAAAAGCATGTTTTAATGTTTTTGTTTTTTTATTGATTTGAAGCAATAAAAATTATTGCCCCGGGCTTATTGTCGGGGCTTTTTTTTTGTAACCCGGCCAAATGATTTTCCGTATAAACAGTTGAGTGAATATTTAATGATAATGCTAGTTTGAGTTATAGCCAGGGTTGAGAGCCTGGCTATATCTGTTTATTGTCCGTCCTACTGCAAACAAGCTAAATTACACCGTGTATGCTAATTTCTCAGGTTAAAGGTGCGTTTATGCTTTTTTACTCCCGTTATTTTTCTTTGTAATATCTTTACTTGCTGCTGAATTCAAACAGCTTTAGTATGAAATACCTTTTATCTTTCTTTTTCTCATTAATACTGGCGGCTGTTTACGCTCAGCCCTTTAAACCATTACTGCATTTGATTACAGGGGAAACCTATTATATGTCGAGTTCGGGAACAACAGAACTAACGCAAAATATACACGGCCGGGAGAACAAAGTAAAAGTGGGGCTTTCATTTACTATGGCTTTTAAGGTAATGGGCAAAACGGACTCCGTTTATAATATGGGCGTGCACTACCAGGCCATTGAAATGAATATACACATGCAGGATACTACCATAAATATGAATTCGGCGCAAAAAGAAAAAACCGACACCGCTTCATTACTTATGGCTGCCATAGTGAATAAACCCTTCAATATCGCAATCACGGTAAGGGGGAAAGTTATCGCTGTTAAAAACCTGGATAAAATATTTCTGGATGCTTTTGACAATTTCAGGCTGATGGACGCAACAAAAAAAGAGCAGATCAAAAGCCGGTTTGTGCAGTCATTTGGCGAAAATGCATTTAAAGGCAGCCTGGAAAATGGTGTTGCTATTTTTCCGAACAGCGGCTTGGCCAAAAATGCCAAGTGGACCGTTAATTCAAATTTATCATCGCCTGCAAAAGCCCGGGTTAAAACCGTTTACCAGCTGACGGATATCTCGCCGGATGTTTTTATAATTCACGGCGATGGGATAATAACTACCGATGAGGACATAAAACCGGAACAAGATAGTGGCACTCCGTTGAAATACGAATTAAACGGCGGCATGGTAACTGATATAAAAATTGACAAAAAAACGGGGTGGATAAGCGCGTTAAATATTAAACAGTTTACACAGGGCAGTCTTGAAATAATGGATAATCCTAAAACCCCGGGTGGGATGACAATCCCGATGATGATAAAAACAGAAATAAATGTAACCGGAAAATAACAAAATACAGCATAAAAAAGCCGCCTCAAATATGCAACGAGGCGGCTTTAACACTATTTGTTATTAATAACGATATTATCTCCAATGTCCGGGAACCCAGTAAAAACCGCGACGGAATTTCCTTTTTTCCCAATGTCCGGCCATCCACATTCCACCATGCCTTGGCGGAAGCCCCCAGTGGCCTGCTACATATTCATAATTACGTCTTCCGGGATTCCACCTCCACTCTTCAGCTACCCAAACGTGGGCGGCAGAAGGACGGTTAGGATGTATCCTTTCATTCCTTTCATAGGCTACAGGACGGTGAAGCTGAAGATTAACTCCAATATCCACCTGGGCTTTAGCTTGCGTAAATGCAGCTACCGAAACAACTGCCAATACTGTAAAAATTCGTGTGATCTTTTTCATTTTAAAAATTGTTGATTTTTTTAATTTAGGACTAAACAAAGCTAATAAAGTTTAATATTATATTTCAAAATTATATGCCATTAATTTACAAAAACAATTTATTGCAGAATTGTTTTTAATAGATAAAAATATTATTATCAGGTTAAAGTTTGTCATACAAAATTGCCTGTTAATTGCTTTTTTTTGATTAAATAACTATTAATTATATTATTATAAAAATAGCAATTCATGTGCACTGTTATAGCAGTGCACATAACTCACAACCAGTTTCATTTTATCCTTTCTTCGTGTTTTTTTATAACTTTCCCACTAAAAACTTATCTTCGTTCCATGTCACCGGCAGAAGCAAAAAACCGAATAGAAACCCTTTCGTCAGAAATCAAACAGCATAATTACAATTATTATGTACTGGCTATGCCCAGCATTTCTGATTTCGACTTCGATAAAAAACTGGAAGAACTTGTCCAATTGGAAAAACAGTTCCCCGAATTTGCTGACCCCGATTCTCCTACCCAACAGGTTGGCGGCTTTATTACCAAAGAGTTTATCACGGTAAAGCATAAATGGCCTATGTTATCGCTGGGGAATACCTATAACGAGCAGGAACTGCTGGATTTTGACCAGCGCATACGCAAGGCTATTGGCGATAACTTTGAATATGTTTGTGAATTAAAGTTTGACGGCTTATCCATGAGCCTAACTTACGAACAGGGCAAACTGGTACGCGCAGTAACGCGGGGCGACGGCGTACAGGGTGATGATGTAACAGCCAATGTTCGCACGATAAATACTATTCCCAAAAAGTTACATCAAAGTGATTTCCCCCAACATTTTGAAATAAGGGGTGAAGTATTTATGCACCTGAAAGCATTTGAACGCCTGAATAATGAGCGCGTAGAGAACGGCGAAACACCTTATGCCAACCCACGCAACTTCGCGTCAGGCACCATCAAAATGCAGGATTCAGCGGAGGTTGCGAAACGGCCGCTGGATTGTTTCCTCTATTTTTTATATACCGATAATATTATCTATAAAACCCATTGGGAAAGCTTGCAGGCAGTAAAAAACTGGGGCTTCCAGGTAAATGAACACAGCAGGCTCTGCCATACAATAAATGATGTTTTTGAATTCATCAATCTATGGGACAAAAAACGCTTTGGATTGAGTTATGACATCGACGGAATAGTTATTAAAGTAAACAGCTACGCACAGCAACAGGAGCTGGGTTTTACGGCCAAATCGCCCCGTTGGGCCATCGCCTATAAATTTAAAGCCGAGCAGGCCGAAACGGAGTTACTTTCAGTTAGCTACCAGGTAGGTCGCACCGGCGCCGTTACGCCTGTAGCCAATTTAAAACCTGTTTTTTTAGCCGGCACCACCGTAAAACGTGCCACGCTGCACAACGCCGATGAAATTGAAAAACGGCTAAAGTTGCATACCGGCGATTGGGTATACGTTGAAAAAGGCGGCGAGATCATCCCTAAAATTACGGGCGTAAATTTAGATAAGCGCAAACCCGGTGCAGAAGCTATTGCCTATATTACCAGCTGCCCGGCTTGCGGTACTTTGCTTGAACGAAAAGAAGGCGAAGCAGCTTTCTATTGCCCCAACGATGAAGGCTGCCCGCCGCAGATAGTGGGTAAAATGCAGCATTTTATTGACCGAAAGGCCATGAATATTGACGGGCTGGGCGATGAAACCATCGAAACGCTTTACCAAAAAGGGTTTATCAACCACATCAGTGACATTTATAGCTTAAAGGATCATAGCGGGGAACTGAAATTGATGGACCGTTTCGGCGAAAAATCCATCACCAATATGTTGGAAGGTATTGAAAAATCGAAAGAAATGCCTTTTGATAAAGTGCTGTTTGGCCTTGGCATCCGCTATGTGGGCGCTACCGTTGCCAAAAAACTGGCGGTGCATTTTAAAAACGTAGATAAACTGGCGGCTGCTTCCTTTGATGAACTGATTACTGCTGAGGAGATCGGCGAGCGGATTGCCATCAGCATATTAGATTACTTTAAGGACGAACGCCACAAGGAGGAAATTGAAAAACTAAAAGCCCATGGCCTGCAGTTTGTGACTGAAGAAAAAGAGGTGAGCCTGGCCAGTGAAACACTTAGCGGCAAAACGTTTATCATCAGCGGCGTATTTGCCAAATACTCACGGGACGAACTCACCAATATCATAGAGCAAAACGGGGGCAAAATTGTGAGCAGCATCTCAGCTAAACTCAATTACCTGGTAGCCGGCGATAACATGGGGCCCGCCAAGCTTGAAAAAGCAACCAAACTGAATATTCCTATTATTACAGATGATGATTTGCTGGCGATGATCGGATAAAAAGCATGGAGCAGTTTGGAGCCGGCTTTGGCAGATTGTAATATTTACTTATCCTTTTGCTGAAAAACGCGGATAGTTTAATATATCGTACCCGGCAGTAATGTGTTAATGCTGTTTCAGTAACGCCTACCAGAGCCGGAACCGTAGCCGCCCTGTTCCGGGTCGGCAGAGCCCCCCACAAAAATTATAAAATATGAACCGCTCATATTTTTATAATTTTTTTTTAAACATAACACTTTTACTAAAATTTATATATTTGTTCAGATAAACAATAAACTTTAAAACAATTAACTTTTATTTTATAACATTCAGTTCCGGTATTTAAATATTATTTTTTTATAAAACTTTGACGACTATGACACCCCTAAGTAGCATCAAGCCCCTCCGCGTTATTTGCCTGGCTTTTTTTTCAATATTAGCCGCTGGTTGCAGCTCCCAGGATGCAACCACTTGCCCCGACTGTAAAGGCAATCAATCGATATCAGCAACGGCACGTTTCAAAATCCTTGACAAAACATCAAAACAAGACCTGTTTTTTGGGAAACTGGCTAAATACCATTTAAATCAGCTTAAAATAAGCCATATTGTAAACGGGCATCCGGATACTGCACAATCCATCATAAATATTGACAGTGCCAAACGCGTCTTCAGTACCAGTGTATTATATGAAAACGATCTTGATACGATGGTTTTGCAAGTAGCTAACTTAAAACCGGACACTTTATATTTAACAACCAGGCTATCAAACAACTGCTGCTCACATGTTTATGTCTCATCGGTTACATTGCTTGGAAAAGTTATTTATAGTGATTTAGATGTAACAACAAAGATTAACGTAATACCAAAGATTATATCTGTTTTGAAATAATTCAGCCGGCACCGGCTCGATTGATTAAATTCAAAAAAACCGGTATCCGTAAATGGATACCGGTTTTGCAGTTATCATTATAAAATAAACCAACCGCTTATCTTTATGCGCGGCAATCCGCCACAGCAGCGCATCGGCTGCTTTATCATCAGGCAACGTTTGCCTTAATACATCTGCCGCATTTTTATACCTATGTTTCAGCCAGGTTAGCCAGGCCATGGTAGTTGATATAACCCTCCTCTCCATCAACAATAACAGCTATAGCAGAACACCTGGTGGCATTACTTTTTTCGTTAGTCATTCCAAATACCTGCCAGAGCCCTTGAAACATGGGTAAAATCTAATCTTTAACATTAATTAACCAAACCGCCCTGTAACTTTTGCAAATTAACTTTCATCTTAGCTTAAACATTCCTTACCGCATGAAATTTATTTTACTTTTTTCATTTTCACTACTCCTCAGTCTCCATTTAGAAGCCCAGCTCACTACCATTAGCGGTAAAATAACCGATGAGTATGGTAAGCCTGTGCCATTTGCAAGTGTTTATGTCAAAAACACTACGCGCGGCACATCGGCCAATGGCGAAGGTGTATATATCCTGCAGTTAAAACCTGGAAATTATGAAGTGGCATACAAAGCGGTTGGTTATCAACAGGAGAGCCGGAAAACTGCGCTCACCGGCAGCCAGGTGATCAATATCGTATTAAAGACCGAAACCTACCAACTTGCGGATGTTACAGTAGCATCGGGCGGCGAAGACCCGGCCTACGGCATCATCAGAAAGGCCATCAAAAAGCGCAAAGAACACCTTAACGAAGTGAATGCCTACACCTGCGGGGTGTATATAAAAGGCATGCAAAAATTATTAGGCGCACCAAAAAAGATCCTTGGGTTTGATGTTCAAAAATTTGCCAGGGAAAACGGGCTCGACTCGAACAGGAAAGGCATTTTATACCTGTCGGAGTCGGAATCGAAATACAGCTTTAAACGGCCTGGTGACGTACACGAGGAAATGATCTCGTCAAAAGTATCCGGCAGCAACCAGGCATTCAGCTTTAACCGGGCATCGGACCTTGAAGTAAATTTTTACAATAACATCCAGAACTGGGAAGGCATCAGCAACAGGCCGGTGATCTCACCTATTGCCGATAATGCGCTATTTTATTATACCTATAAATATATCGGCTTTTCTACCGAGAATGGCCAAACCGTCGATAAGATACAGGTTAAACCTAAAAGGATATATGATGCATGTTTCCAGGGTTACATTTATATATTGGAAGATAGCTGGCGCATTTATGGCCTCAACCTTTTTATCACCAAAAAACAGAACATCAACTTTGTAGATACCCTGCGGCTGAATGAACAATTTTTCCCTGTGAGCGAAAAAGCTTGGATGCCCTCGTCGCTTAAGTTCGACTTTACGGCAGGCTTGCTTGGATTTAAAGTCGGCGGATACTATATCTCGGTTTACAAAGACTACGACCTTTCGCCGACTTTCACTAAAAAAGAGTTTTCGGAAGTGTGGCGCATCGATAAGGGTGTAAATAAAAAGGATTCGGCATTTTGGGAGAACGAACGGCCGGTGCCGTTAACTGCCGAAGAAAAAACGGACTACAAAAATAAAGCGGTACTGGCCGCAAAAAAAGAGTCCAAACCCTATCTTGATTCACTGGATAAGGTGAACAACCAATTTAAACCTGACAAATTTTTATTAAGCGGGTATCGGCACAGTAACCGGTACGACCATGAATATTATAACTTCGACCCGGCCATTACTGCCATTAAGTTTAATACCGTGCAGGGGTTTGCCATTAACTACGGTGCATCCTACAGCAAACAAATTGATACGGCTAATAACCGTTACCTTTTTATAGGAGCTAAAGCCGGGTATGGTTTTTCGGATAAAAAATTTACGGGAAGCGTAACGGGCGCCGTGCCGGTGGGCGATGCGATGCTCGGCTTTAACGCAGGCTCAGAGATTACCGACCTGAATTATACCAACCCGGTATCCTCGCTGGTTAATACATTTTATAGTTTGTTTGAGCGGCAGAATTATGAAAAACTGTACCAGAAACGATTCGTATCGCTGTCGCTTTACAAGCGCATAAGCGGCGGCTGGCAGGCGTACGCGGCGGCAGAATGGGCGGACCGTAAATCGCTCGGTAACACGTCTGAATTTAGCTTTTTTAACCCGGGAGACAGGGAATACACCTCAAACAACCCCGTACTGCCCGCTGGCAATGCGTTGTTGTTTCCTGAAAATCAATCTTTTAAGGTCACCCTGCGCACTACTTATGATTTTAGCGATAAATATGAGACTTTTCCAACGGGCCGGAGATATTTACCCTCGCCCTACCCTACCGTCGGCCTGAGTTACATTAAGGGCATTAAAGGCGCCTTAGGGTCGGATGTGGATTATGACCTTATTGCTGCCGATATCTCCAAATCAAACATCAAAACGGGCGTTTTGGGCAATACCTCTTTCTATATTGCTGCCGGAAAATTCCTGAATAACAGCAGCGTTTATTACCCCGACTATAAGCAATTTGCAGGTAATGAAGTATTGCTGGCCAACGGCGGCATCAATACTTTCCTGCTGTTAAACTACTATACCTTCAGCACTAATACCGAGTATATTGAAGGCCACCTGGAGCAGAATTTCTCCGGCTTTATTTTAAACAAAATCCCATTGTTAAGGAAGCTGAAATTGAAGGAGATTGCCGACATCAATTATTTAAGCACACCGGCACTAAAAAACTATACCGAATTAGGTTTTGGGGTGCAATACCTCAACATCAGGCTGATGTATGGCACCTCATTTAACAGCGGCAGTAATATCAGATCGGCGTTGAGGCTTGGAGTGAGTTTTAAATAGATTACAGGGTGTTCTGTCTTCGGGATTTTACGTGCGGCCTATTCTTTTGGGCTATTGACAAAAAAACCATGAACTATCAACTATGAACCATGAACTAATAGCAATTTGCTATATTAGCACCCTTTAATTATTGAGATGAATAAATTTTACGGGACAGGCGTTGCCATCATAACGCCTTTTCATGCAGACGGACAGGTAGATTACGATGCATTGGGCAGAGTAATTAACCATTTGATTGACGGCGGGGTAGAATACCTGGTTTCCCTGGGTACTACCGGCGAAAGCGCCACCCTGAGCAATGAGGAACGAAAACAGGTTTGGGCCTTTACCTCGGGCGTAGTTAAGGGGCGTGTGGGCCTGGTAGCCGGCATTGGCGGCAACAATACCCACGAAGTGGTGGAACAAGTAAAACAGTTTGATACAACCGGGTACGATGCCATTTTATCGGCCAGCCCGCATTATAACAAGCCCACACAGGAAGGCATTTACCAGCATTACAAGGCAATAGCGCAGGCAGCAACATTGCCTGTTATTTTATATAATGTACCCAGCCGTACCGGCAGCAATGTAAATGCTGACACAGTTGTAAGGCTGGCACATGATTTTAAAAATATTATTGGTATAAAGGAGGCTGGCGGCAATTTCGACCAGATCAACCAGATCATGCGGGATAAACCCGCCGATTTCCTGATGATCTCGGGCGATGACCCGGTTACTTTGCCCATGATGGCATTGGGTGGTGTTGGTGTTATATCCGTAACCGGTAATGTTTTGCCGCGCCAAACATCGGATATGGTACGGCTATGTCTTGACGGAAATTACAAAGCCGCTCAGATCATACATTCCAACCTGATTGACTTTACGCGCCTGATGTTTGTTGAAGGCAGTCCTGCCGGAGCAAAAACTGCGCTGAAACACCTTGGGCTTTGCGAAGATCATTTACGCCTCCCATTGGTACAGGTAAGCGCCGGTACTGCCGGAAAGATAGCTGCCGAATTAAAGAAATTCATATAAATAAAAAACCCGCCCTAATTGGTAAGGGCGGGTTTTTTATTGGAATAAAGCTTTTGTAAGCCTTTTGTTGAAACTAAGCTTTGTTCTTCGCTTCCTGAACTTCCAAACGAATAGCTTGGGCTAAATTCTTGAGATCTTGCATTCCCTTACGAACGCGGGTGCCAGCTGCGCTGTTACCCTTGTTGTAAAATTTGTCAGCATCTGCTTCCAAAGACGCTACTAGTTCTTTTACTTCAGTAAATTTTTTCATTTCAGTTACTCCTTTTTAAAAATATTGAGGTTTATTGTTTTGTAAAGCTAATCTAAACTGTTTTTTCTAAATTAAAAACTTTTAACGCATAAAAATAACGCCTTTAAAGTGGTTTTTTTTAACATTTAAGCGAAGTTAGTAATATTAAATACATATTAGATATTTCGTCACCATAGCAAAACTTATTTAATATACCCACACCCTGCCAATTTGATGATAATATTTAATCATAAATTAGCCAATAATTAAAACAAAACGATTTCAAGTTCAAAAACACGTTAAATATTGGCAGATTGCTATATTTTTAATACTCTGCCAAAAAGTAGTATTAAAGACTTAATTGCTATAATATTTCCGGATAATATTGATGTGTTTTGATGATCAATTCGCCGAATAATGTATTGGCCCATGCAAACCATTTGCGTGTAAAGTCAGTTGGATCGTCTTTATTGAATGATTCATGCATAAAACCGGTATTGGCATGGGTGGTTTTCAGCCAATGGATGCACTTTATGATCTCATTTTTATCGGTTGAGGTTAGCCCGCGCATGATAATGCTCATTGGCCAGATATAATTCATGCCTACGTGCGGCCCTCCTACCCCTTCGGCAGCCTTGCCTTTAAAAAAGTAAGGGTTGGCGCTGCTCAACACCATACGGCGGGTATTCAGGTAAAGCGGATCATGGTTTGATAAAGCGCCAAGGTATGGCAATGCCAGTAAGCAAGGCACGTTCGCGTCGTCCATAAATAGTTGGTTACCAAAACCGTCAACCTCATACGCCAATACTTTTCCATAAACCGGGTGTTGCTTGGTTGCATATTTCTCAATGGCGGCATGAACTTCTGTTGCCAGCACCTTACATTCTGCCGAGGTTTTACTGTCTTTGCCTATAACGAGGAACATTTCGGCCATTTGCTTTAAACTAACGACGGCGAAATAATTGGAAGGGATTAAAAAAGGGTATATCGTAGCATCATCAGATGGCCGGAAGATGGAACAGATCAACCCGACGGGTTTAACGGGGTTACCAAAACCGCCATTAGGAGCGGTATCGCTGGCTACCTCGGTACGCCGCTGGAAATGATAGGGGCCAGGGCCATTTTTACGTTGTTGTTCTTTAAAAGTAAAGAGAATGCGTTTACCTGCCTTTTGCCAGTTTTCGTCGAAGAAACTGTTGTCGCCGCTGGTTTTCCAGTAATTATAGGCCAAACGGATGGGGTAACAAAGCGAATCCACCTCCCATTTTCGCTCATGCAGCTCAGGCTTCATATCGGTGCGGTCACTGTCCCATTCGCTGCCGGTAGGGCCGGCATTAAAGGCGTTGGCATAAGGATCGATCAGTACACAGGCAGCCTGCCGGTTTAATACGCCTTTGATAAGGTTTCTAAGTTCGGCATCTTCCTTTACCAGGGGCAGATAGGGCCAAACCTGTGCGGAGGAATCGCGCATCCACATGGCATCAATATCGCCGGTGATAACAAAGGTATCGGGGCGGCCGTTTTTAACGGAATAATTAACTGTGGTATCCAGCGTATTGGGGTAGCAGTTTTCAAACAGCCAGGCCAATTCAGGATCTTTAATTGCTGCCTTTACTTTGCTAATCTTCGCCTCTACGGCTTTGCTGGTAAATTTGCGGCTGGCAAGCGGCGGCCGTTTACTTTCGAATCTATTGGCGCCGAACCATGTTGGTTTAAGGCCCATCCCTATTCCGGCGGTGGTTATCCCGTTAATTTTTATAAAATCGCGACGTGTTAGCATGGTGTTTCAATTGGTAAGCTGTAAAAGTAAAAAAGCCCTCCGGATTACCGAAAGGCTTACAAATATTTTATTACCTCTTGTTTAAAAATTACAATGGCAATGCTACAATAAAAGAAGTCCCTTTGCCTGGCAGGGATTTTACTGTAATGGTACCGTTCATTTCTTCAATGGCTTGTTTGGCAAAGTACAACCCGAGGCCCATACTTTTTTTGTTGGTGCCGGATTTAAAGTACTTTTTAAATATATTTTCTTTTTGGTCGGACTTTATGCCCAGGCCATTATCCTCAATTTCAATAATACACTGCTCATCTTTACGGTACGATTTTACCTTGATCCATTGTTCAGGCTTATTAAAATCAGCATATTTAACGGCATTGGAGATCAGGTTATTAAAAACCACTTTTATATCGGCGATATTGCATTTAAGTTCCCATACTTCCAGTTCGCTCAAAAAATTCACCTTATGTCCATCGGCAAAAAAACTGTTCTGGTTTTTTATATCGTTTACCAATTCCACCAGGTTGCAAATTTCTTCCTTTTTAGTGCTTTCGTTCCGGATGGTATTTAAAACATCACGAATGTATTTATCCTGCAGCTCAAGCGTTTCGCGCATCATTTCGGTATAATCCGGAAGCCTGGTGATATCTTTTTCGCGCTCCAGCACCGAAACCAGGCCAGTTAACGACGCAATAGGCGACCTTAAATCATGAGTAACCGAATAGGCGAATTTTTTGATGCGCTCGTTCATGTTATTTAATGCTTTGTTTTGCTCCAGAATTACTTTTTGCGAAGTATGCAACTTGCGGAGCATAATACCGGCCAGCAAGGCCGAACAAAGTAGTATGATAAAAGGAATAACCAGGTCGAGAATAAATACATAATGGTCGACCATCCGAGATGTATCACCCAATATAGCTGAAAAGTTCTGTTGTTTGATGGTGAGATTATCAGAGATGGTATTGACCCGTAATATCAAACCATCGCCATCTACAGGCTTTCCTGCAGTAACATCGCGATGCGCGGTGACGCCGATGGCGTTTAATTTGGACACCAGCATATCAGCCTGCTGCCAGGTTTCGATGGCTGTTTTAAAGAAAGGCTTGTTTTTGAATTGGCTGAAAAACCAAACCAATTGCGGCAGGTCCTCTTTGTTATTCCCGCCCATTAAAAAGCCGATGCGGGCTATCCGGGTATCTTTACCCAACATAAGTGCTTCCCGCGCGATGCTATCGCCTTTAGGAATGCTGATATCACTTTTAAAATACAGGTAATCAACTTCATCATGCGAGTTAAGGTAGCTGACCAGGTGCCTGGTGGCATCTTTTTCGCCTTTTGCATATTGGGCTTCGAAATTTATATAGGCCCTTGTGGATGAAATAATTTTTACTGCATAGTAATGTGTAACGCTGATTGCAGCAGTGGCAATTAACACAATTAAAGTTAAGGAAATGATCACTCTCTTCATTACAACAGCACGCCGGTGGGTTAAAGATTGTCTTCAGATCAAGAAAACACAAACCGGTTTGCTTACTTTGTACGGAATTACAAACGCAGAGTTGTATTGTTTTACAAAAAAGGACCAATAGTTGACAAAGCCACTATTTGATTTAAGAGCGCCCGGGCGAATACAACGATACAAAAAAAGCCTCCCGGAATACCGGAAGGCTTTGAATATCTGATTTGTGCATGACTATGCCACCACCATTCTGTTCTCTTTATAATAACCTGCTTTTAACTTTTCAGCCATTTCACTGTAAGCATCCAATGTTCTTTGAACATCCTCCAGGCTGTGTGCCGCGGTAGGGATCAGCCTTAACAGGATCAAGCCTTTCGGGATCACCGGGTAGATCACAATGGAGCAAAAGATGCCGTAGTTTTCGCGCAGGTCGCGGGTTAACGCGGTAGCCTCATATAGTTCTCCTTCTAAAAATACCGGGGTAACCATGGTATTGGTAACACCCAGGTTAAAACCGCGTTCTTTCAGTCCGTTTTGTAAAGCATTGGTAATCGCCCATAGCTTTTCGCGTAGTTCCGGTTTTGAACGCAACAATTCAAGTCTTTTTTTCAAACCTAACACCATCGGCATAGGCAATGCCTTGGCAAATATCTGCGAGCGCATGTTATAGCGCAGGTAATCAACAATTTGTTTGTCGGCAGCAACAAAGGCTCCTATCCCGGCCATTGACTTGGCGAAGGTGCCAAAGTAAATATCAATGCCTTCAACACAATCCTGTTCTTCATGTGTGCCTGCGCCGGTTTTACCCATTGTTCCGAAACCGTGGGCATCATCAACCAAAATACGGAAGTTGAATTTATCTTTCAGGGCAACTATCTCTTTCAACTTGCCCTGCGCACCTGACATGCCAAAAACGCCTTCGGTGATCAGTAAGATGCCACCACCGGTGGTTGCTGCTAATTTGGTGGCGCGTTCCAATTGCTTTTCGCAGCTTTCAATATCATTATGCTGATAAACATAACGTTTGCCCATATGCAGCCTCAGGCCGTCAATGATACAGGCATGCGATTCAGCATCATAAACAATCACATCGTTACGGTCAACCAATGTATCGATGATGGATAACATGCCCTGGTAACCGTAGTTAAGCAAATAGGCATCTTCTTTACCAACATATGCTGCAAGGTCATTTTCCAGTTCTTCGTGGTGCTTTGAGTTGCCCGACATCATACGTGCCCCCATTGGATAAGCCATACCGTAGTCGGCAGCAGCCTGCGCATCAGCTTCTCTTACTTCGGGATGGTTTGCCAATCCCAGGTAATTGTTAAGGCTCCAAACTAAATGTTCTTTGCCGTTAAACATCATGTGCGCGCCTATTTCACCCTCAAGTTTTGGGTATGAAAAATAACCATGAGACCATTTTTGGTGTTGCCCAAGCGGGCCACCCATGTTTTTTGATATTTTATCGAATATGTCCAAAATGCTTTCTTATTTAAAGTGCAAATATAGCCCTTAAAGCGTTTAGTAGCAATGGTTATTACTTTTTATAATAGGCTATAAGCAGTCCGAGAGTCGGGAAGACCGAAAGTCCGAAAGGTAAAAATGAAAAAGTCCGAAAGAAAACTAATCTAAGACGATTCTTCTTTCGGACTTCCGGTCCCGATAGCTATCGGGATTACTGACTTTCGGACTTAATCCACATTATCATGCAGGAAAGAATTATTTCCCCTGATCTCGGTATTACCTTCGTTATCCGGCAATAAAGAAAACCTTGACACCTGGCTTTCATCAGAAGCAGGGGTCTGCTGCAAGGCTATTTCTTTACGTTTGTAGGCTGGTACATTTTCCATTTCCTGTAGGTTGCCGTTGCGTAATTTCATACTGAGGTCCTTCAGGCGCATAATGCGCTCACGCGATTTGCGTAACTGTTCCTCAATGGATTCATCCGTTTTATGATCATCTTTACCCACCACAACTTCTGGTTCAGGTTCCGGCTCAGGCATTCTCTGTTCCTTAACAGATTCAACGCTGGCCACCGGCTCAACCACCTTAAAAGTCATTTCGGGCATTTCAGGCGATTCATTTTCTACAGGCGCAGGTTCTTCATTTAACCAGCTGTATTTTACCTGCGCGGGCTCTTCAGCACGCGGTGCAAACAGATCAAACAAGCCGGTTTGTTTTGGCTCTTCTTTATGTTTTTCATGCCCGCCTTTGAGGTAAGGGCCCGATGCGGGAGTTTCTGGCTTAACCGGGGTTATAAATTCATTTACAGCGCGTGGATTGTGAGGGACCGCAGGATCAAGGATCGAAATAATTTTCTTTTCCCCTTCTTTCTTTTCGCGCTCGTCCCTTGTCTGAAATCCTGTAGCAATGATGGTTACACAAAGCTTATCGCCCAGGTTTTCATCAATACAGTTTCCCCAAATCACGTCGGCCATTAAGCCGGCTTCTTCCTGTATGTAGTCGGTAATGATACTTACTTCATCCATAGTAACCTCCTGAAGGCCTGAGCTTATATTCAGCAGGATATAACGTGCGCCCTCAATTTCATTGTCTTTTAACAATGGAGAGGATAAAGCGCCTTCAACTGCTTTTAATGCCCGGTTTTCACCTTCAGCTGATGAACTGCCCATGATAGACACCCCGCTATCTTTCATAACGGTGCGCACATCTTTAAAATCGACGTTTACATAGCCGGGAAGCGTTATAATTTCGGCGATACCTTTTGCCGCAGTTGTTAAAATATTATCGGCCTGTGCAAATGCTGAACCTAAGGTAAGGTTACCAAAAATCTGGCGAAGCCTGTCATTGGAGATCACCAAAAACGAATCGACATATTTTTTAAACTCTTCCATTCCCTCTTCCGCCTGCAATTTGCGGCGCTTACCTTCAAAGGCAAAAGGAGTAGTGATGATACCAACAGTTAATATGTCCATTTCGCGGGCGGCCTTGGCAATAATAGGACTTGCGCCCGTACCTGTGCCACCACCCATCCCGGCAGTAATAAACAGCATCTTGGTGTTTGAGCCCAGCATCTGTTTAATATCATCGATATTTTCAATCGCTGAATTTTTTCCAACTTCAGGGATCGACCCTGCGCCCATACCTTCAGTAAGGCTGGCGCCCAGCTGTACTTTGTTTGGGATTGGGCTTAATTCCAATGCCTGCGCGTCGGTATTGCAAACAATAAAATCAACGCCGGTGATCCCCTGCCTGTACATGTGGTTTACCGCGTTGCCCCCGCCGCCGCCAACACCAATTACTTTGATGATAGACGACTTTTCTTTTAACATCTCAAACTTCATAATCCTTATTTTCTGTTATTTATGACTGATGAATAACCAGATTTCTGTAATGTAATAATAAAACTTTTTCCACAAGCTTTTTCCACAATTGTCAATATGTGGAAAGATTGGGATTTGTGAATAAGTATCTGAAACAACGTGTTTTTGCCATAAAACCTTGCGGTTTTCCTGTCATTATTGTTTCAGAAAATCCTCATCTTTTATATCATCTTTTATGAATTTTTTTCCGCTTTCCAGTATTTTACTTAGCAGGCCAAACTTTTTGTCCTCGCTGAATTTTGTTTTTGCAACCTTAATTTCGGCCGGTGCCTCGAAGATATCGTTGTATTCCATTTTTTGAATACCCTTAATCAGCAAACCAATACCTGTGGCAAAAGTCGGGCTTTGCAATTCCTCGTAAACCTGTTTTGGCAGCACTTCATTTTTTGCCAGGTGCTCATTTGGTAAACCTATGCGGCAATCCAGCCCGGTGGTGTATTCCACCAGCTGCGCAAGGTGTTTTAACTGGGCGCCGCCGCCTGTTATCACGATACCGGCGATCAGCTTTTTCTCATAACCCGATGATTTGATCTCATAAAACACGTGCTCAATGATCTCCTCCATACGCGCCTGGATAACAAATGCCAGGTTTTTTACCGAGATTTCTTTTGCTTCGCGGCCACGCAAACCCGGTACACATACAATCTCGTTTTCCTTATTTTCATCGGCAAGTGCCGAGCCGAACCTGATCTTTAACTGCTCGGCGATGTTGCGCATTACCGAGCAACCCTCACGGATATCTTCGGTAATACTGTTACCCCCGAAAGGAATAACCGCGGTATGCCGGATGATGCCTTCATGAAAGATGGCAACGTCGGTTGTGCCGCCGCCGATATCCACCAGAACCACACCTGCTTCTTTTTCTTCGTCACTTAAAACAGCTTCGGAAGATGCAAGCGGTTCGAGGATCAGCTCAGAGCTTTCGAGGCCGGTTTTATTGACGCACTTCACAATATTTTTGATGGCAGTAACCTGGCCGGAAATGATATGAAAATTTGCTTCCAGCCTTACCCCCGCCATACCGATGGGATCTTTTATTCCCGGTTCGTTGTCAACCGTAAACTCCTGCGGTAAAACGTGTATGATCTCTTCACCCGGAGGCATTACCAGGTTGTACATGTCTTCTATCAGTTTATCAATATCTTTACGCGAGATCTCGGACGTTATATCGCGGCGTGTGATCAAGCCACGGTGCTGCAGGCTTTTGATATGCTGGCCTGCAATACCAACATTTACCACCCTGATCTCTACATTTGATTGCGCACCCGCTATATCTACCGCCACGCTTATTCCCTGTACGGTTTTATCGATATTTGAAACCATACCGCGTGTTACACCGGCAGATTCGGCTTTGCCGATACCCAATACCTCGATCTTCCCGTTTTTGCTCCGGCGGCCAACAATAGCACATATTTTTGTTGTTCCGATGTCCAATCCTACTACGATTGGCGAACTTTTTTCCTGAGTTGAGCTTTTGTCCATATTAATTCTTTATTAGAGATGTGTCCTTTTTTAATTTAGCAGAATCTGCTGCAAGGTTTTTGGCCTTCAGAGAATCCGCTTTTATATTTTCGTTCCGCACACCAATCACCTGGTTGGCGTACTTGACGTTGATAACTTTATAAGCGTCCCAACCTACCAGGGGAAGCGCTTTCTTATAGAAAATGAGCAGGTTATGGAATTTCGAATCCAATGAATCGGCATTGCCGATAAGAATCCTGTTATTCCCTACTCTTGGCACCAGTTCAATCTCGTGGTCCTTATTCACATACAGCTGTGCGATCTGCGCATCCCACAGTGAATCTTTCCGGATATAATCAGCTGTTTTAAAAAGCTGCATGGCAAGCGCAGTGTGCAGGGTATCCACATGGTTGGCAAAAAGCTCGTCGATATAACCATTAGCCACCAGTACCCGCGCTGTAAAATTGCCCGACAACGGTAGCTTTAAACCGTGCTGATCAACATAAAAATCCTGGTCGAACCGGTTCATCATTCTTAAAACAGGCTGGCGCTGGCTTATTTCTACATTGATAATTCCGTCCATGTCAGCATAAATTTTGGCAAACTCAATAAACGGGTTTGATTTTAATTTTTCTTCCAGTTCGTGGATATTTATATCGTCCATCCGGTGGCCTATAATCGCGTGGCTTTGAATTCCCAAAATATGATCAATTTCTTCCCTGTCAATAAAGTACTGGCTGCCGGGAATATAAACTTTCACATCCTTGCAAACCACTTCTGATTTTTTTACGCTAATAAAACCCATCAACACCACCAGGCCACCCAGGCTGATGGCCCAGGCAAAACCTACAAGCAGGTATCTCCAGATTCGCTTCTTAAACATCTTGCAAAGCGTGTTTTAATGGTTGAACCAATTGATCAATATCACCCGCCCCTACCGTTAAAAGTAAGCCGGGTTTTTCATTTTTTACTATTTCAACAGCCTCTTGTTTTCCACATTTCCGCTTGTTCTGCAGCTTCATCCGTCCCAATATCATATCGGCATTTACGCCTTCTATCGGCAGTTCGCGGGCGGGGTAAATATCCAGTATAAGCAGCTCGTCCACCAGGTCAAGCGCTTCGGCAAAGCCATCGGCAAAATCGCGGGTACGGGTATACAGATGCGGCTGAAAAATGGCCGTCAGCTTCTTGCCGGGATATAACCGCTTCACCGACCTGATACAAGCCTTTAGCTCTTCGGGGTGGTGGGCATAATCATCAATATAAATATGATGGTTGTTTTTAACGATATATTCGAAGCGGCGCTTTACACCCGCAAATGAACCAAGGGCGCTTTTTATTGCATCCGGAGAAACATCCAGCATTAAGGCCGATTCAATAGCCGCTACTGCATTTTCAACATTGTGCGTACCCGGTATCCCTAATTTAATGCCCGGAATGGTTACTATACCATTGGTAAAATCAAAATAAAAATCACCATTTTCAATCCGGATATTTGATGCCTGGGCGTCGGCTTCCATTTCAGCCGCGTAGGTTAATCCGCCCTCAAGCGGCAGGCCTGTTTTGTGAATGAGCTGGCCGCCGGGTTTTATCTGTGAAGCAAAGAGCCTGAACGAATCCGCCAGGTGATCCTTGTCGCCATAGATGTCCAGGTGATCAGCATCCATAGAGGTGATGATTGCTATGTCAGGATGCAGCGTTAAAAACGACCGGTCGTATTCATCGGCTTCCACCACTACTATGTTATTTTTTCCATACAGCACATTAGTATGGTAATTGGTAGAAATTCCACCCAGGAATGCAGAACAATCCTTACCGGAATCTTTCAGTATATGGGCGATCATGGTGGAGGTAGTAGTTTTACCGTGCGTCCCTGCAACACCCACCGTAAACTTCCCCCTGCTGATAATGCCTAATACCTGCGACCGCTTAAAGAGTTCAAATCCGCTGTCTTTAAAGAAATTCAGGATAACCGAATCCTTTGGAATAGCCGGCGTGAAAATGATGAGCGTGCTTTCATCAGGGGTATGAAAAGCTGACGGGATCCAGCCGGCATTGTCATCAAAAATTACCGGGATACCTTCCTTTTGTAAGTCACCCGTTAAATCTGTCGATGTCTTATCGTATCCGCAAACAACGCATCCCAAATGATGAAAATACCGGGCCAGGCCGCTCATGCCTATTCCGCCAATTCCAACCAGGTAAACGCGTTTTATATTGCTTAATTCCATTTTTTCTTAGTCTAAAGTCTTGAGTCCTTAATCTTGAGTCAGGTCTTCGCCGAAATTCGACTTGTGACTTTAGACTCAGGACTTACGACTTAATTTCATCACTTCCTTTGCTATTACTTCATCAGCATCAGGCATTGCCATTTTGCCGATATTATCGCTCAATGTTTTTTGTGTCCCTTTATCATTTAAAAGCTCCAGCACTTTGTCAACCAATTTTGCCTCTGCGTCTCTATCGGCTACAAAAGCCGCTGCATTATTTTGGACGAGTGCCAACGCGTTTTTTGTCTGATGATCTTCGGCAACATTTGGCGATGGCACCAATATCACCGGTTTTTTTACCATACACAGTTCGGCAATAGTGCCTGCCCCTGCACGGGATATAATCACGTCTGCCGCGGCATAAGCCAGGTCCATCCGGTTTAAAAATTCCATTATCCTGATATCAGGGTGATAATTGTCGCCCAGTTTTTCAATGATACCTTTATAATAGAATTTCCCTGTTTGCCATATCAACTGCACATCCGCATCAATGATCTTATCCAGCCCGGCCATAATGCTGCTGTTTAAGGTTCGCGCCCCTAAACTGCCACCGGTAACCAGGATGGTTTTTTTAAAGGCCGATAGCTTATACAATTCAAGCGCCTGCATATGCTTTCCTGCTATATTAACCGAGTCCCTGCGGATAGGGTTGCCGGTTTTGATGATCTTGCTAAATGGGAAGAACTTTTCCATGCCATCAAATGCCACACATATTTTTTGCGCCTTTTTGCCGAGCCATTTATTAGTGACGCCCGCATATGAATTTTGCTCCTGGATCAAATAAGGAATCCCTTTCATGGATGCAGCATACAATATCGGGCCGGATGCATATCCGCCTACACCTACCACCGCATCAGGCTTAAACTCCCTGATGATACCAAGCGCTTTTTTTACGCTGCTTATCAGTTTAACAGGGAACATTACATTTTTCCAAACAGAATTCCGCTGGAACCCCTGTATATCGAGCCCTATAATTTTATAGCCCGCAGCCGGCACTTTATCCATTTCCATACGGCCATTGGCGCCAACAAATAATATTTCGGTGTCAGGATCGAGCTTTTTAAGCGCATTAGCAATAGCGATAGCCGGGAAAATATGCCCCCCGGTACCTCCGCCGCTAATGATGATTTTTTTTGGTTTCACCGATTTATTATTTTTATTGTTGTTGATTTCACCGATTTCTCAGTCCATGGACCATGGTCTATGGTCCATGGACCGGGTACCTATGCTATCGCTACTTCTCTTATCTCCCCTACTATAACTTTCTTTGGCTCTTCTATATCCCGGCTTACCGACAGGATAATTCCAAACGCTATACTTGTAAACAATATGGATGTACCGCCCATACTCACCAATGGTAAGGGGATACCCGTTACAGGCCCCAACCCCACTGCCACTGCCATATTTGCAAATGCCTGTATCGTTAAACTAAAACTCAACCCGGCTGCCAGCAATGCGCCAAATGCTTTGGGCGCTTTTGTTACTATTTTTATGCAGCGGTACAGCAGGAACAGGTAAATTCCTATTAATACCAGGCCGCCAAATATGCCGTACTCCTCCACGATGATCGCATATATTTCATCCGAATAAGCTTCGGGGAGGTAATTGATTTCATCGCTTTTGCCAACGCCTTTTCCAAAAAAGCCACCTGTCGCAATCGCAATTTTGGCGTGATCTGACTGGAACGACTTATCAGGGTTAGCAACTTCCGGATGCATAAAGGCGTGGATCCTGGAAACATACGTTTTATGGCGCGGGCCCAGGAACACTACACCTGCCAGTAACATACCGCCAGCCAGGCAGGTGATAGCAATTTGTTTAATGCTGATACGACCAATGATGAGTAACAGAATACTAACCCCAAACAACATAAGCGCGGTTGAAAGGTTTGCCAGCGCGATCAATATAAAAACAGCACAAACAGCGCCCATTATTGGAATAAAGGATTGTTTTACATCTTTTATATTCTCCTGCTTAATGGATAGGGTACGCGCCAGGTAAGTGATGAGGGCGAGCTTGGCCAAATCCGAAGTTTGAAAACTTAAACCGGTACCCGGAATAGCGATCCACCGGCTGGCATCATTTACGTGGCTGCCAAATAACAGGGTATAAACCAATAAGGGCAGCGTGATGATCATTAACAATTTAGAGATGCCGCGGTAATACCGGTAATCCAGTTTATGCGAAATGTACATCAGCGCAATACCACCGACTATCATAGCCAGGTGTTTCATTAATATCGACTCGGCTCCCACACCACGTTTATAGGCAAGCGTACCGATAGCGCTATAAACAGCCAGCATGGAAATTACCGAAAGCAAAATCACTATCAGCCAGATCCACCTGTCGCCTTTCGTATTATTTAGTATTCTGTGCATAAGCCCCCTCTAAATCTCCCCCTGCAGGGGAGACTTTTTATTTTTTTTATTTTAACATTTACTACTTTCGCAACCCTTATAACATTTGCTTCATCTTTAAATTTCTTCATCTGCACATCTGCACATCCGCATATCTGCACATCCGCACATCAATTAAAGCTCCTTCACTGCCTGTTTAAATTGCCTGCCGCGGTCTTCGTAGTTTTTAAAAAGATCGAAGCTTGCACAGGCGGGTGATAACAGTACTGTATCGCCTTTGGTTGCCAGGTGATAAGCTACCTGCGCGGCTTCCTGGGCCGAATAGGTATTTACGATCACTTCTACCACATCTTCAAAAGCATCGTGGATCCTTTTATTGTCTTTACCCAGGCATACAATCGCTTTTACCTTTTGCTTTACCAGGCTCTTTAACATCGAGTAATCATTCCCTTTATCAACGCCGCCAAGGATCAGTATCACATCCGAGGTCATGCTTTCAAGGGCATACCAGGTAGAGTTGACATTTGTTGCCTTTGAATCATTGATAAAACTGATGCCGGATATTTTCCCAACCGACTCAAGCCTATGTTCAATACTTTTAAAATTCCCCATACTTTCCCTGATGACAGGGTTGCGGAGTTCGAGCACTTTAGCCACAATACCCGATGCCATCGAGTTATAAACGTTGTGCTTTCCTTGTAGGGCCAATTCTGTTATGGACATTTGAAAATGTTGTTGGTGAGTGTTAATGACAATATTGTCGTTTTCGAGATATGCTCCCGGTTCAATCTTTTTTTGAATAGAAAATGGTAATTGCTGTGCAGCGAAACTTCGTTCTGCCATACCTTTTATCGTTTCAGGATCATCGGCACAGAAAATAAAATAGTCGGCGGCGGTTTGATTTTGGGTGACACGGAACTTTGAAGCTGCATAGTTTTCCAGCTTATAATCGTATCTGTCTAAATGATCAGGCGTAATATTAAGCAGCACAGCGATGTGCGACTTAAACTGGTACATATCATCCAGCATAAAACTGCTTAGCTCCAGTACATAGGTGTCAAATTTTTCCGTAGCTACCTGGTATGCAAAGCTTTTACCAATATTGCCAGCCAGACCAACATTTAACCCCGCAGCTTTAAGGATATGGTAAGTAAGGCTGGTGGTGGTAGTTTTACCATTTGAACCAGTGATACCTATTATTTTTGCATCGGTGTACCTGCCTGCAAACTCGATTTCCGAAATTACCGGGATATTTTTTTCTTTTATTTTTTTAACTATTGGCGCTTTTTCGGGTATGCCGGGGCTTTTGATCACCTCAAAGGCTTTTAGTATTTCCCCCTCAGTATGTTTATTCTCTTCAAAGCGGATATTCCAATCCATTAACTGCTGCTTGTAGTTATCGGCAATGGCTCCAAAATCCGAAACAAACACATCATACCCCTGCTGCTGCGCCAGGTAAGCCGCTCCCACCCCGCTTTCGCCGGCACCGAGAATAACTATGTTTTTGTTTGATTTCACCGATTTTTATTTATTGATTTCACCGATTTGTTTCGATCCATGGACCATTGCCAAATTGTTGTTATTTACTGTTTTGTTTTCTAAACTAATCTCCAGCCTCTGATCACTAATTAACTAGCGAAGCTTCAGCGTTATTACGGTCACGATAGCCAGCAGGATGCCGATGATCCAGAACCGGGTAACGATCTTTGCTTCATGAAACCCTTTTTTTTGATAATGATGATGTAGCGGCGCCATCAGAAATACCCTTCTCCCTTCGCCGAACCGCCGTTTGGTGAACTTAAACCACCCCACCTGGATGATCACCGATAAATTTTCGACAACAAATACGCCGCACAACAATGGCAGGATAAGTTCCTTGCGGATCATAATGGCAAAAACCGCAATAATACCACCGATGGCCAAACTTCCTGTATCACCCATAAATACCTGGGCCGGATATGAATTGTACCACAGAAACCCGACGCAGGCCCCTACAAATGCACCTGCAAAAACAACCATTTCGCCTGATTGCGGGATGTACATAATATTGAGGTAATCGGCTATTACCGTATTGCTTGACACATAGGCAAGTACCGCTAGTGTAACCCCGATGATGGCCGATGTACCCGTCGCCAGGCCATCAATTCCATCCGTTATATTTGCCCCGTTTGATAT
This sequence comes from Mucilaginibacter gotjawali, assembly GCF_002355435.1. NCBI lineage: Bacteria > Pseudomonadati > Bacteroidota > Sphingobacteriia > Sphingobacteriales > Sphingobacteriaceae > Mucilaginibacter > Mucilaginibacter gotjawali. Next base: position 4,657,935 of record NZ_AP017313.1, read on the forward strand.
AAAAGTGATGATGATGATCACAAAAAACATAAATACCAGGAGCGAATAATGATCAGTATCCGCGCCAATGAATTTTAATACTTTGCCGTAATCAAATTCGTTATTTTTATAAAATGGTATGGTAGTTTTTGTCGACCGTACATCCTGTGTATAAACCGGCGTATTGCCGCGCATATGAAAATTAACAGGGGCATTGGCAATTGCCGGCAATTTCACTTCCTGCCTGATGATGATATCAGGATTTGAATACATGGTAAAACCAATAAATAATGCCAGCCCTACTTGTCCGATGATTTTAAACCTGCCCGCTAAACCTTCTTTATTTTTCTTAAATACCTTAATATAATCATCCAAAAAACCAATTCCGCCCAGCCAGATCGTAGTCACGATCATCATGATCACATAAATATTGCCCAGTTTGGCAAATAACAGTGTTGGTACCAATATCCCAAGGATAATAATGATACCGCCCATGGTTGGCGTACCGGCCTTTTGCATCTGGCCTTCCAGGCCCAAATTCCGTACGGTCTCGCCTACCTGTTTGTAACGCAGGTAATCGATCAGCCGGCGACCAAAAACCGTAGTAACCACCAGCGATGTAATTACAGCCATGGCCATCCGGAAAGTGATATATTGAAATACCCCTGCACCAGGAATTGCGTAATTTTTGTTCAGCCAATTAAACAGGTAGTATAACATATTTTTTATTGATGTGCAGATATGCAGATGTGCAGATGTGCAGATGCGAGAATGTGCAAATGCGTGGATGTGCAGATATGCAGATGTGCAGATTTTATAATCACTTTTTTATCTTATTAATAAATTATTTTATTTGACATTTTTACAAATTGTCTTTTCATTTCATTTGCACATTTGCACATTCGCACATCTGCACATCTTTTATTTTGTTGATGAAATTATCTTTCCCAGTATTCTCATGATTGATTGTATATCATCGAGCATGTCTTGTTCAAATGGATAGTTGCCAGCATGCTTGCATAGTTTCAACCAATATTCTGTTTCTTCCGCTTCTTTATAAGCAATCTTGCATTTGTGTTTAAAATCATTCTTGCTCTCTGCACCCTGGGCTTCACTAACATTCGCCCCGATTGATGTCCCGCTCTTAAAAAGCTGATTTGCCATACTGAATTTCTTCTTTTCTTCAAGCTTTTCAGTAAAAGCTATTATTTTCAAAGAGAAGTTAAAAGTCAGATCAACTATTAAATTCGGTTTATCACTCATTTTTACATTTTGTTTTATCTAATCATTTCATCCGCACATTTGTACATCTTCCTTATCTGCACATCCGCACATCGCGCTAGCTCAATTCTTTAAAAATCTCCACCAACTCTTCCATATCGTCGAAGTGGTGTTTTACACCCGCTATCTCCTGGTATTTCTCATGGCCTTTGCCGGCAACTACTACAATGTCTCCCGGGCGTGCCAGCATGCATGCAGTTTTGATGGCTTCGCGGCGGTCGGCTATGCTTAGGGTATGCCTTTTGAAAGCCGGATCGACACCTTCTTCCATCTCTTTGATGATCTGTGCCGGATCTTCACTTCGTGGATTATCCGAGGTAAAAACCACCTTGTCACTCCACTCGCAAGCGGTTTTGGCCATGATGGGACGTTTGGTTTTATCCCTGTCGCCGCCGCAACCTATAACGGTGATCACTTTTTCATTCCCTTTACGGATATCATGGACTGTGCTCAAGATGTTCTGGACAGCATCCGGCGAGTGGGCATAATCAACAATGCCTACTATTTTATTTGGCGCGACGATGTAATCAAAACGCCCCCTTGCGCCTGTGAGCTTGCTTAAGCTGGTTAATATTTTGGTTTTATCCTGGTCAAGCAGCATGGCGGCGGCATATACGGCCAGTAAATTGTAAGCGTTGAAAGTACCCACCATTTTAAACCACACCTCTTCATTATCAATCTGCAGCAACAGGCCTTCAAACTGGTTTTCCAAAATGCGGGCCTTATAATCGGCCATACTTTTTAGTCCGTAGGTTTTTTTGTGTGCTTTGGTGTTTTGCAGCATCACGTTGCCATTTTTATCATCCCCATTGGTCAAAGCGAATGCATTTGAAGATAAATCGTCGAAAAAAGCTTTTTTTGCTTTAAGGTATTTTTCAAATGTCTTGTGGTAGTCCAGGTGATCATGGGTTAAATTAGAGAAGATGGCCCCTGCAAAATTCAGCCCTGCAATGCGGTGCTGCGCTATAGCATGCGAGCTTACTTCCATAAAACAGTAATCACATCCCTGCTCAACCATATCGCTCATGAGCCTGTGTAACTCAACCGGATCGGGGGTAGTATGGGTAGATGGGAAAACCTGTTCGTTTATTTTGTTTTCTACCGTAGATATTAACCCGCATTTGTAGCCCATGTCGCGGAACAGCTTATATAGTAAGGTAGCTATCGTGGTTTTACCGTTAGTACCGGTTACGCCAACCAGCTTTAATTTGGCCGAAGGGTTATCATAAAAATTAGCAGATACGATGCCCAAAGCCACGGCAGAATCGGCAACCATTAAAAAATCGACTTCACCGGTAACCCGGGAAGGCAATTCTTCACAGATCACGGCTGCGGCGCCCTCATTAATAGCCTGCAATATATAGTCATGGCCATCAGAAACAGTTCCCTTTACAGCAACAAACAGGCACCCCGGTGTAACTTTTCTTGAATCAAAAACCACTGCCGATATTTCAATATCAGCGCTCCCCTGTAATTCAGTGAATGCCAGCCCATCAATAATTTCGCTCAAATACTTCATTCCAATTCTATTAATATTTTTGACCCTTTTGGCACTATGCTTCCGCCTGCTACTGATTGATTGATTACGGAACCGCTGCCACGCACGGTGACTTTATACCCGGCATTTCCTAACAAAAACAGGGCATCACTTAACCCCATGCCTTTTACTGCCGGTACTACGCCGCTTTTATAAGTTATTTCTTCGTACGGGATACCATTACTGGTGTCCACCCCGCTGGCTGCGGTATTTGACGCATAAAGTGGCTTAACCCCAAGCCTGTTATAAACCTGTTTCAACGCTTTTACATTGCCCTTTTTTATTTGCGGTAAATTGGTGTTGCCAACATAATGAACCGGTGCAGCCTGGTTAATGTCCAGATCACTGGCATATACCCGATCTGCAATTTCCCTGAACACCGGTCCGGCTACTTTAGCCGCCAGGTAATCGCCCTGTGTAGGATGATTGATCACTACGATCATGGAATATTTAGGATGATTTGCCGGAAAATATCCGCAAAACGAAGCCTGGTAAGTTTTTGCGCCATAACCTTTTGCATTATTGGCGATCTGCGCTGTGCCAGTTTTGCCGGCAACAGTATAAAGCGGATTTTTGATCACATTTTTCCCGGTACCTTCTGTTACTACGCCTTCAAGCATGCTTCTCACCTTTCCCAGTGTTGCATCCGAGCAAACTTTTTCATTAATAACTCTAGCCTGTATTTGCTCAACGGTATTCCCCAAACGCCTGATCTCTTTTACTAAAATCGGTGCAATCATTTTTCCATTATTCGCAACGGCATTATATAAGGCAAGCATTTGCAATGGCGTGATCTTCATTTCGTACCCGTAAGCCATTTCCGGCAGGGTATAATATTTATTCCACGAACGGCTTTGGGGGTTTTTGACCACCGGGCTGCCTTCTCCCGGTATCTGCAATTGAAGCTTTTCGTTTAAATGATAGCTGTATAACTTATCCGTAAACTCCGAAGGGTTATTGGCATAGTGCTGATAAACCAATTTGGCTGCTGCCACGTTTGAAGATTCCTCCAATGCGCGTTTTACCGTTATTTCATAATTGTCGTGCTCGGTATCTGTTATGGTTGGCCCCTTAGGAAATTTATATTTACCACCCTCTGCATTTACAATGGTATTGGTGTCAACCTTATGCTGATCCAATAAGGTCATGTAGGTTGCCAGTTTAAATGTTGAACCCGGATCGGCAGCATCGCTGATGGCATAATTCAGTTTTTCCTGGTAATCGCCATCCTTTGTGCGGGTAAAATTGGCAATCGCCCTTATTTCGCCGGTGGCCACTTCCATTAACACAACGCAGCCATGATCTGCCTGGTTTTTTATCAGTTGTTTCTTCAAAGCATCCTGGGCAACATCCTGCAAATTCACATCGATCGTTGAAATGATGTCGGCGCCTTCTTTGGGAGCGATTTCTTCTTCACCGTTATTAACGGGCATCCAGGTGCCGCCTGCAATGCGCTGCATCAGCCGTTTACCGTTCTCACCTTGTATATAACTTGCATAGGCCCCTTCAAGGCCAACGGCATTCTTTACATTGTCGTTTTTATAGCCGATAGTACGTGCCGCAAGCGAACGAAAAGGCAATACCCTTTTGTTCTGTTCCACTATAATCAACCCTCCCTTATACTTACCCAAATTAAAAATCGGGAATTTGCGGATCTGTTTAAGCTCCTGGTAAGTTACCCTGCGCCTGATCAGCTGGTAGCGCGAACCATCCCGGCGGGCATCACGAAGCATTCTTGAATATTCTCTTTCCGATCTGTCAGGGTATAATTGCGCCATTTTCATGGCCAGCGAATCAACTTTTTCATTAAAAACATGTTCATCTGCTATACCGCCTGCAAACATGTCCATATGCAATTCATACTCCGGTACCGATGTTGCCAGCAGGCTCATATCAACCGAAAATATATTGCCGCGCGCGGCTTCCACTGTCTGAAATTGCGTTGACATGCTTTTTGACATGGCCTGCCATTTTCTTCCCTGCACCACCTGCACCCTGTACAACTGGATAATAACGGCGCCTGCAAAAACAAGGATAAGCCCGAAAGCCAGGTAAACACGGATCAGTATGTTTCTTCTAATGCTCATCCTGTACCTCCTCTGCATTCAATTTATGCGGCGGCTGAAGCGATTCTTTCAAACCCAAAGTATCAGCCCTTTTAGCCACTTCAGTAATCGTGCTTTTATAGGCCAGTTCAGCCTTGGTGGTTTTATAATCGGAACTCAGTTCTTTTACTTCTTTAGTTATTTTATCAATATCGCGTATGTTCTTTTCGGCAATGTTCCGGTTGGCGATGTAGATCATCCCCAATAAGGCCAGGAAAAGCACAAAAGGTAAGGCGCTGCTGGCAGCCTCCGCATTAAATATGCGTTTGCTTAAAAACTGAACCAGGTAGTTGTCAGGAATCTCTTTCACTTGTTTTTCTTCCACAACAAGCACCTTCTCTTCTTCTTCCTCCTCAATTGGTACGCGCAGCCTGTTGGTCATCTTTTTACCGCAATTCTTAATTTTGCGCTCCGTGCCCTGTTATTATTAAGTACTTCCCCTTCTGATGCTGTTATTGCCCCGCGGCTTACCGCATCAAAAGGCCTGTTATCGTTTCCATAAATATCTTTTTCCAGTTCGCCGCTGAATTTGCCTTTGGCGATGAAGTTTTTTACCAGCCTGTCTTCCAGTGAATGGTATGATATGACCACCAATCTTCCACCCGAAACCAATACGTCTGCCGTCTGGATCAAAAAATCTTTCAGCGCTTCCAGTTCCTGGTTAACCTCAATACGCAGCGCCTGGAAAACCTGCGCCAGGTATTTATTTTCTTTTCCTTTAGGGATGCGGTTGGCAATAGCATTTTTCAGGTCGGCAACGGTTACAATCGGGCCGTTTAACCTGCCGGTAACAATGGTATTAGCCAGTGATTTCGCATTCTGGATCTCGCCATAGATGCCGAAAATGCGGTGCAAATCAGCTTCTGAATAAGTGTTCACTACTTCTTTTGCACTCAATGCCGATTGCTGGTTCATGCGCATGTCCAGTTCGGCATCAAAGCGGATGGAAAAACCGCGCTCGGCCTGGTCAAACTGGTAGGAGGATACGCCGAGATCGGCCAGTATCCCGTCAACCGGCATGGCCTGGTGCAAACGGCAGAAATTTTTAAGGTACCTGAAATTCTGATCTATAAAAACAAAACGACTATCGTCGATAATATTTTGCCTGGCGTCAGCGTCCTGGTCAAAGGCCAGCAGCCTGCCATCCTTGTTCAGATGTTTTAATATTTCGCGGGAATGACCGCCGCCGCCAAAAGTAACGTCTACATAAGTACCTTCCGGCCTGATGGCCAGCCCTTCCATACACTCATCCAGCATCACGGGGGTATGGTATTTATCCATTGTTCACCTCCTTCATCTTTAGGGCCATTTTGGCAAAATCTTTGGGTTCTGTATTCATCAATGCCTTATGCGCTTCACTGTTCCAAACTTCAATCCTGTTTAAAAGGCAGGTAATAACTACGTCACTTTTTATCTCCGCGTGGTCGAGCAAAAACTGGGGCAAATTCACCCGGCCTGCTGCGTCAAGGCTCAATTCCGTCGCGCCGCGCATAAAATATCTTACAAATTCTATATCTTCCTCGTCATATTCGTTAAGTTTGCTTAGTTCTTCCAGTTTTTTATCCCATTGTTTTTTTGTGTAGATGACCAGATATTTTTTAAAGCCACGATTGATCACAAGACCTTCAGACTCAGCTTCGGGAAGCTTTTTCTTTAGGCCGGATGGGACCATCATGCGTCCTTTATTATCCAGTTTACACTCAAATTCGCCGGTGAGGAATGACATTTTAAAACTTTAACACGATTTGTAATGTAAAATTAGACTTCTTTTACCACTTTCTACCACTTCTTACCACGAAAGTTATTAACACTTGTTCGGTGCGTATGTTAATTGCTGTGCATAAGTGTTTATAAGTCCCATCTAAACAACTTTTCTCCCCTTTTTAATTTGTTTCTTCCTAATTTTAAGCGACTTACAAACGTTTATAACAAAATGATCAAACTGAATGATCCGTACTTCCTGGATATAGAAAACAATGGGAAAAACCTCCGTTTGGTGGTATATGCTAATGGCGTGGAAAAAGTTTGCCGGAAAACAACTCATAAATCACTATCCGCCCTTATACAATCGTGTGAAAATCACCTGTTTAAAGGAAGGTTGCAATTATTCAGAAATCCGGAAGAGATAAGCGTGGTGGTAAAAGGCGAAGTGGTGGGAGAAATTACAGCAGATACGCTGTTAAACTGCCTCAAATTCGATCAACAATAAAAACTTGTACCTATATTTATTGCCATTAGCTAAATCAATCCATGAAAATAATTCTATTCCCGTCGTCAAACTTTAGGCGCAGGTGTTCAATCGCCCTTGGGCTTCTTATTACTGTCGCATCTCAATTGCGCGCCCAGGTAATCGCCCCGGATTCCATTGACCGGCTGGTTAACCGCACCCTGCAAACTTTTGATGTACCTGGAATTGCTGTGGCAATAGTAAAAGATGATAAAATGATATTTGCCAAAGGCTATGGCTATGCCTCGCTGAATACGCATAAAAAAGTAGATGAGAACACCCTGTTTGGGATTGCATCCAACAGTAAGGCCTTTACTACCGCCTCCATAGGGATACTTTGCGATGAAGGAAAAATAAAACTCGATGATAAGGTGACCGACTATATCCCAGAGTTTAAAATGTACGACCCGTATGTAACCGCCGAATTTACCATAAGGGACCTGCTTACCCACCGCAGCGGGCTTGGCCTTGGCGCAGGAGACTTGATGGACTGGCCCGATTCGACCAGTTTTACGGTAGAGGATATGATCCATAACCTCAGGTATTTGAAACAGGCGTCAAGTTTCCGCAGCAAATACGATTATGATAACCAGCTATATAAAGTGGCTGGCGAGCTGATCAAAAGGGTTTCGGGCATGAGCTGGGAAGATTTTGTAGCAACCCGCATTATGAAGCCTTTGCAAATGAACAACAGCGCGCCGGCTTATCAACTGATCAAAGACTATTCAAATGTTGTGGACGCCCATGCCCCGGTTGACGGTAAAGTGATCGTGATCCCCCGTTATAAAACCACCACCGGTAATGCTGCCGGCGGTATTTACAGCAGCGTGGCGGACTTAAGTAAATGGGTGATCATGCAAATGAATAATGGTAAATATGGTGATGGCAAACAGCTTTTCAGCGAAGCGATCCATTTTCAAATGTGGTCGCCGCAGACCATTGTACCGGTCGGCCCGAATTCACCTTACAATACACACTTTGCGGCCTATGGGTTGGGCTGGTTTTTGAGCGATGTTAAGGGCTATAAAGAGGTAAACCATACCGGGGGCATCGATGGTATGGTAACCAAAGTAACGCTGATACCAGAGCTTAAACTGGCGATCATTGTTTTAACCAACCAGCAATCAGGCGCGGCATTCAGCGCAGTAACCAACCAGATTAAAGACAGTTACCTGGGGATTACCGGCCGCGACTGGGTAAAAACGTATGGCGACATGGTGAAACAAAGCCAGCAGGGCGCCGATAAAGTGATGGATGCCGTTTGGCAGCAGGTGGATGCCCGCAGGCACGACACATCAAAACCAGACCTCTCTCCTTTTACCGGCACCTATCATGATAGCTGGCTGGGCGATGCCGTTATCACCTTAAAAGATGGCCAGCTTTGGTTCAATGCCAAACGTTCGCCGAAATTAACCGGGCAGGTTTTGCCCTACAAGGGTGATACCTTTGTGATCAGGTGGAATTACCGCAGTATGGAGGCGGATGCATTTGCGATGTTCTCTTTCGACGAAAATGGCAAACCAACGGGGTTAAAGTTAAAAGCGATTTCTCCGCTAACTGATTTTAGCTTTGATTTCCAGGATCTGGATTTTAAGAAAACGGAGTGAGGTTAGAGATTAGTGATTGGTTGATTAGAGATTAGGAAAAATAAACACAGAGTGGATAAAGGCTCCTTTTTGTCATTGCGAGCGCAGCGCGGCAATCGCGAACTTTGCATGTAGACAATACATAGCGGCAATGCAGAGCTCGCGATTGCCGCGCTCGTTCCTCGCTCGCAATGACAATAGTTTTTATTCTTCGAAACGCTTCAAATACGCCTTATCAATCAACTCCCCGTACCAGATCTCGCTTTTTACATCCATGCTGAACCATGGCGAGTGATATTGCAATACCTGTATATTTTGCGCGGGCATAAAGCTTTGGGCGAGGAGGAATAGTTTTTTATGCTGAGGGTTTTCCACCACGTCCATCACAATAAAACAATGGCCCGGTGAGCCGCCTTTGATGAAAATATCGCCTGTTTTTAGCTCATCAGGACTTTTAACTCTTTTCAATTCCTTATCAAGCGACAGGGTGCCGGCGTAATCAAAAACCAGGGTCATATACCGCATAAAGGTGGGGTAGCTATAATCTTTTTTGGCCTTTAATACCCAGCGGTCGTTATGATAGCGGTATCCGTCAGCGTAGTGGATATAGTCACATTTAAAGCCGCTTTCAAAATGAAAAGCAATCTCGCTGAACCGTTTTTGACGATACAAATATTCTCCCCGCAGCCGCATTACGGCATCCGCACATTGCTGCAAGTCCTCATTACCCACACTCAGATCCACTACTGCGGCCGTAAAGACATCCGTAGCGGCAACAGCGCCTTTGTAGGTTAAAGTATGAGTGCCTGCAGGTTTCAGCGGGAGGTTTTGCAGGTATTCGCCAAAGCTGCCCGGAGGCGGTTTTACCTGCTGGTAACCGGCAGGGGCAGTAAAACGGGTAAGCACGGTATCGGTTGAAGTAAATGCGCTGCAAACCAACAGAAATAAGGACGTGATAGTGCTTTTCATGGTGTTATTGAATAAGTTCGGGCCGGTACTCAAAGTGCATGGTATCATAATGATACCATTTGCCACCCCAGATGAAACCGTATTTCTCAAACGTATCGACGATCAACTGTGGTATGCGGTTTTTATATTTAATTACCGCGTTTTCATTGCTGCATTTGCAGGCCCATTGCCAGTAATCGGAATAAGCGGTATTGATATCAATCGTCATCCCGAAACTGTGCATGCTGTGGCGGTGGGTGCCGGCTATATTCCGCCAGGTAAAGGTACCGCCAATGTTCGTGAGGTATCTTTTTAATTCGGGATGTTCATCCAGTTCTTTTGATATTTGGGCGAGTTTTTTGTCGATGCCGTTGATCTTTGTCACCCTGATCCGCTGGCCAACCAGTTTGGGGCACCACGTAATTTCGACCAGGTTTTTTTCAACCGCTTTTTCCGTAGCGCCATACATCTTTAAAAAGAACGGCTCATACCTGATCCTGCCGGGATCAAAGTTCGACGCAAGCGGCTCCCTTAACAACCCGGCCGTGTATTTTTGGGTGAACATATCTTTCAGATCAGGCTTATCCAGCAAGGTTTTGAAGGATTTATTTTTGATGCCATCATCCCAAAGCATTTTTGTTTTATCTTTAAAAATGAGGTGGTTACCGGCATAGCCGGAGATGAAATTTGGGTAAGTTTCAATGAGTTTTTTGCGGCTGGGGGGATGGTGTCTCCTTTCTGTCCCAGCGGGGTCTCTCGCAGAGGACCCTGCGTTCCGGCCGGCATTATCCAGCGCAGGGTCCCCGTTGGGAGACCCTGCGGGGGCGGGTACGATAAGTATATCAGGAGCAAAATTATTGTTCTCATTTTTTGATCTTTTACCCCTCAATCCTGATATCATATTTAGCCAGCAGACCCGCCAGCCCATGTGCGGAAAACCTCGCTTTTTTTAAATTATTATTATCCGGGTCGATGGTGAAATTGTAGGAAGTACGGAGATCAGCGTTTTTTAATATGGTGCGGCTAAAAAAGGCCCGGTTGAGGTTGCAGTTATTGAAGTGGGCATCGGTAAGGTCAGCCTCGGTAAAATCCGTTTCCACCATCGAGCAATCTTTAAACTTAGCCCCTTTGTTTTTCTTTTTGTAGAAAATGGCATTGTCAAGAATGCAGTTTTCAAAATTCACCTCAAACAAAAAATCGCGGCTTTTGCTGAAATCCGCACCGCTGAGCTTGCAGTCTTTAAAATGGAGATCCTGTAAACCAGTATCAGCTAATTGTGCCAGCGACAAATTGCAATCCTCGAACCGGCAGCCAATAAAAACCATTCCTGACAAGTGAGCATAGGAAAGATCACAATTTACAAATGCGCAATTTTCATAGGTGCGCTTATGCCCTACGATGGCAGCGGCGGATATTTTAGTAAAGGTTTCGTCTTCGATGATGTCAGGAGTCATGGTGCAAAATAAACTATTCTATCGGATTGTATCTGAAGAAATAAATATCAACTTATTTGTAGCCGTTTCTATCCCCGCAGGGTCTCTCGCAGAGAACCCTGCGTTCCGGCGGGCATTATCCAGCGCAGGGTCCCCGTTGGGAGACCCTGTGGAGACGGGAAAGTAACTTAAACGTACTTATTCGTGTACCACGAAATCATTTTGTTTCGACAGTGAATAAACTTTTATGAAGAGAAACAAGGTGGGCATAAAAGAAGCCCAAACGAGCAAAAACCTGTCTATCAATAACCACCGGACACTAAAATTATCATAAACATAGTCACCAATTGTAGGTAAGATTAATGCGACAAGCATCAATGCCACAAACCATCTGAAATATAACTTTATCATTTTACTCCGAACGAACAGCAACACAATCAGCATTGCGACTGCTAAACACGCAAAAAACACGATGATGCTTTGAAATAATGCCGACATTGCTATCGCATCCAGATGGTTAAAATTCAAACTGATTATCGCCGGCACTTTCAAAAACAAAAGGAGAAGCATTGCTCCTCGTATTAAAATATGTTCTTTAAATGCTCCGAGCACCCAAAACAAACCGATGTATACAACGATATTCAAAAAAGTAGCAATGATATTCCAAATGGAATCAGCCGAAGGCTCAGTTGCCTGTGGTTTGGTAAAGTCCGGAAATATGGTATGACCGAAATAAAAAAATAGAAAGACACTGTAAATCAGGAAAATGACATTTGCAACTACTAATGCCAGCGCTATTTTTTTATTGATAACCACGCCTTTAAATTACGGATTAAAACAAATTTCCACTGTAATTTATTGAAAAATTACCATGATGTACTTTTCTGTCCCCGCAGGGTCTCTCGCAGAGGACCCTGCGTTCCGGCGGGCATTACCCAGCGCAGGGTCCCCGTTGGGAGACCCTGCGGAGACGGAGGTAATTACTATAAACCCTATTCATTTGTGTTTATTAAACCAACCTACATATTCCTCCGGTACTGCCCTCCAACCTCATACAACGCATGCGAGATCTGCCCCAGGGAGCAATATTTACAGGCCTCCATCAGGCTCTCAAAAATATTGCCGCCGGCAATGGCGGTTTGCTGCAGGGTTTTCAGTAATTGAGGGATGCGGTCTTCGTTGCGGTGCTGAAACTCGTGCAGCGCTTCTATCTGGAACTGTTTTTCCTCTTCGGTTGCGCGGATCACTTCGGATGGAACAATGGTAGGCGAGCCATTTTTATTGAGGAAGGTATTTACGCCGACGATCGGGTATTCGCCTGTATGTTTAAGGGTTTCGTAGTAAAGCGATTCTTCCTGGATCTTGCTACGCTGGTACATGGTTTCCATGGCGCCCAGTACGCCGCCGCGGTCGTTAATGGCCTTAAATTCGGCTAAAACAGCTTCTTCCACCAGGTCGGTCAGTTCTTCAATAATGAAAGCGCCCTGTATAGGGTTTTCATTTTTGGCAAGGCCGAGCTCGCGGTTGATGATCAGTTGGATCGCCATTGCCCTGCGCACCGATTCTTCGGTAGGCGTGGTGATGGCTTCGTCATAAGCATTGGTATGCAGGGAATTACAGTTATCATAAATGGCGTACAAAGCCTGCAGTGTGGTGCGGATATCGTTAAAGTCGATTTCCTGCGCGTGGAGCGAGCGCCCGCTGGTTTGGATATGGTATTTCAGTTTTTGGGAGCGGTCGTTCCCTTTGTATTTATTTTTGATGGCCTTGGCCCAGATGCGCCTTGCTACACGGCCGATCACGGCATATTCAGGATCTATCCCATTGGAGAAAAAGAACGACAGGTTGGGCGCGAAATCATCAATATGCATCCCCCTGCTCAAATAGTACTCAACATAAGTAAACCCGTTTGAAAGGGTGAAGGCCAGCTGTGTAATAGGATTGGCCCCGGCTTCCGCAATATGGTAACCGGATATGGAAACCGAATAAAAGTTACGTACTTTCTGGTCAATAAAATACTGCTGGATATCGCCCATCATCCGCAAGGCAAATTCAGTGGAGAAAATGCAGGTATTTTGCGCCTGGTCCTCTTTTAAAATATCCGCTTGTACGGTGCCGCGAACGGTTGCGATGGCTTTGGCTTTTATTTTTGCATACACATCGGCGGGTAAAACCTGGTCGCCGGTGAGGCCAAGGAGCAATAGACCAAGGCCATCGTTGCCGGGGGGTAACGCAGAAGCCTCACCTAAATCCTCTCCAAAGGAGAGGACTTTTTGATCTTCTTCAATTTCTTTAGGCCCTTTTCCCCCGGAGATTTTTGCCTCACCTAAATCCTCTCCAAAGGAGAGGACTTTCCTATCTGGTTGATTAAATAATGTTTCTTTAATAATTTGGATTACCCGTGTTGTATTATTAGCTATTTCTTCATTAGTAAAACGGATAACTTTAAATCCTTCATTATTTAAAACCTTTGTTCTGATGTCATCTTCTTCCTTAGTTGCCTCATGATATCCCCCATCAACTTCAATAACCAATCCTTTTGGTAAACAAACAAAGTCAGCAATATACCCATCAATAGCATGCTGCCTTCTGATCTTATAACCAGTTTGATTATTTCTCAATAACTGCCACAATATATTTTCTGCTGGGGTTTGATTTTGCCTGTTTTCTCTTGAGTTTGCCTTCAATGTCTCCCAAATACGCAAATCACCAGTCATAAAACCTAACCTTTTATCACCCTCTCCTTTGGAGATGGCCGGGGTGAGGCTTTTTAAGCCCTCTCCTTTGGAGAGGGTTTGGGTGAGGCGATACGCAGGCCGGGATAACCCTTTATCATCATACAACTCCTTAAACTTCGCTTCTACCAAATGCTCCAGCTGATGTTCTTTGATATATTTTTCGCATTGCTGGTCGATAGCTGCGTTCATAAAAAAGCCAAGCAGCATAGGCGCCGGACCGTTTATGGTCATGGAAACGGAGGTCGACGCACTGCAAAGGTCAAAGCCGGAATACAGCTTTTTGGCATCATCCAAAGTGGCGATGCTCACGCCGGAATTACCTATTTTACCATAAATATCGGGGCGGGTATGCGGGTCTTCGCCGTACAAGGTAACCGAATCAAATGCTGTGGACAGGCGGTGCGCAGGTTGCCCGAGCGATACATAATGAAAACGTTTATTGGTACGCTCCGGACCACCTTCGCCGGCAAACATGCGGGTTGGGTCCTCCCCTTCGCGTTTTAACGGGAATACACCTGCCGTGTACGGGAATTCTCCCGGCAAATTTTCGGTGAGGAGCCAGCGCAAAATATCGCCCCAGGCCTCATATTTCGGCAATGCAATTTTGGGGACCTGCAACTGCGACAGCGAGGTATAATAAAGCGGCTGTTTGATCTCTTTATCCCTTACCTTATAAATAAAATTTTCGGCGGTATATTGTTTAATGGTTTCGGGCCATTGTTTTAACAGGCGTTTGCATTCCGGATGCAGATGGTCTTCGAGATGTTTTTGAATTTCCCGTAGGGGCGCAAAATTTTGCGCCCACACGTTGTGGGTTTCTGATTGCCCGGTTAGGGGCGCAAAATTTTGCGCCCCTACCAGTTCTATTGTTCCCTGCACCTGGTACAATTGCTGCGCAATTTTGCATTGCTCATTCACCCAGCGTTTGTATTCCACGCTGCTTTCCACAATTTCAGCTAAATAGCGGTTCCTGTCAGGCGGGATGATGTAGATCTTTTCCGATTCGCCGGTGTGCAAATGGGCGATGTGTTTTGCATCGATAAAATCGGCCCCGGTTTTTACTTTGATGGCTTTCATTAATGCCTCAAAAAGGGTATTCATGCCCGGGTCATTAAATTGCGAAGCCATGGTACCGTAAACCGGGATGTCTTCGTCTTTGGCATCAAACAAGTGATGGTTGCGTTTATATTGCTTGCGCACATCGCGGATGGCATCCAGCGCGCCGCGTTTGTCGAATTTATTGAGGGCAACGATGTCAGCAAAATCAAGCATGTCGATCTTTTCCAGCTGGGTAGCCGCGCCGAATTCGGGGGTCATTACGTAAAGCGACAGGTCGCAGTAATCCGTGATCATGGTATCCGACTGCCCGATGCCGGATGTTTCCACAATGATAAAATCATACCCGGCAGCTTTGCAGATATCGATACTTTCCTGCACATGTTTAGACAGCGCCAGGTTAGCCTGCCGGGTAGCCAGCGAACGCATGTACACCCTGGGGCTATTGATGGCGTTCATCCTTATCCTATCGCCTAGCAGTGCCCCGCCGGTTTTGCGTTTGGAAGGGTCGACAGAAATAATAGCCAGCGTTTTATCTGTCTCCATCAAAAACCGGCGGACGATCTCATCCACTAAAGATGATTTCCCCGATCCGCCAGTTCCGGTAATACCCAGTACAGGTGTATGATTGGTGCTAATGAGTTTATGAACCTCTGATAAAAAATTATCCGCTTCTTTTGGGTAATTCTCTACGATACTGATCGCGGTAGCAATGGATTTGATATCTTTTTCGGGCAAGTGTTTTAACTCACCGTTGAGTTTTATTTTATGCTGAAAGTCGCATTGCTGCAGCATATCATTGATCATGCCCTGCAGGCCCATTTTGCGGCCATCATCCGGAGAGTAAATGCGCGTGATGCCATATGCCTGCAGTTCCTCAATCTCGTGCGGAAGGAATACGCCGCCGCCGCCGCCAAATATTTTGATGTGGCCGGCGCCGCGTTCTTTCAGCAAGTCGTGCATGTATTTGAAATACTCGAGATGCCCGCCCTGGTAGCTGGTGAGCGCAATGCCTTGTACATCTTCCTGGATGGCACAATTCACTACTTCCTCAACAGAGCGGTTGTGCCCCAAATGGATCACCTCCGCGCCGGAGGATTGCAGGATCCTGCGCATAATGTTGATAGTAGCATCATGCCCGTCGAACAAAGATGCTGCGGTTACAAAACGGATCTTATAGGTTGAATGATACGGGGCGATGCTTTCCATGCAGGCAATAATTAGTTGTCTGCAAAATTAATTAAATAAACCTTGCATAAACTATTAATTGTTTATGGCCTATTGTTGATGGTTCATGGAAAAAACATCATTGTTTTTTTCAGACGTTGACAGATGCACCCGCTGCTCCTTACCCGTATCGATTATTTCTTCTATCTTGATGCCCGGCTCCCCATTCTTATTTCTTCCATACCTTCCAGCTACTTGCGGGGTCAGCCGCTGATGCCCTGTGTTTCTGGGGTGGAATTTTCAAAAACAAAGCGGCCATCCTGTCGCCAAGCGCAGCTGCCTTTGTCCAGTCTGCTTTGGCCGCAGCTTTGTTATTGAGTGTATAATACAGCTTTCCCCGCTCAAGGTAGGCGCCGCTGTTTGACGGATTTAATTCAATTGCTTTTGAAAAATCCGCTATCGCGCCGGTGTTATTCTTCACAACCACATTTACATAACCACGCATATAATAAGCATAAGGCAAATTAATGTTGCCGTCAATCGCCTTATTCAAATCAGGTAATGCAGCGGTGGGATTGTTCATTTCCAAATACAAAGCTGCGCGGTAATAATAGGCTTCGCTGTAACCAGGGTCCAGCGCAATTGCCCTGCCGAAATCAGCTACGGCCTCTGCACTTTGCCGCAAACCCGCCCTGGTTATTGCCCTGCTGTAAAAAGCCGATGCCACCTGCGGGTCTATCCGGATGGCCCGGTTCAGGTCCTCAAGCGCCCCCGCATAGTCATTTGTCGCCAATTTAATGCATCCCCTGTCATGATAAGCTTCGGCAAAATCAGGGTTAAGGCTTATTGCTTTATTAAAATCCGTAGTTGCACCGCTGTTGTCGTCCATTTTCATTTTCACTTCAGCGCGATCATAGTACGACTCAGCATTATCCGGGTTGAGAATAATTGCCTCAGATAAATCGGCACCGGCTGCACCGAAATTACCCAGTTTTAAATTTACGAAACCTCTTTTTTCAAAAGCCTCGGCATTTTTGGGGCTCAAATTTATTGCCTCATTAAAATCTGCAAGGGCTTCATTATAATTATTGAGTTCAGTCCGTGCAAGGCCCCTATAAAGGTACGAGGCGCCCATTTTCGGATTTAAAGCGATGGCTTTCCCAAAATCATCCATTGCACCGTAGGGGTCTTTAAGCCTGCTTTTTGAAATGCCGCGATCGATATAAGCTTCGGGCTGTTTATCGTCAAGCTGGATAGCTTTATTCAGGTCCTCGAGCCCGCCTTTAAAATCAGCAAGGCCATTTTTTGAGTTGCCCCGGTTTACATAGGCAGTAGCATCGTTGGGGTTAATGTCTATTATTTTGTTAAAATCTGCCATCGCGCCGTTAAAATCACCCAGCCTGTTTTTTGCGTTGCCCCTGTTTGTATAGGCTATAGTGCTCTTCGGGTTTAACGCTATGGCGTGGTCACAATCTTCCACCGCACCTTTATTGTCGTTAATATTCATTTTCGCATAAGCGCGGTTAGCGTAGGGCAGATCGATATTAGGGTTGACAGCTATTATTTTAGAAAACTCATCTATGGCGCCTTTGAAATCTCCCTGCTGTATTTTGATAATGCCCCGGTAATTGTAGGCTTCCAGATTGTTCGGATTCAATGCTATTTCTTTGGTAAAATAGGTCATTGCACCATCAAAGTCATTCTTGCTGTATAGCTCGACGCCTTTGTCAAAAAAAGGATCTTTGCTTTGGGCAATTGAAAATAGTGGCAGGAAGAATAGTAAACAAAGTAGCGTTTTTTTCATATGCGATAAGGAACCGATTGTTAATGATGTCAAATATAAAATAATCCTAAATTTTTAGGCCTAATTTATTTGAGCAATGGTGCTATTTAAGATTATGTTTTATATTAGTGCCATAAATATATGAAACCTTTTTACCTTACTCAATTTAAAATCGCAGCAGCTTTTGGGCTATGTTTAGTCTTACAGTCGTGCGTACTAGTCCCGGGTTCCTGGAAAAACGACAAGATCAGTTCCGGCAAACGTGATGATTTTCACACGCTAAATAATGGCGCGCTCAAATACCTTAAAGCCAATGATCCCAAAGGCCTGGTACCATTTTTATCAAAAGATATGATCGCGGCTAATAATGAGCGGACAGTTGAGCAGATCAGCATCGAATTGAAGGCACATGATTATGCGCTGATGGACGAATTTTACGTGGTGAATAAAAGCATGGGCGACGATACCATCCTTGCGAAAGGCCCCGAAATAACCCGTTACGGGCTGAAGTATCCTTATAAAACGACGGAAATGTATTTTGCTTTTTTTACGCCGAAAACATCCGACAATAAATACATGGTAAGCCTTATTTACGGGAAATTTGATTACGGCTGGAAAATCATCAAAATGGACGTTCAACGCTATACGATGAACGGGAAAACCGCACCTGAGCTGTTTGCATTGGCAAAAGATCAATATGAAAAAAAAGAATACCAGGCCTCCCTCAACAACATTTCGCTGGCGATAGATTGTTTTAAGCCAAATGAATATATTCAATACCCGGATGAAGTTGACGCTACACCGTTTTATAACAAAGTACGCGCGAAAGTGAATGAAACCTATCACTATCCGCTTATCCTGCGACAGGTATCCACCGGCCCGATGATCCTGCGTGTTTATAACGATGAAAGTGATGAAGGATCGTACCCGATGATCTATTATATGACGCATTTCCCGCTGAAGGACACCACTGCTGTTAAAAAGGAAAACATGGAAATAAGAAAGGCTGTTGGCAAACTATTTCCCGGTTTGGATGAGAACAATAATTACATATTGTACTCCGCTTTTAACGAAAAGCCGACCGGCTACTCAACTGTTGGGCACTTTGATATGAAAATAAAGGCGCATTAAATATCATATATATTTGATTATGGGCTGTTAACGCTGGATAAAAACCGGTGTTGTCAATTATTACTATCTTTGCGGCACATGCAGGTTGAAGACGCAAAAACATTACAGAGTTACAAGGGGTACAATAACTACGGTGCCTGGCTGAAAGAAAAATATAAAGGCCAGCGGGTTTTTAAGGTTATTGTAGACGGCGGTTTTACCTGCCCCAACCGCGATGGCTCAAAAGGCTATGGCGGCTGCACTTATTGTAATGTTGATTCGTTTACACCATCGGTATCCCGCAACAACCCTTCGGTACGCGAACAGGTGATCCAGGGGGTGGAGCGTGCCCGTAAAGGCAACAAGGCCGATAAATTCATCATCTACTTTCAACCCAATACCAATACCTACGCCCCCACCCATTATTTAAAAATGCTGTATGATGAAGCCCTGAGTTATCATACGGAAGACATTGTGGGATTGTCTGTCGGTACCCGCCCGGATTGTATCGACGCTGAAAAAGTGGCCCTGCTGGAAAGCTATACTGACCGCTTTGATGTCGACATCGAAATGGGCATGGAAAGTATTTATAATGATACGCTGGGGCAAATTAACCGCGGCTGCACCCATGAAGATTTGGTTAACGCTTTAAAACTGCTGGAGAACACCAAACTTTTAACTTGCGTACATACTGTCTTCGGTTTCCCCTGGGAAACCAGGGAAATGATGCTGCGCTATGCGGATGAGATCAACCGTTTCCCGCAGATCCAATTTGTAAAATTCCATCACCTGCATATTGTTGAAGGCTCTGTAATGGGCGTAAAATATAAACGGGAACCATTTAAGTTATTTAGCCTGGAAGAATATGCTGACTTTATTTGTGAATTGCTGCCCCTGGTACGCCCTGATGTAGTTATACAGCGCCTATTTGGACTGAGTGACCTTGACCTGCTGATAGCCCCTAACTGGAAACTAAAAAAGTCGGAAATTCAATATTATATTGACCAGCAAATATTAACACGGGGTGTGGTGCAGGGATCGGAATATTAGTCTGAATCAGAATTTACAGGATTTTAGAATTATCAGAATTAATATTTTTAATATGCAGTGTCACTTACGCTTTTGGCTTTAAGCGAATTCTGTAAATTCAATAATTCTGTAAATTCTGATTCAGACAACCTAACACGCATTTTTGCGTAAACATCCGCGAAAAAATCTATCTTAGAAATTAATTATAATTAAAGCTGTTTTGTCACAAAGGTTACAACAAAATTATATCCCGGCACTCACAGGCGTTCGCGCAATGGCGGCCTACCTGGTATTTATATCCCACTTCGCGTATAAGTTTGATGAAAATTTTCCCCATATCATCCAGCGCTTTTTGGGCGAGTTCCACATCGGCGTAAGTATTTTTTTCGTTTTATCAGGATTTTTGATCACATTCCGTTATTACAAAGATTTCCACCTCACCCGGGACTGGTTTAAACAATATTTAAAAAACAGGGTAGCCCGTATTTACCCTATGTATGCGCTGCTCACCATTGCGGCTTTTGGGTACTACTTTATTACCAGGGACCAAAGCGTAACCAACGGCAGCGGCAACCCGGTAGCGCTTTTCTTTTTAAATATTACGTTTTTGCGCGGTTTTTTTTACCAGTTCTGGAATACCGGGATAGCGCAGGGCTGGTCGTTAACGGTGGAAGAATGCTTTTACTTTTCGGCGCCTCTTATTTTTCTTATCGCCAAAAAGTACCATAAATTTTATATCCAGCCGGTAGTTATCACCCTGTTTGCCATAACCATGGTACTCATCTTTCGCCATATTAACTTCCATGGTTTTTTTGGCAATTTCACTTTTGTGATGCTTTACACCTTTTTTGGCCGCTGTTTCGAGTTTTTTGTTGGCGTGCAACTGGCCCGCTACGTGCTCAAAAACGGCTTTACCCGCACCCGAAATATTAACTTTACCTACACCGGCTTTGTACTCATATTTGTTTGCGTGTTTGTTATGGCGCTGCAGCCCGTTATTAAGCCCTGGCCGGCCGGGTTGGAGACACCAATAGGCATTATTACCAATAACTATTTCCTTTGTATAGCTGTTGCGCTATTCTTTTACGGGATACTTACCGAGGTGACGCTATTTAAAAAATTCCTGCAGCTGCCCTTTATTGAGCTGCTCGGAAAAAGCTCCTATATCTTTTATCTCGTTCATCTAGGCTGGATTTACACACTCATCCAAAGCGGCTTTAATCACTTAAACGATGCTACGTTTGCTGTGTATGACAAGTGGGGGGTCGACTGGCATTCGCCCTTTGAATACGATTGGCTAAACCTTATTTACGTTTTTATCGTATTAAACGCCGTTTCGGTAACATTATTTAAGCTTATCGAGGAACCGTTGAATCATTACATCCGCAAATCCGACTTTTTGGTGAAGTACAAACCAAGGCCAAAAGGGATTGCAGATTAAATGTTTGCAGGTTAACACCTATTTGAGAATTAATGAAAACAAGGCGTATATTTCCTTTTGCTTTTTGCCTGCTGATGCTTTTTATATTACCATATAAAACATTTGCCGGCTTCCCTATAGGTAAATACCGCAACCTTGTGGTGCCTTCGTTTAGCTACTATACGCAAACCGATCATTTTGATATTCATGGTAACTATATAAAAGGCGCACCGGGCGCACGTTTCAGCTCTTTTTCGGCTAATCTTTATGTGGGCTATGGCATCAGCCGCAGGCTCGACCTGATCATTAGCGTACCCTATTTGTACCAGGTAAATAACCTGGGGCAGGGTAAGTCCATTATCAGCCAGGGCGCCGGCGACCTGGTAGCCGGGTTAAGCTATAACCTGGTAAATTTTAAATATGTAAGGTTCCTGTCAGTACAGGTATCAGGTATTGTCCCGCTTTATACAGTACCGGTAAATGGCAATTCAGCATTGGGGCTGGGAAACAGCGGTGGCGAAATAAAATTGATGTATTGCGGCAGCCTGCCAGGCTTTATAGCCGATAAGGGTTACTTTAATACCGAAGTAGCTTACCGAAGGTATTTCGATGTGCAGGGGCCCGACCAGCTGAGCTTTTTGGCCACTGTAGGCATCCCCGTCAGCTGGCACAACCAGGTGAGCCTTGATGTTTCCGTTTTCAGGTCCTTCAGTTCAAATACAACTTTCAATATTAATTATAATGCCGAAAGAAATTATGCTTTTGTGAAACCCCAGCTCAATTTCGGCCACCAGTTTTCACGCCGGTTTTCAATGTTCCTCGGCGGTTATTATGTTCCTTACGGGATAAACACGGGTTTGGGCTATGGAGGTTCGGTAGTAACCATTTTTAAATTATAATGATGAAAAGAATTTGCTGTTTGTTTTTCCTGGTCGCCGGCATACTCATCGCAGGAGCCTCAAGGGCCGGCGCTTTCCAGCAGCAGCAACAGGAATTTCCGGAACCGCCGCAAACGCAGGAGACCGGCGATATCGTTTTAAAACCAACACCAAAAAGCGATAACGGCATTTTCAAAAAAAACGAAGAGATTGTTTACCGTTTAAAAATAACCAACAATACCAACAGCTATAAACAGGGGAAAATTTCGTACCTGCTGACTACCGACGAAGGGAAAAAAGTAAGGCTTGATTCCGTCCACCTGTCCATACGCGGCAACTCATCAAAAGAAATTTTGGTAAAGATGCTGCCAAAGCCGACCGGCTTTTACCGCATTAATTTTATGGTGAACACGCCGGATTATGATGACACCGTTAGAAAGGTATTTGGTGTGAACCCGCAGGAGATCCGTTCGCAATTACACAAACCTACTGATTTTGAGGCTTTCTGGAAACAATCGCGCGTGCAGCTTGAAAAGGTTGCGCCCAGGTACAGGGTATTGGAACGCGGGGACCTGTCGACCGACCGCAAGAAAGTTTACTCGGTAGAAATGCATTCCTTTGACGACCTGGTGATCCGCGGATGGCTGGTGATCCCCCGCGATGGCAAAAAATTCCCGGTGCATTACCGCGTACCCGGTTACGTGGTTAGCCTTAACCCCAATATGGACAGTGATGATTTTATTGCTTTTGATATTAATGTAAGGGGCAACGGCAACAGCAAGGATGTGATCAATATCGGCACGGACAACTATTGCCTGGTAAATGTAGAGAATAAGGATAAATACATTTACCGCGGGGTATACATGGATTGTATCCGCGGCCTCGATTTTTTATGTACGCATGAAAATTTAGGCATCGATACCTCTAAGATCTTTGTAGAGGGTGGCAGCCAGGGCGGTGCGCTTGCACTGATTACTGCCGCGCTGGATAAACGGGTTAAACTTTTAACCATGCAGGTGCCGCTGTATGCAGATATGCATGATAATATGAATATTTCCGCAACGTACGATAAACAGGTCTTCCCTTTTAAGGTATTCAGGAGATATAATGATATTCACCCGGGCTTTAACTGGGATAAATTTTTCGGCACTTTTGATTATTATGATCCGCAAAATTTTGCGCCCATGGTAAAATGCCCGGTTTTAATGGGTATCGGCCTGTTGGATCAGTTTTGCCCGCCACGCTGCAGCATGGCGCTTTTTAACCACATCAGCAGCGCCAGCAAGGAGTATGTTTGTGTACCAAACTCCACACATGAAGTAAATATGGAGTATTTCATGTTTCAAAACGTTTGGCTGCGCGAAAAATTCAGGATCCCCTGAAATTCAAATTGTTAAAAAGTTAGTAAGTTATAAATCGTATATTCATTAAAAAAGTAAAACTTTAACCGAAAAGAACTGTGATTGGGCCATATTTTTACTATCGGTAAAAGTTGGTTAAATTCCGGCACGGAAATAGCCATAACAAATAGTTAATAATACCATGGAATACCGTTAAATAAAATTCCGGCGTTTTAAATTATTATAAAAATGGCTTAACAGATACGTTAATATGATACATGTTTCTAAAATAACTTTGTCTATAATTTGCTGCCTTTTCATGCTCGGCGGCATGCAGCAGGCTTTTGCTCAGGAGGGTGAAAACTCCGGTACGATGACAGATACGGTGATCACACACAGTAAAGATGGCATTTTTAGTTCCACAGCTTCCTATACTTTCCAGGTGAACAGTACTTTTAAAAATACCGAGGAAGGCAAGGTTTCGTACCTTGTAACTACAGAAGCCGGTAAAAAAGTAAGATCTGATTCGGTTAAAGTAAAAATAGCGGGCCACGGTTCGGGGAGTTATGATTTTGATGTAGTGGGATTAAAACCCGGCTTTTACAAAATTAATTTTATGGTTGACGTTGCCGATTATAACGATACGCTGCGTAAAGCCTTCGGCATAAAGCCCGAGCTGATTAGTTCACAATATGGTAAGCCTGCTGACTTTGAAGCCTTCTGGCATGAAGCGAGGCTTGAACTGGACAAAGTAAAACCGGAGTATAAAGTTACAGAAATACCCGACACGGCAAAAAATGACAAGCGCCGTGTTTTTGAAGTTGAAATGAAATCCATCGACGGTATGGTGGTACGCGGATTTTTAACCGAGCCTATCAATAATAACAAAAAGAAAAAATTTGCCGTATTGCTGGGTTTGCCCGGTTACCAGGTAACCCTGGGACCCATGGTTGGTAATGACCCGGATGTAGCGATCTTTACATTAAATATCCGCGGATCGGGCTATAGCCGCGATGTGATCAATGTGAGGCGTGAAGATTACATTGTGCTTAATTTAGAGGATAAAAGCAAGTATATTTTGCGTGGCGCGATAATGGATTGCGTACGCGCGGTTGATTTTATTTACAGCAGGCCCGAATTAAGGCATGATAATATTATTGCAGCCGGTGGCAGCCTCGGCGGATTTTTGGCCATTGCAACTTCCGGAGTAGACAAACGCATAAACTTCTGTTCGGCGGCGAACCCCATTTTAAGCGATATCCGCAATTTGGTTAACGAGGTTGACTGGCCGTTTATTGATATCAGGAAGTATGTAAATACCCGGCCCGGTTTAACAATGGACAAAGTGCTTGATAACCTTGATTACTTTGATGCTAAGAATTTTGCAACAGACATTGAATGCCCCACTTTAGTTGGTATGGGTATGGTTGATAACATAGCGCCGCCGAATACCGTATACACCCTTTATAATGGCATCCGGGCACCCAGGCACCTGATTGTTTTCAGGGATCTTGGGCACGAGATAGGTAGAAAATATGTAGTGTACGAGGGCCGTTGGATGCGGGATACTTTTGCACTGTTTTAAAATTAAATTAAAATCAATGAGCCTGTTAAAAAGCTTTACAAAATCTTTATTATTCGTTTTCATTCTTACCCTGTGGTTTCAGAGTAAAACTTTTGCAGACGGGGGCTTCCCTGTGCGCCCGGGAAGGTTATTGATATCGCCATCGGTAAGTTATTTTTTTGCAAGCTCACGGTGGGACTCCACAGGGGTTAAAAAATCATTTCCGAATAGTGGGAAATACACGTCGGTAGGTGTTACGCTATATGGCGAATATGGCATCAGCAGGCGCTTCGCTGCAATAGTAAGCCTTCCCTATGTTTACAATGATTTTACGCAAAATGTTGCCCCGAAAAATTACTCAAGTTCGGGCCTGGCCGACCTAGAAACGGGCATCAGGTATTACCTGGCCAATATTGATTTTATTTACTATTTCTCGTTACAAGGTACGGCTATCACACCAATGTACACCAATAATACAGCCCTTGGCTATGGCGAAGAAGGCGGCGAGCTAAAGCTGGCGTTTTCGGGTTCGGGCCATTTAGGCGATCTGAGCACTTACTTTAATGCTGCTGATGGCGTTCGCCAGTATTTTGGCACCAATGGCCCTATCCAAAACAGGTATAATGCTACCTACGGCCTTTCGCTCGATGAAGAGTTTATGAACCAGGTTTCGTTAACCGTTAGCGGCATTAACTCCTGGAGCAACGATAAAAGTTTCAATTCCGCAGTTCCCGGAACAAACAAAGACTTTAATTTCCTGCAGGCCTCATTAAGTTATGGACACTCCTTTACCCACGAGATCTCGGTATTTTTAAGCGGCGGCCAATTTTTGACAGGCCGCAATACAGGTGTCGGCACAACGGTATCGCTTGCATTTATTTACAGGTTGGATTACCGGTAATTGGTTGATTGGGTTGATTAAGTTAGATTGGGTTGATTAGGTTTTGTCTGGTCGAACTAACTGAATCAACCCAATCAAATCACCGTCCCAAACAACCGCTCAATCGCTCCTACCCGGTAATCGAAAATTTGTTTTACCTGCTTTTCAACCAAAATAGCATTGGCGAGGCGACCGATGGCGCCGTAAGGGATGGCGTAATCAAGGATGTCCGTCATTAAAACACCTCCTTCTATTGTTTTAAAATGATGCTGGTGGTGCCACAAAGCATAAGGTCCAAAACGCTGCTCATCAACAAAATATTCACCTTCCTTTACATGGGTAATTTCTGTCATCCAGTTCATTTTTAAACCTAAAAAGGGCGAAATGATATAGGTGATCAGCATCCCCGCGTACATTTTTGTTTCGGGGGTGTAATCGGAGGTTATCTTAAATTGCATCCCGTCGGGGGTAATTTTCGATAGGTTAAGTGGTGAGGAAAAAAAGTCCCAGGCTTCTTCAATGCTGATGGGAATAGCTTGTTCTGTTTTTAGATGGTATGTTTTCACAAAGCAAAGTACGGGAAAATAGAGCTGATAGTTTTAATAATAACACATTAACTGTCTATCCCCAGGCGCATCCACACCAACAATTTTTTAAACCCCGCTTTTTCATATGCCTTGATGGCCCCCAGGTTATCGTCATAAACTTCCAACCGCATTTCGGTAATATGCCGCTCCCTGCACCATTCCTTTAAGCCTCCGATGATCATTTGGTTTACGCCCCTCCCCCTGAATTCCGGCTTTACATACATAAAACCCAGATAAGCATGTTGCGGATGTTTCAGGTAGTCTTTAACATCTTCAATCCGTGCGTACCCGCTGCCGGCCAGTTCACCATCGCATTCCGCAACCAATAACTCCACATCCCCTGCACCGATCATCGCCTCAAGGTCGTAATAGTGAATCAAACCCTCTTTTAAAGTGCTGTCAAAAGGCCGTTCGGTAGTAACAATGCCCTGTTCAAATTCAAATAAAGTTTGCAGGTCGCTGTAAACAGCTTTTCTAACAATTATTTTATCCATACCTTGGTATTAGCAGGGGGTAAATTAGGAAAAATTTTGAGAGGTAAGTATTCCACCGGGATAAATTTCCGGGAAATAAGGGGGAGAAAAGCACTCCGGAAAGAACAAAGCACTCCGGCGAGATGTTTTATTTCAAAAACATCAGTTCAAATTACTGCACTATTTTGTTAGCGCAATACGAGCTTGCAAAAGCCTCCGGCTTGGCCTTAAACACAAAGCCCATGCTTAAAATGTAACCCATCGCTTCATGCAATGCCTGGTTCGATTTAAACATCGGGTTGGTGTTAATGTCGGCGTGTACTTCAAGGTCAACATCGTACAGGTCAAGCAGGTCGCAAAGTTTGTAGGCGATATCGATTGATTTTTGCACCTCCGTCAGCATTCTTTCTTTAATGCTCATTTTTTGCGAGGTACGTTCCTGCTGGATGAACATGAACCCTCCTTTTTGCTCGCGTAAAAAAACAATCACGGTGGCAAAATCGGTTACGTTACCTTTCACCTGCGAATCTGTTCCGATACATACTTTAAGCTTGTTGCCGAGGTCGGTTTCCCTTTCTATGGCCTTTTCAACCTCTTCGATAATGGGCGCTTGAATGATCTCGCCGCTAAATTTTCTCCAGGTCATATAAAAAATTTAAGGTTAATTTATGAGTGACCTTTTTTAGGTCTATAAAAATAAGCGATATACTTTTATATAAACGTCAAGAACATGTGATTTATTTGTTAACATTATATTGAATGTTAACAGGTTAGGGTCTCGATGTGCAAATATGCCGATGTGCGGATGTGCAGATTGGGGAATTTGAAAATGGGTTGATTTGAAAATTTGAAAATGAAAGGTTTAAATCTATCTTTAATAAAAATTCAAAAAATGAAATCAACCAGATGGGGCTTACTTGCTGCTGCTATGCTGATGGTAACAGCCTGCAAAAACAAATCAGATCAGCAACGAACCGTATTTTTTGATAAATCGGGGATGGATACCACGGTGAACCCTGCTGATAATTTTTTTATGTATGTTAACGGCAAGTGGATAAAAAACACCAAAATACCGCCGTCAGAAACCGGTTGGGGTGGTATGTACACCATGACCGTTGACAATAAAAAGCAATTGCATGATATTTTGGAAGAAGTTTCCAAACAAAATAATGATAAGGGCAGCAAGGAACAAAAGGTTGGCGATCTGTATCTGAGCGGCATGGACACCGCCGCCATGGACAAATTGGGCTACGAACCCGCAAAACCTTTACTGGTAAAAATAAGCGGCGTTAAAAACTACAAGGACCTGGTAAATATATCGGCTGATACGTTTAATGATGGCGATGGCTTTTTATTTGGGTTTTATGTTTCACCTGACGACCGTAACAGCAAAATGAATGTTGCCCATTTTGACCAAACCGGGTTGGGTATGCCCGACCGGGACTATTATTTTAACACCGACTCGGCCACCGTAAAAATACGCGCTGCTTATACAGCCTATATTGCAAAACTTTTCGCATTAACCGGCACGGATGCAGCAACAGCTAACAAAAAAGCTGCTGATATTTTAAAATTGGAAACTGATATTGCGCAATCGCATCTCGCGCCGGTTGAATTACGCGACCCGGTGAAAAATTACCATAAATTTTCAATAGCGGATTTTAAGAAGCTGATGCCCGATATTGATGTCAAAAATCTATTTCACCGGATGCATATAAATGCGGATACTATTTTGGTTGGTCAGCCTAAGTATTACGTTGCGTTGAATAATTTATTAAAGTCGCAGCCAATTGATGTTTGGAAAGACAAGGTAACCTTTATGGCCCTGGATGGCGCAGCTGCAGCTTTAAGCAAAGACTTCAGGGACGCCCATTTTGCATTTTACAACAAAGCTTTGGAAGGGCAAAAGGTGGCGCAACCGCGCTGGCGCGAAATGGTATCTACTATTGATAACGGCCTGGGCGAGTTGCTGGGCCAGATTTACGTTGCCAAATATTTTCCGCCGGATGCTAAAACCCGGATGGCCGAAATGGTTGCCAACCTGAAGGCAGTTTATAAATCACGGATAGAAAAGTTGGTTTGGATGAGCGCGCCTACCAAAACAAAGGCGCTCGAAAAGCTGGCGGCCTTCACGGTTAAAATTGGCTACCCTGATAAATGGAAAAAATATGATGACGTAGAGATTAGTAAGGATGCTTATTATCAAAACATGAAATCCATCGCGAAGCATAACTATAATGAGCAGTTGAAAAAATTGGGTAAACCTGTCGATAAATCGGAGTGGTTTATGACACCATCAACAGTGGATGCGTATAATAACCCCACCAATAATGAAATCGTTTTCCCGGCAGGCATACTGCAATTTCCGTTTTTTGATAAGGACGCAGATGATGCCATCAACTACGGTGCAATAGGCGTAGTTATAGGACATGAAATGACCCACGGCTTTGACGACCAGGGACGGCAATATGATAAAGATGGCAACCTTAAAGACTGGTGGACAGCCGATGACGCCGCTAAATTTAAACAACGTGTACAGGTATTAATCAATCAGTACGATGGTTACACGGTACTAAACGGCATCCACGTTAAAGGAGCCTTAACCCAGGGCGAAAACCTGGCCGATAACGGCGGTATGGCCATTGCCTACGAAGCCTTTAAAAGAACTGAGCAGGGCAAAGGTGATACCAAAATTGACGGATTTACGCCAGATCAGCGGTTCTTTTTGTCGCTTGCGCAATTATGGCGAATGAAGATCAGCGATGAGGCCACACGCTTAAATATTAATACCAACCCGCATTCGCCGGCCATGTACCGTACCAACGGGCCAATGTCCAATATGCCATCGTTTTATAAAGCCTTCAACATTAAACCCGGTGATAAAATGTACCGGCCGGATAGTTTGAGGGTGAAGGTTTGGTAAGGAATGTGCTAATTTGAAAGTGTGGGGATTTGAAGATTTGAAGATGATATGAGAGATTTGCGAAGTTTTGGAAACTTCGCAAATCTGATCGACACTAATTAAACCACTCTTTACCATTGTCTAGCCGCTTTAGCATATCGGTAAATGAGCTGCCGATTTCTATAGGATAATCGAGCCCAATAAATTCCATAAAAACAATTCGGCAGCTAGTCTCCTCAACTAATTCGATAGCTATACAGCCGCCGCCCATGTCGGTGCCGATTGCGAGGGTGTTAGTAAGATATTTTTGAATTTTGTAGCCTTTGTTATGCGCTAAAAGACTATTTATATCCCAAAGTCTTAAATATTCTGCACCAAGAAGACACTCGTGTTCGACAAAATTGTTAAGAAAATATTTATAATCTTCAGGAAGTGAAAATCTGATAGTTTTTTCGATTTCTTCAAAATTAGTCTCTAAACTCGAAGCTCGTTTAGGGAAATCATACTTAGATAATATTTTTTCTAATTCCATCGTATTAAATGAAAAAAGTCTCTAAGTCAACCTATTTTAAAGTGATTAATTCTGCGGAAAATTATAATCAAGGAAGTGAATTTTGTCTTCAGTCGGTTTTAAATCGATCGTTATTGATACTTGATTATTTTTTTTATCCCTAAGCATCGCACCTATAATATTCAAAACATTAAAACCATCATGCGTTTCGAACCGAGCCCCAAAAAGAATGAATCCTTTTACGTTTCCAAAAGTTAAATCAATTTTCTTAAGGTTGGCTATTAAAGTATCTTTAGCTGCATTCGTATAGGATTCATTACTTAAAATCGCCTTCAATCCATCATAATTTTTTGTTTTGATCAGTTCAATTGCCTTGTTAAAGACCTGCATTTTTGTTGCTATCTGTTCTAATTGATCTAATGTATATTTCGATTCGTATTTTTCTTTTCCATTCAATATCAACACACTGTGAATTTCCTTGTAATTTCTATTTTCGTTCTTTAAATTTTTGTAGAAAGTATAAGCCAGATTAGATGCCGTAAATTCCGGAATGTTGGCATATTTGTCTGCTACATCTGATTTGCTCAATTTCAATTCAAAAAACTTCGCTGTGCCGCTATCGGTCGAGATAGTTGTACCTATCGAATATTCGCAGGATCCTCCATAAAAGTTAACAATTTCCTTAATTCCCTTGTCTTCATTATCAGTAATGCTTAAAATGTTGGATAGTAATGAGGTACTTTGCTCACCTGGATGTTTTTTATCACAAGAAAACAGAAAGAAAGCAATTACGGTTAGGCAGGTTAGTTTCACAGTATATTAGTTTGAGATTCCAATGTACAGTCTTTTTTTGAAATAACAAGATGTGCGAAGCTTTAAAAACTTCGCACATCTAAACGATGGCTTACCCGATCAGGTCCAACCCTCTTTGTTAGCGTATGTCTCATAAGAAACTCCTGCGTCATAGACAATCTCCCTACCCGTTTTTAATTCATAAGCGATTGCCGACAACGATAACAAGGCTTCAAACTCAACATCCTTAACCATCTCCGTCGGTAGTTCTTTTATTTTTTCATATAATGCCTTTCCATTGGCAACAGCAGCACAGCGCGCATACAAAAATGAATCCACCGACATATATTGTTCTTTTTCATCATACGAATATTCACCTATGTTTTTTGCGTGTTCCTTCGTATCGATTTGAAACAGCTTATTAGCCAATGTTTCTTCAAAACTCTTTATTTCTGATGGCTTTAATTTTGATAACGCTTTTGCAGCTGGCTCTAAAACTTTTTCGTCGTTACCTTGCTGGCTCCAATCCAGCATCGAAATAATATCCCAAAACCTAGCATCATCAAGCATCCTTTTAGGTTTATTAACATGAAGCGATTTCATAAATTCCTCATGCTCTTTCCTCGAGATTTCAATTTCTTTCACGAAATTGAAATTGTCATATTTATATCTCCACTCAATTAAAATTTCATAACCAATATCTTGAGGTATCTTCCCACAAGAAGGAAAACCTCCATCAATCCCATTACCAATTTCTATTTTAAAATTGCTTTCTTCACAGGATATAGGAATGTTGCCGACATATTTAAGCTGTTTGGGAAACTTGCCACAATAAATATTAATTATGCTTTTCCCTTTGGGATAAATATATTCTGTAATGAGTATCTCTGTAAGTCGCGGATCACTTATTATTGGCGGTTGTTCACCAATATAGGCTGTCACGCCTATTAAATGAAAAGTGTATGGAGAAAAACCGAACTTACCACCGGTTTTTAAGACCCTTACAGCTCCAAAACGACCGTCCCTTAATATAGTATGGTGAATGTCTCCTTCTTGAATTGCGGTAGAACTCATAATTACACCGTCAACTTCTTATACTTGATCCTCTTCGGCGCCACATCACCTAACCGTTTTTTGCGGTTTTCTTCATAATCCGAATAATTGCCTTCAAAAAAATAAACCTGGCTGTTGCCTTCAAAGGCGAGGATGTGGGTACAGATTCTGTCTAAAAACCAGCGGTCGTGACTGATGACTACGGCGCAGCCGCCAAAGTTTTCCAGGGCCTCTTCCAAAGCGCGCAGGGTATTTACGTCGATATCATTGGTGGGCTCATCCAGCAGCAGCACGTTTGATCCTTTTTTAAGGGTGATGGATAAATGCACTCGGTTACGTTCCCCTCCCGACAAAACGCCTACCTTTTTTTGCTGGTCGGCGCCGTTAAAGTTGAATTTGGAAACATAGGCCCTTGAATTGATAGGCTTATTGCCTACCAAAATAGTTTCCAGGCCGCCGGTAACATTTTCCCAAACAGATTTAGTGGGGTCCAGGTCATCATGCATCTGGTCTACGTAACCTAAATGAACCGTTTCGCCAACCCTGAATGTACCGGCATCAGGCTGATCCTGCCCGGTAATTAATCGAAAAAGGGTGGTTTTACCTGCGCCATTCGGGCCAATGATGCCAACAATACCAGCCGGTGGCAGCGAGAAATTCAGGTTATCAAACAAAAGCTTTTCGCCGTAGGACTTGCTTACGCCATTGGCTTCGATCACTACATTGCCCAATCGCGGGCCCGGCGGGATAAACAGCTCCAGTTTTTCTTCCCTGTCCTTTGTTTCTTCGGACGCTAATTTATCGTAGTTGGATAAACGCGCCTTTGATTTGGCATGGCGGCCCTTGGGGCCCATGCGCACCCATTCCAGCTCGCGTTCCAGGGTTTTCTGGCGTTTGCTTTCGGTTTTGTCTTCCTGGGCCAAACGTTTGGCTTTCTGATCCAGCCACGAGGAATAATTTCCCTTCCATGGGATGCCTTCTCCCCTGTCCAGTTCCAGGATCCAGCCGGCCACATTATCCAAAAAGTAACGGTCGTGGGTAACAGCGATCACGGTACCTTTATATTGTTTTAAATGCTGCTCCAGCCAGTCGATTGACTCAGCGTCAAGGTGGTTGGTGGGCTCATCCAGCAATAAAACATCCGGCTCCTGTAATAATAGGCGGCATAAAGCAACGCGACGGCGTTCACCACCCGAAAGTACCGATATTTTGGTGTCGGGATCGGGGCAGCGCAGGGCATCCATCGCGCGTTCCAGCTTTACATCCAGCTCCCAGGCGTTTACGGCGTCAATTTGATCCTGCAATTCGCCCTGGCGGTTCATCAGCTTATCCATTTTATCGGCATCGCTGTAATATTCCTCCAGTCCAAATTTCTCATTGATCTCTTCGTACTCCTTTAATAAGGCCGTAATTTCGGCCACGCCTTCTTCCACCACCTCTTTTACGGTTTTATTTGGGTCCAGTTCCGGTTCCTGGCTCAGGTAGCCCACGGTATATCCCGGCGAAAAAACCACTTCGCCTATATTGGTTTTATCAATGCCTGCTATAATTTTTAAAAGGGATGACTTGCCCGAACCATTTAAGCCAATAACGCCGATTTTGGCCCCATAAAAAAAGGATAGATATATATTTTTTAAAACTGTTTTTTGCGGCGGGTAAACCTTACTTACGCCCGCCATTGAAAAAATTATTTTCTCGTCTGCCATATGGATATTTAGTGAATTATTAAATTAGTGAATTGGTGATTGATTAGATTGATCAGGCAACAAAAATACCAGAACAAATATGAATGAAATTATGCGTTTAGCAAACCATTTGCCGGGGTTTTTTCGTATACCTAAATAGGATAATTTAACGTTAGTGTAACTATTGTTAATGCCGTAATGTCATATAATTGACTAATTTGTCCGTTATTGTCATATACGGGCTTGCAGTTACGTACCTATAATTAAACTATTTATATAAAATTCTATCAAATAGATATTAATCAATGATTTTTTTATAAAAGTCATTGCAATTGTGGGTTTTTTTTATGAGATTGCTAAAAATTATTTGAGTTTCTTATCTAGTATATCATCTTAATGTCTGCTTTATATTTAACTTAAAAACTTGGCAATAATATTGTTGATATGTGTAAAACAACACGCCCTGATTATTAAAAACAAATTGATACATTAGGGCGTTCATAAATCGGAAGGAACTATATGGAAGCTAAATTTTCGCCGCGGGTTAAGGATGTTATACAATACAGCAGGGAGGAGGCATTGCGCCTTGGCCATGATTATATTGGGACTGAGCACCTTTTGTTGGGACTGATAAGAGACGGGGACGGCGTTGCAATAAAATTACTGAAAGAATTAGCCGTTGATACAGCAAAATTACGACGCTCGGTGGAGGATGCTGTAAAAGGAACTATCGGCACAAATGTGCATATCGGCAGTATCCCATTAACCAAACAGGCCGAAAAGGTATTAAAGATAACTTACCTGGAAGCTAAAATTTTTAAAAGCGATGTTATCGGTACGGAGCATTTACTGCTGTCTATACTGCGTGACGAAGACAACATCGCATCGCAGATATTAACCCAGTTTCATGTTAATTACGAAATTTTTAAAGGCGAAGTGGAATCACATAAGAACGATGTAACCGACGAAATGCCGGGATCCCCTACCGGCGGCGATGATGACTTCAAGGAAGAAGAATCATTCAGCCAACCTAAAAAAGTATCGGATATTAAATCAAAAACACCGGTACTGGATAATTTTGGCCGCGACTTAACCAAAGCAGCCGAAGACGGCCGCCTAGACCCTATCGTAGGCCGCGAAAAAGAAATTGAACGGGTATCACAGATCCTGTCGCGCCGTAAAAAGAACAACCCTATATTAATAGGTGAGCCCGGCGTAGGTAAATCAGCCATTGCGGAAGGTTTGGCGCTGAGGATCGTTCAGCGTAAAGTTTCGCGCGTGCTGTTTAACAAACGCGTGGTTACCCTTGATCTTGCTTCGCTGGTTGCAGGTACCAAGTACCGCGGGCAATTTGAAGAACGGATGAAAGCCGTGATGAACGAGCTGGAAAAATCGCCGGATGTAATCTTATTCATCGACGAGATCCATACCATTGTTGGCGCAGGTGGCGCATCCGGTTCACTGGATGCTTCCAATATGTTTAAACCGGCATTGGCCAGGGGCGAAATACAATGCATTGGCGCCACTACTTTAGATGAATACCGCCAGTATATTGAAAAAGACGGCGCTTTAGACCGTCGTTTCCAAAAGGTTATGGTTGAACCGGCTACCCCGGATGAAACCATCGAAATACTGAACCGCATTAAAGAGAAATACGAAGAACACCATGGCGTAACTTATACGCCAGAGGCGATTAACGCTTGCGTTACTTTAACCACAAGATATATTACCGACCGCTTTTTACCGGATAAAGCTATTGATGCTTTGGATGAATCGGGTTCGCGCGTTCACCTAACCAATATCCACGTACCACAAAATATTTTGGATATTGAGCAAAAAATCGAGCTGATCAAGATCGAGAAAAACAAAGTGGTTCGTAGTCAGAAATACGAGGAAGCTGCCAAATTGCGCGATACTGAAAAGCATTTGCTGGAAGAATTGGAACAGGCTAAAGCCATTTGGGAAGCCGAAACCAAGTCAAAACGCTATACCGTTACTGAAGATAACGTTGCCGAAGTAGTGAGCATGATGACCGGTATCCCGGTTCAGCGTGTGGGCCAGGCCGACAGTCACAAACTGTTAAATATGGCCGAAACCGTTGGCAGCAAAGTAATTGGCCAGGATGATGCGATAAAGAAACTGACCCGTGCCATTCAAAGGACCCGTGCCGGATTAAAAGATCCTAAAAAACCGATCGGTTCATTTATATTCCTGGGCCCTACCGGTGTAGGTAAAACCGAACTGGCTAAAGAGCTTTCGAGGTTTATGTTTGATACCGAGGATGCCCTGATCCAGATAGATATGAGCGAGTACATGGAAAAATTCGCTGTATCACGTTTGGTGGGAGCGCCTCCGGGCTATGTAGGTTATGAAGAAGGCGGACAGCTGACCGAAAAGGTACGCCGCAAGCCTTATGCAGTAGTATTACTGGATGAAATTGAAAAAGCACACCCGGATGTATTCAATATCCTGTTACAGGTATTGGACGAAGGCCAGCTTACTGATTCATTGGGCCGAAAGGTTGATTTCAGGAATACGATCATCATCATGACCTCGAACATTGGCGCACGCCAATTGAAGGATTTTGGCCAGGGAGTTGGTTTTACTACCAGCGCTAAAACTATTCAGGCTGATTCACACTCAAGAGGCGTAATTGAAAATGCTTTGAAACGTGCTTTTGCACCTGAGTTTTTGAACCGTATTGACGATGTGATCGTGTTTAACTCGCTTGGTAAAGAAGAAATCTTCAAGATCATTGATATCGAATTGGCTTACCTGTTTAACCGGGTAAATATGCTGGGTTACAAAATTGAGCTTACCTTAGGCGCTAAAGAATTTATTGCCGATAAAGGTTACGACAGCCAGTTTGGCGCCCGTCCGTTAAAACGTGCGATCCAGAAATACCTGGAAGACCCTATTGCCGAAGAAATATTGAAAGGCGAACTGAGCGAAGGCGATACCATGGAAATTGACTACGACAAAGAAAGCAACGAAATAAAAATTGTTGCCCGCAAAGGCGAAAGCAAAAAGCCTGAAGAAGAAGAGCAGAAGTAAGTATTGAGTCGGAAAAGTCCGGAAGTCAGTAAAGTCCGAAAGAAGCTGCGACTGACGATTCAAAAAAATAAATTAAAAGAAACCCCGCTGTGTGTATGCACGGCGGGGTTTTTTGCTGAGTGATTATTGAGTAACGTACTTAAAACAGACAGGCTTAGTGCTCTTTGCGCCTCCTTTGTGCTCTCCGTGTTTAAATTTAATCGCAGAGTTTACGGGAAGGTACAGAGATTTGGGTAGGGTGAGGTATTGTCATCATAACCCTTTCAAATTGTCACCCTTACACCCTGTTGGATGTAATTGAGCACTATACCTTAGTTTAAAGTAAAACATCAACTGTTAATCAAATAAAAAAATGAGAAAGCTAAAATTACAGATGCAATTATCCGTGGATGGATTTGTTGCCGGCCCGAATGGCGAAATGGACTGGATGAGCTGGAACTGGGGTGATGACATAAAACAATATGTAACCGACCTAACCCATAGTATCGACTGCATTTTACTGGGCGGCCATATGCCGGGTGGTTTTATCCCCTATTGGGAATCGGTAGCGGCAAATCCCGATAACCCGCAATATGCGTTCGGCAAACTAATGACGGATACCCCTAAAGTGGTTTTTACCAAAACGATTGAAAAATCAGAATGGAACAATACGGTTTTGGCCAAGGGCGATCTTATTGAAGAGGTAAATAATTTGAAAGCGCAACCCGGCAAAGACATCATCACCTATGGCGGCGCTAATTTTGCCTCAAATTTGATCAAAAACAATTTGATCGATGAATATCATTTGTTCATTAACCCGACCATCATCAGCAGGGGGATGCCCATCTTTAAATATACAGAACAAAAAATGAATTTAAAGCTGGTAAAAGCCATTCCGTTTGAATGTGGTATAGCGGTGTTATGCTACCAGGCGGGCAATTAATTTATTGGATTACTGGAAAATTAACGGCCCAACTCATTTTCAAATTTTCAAATTGACTTATTTTCAAATTCACTTCCCCCCTATTTTTATTTTGAATGATGCTGAACCGAAGTTCCCATTCCAATCAGTGCCTTCAATAGTTATGGTGTATTTTGATGGCTTATCACCCGCATAAAACCAAATATTGGCCTCACCTTTTGCATTGGTGTTAACGTTGGGTTCCCAATCAATAGTAGGACGGATTTCTTCCGGGCGGTTAACCATATCCTTTGCGGTATACCTGGGTTTGTAAAATACTTTCGGCCAGCTTAGTGGCAATGGTTTATAAAGGTACACGCCGGGGGTATTGCCAAAAAAAGGCCCGTTGCCGCCGCGCGTGGTAATCTCAATATAAGCATAGTCCAGGTAAGCGGGATTGTATGTCCATGGGTCTGGAATAAATTCCCTGATATAATTGGTGCTGTACTTGCCGGACTCATTTACTTCGATCCCTTTGATATCCTCGGCATTGTGAAAATTGAGATAATTTGTTAAATCGACAAACGTTGGGATCGAGATTGCCGAATCCAGTTGGATACCATCAATAATAAATACTGCCTTTTTACCTTTCACAAAATAATCGTGAATAAATGTATCAATGATGACATCGCGTGTAAGGAATGAACCTCCGCCGGCAGGTACCTGTTTATGCACTTTTACCTTGAACGATGCCTCCCTGAAACCTTTTACATTTTCTGTCAGCAAATCGAGCCAGGTTTTCTTTCCGGCCTTTTCCATGTCCTTTTCGTCAAAAACCTGGTCGGCCTCACCGGGGCCGTTCAGGTTTTTTGAGCCCTTTATTATTTTTTTTGCGTGGATATTTACTTCTTTTAACAGGTGTCCGGCAGCCTTGTAGTATTCCTGTTGCTGTTTCAGTTCAGCCTTTCTGGAATAGTTGATCAAGGTCGAGTCGCTGTTAACATACCAGGGCGCAGGCGAAGAGGCCTTTTTAGTTGCAAAGTCCGGAGGGGCTATTTCATCTACCTTTATGCCTACATTAAAGCTTCTTCCGGCCTTATTTACAGCTTTGATAAAAAAAACCGGGGTATCCACTTTTGGCAACCGGTCAAAAACAAACCTGCCTTTTTTGTCAGTGATGGTATCCATCAAAATACCCGGCGATTTTGAAAACAGCAGGACATGGGTACCTTTAATGGCGCCGTTAAAAACGTTGGTTACGTTACCGGTAACCCTAAAATCCTGCTCGGGCTTATAAGTCGGCACAGACGGATCAAATACCTTGCCCCAGTCATATCCTATCCATCCCTGGGTTAATAACAGGTTATCCAGTGCCCTGGCGGCCTCCGGTGTTTTTGAAAGATAGTAGCCCGGCTGTTCCACAAATCCTTTTAAATCCGATTTGAGCAGCAACCCGGAGAGAATATTTTCACTGTTGGCGGTATCGGTCTTAATCAAAGCATCATCCGTAACCGACATTGAAAAATTACCCGCTACGGGTTTCCCGGTTTCATCTGTAACTTTTAGCTTTAAGCCAACACTATCGCCGGCTAAATAACGATACTTACTGTCCTGTAGTTGAATACTGATATCGCTGCGGCTTATAAATACCATTCGTTCATTTAAAGGCCGGCGTTCAGCAGTCATCAGCGTAAAATGGGCTATCCCGGCTGGGAAGATCGATTTTGCAATATTCCTGTTCACAAAATGGTCGCGTAAGGTTAGCACGGCAGCGTAGCAAACTATTCCCCGGGCTCTGCCTATCAGGAAATAACTGTGCGGTTGTTGCATTAAATCGGGTGTGGCTTTTACTGATACCTGCAACGAGTCGCTCAGGGGATCGTTGATCACCTGCAACACCGTGCCCGTAACTTTTACAGCTGGCAGCGGATATTGTTTATTCAATCCGCCAGGCAGGAGCACTTTTGCGGTGTAACTTTCCCCGGCCTTCACATCCAGGTTAAAGCTCCCCATACCATTGTGCAACGATTTAAATACGGCTACCGTTTTTTGATCACTCCCGGTAATTTCGCCTGAAATGCTGGCGCCCATACCGTCTTCGCCTATCGCCTTAAAACCTATTTGTGCGGGCAGGCCTGCAACCAGGTTACCGCCCTCCGGAAAAAATTGGACATCCGTGTTTTCCGGGCGGTTTAACCCAATCGGGATGGTGGCTTTTTTATCGCCGTTGGCGCTTTCGGCAGTAATGGTTAAGCCGGCAGCGCCAGGCGGGATCTTTATATTAAAATCAAGCAAGCCGTTGGCACTGGTTGCCAGCGTTTGTTTATACAAATGCTTATTCCTTGCAAAAACATTTAAAAGCAAAGGTTTATTTCGTTCAGGCGTCCCATCCTGATCGTTGAAATACAACTTAACATTAACAGAGGGCTTATTAGTATCATTTAAGGCACTTACCTGTTTGTTGATCAGCCAGTTTTTTTCGGCAGCGCCGGTAACGTAAAAGGTTCTGTTAAAAAAGTAATCATCGCCAAAATTCCGCATCCAGTTGGTGTAGGCATGCATTGTATAAGTACCGGCTATAAATTCTGTTTCGTTCAGAGCGATATTTCCCCATCCCCGGCCCATGGCCAGCGGGATACTAAAACGTTTCACTACTTTATTGCTATCGTTTGCAATATCAATATACACGATCGCACTTTTATCAGCCGGGAATAACGACGAAGCATTAACCAGATAAGTTTTGTACCAAATGGTATCACCCAGGGCGTAATAAGGTTTATCAAATTGCAGGTAAAGTTTCTCGGATGAGTTCGCCCGGGTAAGGCTGTCAGACAGCCGGGTGATGTTTAATAATTGAACTTTTAACGGAACTGTTTGCGAAAAAGATAGGCAATGCCAGCTTAAAATAATAAGCGCCGTTAAATAAATCCGTCTTTTAATTTCCATTAATATCCTGTGTAAAGCGTTCATTTGATGTTGATTTTTTTTGAAAAATAGCCCTGGTGTCCATTCATATCCGTTCCTTCAATGGTTATGGTGTAGGTAGAAGGTTTATCAGCCGTATAAAAAAATAACTTTGCTTTCCCGTTTATACCAGTAGTAATGTTGGGCTCCCAATCAATTGTTGAGCGCAGGTCGGGTAAATGTTTGGCATCTTTTATCGCGTATTTAGGCTTATAAAATTGTGCAGGCCAGTTTAGCGGCATTGGTTTATACAGGTACATACCGGGAGTATTGCCAATAAACGGCCCGTGGCCACCGCGCGTAGTGATCTCAACAAACACATAAGCATCTATATTAGCGAAAGGATCAAATCTTGACACATATTGTAATTCAAACGCCGGCGTCTGCATCACCTCCACTCCCTTAGCGTCTTCCGCATTATGCTCTTCCAGATAGTTTTTAAAGACATTAAAATCAAGTGATTGAAAAACATCCTCTAAAAATACGCCATCAACTAAAACAATAACTTCTTTAAAACGGGCATAATACCAATGAGGCTTCCCAACAGGATACTGTTCAGAAAATCCTTTTACGTTTTCTTCCAGTAAATTTAAAAAACTTTTCTTTCGGGCTTTTTCGAGGTCTTTTTCATCCAAAACAACATCGGCATTTCCTGGCCCGTTTAAATTGTGCGATTCCTTAACAATTTTCCTGGCCATAATTTTCACTTCTTTTAACTGTCGGGTGCCGGGAATAAGATTTTCCTGTTGTTTAATCAAAACGTTGTTTTTAGTATAGTTCAGCAAAGTGCTGTCGCTGTTCATATACCAGGGCAAAATAGTCGGGCCAACCGGCTTTATAAATTCAGGCGGCGGCGTTTCGTCTATATTAACCCCCACGTTAAAGCTCTTCCCTCTTTTATTTACTGCCTTTAGCAAAAATATAGGCGTATCTACTCTGGGGAAATGCTGAAAAACAAACCGGCCATCTTTATCAGTTACTGTATCAATTAAAATCATCGGCGAGCTGGAGAACAAAACCACATCTGTTCCTTTCACCGGCTTATTGAACACATTTGAAACATGACCGTTTACCACGAATTCGTGCTCAGCAGGATAAACAACCGCGAGTGGGGAAGATGCTCTCGCCCTATCATAACCAATCCAGCCCTGGGTAAGCAACAGGTTATCAAGCGCGGTCCAACGCTCAATTGTTTCTTGAGAAAGATAGTAACCGGGATCCTCAACATATCCTTTAAGTTCCTGGGTTAACTGCAAGCGGGTGATCATATTTTCCTTGTTTGAAGTATCCGTTTTCACCAGCGCGTCGTCGGTAACCGACATAGCGAAATTAACCTGCACAGGCTGGCCTGCCCGGTCGGCTGTTGTTACTTCTAAAGCAACGCTGTCCAGTTGCCCGTATACAGACTTATTGGTGTTAAGCCGGATAGCAAGGTCATCGTGATGATCAATAAACGCCAACCTTTCATTTAAAGGCTGCCCGTTAGCAGCCAGTAAACAAAAATGCGTTATCCCCGAAGGAAATAGCTTTTTTGCTATTTTACCCTTGACCAGATTTTTTTTAAAACTTAGCGCGGCAGCATAACAGACAACACCACGGGACTTACCAAGTAAAAAATAGCCACTATCTAGCGCAACGA
Source organism: Mucilaginibacter gotjawali (assembly GCF_002355435.1). NCBI lineage: Bacteria > Pseudomonadati > Bacteroidota > Sphingobacteriia > Sphingobacteriales > Sphingobacteriaceae > Mucilaginibacter > Mucilaginibacter gotjawali. The sequence goes on from NZ_AP017313.1 coordinate 4,700,536, forward strand.
TATCGTTTGTTGCAAACAGAGAAACTTCAAGCGAATCATCTTCAGACCGATTGATCACGCGCAACGCGGTCCCTGATTCTTTAATTGCCGGTAAGGCAAACATTTTGACAACACCACCGGGCAGGGTAACTTTTGCTGCATAATTTTCGCCGGGCAATATATCAAGGCAAAAGCTTCCGATGCCGTTATGTGCGGATTTGAACGCCGTGATTTGCTGATGGCCGCGGCCGATAATTACGCCTGATATATCCAGCCCCCTGCCGTCCTCTCCCAACGCCTTAAACCCAATCCGTGCCGGCAAACCGGCTACCAGGTTACCCCCCTCGGGTAAAAACTGTACATCAGCGTTCTCCGGCCTGTTTAAAACAATGGGGATATTTACCTTTTTATCTTTTAGTGCTGTTTCGGCGATAATCGCCAGCCCCGGTGATTTTGGCGGAATGCTAAAGGTAAGATCGAGCGTGCCATCAACGCCTGTCATTATTTTTTGTTGATATAGCCGTTTGCCGTTATCTCTTACCTGTAATTCCACGGGTTTAACAGCAAATGGTATTTTATTCAAGTCACTTAACAGGACTTTGGCATTGAGCATATTTTTCCCGTCAACTACAACTGTATTTATACGGGCGTTTACCAGCAGATCCCGTTCGTTACCGCTGCTAACTGAGAAACTTTTGTAAAAAAAGCCATCCATACCAAAATTCCTCATCCAGTTGGTATAGGCCCTGATGGTATAAAGCCCCTGACTGAAATCCTTTTCACCCAGGGTGATGTTCCCCCAACATAATCCACAGGCTACCGGCAACTTAAATTGTTTAACAACCTTATTACTGTCATTGGCCACGTCAATGTATAAAATGCCGCTTTTACCCGAAGCGGTATAATCAGCAGCATTAAACAGCCAGGCCTTAAACCAAATGGTATCACCCAGGGCATAATAAGGTTTATCAAATTGCAGGTAAAGTTTCTCGGCCGGGTTTGCCAGGGTAAGGCTGTCAGACAGTCTGGCGATCTTTAATAATTCATTACTTATACCACGCTCCTGGGCACGCACTTTTTCTTTACTGCATACTAAAAACATTGCAGTAATCATCAAATAGTTGAATTTCAACAGACGTAAGATCGATCTCATATGGGATCTGTTTAGGTGTTATTAGTTTTCAGGCGTATAATCTGAAGGCAAAAGCTCCCCTACCCTTATTTTGGCCCAGTAGCCTTCGTAAACAAGGCTTTCAGGGTTTACAATGATGCCATTATCATCAAAAAATATATTCGGCGCGGTAAACGTTACAATAGTTTTTGCGTATCCCGGCTGCGCCGCCGCCGGAATATCCTCCAGGTTACCGGTATAGTTATGTAATTTGGTGTACATTATATAAAGGCAGTCTTTGTAAGCCATGGCGTAAATGCCTTTTTTGTTGCTAACCGCTATATAATCATTTACCTGCAGGGGCGTTTGTGCCAATGAATCAATGTATTTTATAGGAGAGGACGGCACAGGCAGCGGCTTTCTTTTTAACTGGTAAACAACAAACCCTTCTTCGTTCAACTGGTTATATAACACCGACCGTAAAAAATGCATGATTGAACCGTTGTAAGCTTTCAACCTGTTTTTTTTCCATTTTGCCCGCTGGCTTTTGTCGCCTGCAAGCAGTTCAAATAAAACCTGGCCTTTATAAGTAACTTTATTGATCACCCGGTCATCTGTAAAATCGCTTAAAACATATTTCAATTTATAACCCAGGGCACTATTTTCAATTTCAAGTATGTCAGTGGAGGATCCCTTAAGCATTTTGGCTTTTTCATCGTAATTCAGCTCCAGCACCTCCGGATTTATTATTTTGCATTTATCGGCAAAACCCGACCTGCCTAAAAATTCTTCTTTAAACCACCTGTAATTTCTCTCCCAGTTTGGGTCCGCCTGCACCTTAACCTCTGATAGTTTAATCACCTTGGGCGCCAGTTCAATATCGTGGACATTGATATTCCGGTTATCCATAAAAAGCATTCCCTGGTAAGTAGTGTATCCTATTACCGTCACAATTACCTGGTACTTTCCCGATTTTGATACGTTTAACTTAAAAGTACCATCGTCACCAGTAGTTACACCGATGGTTGAATTACTTAGAAAGATACTCGCATTGGGAATAGGTTTTTTATCGATACTATCCACTATGCGCCCGCTTATTTCGTAAACCATTTCCCTGGCTTTGCGCTGCAGTAAAATATTCTTGTCAACCTGTTTAAAATTCAGGTTGGTGTTTTGTAACAGGGCCGTAAGGGTTTGTTCAATGGTGCGGGTGGCTGGCTCCAGGGTCAAATGGTCAAGCGGTTTGATGTCTTCGTCGCGGTAATAAAAACGTAAAGCTGTTTGCTTTTCTATTCTTTTTATCGCTGTTTCCAAACTCTCGTCTTTCAGGCCAAGGGTTACCTTTTCAATTGCAATACTTTGCCCCTTTGCGTTTACAGCAAAAAATAGCAGGAAACTTACCGCTAATACAATAGGTATAATTAACCGGGGGCGTACCAATTTAATAATTTAGGTTTTGTTAACTATTTGCTCCTTGCCGCTAATTGCATCCCGGGCCATCAATAACGATACTCCCGTCGGGCCTGGTTTTATAGGTAGCGTTGTTAAACATGCATATGATATTTAAAATTTCATCCAGCTTTTCAGCTTTTATAGCTGTACCCGTAAAACGGCAGTTTTTAACCTTATCATTGGCAAAGCTGATGTTCACTTTAAAGCGTTGCTGCAACTGGTTAGCTGCGTCAGCAAAAGTTACGTTATTAAAATGCAAGTTACTCTCTAACCAGGCAATGGCCTTTTCTGCATCAACATTTTTTTGCGAATGCTGAAGGCTGATTTCATTAAAACTGATTTGCTGGTTTGGGGTAATTACGCCTAAAGGTTGATTTCCATTAGCAACACTCACTTTTCCACGGGTTACCGTAACTACTATTGTGTGTTCCTTTTTATCTTCTTTGATATTAAAAGCCGTGCCCAGCACGGTAGTTACCACCTTACCCGTGTGAATAATGAACGGTTTGGAAGCATCGTGCTGAATATCGAAATAGGCTTCGCCTGATAAATATACCTCCCGTGTTTTAGCGTCAAATTTTAAGGGGTATTTCAATACCGATAATGAGTTCACCTCTATTTTGCTGCCGTCAGCCAAAAGCACTTGTTTTTTTTGACCGGCGGGGATATTAATGACCGCAAAATTAGCAGTTGACGAAGTTGTTTTAACGGAGGGCTTTTGAAGAAAGACTGTAAAAACAATAAAAATGACTGCAGCAACCGAAGCTAAGCTCAGCAGCCAGATCCTGCCGGGATGCATACGTAGCACACGGGTATTATCTAAGCCTGCTTCTGCTTCAATATCCCTGAACAAACTTGCCAGCCAACGGTCACGGGTGATTTTATCCATGCGCTGCCATGGCGAACCTGCGGCATGGTGCTGGTCGAGCCAGGCGTCCACCTGCTCCACTTCCCCAGGCGAGGCCTCTCCTTTTAAGTAGCGATCTAACATATCTTCCATATCAATCCGGCTCATTGCTATTTAAATTTGGTAATTGTCGGATGAAAAGGTAAAACGTACCATAGTTAATATCATTATTTATTTGAATTTTATTTAATGCAGCCACCAGCAAATAAAAACAATGGGGCTTATCCGCATTAGCGATTTCCGCAAATGCTTTAATGCCGTGGATAATTGATTTTTTACAGTTTGTTCAGAAAGTTTAAGTTTTTGGGCGATCTCAGGATTACTCAGTCCGTCTTCACGGCTTAACTTATAAATTTCCCTTACCCTGGCCGGCAACTGGTCAAGCGAATGCCGGACGGCCTGCTGCAGCTCTTTTGCTTCCAGTTGCTTATCGCCGCCAGCCTGAAAAAAAGAAGGCAATGATTGTAAGGCCCGGGCATAGTCCTCCCGCGTGATGTTTTTCCGGATCTTATCAATAATCCGGTGGCGCAAAATGGCAAACAGGTACGATTGTAAGTTTGAAGTAATCTGCAGCTGTTCCCTGTTTTCCCAAAGCTTCACAAACATCTCCTGTAGCAGGTCGCGGGCATCTTCCAGGTCATATAGTTTTGATGCAGCAAAACCTGCAAGGTTTTTACCATACCGGCGGTAAATTTCAGCAAAAGCCAGCTGATCGCCATTTTTTAACAGGGCAACCAGGTGCTCATCCGGAAATTTAATGTAGGCAGTCATATTGGTTTATAACGCCTAAAATAGGATTAAATAAACAGAAGAGCAACAAAGCGCCGGATCAGTTATTAATCCTGGCTTTAGATTTGTCAACTTTCCAAATCAACACATTTTCAAATTCTCTTCTCCACCTGGTCATAAAACCCGCCAAACGTATTGGTTTTTACGGCCTCTTCTTTAAAGAAGTCGCCGGGGAAACCAAGTTCAATGGCGCTGGCATCGTTTAGTTTTTTCAGGTGTTCATCACTAAGTATTACATCAATGGTTTTAAGGTTATCCTGCAACTGGTTTAATTTTGTTGCGCCTACAATAGGGATGGACGAAAAACCCTGCTGCATGGTCCATTTTAAAGCTACGTTTCCCGGCGACACGCCCAGTTCATCAGCAATGGCAACTACCACTTTAGTAATGCTTTCAGCGCGTTCGCTGCGGCGGTTACTTTCGGGTTTAATGCGCCCCTGTTCACCACGCAGGTATTTGCCGGTGAGTGCGCCGCCGCCAAGCGGGGCCCAGGGGGTAACGGTCATCCCAAAATGCTTGGCCATTGGTATCAGCTCGCGTTCAGGGGTGCGGGCCAGCAGGCTGTATTCCACCTGCAGTGCCACCAGCTGGCTCCAGCCCATCAGTTCGGCCAGGGTATTCCCTTTGGCCACCACCCAGGCGGGGGTGTCGCTAATGGCGGCGTAGTTGATCTTACCCTGCCTGATGAGGTCGTCCATCCCCCGCAAAACTTCGTCTATTGGTGTCAGGGCATCCCATATATGCAGGTAAAACAGGTCGATAAAATCAGTTTTCAGGCGTTTAAGGCTATCTTCTACGCTGCGCATCATATTTTTACGGTTATTGCCGGATGCATTGGGATTGGTGATATTATCTTTTAATGAATATTTGGTAGCCACCACAAAATGATCGCGGTCATGGTTATGCAAGTATTCGCCGATGATCTTCTCACTGGTACCTAATTTATAGATGTTGGCAGTATCAATAAAATTACCGCCTGCTTCGGCGAAGGCGTCCATGATGGCAAAGCTGGTTTGCTTATCGGCTCCCCAGCCCGCTTCGGTGCCAAAGCCCATGGTACCCAGGCATAATTCTGAAACTTTAAGGCCCGACCGGCCTAATAATTTATATTTCATCGTTGAATATTTTAAGATCGTTTTTACAAATAAATGCCGCTGCTAATGCATCCCCGTCCGTTTAACCAGCCCGCCGCTGGTGTCTTCAATACTATGCTGTACGATAAAGGCTGCGGGGTCAATATCCAGGATCTCCCGTTTGATGGACGGGATCTCCAGCCGGGTTGCCACGGTAAACACAATATCGCGCGGTGCATTGATGTGCCCGTCTTTACCATACCCGCTTTTTCCTTCGTACACGGTAACGCCGCGTCCGCGTTTGGAGATTGCCCGGCGGATCTGATCGCCTTTTGAAGAGACAACGGTGATACCGGTATATTGTTCAATGCCGTTTAAAACAAAATCAATCATTTTGGAAGCGCCGAGGTAGGTAATGATGGAATACAAGGCGGGTTCAACCCCTAAAAAAAACACCGCTGATGCAAATATCATCAGGTTGAAAACCAATATTACATCCCGCGATTTAAAAAGCTGCATTTTTTTGCTCACCAGCATACCGGCAATTTCGGTACCATCAAGCACTGCGCCGCCCCGGATAGCCAGCCCCCCGCCTATACCGATAAATATACCACCGAATACTGAAGTAAGCCCTTTATCATGGGTAACATCCGGGAAATACATAAATGCCAGGCAAAAGGAGAGGCCGGCTATGGCCAACGCGCTTTTTACCGCAAAAATTAACCCCAGCTGCCGGTAGCCTAAAATTAAAAAGGGGAAATTGATTAAAAAAATAAGGATAGCTAATGGGATGCCGGTGGTTTTGGCCAACAGCATGGACATCCCTGTTACACCGCCGTCGATAAATTTGGTGGAGAGCAGGAACCCTTTTATACCCATTGCGGCAGACAGGATGCCTAAACTAACCAATACAAAACTTTCAATGTTCGCCTTTAATTTCACGGTTAAATATACATTACATACCCAATGCCTGGTTACAATTTATTTTACTACGCGGTTTGGCAAAGCCTGCTGTTAAATATTGGAAATTTAATTAATCCAAAACAATATAAAATGCCCATTGTCATTTATTTAAGAAAATAGCATCACCATGAAAATTTTAAATATCAATAAAACCATTACCCCGGATGAGTTGCTTCAATTACTCGGGGAAAAACTTAACCCTTTATTCAGGGAGCAGCGGCAAACGGAGATCATTTTTGTAAGCGAAAATAAAGACGGGGCAATTGAAATTTCGGCACCCGGGTTTTACGAGGGTTTTTTATTCAGGATAGAAATCAAGGGGAAGGAGTTGCACATTACACGATCTGAACATTATGTGGATGATGTAAATTCACTCACTGTTGAATCGATCCTCAACGAAATATTTGCAGATCTAGCCGAAGACGGGAAGGTGACCCTTATGCGGGAAGGTTGATTTTGAGGTGAATGGAAAAAGGCGAAAGGTGAAAGGTTTTACAACCCTATACACCTTTCGCCTTTAACCTTTTAGCTTTCGCCTTATACTATCCGTTTATCCAGCTGAATTTGTATTCCAGCATTGGGTTTTTCATTCTATCAGCAACGCGCAATAAGCGGGTTGGCAAGTTGAGCACGTAATCGCGGGCCTTTTCGCCTGATTCATTTAACTCAGTGATGCTTTCGATATGCCAGTCGGCAATCAATTCTTTTAATATGTCAACATAATCAATTGCTGTATAAATGCCCAGGCGTTGTGCCGCATCGGTAAAATGGCCGAAGGTTTGGCCAACTTTTAAACCCACTTCGCGCAGGAAGTGTGCCGGCATCACAATTTTCTTACGCATCATATCCTCAAAAGCGAGCATCGTTTCGTTGGGGTCGACTTCAAAAATCTTTTCAATAAAATATTTGTAGGCTTTTGCATGACGGGCTTCGTCTCCTGCAATTACACCGCACATTTTTGATAGTAAGGTATCACCATCTTTTTTTGCCTGCGACGCAACCCGGCGGTGCGACACATTAGTAGCCAACTCCTGGAAAGAGGTGTATATAAAGTTACGGTAAGGATCGTGCCCTGTACCAATATCAAAACCATCGGCAATTAAATACTGGGTTGATATTTCCATCTTGCGCATGTTAACCCGGCCCGACAGGTATAAGTATTTGTTCAACAAATCACCATGTCGGTTTTCTTCTCCGGTCCAGTGACGGGTCCATTGCATCCAGCCACCATCTTCATCACGGGATACCCCCTGCACCATGGTTAACCATGATTCATAAGTTGGCAATGCTTCTTCGGTAATCGTATCGCCTACTAAAACGGCTATCAGATCGTATGAGAGTCCCTGTGCGCTCTCCTGCAGTTCTTTAATTTCGCTGAAAAAAGTATCGCGGGACGAATCAGGCAAAAAATCTGACGGCTGCCAAATAGTATCGATGGGTTTCAAATATTCATCCTTTTTTTCAAGCATGAATTTTTCGATGTGCATCATCACTTCCCTTCGTTTTTCTTCAAAAAATTTCATAACACTACAATAGGGTGCAAAGGTAGCGAATAATAATTATAATAATCCTATCCTTTTTGACGGTATGTTTACAGGCCGTACGGGCATGCCTGCCTACTCCTATTGCCCTGATCAAAGGCAAAATGCTGTCTTAAAAATATTATTTTATGATATTTCAATTTCTATAAATAAGTATTCTATATAAACATATTTATTCCGGGTGTTATTTTACTTATGGTTAAAATTTGGAAATTATTTCCGCACTATAAGGAAATGAGACCCCATTTTGCATAAAGGGCAAAAACCCATATCTATGCTTTAATTACACCCAGGTAGTTTTTTTTTATAATCTTTGCTTGAACAATGGCAGCGGGCGCGATTCCGAAAAGCAATTACATTGTAACTATTAGTAAAAATATGGGTAACAATTCCATCGTAGCCAACTCCCCCCCTTCCTGAAAAACAAAATGTGATTTGAATACATAACACGGTATTAACAAGCGTTATATATGATTATGCATATTTTTGAGCAACACTAATCCTGCCAAATACCCGGGCCCGGAGCGCTCTTTTTTATTCAGCATCAAATTAATTTCAACTATTAATACGTTTGAATGAAACCTATTGCAAGGCCTGCCCCGTATAAGACGCGCTGATTAACAATATGGGAAAATATTTACTCATTCCGCACGCCGACGTTAAATTGCCTGTAAGCCATAAGGAGCAACAGGAAATTTGCAGGTACTGTTTTACCAAAAACGCTAATTGGTGCCATTATAAGCGCATTTTCAGGTAAATACGATAAATTTCCGCCTATCAACTTCAAAAAAATAATTATGCTAAAATCAGGATTTATAGCCACAATAAGAGCCCCCCGTGTAAAAAAGGTGCCGTTGGATTGTTTTTTGCTATAAAAACAAAACGTTGAAACCATTAAGTTAAAGCACGCATAAGCCATTTTTAAACATAAAAAGTTTAATAGTTGGCCCGATGTGTGCAGGATGTTTAAATGTGCATAAGTATCTATGATGACTTTTTTTAATTTTCATTTACTTTATGCGGATTAAATTTATAGATAACCAGAATATTATCATAATTTAAGAAAGCTATACAATGTTTGTCCAAATAACAAAAGAAGAGTATTTAAAAGCAATTTCTAAAAAAGCCTGGTATCAGACTAATAATATTATCTGGACGATAATCTTTGTTTACTGGTTATTTTTTATAGTCGACTATATTTTCAGCCCTGATATATGGGTACAGTTTTTCATTATAAGGTTGATCACCACACTTATTATTCTCTCACTTTACAGTCTTTTTCAGCGAAGAAATTATAATTACCGGATCCTGTTACATATTACGCTTTTCCTGTTATCGGCAACATCGGCAATATTGTGCAACGTAGTTGACCTTAGCCACTTAAATGTGTATTTCCTGATGTTTTCAGCCATATTCCTGTTTTTTAACCTCCAGGTATTTTGGGAGCCATTTAACTCGGTTATACAAGCTGCGCTGGCATTTTTACTGCTTGCCTTATTTTTCAATTTATTCAGTCAATATTCCATCGACCTGATCATCGCAAACGGTGGCCAGGTATTCTTCATTATTGCACTGGTATCCTGCCTTGTTCCGGGCGCACGCTTTAAGGTTATTCAACGCGATGTGCGGTCGCAGCTGCTGATCAACAAATCAAACGAACAACTTAAGGAGCAGTACCAGGACATCAACCAAAAAAACACCATTATTGATACGCAATATGAAGAGCTCAGGAAGCTGGATAACCAAAAAAACAGTTTTATAAATATTGCCGGCCACGACCTGAAGAATTTAGTTAGCTCAATAGTAATGAGCAACAATATGCTCAGGGAGGAAGACTTCCGGCTAAGCCCCGATCAGTTAGAACTATCCGGTTATATAGCCCAGTCGGCCGAAAAAATGCAATATCTTTTAAACAAATTAATGGATGTTAAGGAGATAGAAGCACCCGAAATGAAATTTAACCTCGAGGTTTTTGATATCAACCATGAGGCATCACACGTATTCAGGGGTTTAGTGGAAACCGCCCAGATGAAAAACATTCATTTGGTTGATAATATTTCCTCCATTCCTATTATGGTAAATCTTGACCGTGTATTTGCGGGGCAGGTTTTTCAGAATTTACTATCAAACGCAATTAAATTTTCACAAACCAATAACAGTATCCGTGTAGTTACCAGCATTCAGAGGCAGAAATTTGTCTTTGAGATCATTGATGAAGGGATACCTATCGGGATCTATGAACTGGACAACATGTTTAATAAACTAAAAACGCTGAGCGAAGCCTCAGGCCATGTGGAAAGCAGGCTTGGACTAGGGCTATCCATAGCAAAACTAATGACCCAGGAAATGGGTGGTGAGTTATCATACCGGAGTGATGATAACGGAAATTATTTCAGAGTAGAATTTCAAGTAATAAATTAATATTGACAACCAATGAACAAATTTTTTACCTTATTAGCCCTTGTATTTCTTTTAAGTAAGGCATCATTGGCTCAAACCCAAACTATTGTATCCTTCGCATCGTTTGGGCAGGAAGAAGACGAAGCAATTTACGGAATGAGCGGCGCGAGCTTGTTTTATTTTAAGATCCCGCCTCAAAATCAAATCAACGGGAGTAAACTGGTGTTACGTTTTGAGCCTTCGCAGGCATTGATAAAAGAGAACTCTTTTATCAACGTAATTATCAATGATAAACCGGTTTATAGTTCACGTCTTTCCAAAGATTCAATACAGACACTTGTACTTAACCTTAGTAAGGAAGATCTTTCACCAGGCCGGTTCCTGAAGATACAGGTAAAAACCCTGCTTACCATAACAGATGATATTTGCAAGGACCTGGATAACCCCGCAATGTGGCTTAAGGTAAAAAAGGATTCGTACCTGTCCTTGGTTAAAGACGCAAAGGGCGGGCTTGATAACGTAAACATCAGCAATTGCTTTGATACAAAAAGAGCCATTGTTTACCCGGCTGAACCAAGCCTGAACGATTTGAAAGCAGTAGCATGGGCCTATGCAAGGCTAAAAAAGCAACCAACAAGCCAATTTTCGTTTTTGAGCAGGGCAAAGTTCCTGATAGTGTTAAAAATTATATCATGGTGGGCAATATGGGCAGCCTGCCTGAAGATAAAAAATCACTGATCAGGGAGGTGAGCGCACAATCAGGCGAGGGCTTGCTTTACCTTTCTAAATCAATGACTACCGTAACAGATACCATTACCGAAAAAGTAAATCAAAAAGGGAAATTGGTGGATGTTAAAAGGGTTGCATCAGAAAACGTCGCCGGCGAGATCTTATTTGTTACCGGTGGCGACGAAGAAGGCTATTTAAAAGCGGTTACCACCCTGGGTAATGTTAATATATTGAATTCGAGTTTTGGTAATTACCTGATCATTAACCATGCTGAAAATACTTTCATCAAAACCATTGATGAAAACAGGTCGAAAATCACTTTGAAACAAGTTGGCGGATCAAGCGATTTCCTTTCGGGAGTTGGTTCGTTAAAAAATGCGTATACTTTTAAAAACAGCGATTTTAGCTTTACACCAAAAGAAGTTGAGATCAGGTTCATTGGCAATTACAGCGGCTTGAATCCGGGCGACAGGGGCTATTTTAATATTTACCTGAACGGCTTACTGATCAGCAGTGAAAAACTGGATGCATCGGGTAAATTAAATACCTCGGTTACCATCAACCGTTACCAGCACCATAAATATAACAGGCTGGAATCTGAATTCAGGTTCTTCCCTGCAAACGGGCAATGTAAAAACAGCTTTATTAACTTTTTTGGCGAGGTTGACGTAGATAAATCATACCTGGAATCAAAAAATCCTTTTATTTCAAGCGCATTAAGTTTTTACCAATATCCTGAGGCATTTAACTTGGGTACCACAAAAATTGTCGTTTCAAAATCAATTGCGAAATTTACCGCAGGTGCATTGGGCGAAATTATTTATGAGTTGAACAACAACATCAATCCAAACAATTTCCCTGAATTTGCTTATTCCGAAGGGTTTCCTGAAGGCGACCTGAAGAAAAATAACATCATTGCGCTGTTAGCAAAAGAGGATCCGATGCTTAAACAATTTAAGAGCGCTCCAATTCAATTTGATCAAAAATTCACCCTGTATAACGCCGATAACAGGTCGACCCCGGTTTACTCGGTGGCTCAATCCGATTCGGTTTCTTCAGGCCTGGCACAAATCTTTTATGGCACCAGCAATAATGCTACCTTAGTGCTTGTAGCTACCGGCCCGGATGCACACAAGTCTGACGCGTTTTTGAATGTATCCAAATCAATTACCGAGCAGCTGTCAACCCTATCCAGTAACGTATGTGTTACTGATGTTAATTCAAATAAATACTTGTTTAACATCAATAAATCAAGTGATAACCTTGAATACACCGAAACCAAAAGCCCGCTTACACAGTTCTGGGAAAAATACAACTTATACATCTTATTGGGCATACTGTTATTGATACTGTTATCATTCCTTTATGTACGCTCAAGGGTTCAAAGATCACAGGAATTATATAACGATTAAATTTTGTTGGCAAGGGCAGTTAACTGAATAAGTAACCCCGGTAAGCAACAGCTTACCGGGGTCGCTTGACGAATTGTTTTAACATTTTACTGAAATAAAAAATATGTCTATTCCTGAAATTTTGGTTAATGATGGTTTTATTACGCAGCGCGACCGGGAAAAGATTGATGATTTTTCAGCCAGGTCCGGGCAATCCTTCATTAAAATAGCTTTAAATTTCGGGTATATCTCCAGGAAGAATTACGAACGCTCCATGATCAACGCAGGATATCCCTTTAAGGAGATCCGCGAAATGGAGTATGATCCGGAGGTACTGAGCAAAATTGAACTTAAATTTGCTGAACAACATGTGGCCATGCCACTCCGCATTGAAAATAACCGCGTAATAACGGTTATGGCCGATCCGGGTGATAAATTATTTATTGATTTTATCCGGTTTACTTATGACTGCGAGCCGGAGATCATCGTGGCATCAGACCTGGACATTGTTTGGATGAGCCACAAACTGCTTGGCGACAAGTACGTAAAATCATCGGTTTATGAATTGTTAAACCGCGACCCGGCGAATTCCGCCTTTACAACATTTTCATCGGGCCAGTTAATATTCCTGTTCATGTTGCTGGGTGTTGTGACGATAGGGCTGGTGCTCAGGTTTAAAGATACGTCGATCATTATCAATATATTGATCAGCGTGTTCTTCCTGGTGGCCATCTTGTTTAAATTATTCCTGGCATTAGTGGGTTCCCGTTTCGAACTGCACCAGGCAGTAACAAGAGATGAACTGCGTGAGGTGGTAGACGATGAACTGCCGATCTACACCATCCTCCTGCCCGTTTATAAGGAAGATAAACTGATCAAAAAACTGATCTGGAACCTGCAGTCAATTGATTATCCGCGTGAGCGACTGGATATTAAATTATTAATTGAGGAAGACGATGACAAAACGCTGAACGCTGTGCGCAACCTCGATTTCCCCGCTATATTTGAGGTGATCGTGGTGCCCTTCCACATGCCGAAAACAAAACCAAAGGCATGTAATTACGGGCTTCACTTTTCAAAAGGGAAGTACCTTACCATTTATGATGCGGAGGATATCCCGGATACTGACCAGCTGAAAAAGGTGGTAACCATGTTCAACAAATTACCATCCAACTACATCTGTATCCAAAGCGCGCTGAATTATTACAACCGTAATGAAAACTTTTTAACCAGGATGTTTACCCTTGAGTATTCGTACTGGTTTGACTATATGCTACCCGGGTTGGATACCCTGGATATCCCTATCCCCTTAGGCGGAACCAGTAACCATTTTAAACTGGATAACCTGGTTGAATTAGGCGCCTGGGATCCGTTTAACGTTACTGAGGACGCAGACCTTGGTGTAAGAGCATACGCAAAAGGATATAAAATAGCGGTCATCAACTCCACCACGTACGAGGAAGCCAATAATGAACCTTTTAACTGGATCAGGCAACGTTCAAGGTGGATAAAAGGGTACATGCAAACCTACCTGGTGCATATGCGCGACCCGGTAGCTTTATGGAAAAAACTGGGATGGAAAGGCTTTTTAGGATTTAGCTTTTTTATCGGGGCAACACCGCTTACTTTCCTCGTATATCCATTTTTACTGGGGATATTTATCAGTTATATTGTATTTGACCTTTCATCAATCCGGACATTATTCCCCGACTGGGTGTTATTTATGTCGATTTTTAACCTGATGGTAGGCAATATATTAATGATCTACATCAATATGATGGCCGTGTTTAAAAGGCGCTATTACGAATTGATCCTTTTTTCAATTGCCAACCCGGTTTATTGGTTAATGCATTCAATTGCTGCGTTTAAAGGCTTATACCAATTAATCGTTAAGCCGTTTTACTGGGAAAAAACTAACCATGGGCTTAGTAAAGTTACCAGCCCAACAAATGTTGTTAAATGAGGAACCAATCCAGATATCTGTTGCTTATTACCGTATTACTTGCGGTATACTACGTAGTATGCGGTATTTACCTTAACCAGCTGGGTTATTACAGCCAGGAAGGGTTGTTTTATATTGAAAAAACCAAGATCATATTAGATGGCCTTGGTAACAGGCTAAAGGTAATGGGCCTAACCTCGCCTTTACTGCCATTTTACATGTCGTTTATTTTTTCTGTTAAAAACAACGTGCTGGCGCCGGTGATTGCATCTTCAATATGCACAGCTTTCCTGTTTTACCTAATGGCCAGGTCGCTGATTAAAAGAGTAAGTGATGTTTTTTATTTACTGGTGTTGCTGATCATCTTTTTGTTCCATCCGGGGATATTGTATGCGGCCACATCCGGCAAGTCAATAGCCATGGTATTGATATTTTTCTTCCTGTTCTTTTTCAACCTGCTCAAATTTTACAGATCAAACACCACATTCCACGTTTCTATTGCGAGTATCTGCCTGGTGATCCTGATCTTTTGCGATTATAAATTTATCTGGCTCACCCTGTTCTTTATTCCGCTGGTGTTGTTTATCACCATAAAGAGTTTAAATTTAAGCGAGCAGGAATCGATTTTCCGGTTAAATCAAAGTTTTAATAACCCGTCGTTGCGCCGTAAACTCATCAATAAAACATTTGCACTGTACATTATTTTATTTGTGCTGCCGCTGGCCTGCGTTATCTGTTACAAGTTATTGAACCTTACACATGCACAGGACCTGGATTATTTTAATGAGAGCCCCTATGCAACCTGGACAGTTTTAGCTGATAAACTAAGTTTCGACCAACTGTCAACCAGCCCTGTATACCAATTGCCCGAAACATCGGTATTGATTTCCTTACGGATGCTTTTGTTTTGCCCGTTAATACTGGTTGCCGTGTACCTGTTCAGAAACAGCACCTACCAGGTTTTAACCCTGCTTACTCCATTTGCTTTTATAGAGTTTTTACATATTAAATACGAAAAGGTATTTCTATCACAAGAGTATTACCTCATCTTCCTTATATTAGCGTTACTTGCAGTACTTTACCGGGCACAGATTGTAAAAAACCAGCTGGTTTTAAAAGCAGTGGTAGGAGTAATAACGCTTGTAATGCTTTATACCGGCTTTGTTTTCCTGCAGGATTCATCTGTTAAGGAAGAAAGAAGTTTTGTAACTACGATATTAAACCGAGCTCCGGATACGCAGCAGGCACAAAACCATGACCTTGCTGACTATATCAACCGCCTGCCGGGAGACGCGCATGTGTTGATAGACGACGCTATCGCTTATCCTGTTGTGGCCTTTACAACGGACATTCATAAATTAACACTGCCTTACCAGGAAGGTGTATTTTTAAGTGCAATTGAAGCGCCTGATAAATACGATAACTACATACTGCTTGCCACCGACAAAAATGAGGTGACCGGCTTTACCCAACTCAACAACCGTTACGTACCTGTTATTTTAAAATCAAACAGCGGCCTGAGGCTGAGGAGGGTTTTTCAAACGGACGACTGGGTGTTGTACAGGATATTTAATAATTAAATCCGATTTGGTATTGCTGCTCCTGGCAGCGTTTAATTAACGACCCTTTTCCTAAATTAAATAAACTACTCCGCTATGCAGGTGAAAGGCCTGAATGGGCGGAGCATTGTCTTTATCAAAGTTACTTCATCTGCAACCCTTAAATACAAACGATCATGGAGCCAATAACTTATTATTACGAACAGGTAAACCAGCATGCTATAGTGGTAAAGCCGAAGCAACCTTTGCTTAATTGAATAAATGCCCTATATCCTGATTTGATTGAAGATGGCAGCGAAACCACCGTATATCTTGTAAAGGCTCGAAACAGTTTTGAAGATACTGAAAAGTGGCTAAAAAGCAATTTTAATAAGATTTTTGAAAACGAACTTAACGGCCGTCACACCGATGAAAACGACTGGCCTGCAAAAAGAACCTATAAATTGTTTACCGAGTGGTTTGACGCAGAAATTCATATTACAGTGGAGGATATAGAGGAAGCGCCCATCCGGAAAAATTAATATACATAAAGCAATCAAAAAATTTTCTGGGCTATCAAAGTGTCAACTTGCTTTAGCAGTTGTATTGTAACATCTATAGAGGGCATATTAATCATCTAATTCATGCGCTTTTAACGATTTGTACCGTTATTCGTAAATTGATGCGCCTCTTAAAATGGCAGCAAATGTCCTCCATGTTGGTATATCCGCATTGATACCCAGGTGATTGTTATTGTAATATCCTTGAATGTCATTTGCATACGATTCTAAGGCTTCAAGAAAAGTGCTTAATGTATTGTTCTTCCATGAATCGTTATCAGCGTTAAACTCAGTTCTCAAAGAGTTGCAAAACTCGACAAAAGATTTTCGATCAGTTACTTCCTCCGGTAATGTGTTGTTTCCCATGGCTCATTTATTTGAGAACCAATATTACTAAATTTCGGTCATGAACCATGATCTATAGACTATGAACCGGTGTGAAAACAAGAAAGCCCCATGATTTCTCACGAGGCTTCTTTAAGATTTGGCACCGACCTACTCTCCCACATTTTACTGCAGTACCATCGGCTCTGGCGGGCTTAACTTCTCTGTTCGGAATGGGAAGAGGTGGACACCGCCGATATAGGCACCTGAATATTTTTGGTTCATTGGTTCATTAGTTCAATTGTTCATTGGTATGACAATGTTGGCTAATGTACCTCACCAGTATTTTTATTTTGTTTGTTGTCTTTTGTTTACTATCCCGCAGTTACCAATGAACTACTGAACTAATGAACTAATGAACAAACTTAAACATAATTGAAAGAAGTAAGTAGATTGAGAAAACAACAATATTAGTGTTGAGTGATTAGAGCCTTAAGTTTAGCGAACAGGACAAGTCCTAATCTCTATTCTCTGATCTCTAATCACTATTATTACCTGCTATGAGAAAGCTTCGGGCGATTAGTATTACTCGGCTATGATGTCACCACCTTTATACCTGTAACCTATCAACGTAGTAGTCTGCTACGACCCTCAATGGAAGTCTCATCTTGTGGCTAGTTTCGCACTTAGATGCTTTCAGCGCTTATCTATTCCCAACGTAGCTACTCTGCAATACAGCTGGCGCCATAACAGATTCACCAGAGGTTAGTCCAACCCGGTCCTCTCGTACTAAGGTCAGCCCCACTCAAACTTCCTGCGCCCACAACAGATAGGGACCGAACTGTCTCGCGACGTTCTGAACCCAGCTCGCGTGCCACTTTAATGAGCGAACAGCTCAACCCTTGGGACCTTCTCCAGCCCCAGGATGTGACGAGCCGACATCGAGGTGCCAAACCTCCCCGTCGATATGAGCTCTTGGGGGAGATCAGCCTGTTATCCCCAGCGTACCTTTTATCCTTTGAGCGATGGCCCTTCCATGCAGAACCACCGGATCACTATATCCGTCTTTCGACCCTGATCGACTTGTCTGTCTCACAGTCAAGCAAGCTTATGCTATTGCACTCCACGTACGGTTACCAAGCGTACTGAGCTTACCTTTGAAAGCCTCCGTTACCTTTTTGGAGGCGACCACCCCAGTCAAACTACCCGCCAAACAATGTCCTCCGCTATGCGGAGTTAGACACCAGATACAGAAAGGGTGGTATTTCAACGTTGACTAACTGACTCCTAGCGAAGCCAGATCACAGTCTCCCACCTATCCTACACATCCTGTAGCCGATTTCAATGTTAAGTTGTAGTGAAGGTGCATGGGGTCTTTCCGTCCCGTTGCGGGTAACCGGCGTCTTCACCGATACCACAATTTCACCGAGCTCATGGCTGAGACAGCGCCCAGATCGTTACACCATTCGTGCAGGTCGGAACTTACCCGACAAGGAATTTCGCTACCTTAGGACCGTTATAGTTACGGCCGCCGTTTACTGGGGCTTCGATTCAATGCTTCGAATTGCTCCTAACATCCCCTCTTAACCTTCCAGCACCGGGCAGGTGTCAGGCCATATACGTCATCTTTCGATTTTGCATAGCCATGTGTTTTTGTTAAACAGTCGCCTGGGCCTTTTCACTGCGGCTTCATTGCTGAAGCGCCCCTTCTCCCGAAGTTACAGGGCCATTTTGCCGAGTTCCTTAGCCATGATTCACTCGAGCACCTTAGGATTCTCTCCTCGACTACCTGTGTCGGTTTACGGTACGGGTATTCATAATCTGAAGCTTAGCGGGTTTTCTTGGAAGTATGATTACCTGAACTATCCCCTTACCCGAAGGCTCAAGGTACTATCAGCTTTCAGCAAGAGTGGCGTACTTTACTACCTCTCCTATACCTACGGCCTTTAACGAACTATTCCGTCAGTTCGCGTCAGTGTCACTGCTCCGTCACCGCATCGCAATTATAAATAGTACTGGAATATTAACCAGTTGTCCATCGGCTACGCCCTTCGGCTTCACCTTAGGCCCCGACTAACCCTGATCCGATTAGCGTTGATCAGGAAACCTTAGTCTTTCGGTGGGCGGGTTTCTCTCCCGCCTTATCGTTACTTATGCCTACATTTGCTTTTCTATAACCTCCACAGTAACTTACGTATCTGCTTCGCCGGCAATAGAATGCTCCCCTACCAGATGCACCAAAGTGCAAATCCATAGCTTCGGTATACCGCTTGATGCCCGTTTATTATCCATGCCCGATCGCTCGACTAGTGAGCTGTTACGCACTCTTTAAATGAATGGCTGCTTCCAAGCCAACATCCTAGCTGTCTGTGCAATCGGACCTCGTTAGTTCAACTTAGCGGTAATTTGGGGACCTTAGCTGATGGTCTGGGTTCTTTCCCTCTCGGCCCTGGACCTTAGCACCCAGAGCCTCACTCCAGCGTATATTAATAAGCATTCGGAGTTTATCTGGATTTGGTAGGATTTGACTCCCCCGCACCCAATTAGTAGCTCTACCTCTTATTAACTCAACCGCCAGGCTGTTCCTAAAAACATTTCGGGGAGTACGAGCTATTTCCCAGTTTGATTAGCCTTTCACCCCTACCCACAGATCATCCGGAAACTTTTCAACGTTTATCGGTTCGGTCCTCCAGTACCTGTTACGGCACCTTCAACCTGTCCATGGGTAGATCACAAGGTTTCGCGTCTACCTCCACTGACTGTGCGCCCTTTTCAGACTCGCTTTCGCTTCGGCTGCGTGTCTTAAACACTTAACCTTGCCAATGAAGAGTAACTCGTAGGCTCATTATGCAAAAGGCACGCCGTCACCACTTTCGCAGCTCCGACCGCTTGTAAGTACACGGTTTCAGGTTCTATTTCACTCCCCTGTTCGGGGTTCTTTTCACCTTTCCCTCACGGTACTGGTTCACTATCGGTCTCTCAGGAGTATTTAGCCTTACCGGATGGTGCCGGCAAATTCCCACAAGGCGTCTCCGACCTCGCGGTACTCAGGATACCACTATCCTTACATCAATTACCCGTACGCAGCTCTCATGCTCTATGGCCGGGTTTCCCACCCCGTTCCGGTTTTCTTTGTATATCATGTTGTGGTCCTATAACCCCCACTATGCCGTAACATAGTAGGTTTGGGCTTCTTCCCTTTCGCTCGCCACTACTCAGGAAATCACTGTTGTTTTCTCTTCCTATGCTTACTTAGATGTTTCAGTTCAGCACGTTCGCGCATTTATGCAACTATTCTTCAAATAGTTAGGTTTCCCCATTCGGAAATCCGCGGATCAATTCATATTTGCTGATCCCCGCGGCTTATCGCAGCTTATCACGTCCTTCATCGCCTCTGAGAGCCAAGGCATCCCCCGTGTACCCTTTCTTACTTTCTTCTACTCATACGCCTTTTGCTCGTATGGTATGCTTTTTGATTCTTGTTACGTTCATTAGTTCACTCGTTCATCAGTTCATTGGTATCGCTACCGTTGTCCCTTTGTTCTTGTAAACCTTTGAAGCCTTAACAGTCCTCTATACTGTTGTCTTCTCTTTCAATTTACTTCTTCCAATATGTCAAAGAACGTGGCCCCGTTTGATCCCTCAAACTTTGCATGATATCCTATCCCCCTTGAGGGAAACGGTGGGCGTGGTGGAGAATAACGGATTCGAACCGTTGACCCTCTGCGTGCAAGGCAGATGCTCTAGCCAGCTGAGCTAATCCCCCCTATGATGAGTCGTAAGTCTTAAGTCTTGAGTTCTAAGTCTTTGTCTTTTTCTGACTTTGGACTCTGTACTTCCGACTTTTGACTCGCGGCTGCGCCGCGTGTAGTCCCGAGCAGATTTGAACTGCTGACCCCTACATTATCAGTGTAGTGCTCTAACCAAACTGAGCTACGGGACTTTGTGATTTCGGAATTCGTATTTACGACTTCGGATTTAGTCAATCGTGATTCGTAAATCGTAATTCGTAATTTCTTACAATCCCGCTACCTCTTTCAGTTAAAGCCATGTCCTGATGGCTTCATCTTTTGGGTTTCCTTTATATAAAAAATAGATCATGCAGCTAACAGCCTCAGCTGTTATGTTTTGAAGAGATTTTGTGGATACTGCTCCAGAAAGGAGGTATTCCAGCCACACCTTCCGGTACGGCTACCTTGTTACGACTTAGCCCCAGTTACCGGTTTTACCCTAGGACGCTCCTTACGGTTACGCACTTCAGGCACCCCCAGCTTCCATGGCTTGACGGGCGGTGTGTACAAGGCCCGGGAACGTATTCACCGCAGCATTGCTGATCTGCGATTACTAGCGAATCCAACTTCACGGGGTCGAGTTGCAGACCCCGATCCGAACTGTGAACAGCTTTTTGAGATTGGCATCCTGTTGCCAGGTAGCTGCCCTCTGTACTGCCCATTGTAGCACGTGTGTAGCCCCGGACGTAAGGGCCATGATGACTTGACGTCGTCCCCTCCTTCCTCTCTATTTGCATAGGCAGTCTGTTTAGAGTCCCCATCATTACATGCTGGCAACTAAACATAGGGGTTGCGCTCGTTGCGGGACTTAACCCAACACCTCACGGCACGAGCTGACGACAGCCATGCAGCACCTAGTTTCGTGTCCCGAAGGACTGATACGTCTCTGTATCATTCACTAACTTTCAAGCCCGGGTAAGGTTCCTCGCGTATCATCGAATTAAACCACATGCTCCTCCGCTTGTGCGGGCCCCCGTCAATTCCTTTGAGTTTCACCCTTGCGGGCGTACTCCCCAGGTGGAATACTTAACGCTTTCGCTTTGACGCTAACTGTATATCGCTAACATCGAGTATTCATCGTTTAGGGCGTGGACTACCAGGGTATCTAATCCTGTTTGATCCCCACGCTTTCGTGCCTCAGCGTCAATCATACCATAGTAAGCTGCCTTCGCAATTGGTGTTCTGTGACATATCTATGCATTTCACCGCTACTTGTCACATTCCGCCTACCTCTAGTACATTCAAGCCCATCAGTATCAAAGGCACTGCGATAGTTAAGCTACCGTCTTTCACCCCTGACTTAATAGGCCGCCTACGCACCCTTTAAACCCAATAAATCCGGATAACGCTTGGATCCTCCGTATTACCGCGGCTGCTGGCACGGAGTTAGCCGATCCTTATTCTCAGAGTACATTCAACTCATTACACGTAATGAGGTTTATTCCCCTGCAAAAGCAGTTTACAACCCGTAGGGCCGTCTTCCTGCACGCGGCATGGCTGGTTCAGGCTTGCGCCCATTGACCAATATTCCTTACTGCTGCCTCCCGTAGGAGTCTGGTCCGTGTCTCAGTACCAGTGTGGGGGGTCATCCTCTCAGATCCCCTAAACATCGTAGCCTTGGTAAGCCGTTACCTTACCAACTAGCTAATGTTCCGCATGCCCATCTTTATCCTATAAATATTTGATGAAATCACAATGCTGTGTCTTCATGTTATGCGGGCTTAATCTCTCTTTCGAGAGGCTATCCCCCTGATAAAGGTAGGTTACATACGTGTTACGCACCCGTGCGCCACTCTCAAGGAAAGCAAGCTCTCCTATCCCGTCCGACTTGCATGTATTAGGCCTGCCGCTAGCGTTCATCCTGAGCCAGGATCAAACTCTCCATTGTATAATGTTGTTGTTTGATTTACCTGACCCTATTATTAATTAATAGAATCTGTAAAAAAATTATTCCTTTTACAGTATCCTCTCTCTTTTTATCTCATAACTACCTCGCCTCGCGGCTCAGCTGTTATGCTACATGATTATCTATCTTTTATAAGAACTTTTCATCTTCGCCTCACGGTTCAGACTTTATAGTGTTCCACTCTTTCAAGTGTCAACTTTTCATTTTTTAAAGCTGAGAATCGCTCTCCGCTTTTTGCCTTTCGGCGACCCTTTCTTTTGGGACTGCAAAGGTATCAACCTTTTTCTGTTTCGCAAACTTTATTTTTTTTTATTTTCTAAAGCTTACTTTTCTTCTTTTTCCCCGCTTCCCCTCTCCTTTTCTTTCCTCGTTTGCGGGCTGCAAAGGTAAGCACAGTTTTCGATTTTGCAAATAGTTTGTAAGAATAATTACATGTGTATTGTTAACACTTTGCAAATCAGCAGGAAAAAGTTTAGTTGACTGTTCATCGCTCATGGTTTATAGCTAAAACAGGCATCCAGGAACAGGTATTCCGGATTTATCAATATATAGACTTATACATCAAATCAAACAAATCCGGCATGGAAACTTTAAATGAAAGCAGCAGCCAGGTAGCTTAAATGAGGCATGTTGCTTTAAATAACCTATCGCACATCGTTTGCACCTGGCATTTGCCGGCCCGATCTGCCGGGATCAGGTGAGCTATTCTGCCTGAAACCCGACTTAACGCAAAAGATTGCGCGGTTGTATTATATATATACTATATAAAAACAAAACAGTTAAATTAACCCCACTCGTCCCTCTTACCTAAACTAAACAGTTTTAATTAAAACTATTTGCCCCTCTTATATATACTATATAAAACCAAACAGTTTTAATTTAAAACCATTCACCGATCAAACTATAATCTATGAACTATCAACGATGAACCATGAACCACTCACAATTCGTTAAAAGATGTTAAATCATACCTGTATATATACTACGGGCAAAACAAGCATCCTATATTAGCCGAAGAAAAAGGGAACCGCTTCAAAAGCAGCAATGGGTTTGAGCCCATTTGCTATGGAAAAGGCCGAAGAAAATAATTAATTGACTGATTTATATTATTCACGTATCTTTGCAAAATGTTTAAAAAACAACTAGGGTTATTAGCCGGTGTTTTCACTATTTTAATTATTGCGCTGGGCAGTTGTAAAAGCAAATATGAAAAATTGCGCACCGGTAACGATAATGCCAAAAAGTATTCGGAGGCGATTAAGTTATATAACAAAAAGGAATATTCAAAAGCTTTAGGCTTGTTTGATCCCCTGGTAACACGTTACCGCGGACAGGAACAGGCGGAAGATTTGTATTATTACTATGCGTATACCAATTATAAGTTGAAGGACTATACTTCGGCCAGGTATCATTTTAAAACATTTGCGGATACCTATCCGTCAAGCCCCCGGGCTGAAGAATGTCGCTTTATGTCGGCCTATTGTTATTACCTTGATTCGCCGATCTTTTCGCTCGATCAGGACAACACCAACAAAGCTATTGAATCGCTACAGTATTTTATCAACTTATACCCTAAAAGCGACCGTGTGCCGGAAGCCAGCAAACTGATACAAAACCTGCGGGATAAACTGGAACAGAAATCATACGCAAATTCAAAGTTGTATTTAACAATAGGCGACTGGCAGGCTGCTGTTATTGCATTTGGTAATACCCTGCGCGATTACCCTGATACCAAATACGCTGAAGAGCTTGATTTTTTAACCATAAGGGCACAGTACCAATATGCTGACCATAGCCGCGAAGACCACCAGGTTGACCGTTTTAACCAGGATATTGCCTATGCACAGCAATTTATTGAAAAATACCCCAACAGTAAATATTTAAAAGAAGCTAAGGACTATTTAAAGGAAAGCACCCTGGCCATTGAAAAAACCAAACGTGTTTTGGCTGAAGCAGCTTTTAACCCCAGGTTAGCCAACAAAATAGCGACAAAAGATACAGTAAAAAGTCAGCCACCATCTGAAAAAAACAATGGTGACCAAAAAATCCCATAAAACATAATTGATTATGAACACAGTTAACAATACTACCAAGCCAGCCGTTGCCAACAGCACGGTAACCCGCGACTTGCGCGAACTGGATGTAAAAACCAACAACATTTACGAATCGTTGGTGATTATGTCAAAAAGGGCTAACCAGATATCAAATAACGTAAAGGAAGAATTGCACCAGAAGCTTTCGGAATTTGCGTCATCAAATGATAACCTGGAAGAAGTTTTTGAAAACCGCGAACAGATCGAGATCTCAAAATATTACGAAAAACTTCCAAAACCATCTTTGGTAGCTATCCAGGAATTTTTAGAAGACAAGATCTATTACAGGAATCCGGCTAAAGAACAATAACCCTCGCCCCCCAGCCCCCTAAAGGGGGAGCAAAGGAGGAGTGCTTCGGTTACCCATATTAAACACCCTTATAGGGTGTTTTTTGTTTACATATTTTAGTAATTTTACTTCTAAATTCCCCCTTTAGGGGGCCAGGGGGCTTGGCCTTATGCTACAGGATAAAAACATTGTTTTAGGCGTATGCGGCAGTATTGCAGCTTATAAAGCGGCTACCTTAATAAGGCTACTGGTAAAAGCCGGCGCTAATGTACAGGTAGTGATGACGCCGGACGCTACCAATTTCATCACCCCTTTAACCCTTTCTACCCTTTCCAAAAAACCGGTATTGGTTGATTACTTTATTCCCGAAACCGGTGAATGGAACAACCATGTGGACTTAGGGCTTTGGGCCGACCTGGTGATTATAGCCCCGGCGAGCGCCAATACCATGGCAAAAATGGCCGGCGGCTTATGCGATAATTTGTTGATGGCGGTATATCTTTCGGCTAAATGCGAGGTGTATTTTGCGCCGGCTATGGACCTTGATATGTGGAAACATGATGCCACCCGCGAAAACATTGTTAAACTACAATCCTTTGGGAATATCCTGATCCCGCCGGGTGTTGGCGAACTTGCCAGCGGGCTGAGCGGCGAAGGACGCATGGCAGAACCTGAAGAAATAGTAGCATTCATTTCCTCATCGCTTAAAAAAAAGCTTCCCTTAGCTGATCAAAAAATACTGGTAACCGCCGGCCCTACCTACGAAGCAATTGACCCGGTACGTTTTATCGGCAACCACTCTTCGGGCAAAATGGGCTTTGCCATTGCTGATCAACTGGCGCGGCTTGGCGCCGATGTTACGCTGGTTTCGGGGCCATCGGCACAAAAAAGCAAACAGGCATCTATAAAAAGGATTGATGTCACTTCCGCAGCCGAAATGCTGGAAGCCTGCCTGCTGCACTTTCAAAATTCCGTTGCATGCATCATGAGCGCCGCCGTTGCTGACTATACCCCGGCGCACCCGGTGCAGCAAAAAATAAAAAAAGCAGACAACTATCTTCATATCGAACTCAAACAAACCGTTGATATTTTGAGCACTTTGGGTGCGCAAAAAACAAACGGCCAGGTGTTGGTGGGCTTTGCACTGGAAACTAATGATGAAGAAAAAAATGCAATAAAAAAGCTGCAGATGAAAAACCTGGATTTTATTGTGCTAAATTCGCTGAATGACGCGGGGGCCGGGTTTAAAAAGGACACCAATAAGATAACGATCATCGACAAAACCTTACAAAAAACCACCTACCCTGTTAAAAACAAAGATGAAGTTGCCCTGGATATCTGCCATAAAATTATTGAGCTGATAAAACGATGAAAGTATTAAGTATTTATATTTTTCTTTTTTTGCTATGCGGTATGGCTTCTGCTCAGGACCTGAATGCCACCGTCCAGGTTTTGTCGCCCAAAGTCCAATCAACCAATAAACGGATCCTGCAAACGCTTGAGACAGCGATGAAGGATTTTTTGAACGGCCGCAAATGGAGCCAGGATAATATTTTACCACAGGAACGCATTGAATGCAACTTTATACTGAACGTTACCAACTGGGACGGCAACAGCAATTTTAGCGGCGAATTGCAGGTACTCTCTGTAAGGCCCGTTTTTAATTCGGGTTATACCTCCACTTTATTAAACACGCTTGACAAAGATATCTCATTTTCGTACACCGAAGGGCAAACGATGGATTTCAGCGACCAAAGTTACCTGGGAGAGTTGACCTCGATACTGGCTTTTTATGCTGATGTTATTGTTGGATTGGATTATGACAGTTTTTCGAGGTTTGGCGGCACTCCTTATTTTGCCGCGGCCCAAACCGTAGTTGCCAATGCCCAGGGCTCCAGTGCAAAAGGCTGGAAAGCATTTGACGGGAATAAAAACAGGTATTGGCTGCAGGAAAACCTCAATAACAAACTCTACCAGCCGCTACGCAGTTTTATGTATGATTACCACCGCAACGGGTTGGACCTGATGGCTGACAATGCCTCTAAGGGAAAGAAAGCCATTTTCGACCTGATGCCTACCCTTTCGCAGGTGGATATGCAGCGCGTTGGGGGTATGTTCCCGCTGGTGTTTTTTACAGCGAAGCGGGATGAGTTCGTCTCCATTTTTGCCAATGCTGATATGCAGCAAAAGGTGCAGGTAATCAATATATTAACCCAGGTTGACCCGGCCAACGGTTTGAAGTACCAGGCACTGCAGAAGCAGTAGGCAGTTGGCAGTAGGGCAAATTTATTCAGTATTCAGCTCGTTATTACAGCGTTGTATACATTTTTGTTGAATTTATAATAACCAAAGCATTAAATAGGCGTCCAGCAAAACTCCTTATTAACTTCTAAGATCTAACTATTATCACTATTTTATGATCAATTCATTCAAAATCGCGGTTATAATTTCGATACTTTCAACAATTTCTTCTTGCAGTCGTGCAACTCAGAACAGTAGCGATCTAGGTCTGTTTGATATTTCGAAAAACGATCAGTATATTTTATTTTCAATTTATTCGAGGCAAAATTCTTCCATCTACCAGATAGGTACAGATGGCAGCGGATTAACTTGTATAATACCTTCAACAAAAGACAGCAACTATTTTAACCCAAAATATTCGAAGACTGTGACGAAAATTTTGTTTTTGGCGTGTCCAAAAAAAGACATCAATAATACAGCAATATACATATCTAATTTAGATGGTTCGCAAAAACAAAAAATCACGACCGGCAATGAAAACATAAGCGAAGCTTTTTTTCGGAGTGCGAGGATAAAATTTATTATTGTAAAGCAAACGACTACGGGCACTCGTCGCCACTTGGGACAGATCAAAATCATGATGTAGACATCTATTCAATATCGTTAAGAGATAAAAAAGTTGAGAGAGTTACGAACCTGAAATCCTACGGCATTTTTGCCATTTCAGAATATGATTGTCGGCACATTTTAATGTTTGTCCCAGTCCCCAATCAAGAAGGAATGACGTTGGTTTCAAAAGACAGTTCAACGCTAACCGTCATTGATCCTGTGAACAATCCTAAAGATGATTTTGGCTTATATTATAATCCAAAATATTCTCAAAAATATAATATGCTCGCGTTTTCTGCTCCTCATTTATTGTACATAATGAGCATGGCAAATAGAAATGCAAAATTGGTAGTTAATAATGTTGATCACCCAAACTTAGCAGATTTTCGTTTTTTTAATAATCAAGAAAAAATTATTTACACCAATGAAGATGAAAATACTTTTTATATAGTAGATTTTAATGGCGCTATGATGAAAACGATATTGATTAAGATCAAGTAGTATCTCTTCCAGACATTTAGCTCAAATAATAATTCCGAAATCGAACATCCGAAATCCGAAATTCCTGTAACATCTCCCATTTTCGCGCGTCATTTTTAAAAAAATATTCAAATTAATTTGCATATACGAAAACTATCGTACATCTTTGTACGAAGAAATTCGTATAACATAAAAGGATAATGGAAATTAAACCAACAGAGAGTGAATTAGAGATCTTACAGGTGATCTGGAAGAAAGGCCAGTGCACCGTTCGCGATGTGCATGAGGAATTGGCAAAAAACAAAGATGCCGGCTATACCACCACTTTAAAACTGATGCAGATAATGCACGAAAAAGGCCTGGTTGAGCGCGATACCGCAGCAAAAACGCATTTATATAAAGCGTTGATCACCCGCGAGCAGGCGCAGCAAACGGCTTTGGATAAAATTATATCCACGGTTTTTAAAGGCTCCACCTCCGACCTGGTGATCCAGGCCCTCGGTCACCACCGGGCATCAAAAGATGAGATAGATGCGATAAAGAGTTATTTAGAGAAGTTTCGTGATAGTGATTAGAGATTGGAGACTAGAGATTAGTGTTTTGTTGTAAGGGTAAAGGTTAAAGATAAAAAACAGACGGCAGCGTCTTTCGGACTTCCGGACTTTCCGGACTTTCGGACTAAATAAAAACGGCAATGGAAAACATATTATACAACATCAGCCAGGTTTTTGGCACCACCATTATTCACTCCTTATGGCAGGGGATGCTGGTTTATTTTTTGCTGCGGATGGTTTTTGCGGCAGCGCCGGCGTTATCGGCGGTAAAAAAATATAACCTTGCCATTGTATCGCTGGCATTGGTTTCGCTGTTGTTTATTTATACTTTGCTGGTTGAGATCCACTCTTATAGCTGGTTAAATGCAGGGCCGGTGAATTTTGCCCGGTTGCTGCCATCTTTTAAACTGGCGTATTATACACCTGTTAAACCATCTTTCTTTGTTTCACTGGCGGTTTACATGCCTTATATATGTACCGCTTATTTTGCCGGGCTTTTGGTAAATATTTTTAAGCTGGCGTTTGAATGGAATAAGATCAGGCAGATCAAACGGTCGGTGATCCCTGCCGAACAAATGCAGCAGTTTATCACTAAATTTTCAAAAAGGCTCGACATCAGCAAACCCGTCCAGCTAAAATTCAGCCAGCTGGTGGATGTTCCCTGTATAATAGGCTGTTTTAAACCGCTTATTCTTTTGCCGGTATCTATAGCCACCCAGCTTTCTGCCTGTGAGATTGAAGCCATTTTATTACATGAATTGTCGCACATCAAAAGGAATGATTACCTGGTTAACATCGCGCAGCAAGTTATTACCATTCTCCTTTTCTTCAATCCGTTTGCGCACCTGGTTAACCGGATCATTCACCAGGAAAGGGAAAACAGCTGCGACGACCTGGTGATTGAAAAAACCCGCAAACCATTGATATATGCCAGGGCTTTGCTAAAGCTGGAAGAAACAAGGGTGTCCAGCCTGCCATTAGCGCTGGCCGCAACAGGCAAAAAGTATCATTTATTAAACAGAATTGAACGAATTATGAAAACCAATAAGCCGATAGGCAACATCCGTCACCTGGTGATCGTCATGTTTTTGCTGGCAGGAAGTTTGGGCAGCCTTGCCTGGTTTAACCCTAAAACTGCCGTTGCCGCTACCCGCAGAAACGAGGCACACCAGTTAATAGCAAAATCAAATTTTGTTATCGATACAACAAAACAAGCTGTTATAAATACTGACGCCAACAGGAATTTATTTGACAGCGATACGATCAAACATCCCCGCAAAGGTAAAACTACTGTTAAGGGCAAAAAAGGGGATGCCATGGCAGACAGCGTTATGGAAGAAGCAGACAGCAATTTCTATTCGGGCACGGCATGGAGGCAGCAAATGGAAATCTTCCGCAAACAGCGCGGGGAGATAAGGAAACAATTTAACAGCCCTGAATGGAAGGCACAGATGGATGCTATGAAAAAACAGGGCGAACAAATGAAAAAGCAGTTTAACAAACCTGAATGGAAAGCCCAAATGCTGGCGATGAAGAAACAGGGTGAAGAAATGAAAAAACAATTTGATAGCCCCGAATGGAAGGCGCAGACGGACGCTATGAAAAAACAGGGTGAACAAATGAAAAAGCAATTTGACAGCCCCGAATGGAAGGCGCAGATGGATGCTATGAAAAAACAGGGTGAACAAATGAAAAAACAATTTGACAGCCCTGAATGGAAAGCGCAGCAGGAACAGTGGAAAAAACAAGCTGAAGACCTCAAAAAACAATTCAACAGCCCTAAATGGAAAGCGCAAATGGATGCTTTTAAAAAGCAGGGCGAGGAAATGAGAAAGAAATTTGATAGCCCTGAGTGGAAAAAGCAAATGGAGGATATAAAGAAACAAGGCGAAGAGTGGCGCAAAAAATTTAACAGCCCAGAATGGAAAAAGGCCATGAAAGACAAGAAGTGGAAATTGAGAGATACCGTTGGCGGCGTTGAAATTTACGAACCGGCGAAGAAGGATTCGCTGTAAGAGGTTGCAAGGGTTGTAAACGTTGTAAGGGGTTAAAAAAAGTAAACCAACAATAATCTTTCGGACTTTACTGACTTCCGGACTTTCGGACTAAAACTAAAAAGAGGCAATGGGAAACATATTATACAACATCAGCCAGGTTTTGGGGATAACGGTGATCCACTCGTTATGGCAGGCACTGGTGGTATACTTTATACTAAAGGTCGCGCTGATGTTCGGCAATAAGCTGTCGTCTTCAGCCAAATATTTGATGGCCGTTAGCGCTTTGTTTGCTATAACCGGCTGGTTTTTTTATACACTGATTACCGAGATTAATGTTTATGAATGGATAGTTGTTAAGTCTGCACCCCCATCGGTTTTGCCGGTAATTACCGGGATACCTGCGGCTATTCACCAGTTTAATGAGGTAACCGCGCGCTATTACTACGATATTGAACAATATCTGCCTTATATCGCTATCCTTTATATTGCCGGCCTGCTGTTCAATACAGGGAAACTTGTTATCGCCCGCAAAAAGCTGGATAACATTAAGCAAAATATGAGTATCGATATTGAGCTGCAATATCTTGTAAATAAGTTCAGCGATACATTCGGCATCAGCAAAAAAGTAAAAATAGGGCTGAGCAACCTGGTTGATGTACCCTGCATGGCAGGTTATATCAAGCCGGTAATATTGTTACCCTTAACTTTAACTACCTACCTGTCGCCCCGGGAACTGGAAGCTATTATATTGCACGAACTGGCCCATATCAAACGAAATGATTACCTGGTGAACCTGCTGCAGCAGGTAATAGCCATACTGTTATTTTTTAACCCCTGTGCGATATTGATCAACAGGGTTATAAATGAAGAACGTGAGCTCTGCTGCGACGACCTGGTTGTAAAGGCCACCGCAAGCCCGCTCATCTATGCGAAAGCATTGTTAAAACTGGAACAAACCCGCCAAAACGACCAGAAGCTAGCGCTGGCCGCAACAGGCAAAAAGTATCATTTATTAAACAGAATTGAAAGAATCATGAAATCAAAACCAACTACAACAGGCATGCGCCCGGCTTTGCTGGCCATGCTTATATTTACGGCAGCAATAGGCTGCATCACGCTGCTGAAACCTGAAATTGCGCAGGGTAAAATATCTGTAAAGGCAATCAGTCCGCTGATCAACAGTATGCTGGCTGATACCGGCCATAAGTCGTCCGCAAATAAAACCGCGCAGGCCCATCCCATCAAAAAGCATCATGCAAGTGCTGTTCACAAGGAAAATGACCACTACGCAGAAGCTGAAAACGATAAAAAGATGGAGGATTTGAACGCCGAGATCCACAAACATTCGGAAGCGGTTAATGGCTATTTTAACAGTGGAAGTTTTAAGGAAATGCAGGAGAAGATGGAGCGCCTGGGCAGGGAGTTGCAGGAGTATTACGACAGGCCGGAAGTAAAAAGGGAACAGCAAGAATTGGAAAAAGCGGGTAAAGACTTCTCAAAAAACTGGGGAAGGGATGAAAAAGAGGAAAAGATGTCGACTCAGATGGGTGAACTTGGCGGGAGCATCGGCGCTTATTTCAAATCCCCTGAATTTAAGAGAATGGATGCCGAACTAAGGAAAAAGTACGGGATCCCGCTGGAAAGGAATTATAATGACGACAGGGACGAAAATTATAAAAAATACGAAGAGGAACTCGAAAGCAAACTGCCCCCGGAAATAAAGGATAAAACTGAAAAGTTAAAAAGAATGGGCGAAGAAATAGGCGCCCGCTATAAATCGCCGGAGTTTATGGAGCAGAACAAGCGGATGCAGGAACTGGGCGACAGCATCAACAAAGCCTATTCCAATCCAGAAATAAAGGAAAAACAAAAAGAAATGGAAAGGCTGGGCGCAGAAATGAGTGAATGGCAACACAACCCCGAAATAAAAAGAGAACAGGAAATGCTGAACGCTGCAGTTAAAAAACTGACCGCTTATATCAACAGCCCAGCTTATCGCGCATACATTAAACAGCTGCAACACATGAACTTTAATTATAATTTTAACTTTAACGACGACGAGAGGTCTGAGAAGGTAGAGAAAACAGAAAAAGTTGAAAAAACAGAGAAAGCTGAAAAACCCGAGAAACCGGAAAAGCCGGAGAGCCCGGATGGGGATAACTAAGTCGTAATTGTTGTAAAAGTTGAAAAGGTTGTAAGGTTTTTTCGGGTCGAACATTTACAACCATTACAACTTTTACAACATTTATAACCCTTACAACACAAAAACAGTAACTTAGTATCCTCCAAAACAAGGATACTTTTTTTATGCTTCAAAAGCTCAGTATTAGCAATTACGCTTTAATTGATAACCTCGAAATTACCTTTGGCAAGGGGTTAAATATACTTACCGGCGAAACAGGGGCCGGAAAATCGATCATTTTGGGCGCGCTTTCGCTTATTTTGGGACAGCGTGCCGAAAGCCGTTATTTTTTTAACCAGCAAAAAAAATGTGTGATAGAAGGCC
Organism: Mucilaginibacter gotjawali; assembly: GCF_002355435.1. Lineage (NCBI taxonomy): Bacteria > Pseudomonadati > Bacteroidota > Sphingobacteriia > Sphingobacteriales > Sphingobacteriaceae > Mucilaginibacter > Mucilaginibacter gotjawali. Next base: position 4,733,701 of record NZ_AP017313.1, read on the forward strand.
AGTTCAGCATCGGTAATTTTGAGCTGAAACCTTTTTTTGAAGATAACGACCTGGACTATGAGGCCGAAACTGTTTTACGCCGTGAAATCTCTGCCGACGGCAAATCGCGTGCTTTTGTAAACGATACGCCGGTTAACCTGAACGCCTTAAAATCGCTGGGCGAAAAGCTGATCGATATCCACTCGCAGCATGCTACGCTGGAGATCAACGACCCGGAGTTTCAGCTTTTGGTGGTGGATGCAGTTGCTAAACACGATGGTTTGCTGAATGATTATCGCACGAAATTCCGGTCGTATAAAAAATCAACCTCAAAATTAAAGCAACTGATTGAAGAGAGTGATAAGGCCAAAGCCGACCTGGATTATTACCAGTTCCAGTTTGATGAATTGGAAAAAGCGAACCTCGCCGAGGGCGAGCAGGAACAGCTGGAACAGGAGTTTAACGAACTGAGCCATGCCGAAGAAATCAAACGCAACCTGCTTGGCGCTTATTACCTGATGCATGAAGGCGAAACCTCGGCTATTATTCAATTGCGGGAGGCTGCGCACCAGCTATCGGTTTTAGAACATTTTAACCCGCAGTTTGCTGAACTTTACCAGCGCCTCAACAGCGCCATCATCGAATTAAAAGATGTGGCCAATGAAGTTGAAATTATAGAACAGCGCACCCATACCAATGAAGCCCGCGCCGAGGAGATAAACGCTAGGCTAAGCCTGATCTACAACCTGCAAAAGAAACACCGGCTGAACAGCACGGCTGAATTATTGAAACTGCAAAATGAGTTGTCGGACAAAATACAGCAGGCTGTTTTTGGCGATGAAGCCATTGAAAAACTGCGTAAACAATTGGATGCGGACAGAGCCGAACTGGAAAAACTGGCCGCCGAACTATCTGCCAACCGTAAAAAAGCTATCCCCGGTATTGAAACCGATGTGCTGAAAACCCTGGAAGAAATGGGCATGGGGAATTCGTCTTTGAAAATAGAACTTTCACCAAGCGGACATAACTCTCCGCCCAATGGCGGAGGTTTGGGGGACAACGGAATTGATGTTGTGCGCTTTCTTTTTACCGCCAATAAGGGCCACTCCCTTGCCGAAATGAGCAAAGTGGCTTCGGGTGGTGAGCTATCGAGATTGATGCTGGCGATTAAATCCCTTATCACCCAAAACACCGCTTTGCCAACCATTATTTTTGATGAGATAGACACAGGAGTATCAGGCGAAGTTGCGAATAAAGTAGGGCAAATAATGGAGCGCCTGGCGGATAATTTGCAGGTGATCACCATAACGCATTTGCCGCAAATAGCCAGCAAAGGCCAAAACCATTATTTTGTTTATAAAGATGAGGAAGGTGCCACCACCTATACCCGCATGAAACAACTGGATAAACAGGAACGTGTATTGGAAATTGCCAAAATGCTGAGCGGTGATAAACCGGGCGAAAGTGCACTGCAGAACGCGAGGGAGTTGTTGGGGTAGTGGGCAGTTTTAAGTTGGCAGTTGGCAGTACCAGTTGGCAGATATGATAACCTATTAACTGCTATATTTTTAGTTGCAAACTGCACACTAAAAACTGTAAACTAATTTTATAACTTTGCGTCCATTATAATCAAAATCTTAACATGGCATACAATTTATTAAAAGGTAAAAAAGGGATCATTTTTGGAGCGCTGAACGAGCAGTCCATTGCCTGGAAAGTAGCACAACGTGCTGTAACAGAAGGCGCTGAAATTATTTTAACCAATGCCCCTATTGCCTTGCGCATGGGCGAATTAAACAAACTCGCCGAAGAATGTAATGCCCCCGTAATAGCGGCTGATGTAACCAGCAACGACGATATTACCAACCTGTTTACCAAAAGCCAGGAACATTTTGGCGGCGGCGTTGATTTTGTTTTACACTCCATAGGTATGAGTGTTAACGTACGCAAAGGCATCAGCTATCCTGAAAATAATTACGATTTTACCCACAAAGGGTTAGATATATCTGCATTAAGCCTGCACAGGGTATTGCAAACCGCCATGAAAATGGATGCCATTAATGATTGGGGATCCGTAGTGGCCCTTACCTATATTGCCGCACAAAGGGTATTCCCTGATTATAATGATATGTCGGACAATAAAGCCTACCTGGAAAGCATTGCCCGCAACTTTGGTTACTACTACGGGGTTAAAAAGAAAGTGCGCATCAATACCGTATCACAATCGCCAACCCGCACTACTGCAGGATCAGGCGTTAAAGGGTTTGACGGTTTTATCAATTATGCCGAAAAAATGAGCCCGCTGGGTAATGCCAGCGCCGACCAATGCGCCGATTACTGCGTGAGCTTATTCTCTGACCTTACTAAAATGGTGACCATGCAAAACCTGTTTCATGATGGTGGTTTCAGCTTTACCGGCGTAACCCAGGCCATTATTGAGCAGATGGAAAAGTAGGGGTTAGTCGGGAAAGTCCGAAAGAAGAAGAGAAGTAGTAAAAAAAGAATATATAAAAAGCGCCATTGAACATTCAGTGGCGCTTTTGTTTTTCAGGGCTTTGATTAACTAAATAATTAGTTTATTTTTGATGATGCGGCGGATCTGGATCATCTTATTTTTAGCATTGCCTTTTACGGGCTTTGCCCAATATTCCATTTCCGGCAGGGTGATCAACAAAAACGATCAAAAGCCCGTAGCCGATGCCAGCGTATTTTTAAATAACGCTAGCGCCGGTACCAAAACTGCGGACAACGGAACCTTTACCCTCACCAACGTGCGGCCCGGGCAGTATGACCTGGTGGTATCTATTATCGGGTATGAAACCGTTCATCAGCCTATTATGGTGAATAAGGACCTCCGGCTGGGCGATATCCTCATCAGCCCAAAAACAATCGCCCTAAACGAAGTAAAAATAATGCCGCCCGGCGACCGGGATAAATACTACCAAAAGTTTTTACGGCTTTTTTTTGGCTACGGCGAGTTTGCGGCAGATTGTAAAATATTAAACCCCGACCTGCTGGATTTTGATTACGACCGACCGGCGAAGGTATTTACGGCCTCTTCGTCGGATTATTTGGAGATTGAGAACAAAGCCCTGGGTTACCGCATCAAATATTTTTTAAACAATTTTAAGAATGATGAGAAATCGGGTGTTTTATATTTCGAAGGGACGGCGGCTTTCAGCGAGATGCAGGGCAAACCATCGGCAGTACGCAGGTGGGTAAAAAACAGGCTGAAAGTTTACCAGGGCTCCAGTATGCACTTTTTGCGCTCAGCCATCGCCAATGATATAGAAACGGAGGGCTTCAGGGTGCTGAAGCTGATCAGAACGCCCGACACGGCGAAAAGCGTAACCGGTATCCCCCGTTATAAGGAAACCCTGGTAAGCAAACCTTATTTAAACGTCAGCGATTTTATCCGCACCACCGATATACCGGGCGAATATGCACTGGGCTATCCCGATTGCCTTTATATAATGTACGCCAAAAAATGGGCACACCAGGCTATAAAAAATCCTGCTGCTCCCCTGCCGGATAAACCTGCATTTTTGGACGACCCGGTATGCACTACCCTCATCTTCAACGGGGCCTATAGCTATTTTGATGCAAACGGCATTATCATTAACCCCCAAAGTATTCTTTTTGAAGGCGCCTGGGGAATCGGTGGCGTAGCGGAATTACTGCCGGTGGATTATGTGCCGGGGGAAGTTGGGAAAGTTGATGGGCCATAGTCCATGGTAAAAGGTCGCGAAGTCCAAAATCTAACAAAAAAAATAGTCCGTGGTACATGTTCTGAGGTCTGTCGACCAAAAAGAACCATGGACCATGGACTATCAGCGATGGACTCCCCTGCTTAACTATTCGAGTCCACTAAAATAATTTTCACCTTGATAGGTAAAGTTGGCTGCACTGCCGTGGTACCATCTGCCGATTGCGCATAAAGCGAAATATTGCCGCCGCTATAGGTAAAGCTATAAGCAACGTTGGCATAAGTTTCGGGCAATTGCTCGTAGGTTTTACCCCCATCGTAGGATATGTCAATAATAACGCCGCCAATGGCTGCAAAATTATTGGTGAGGGCGTTAATGTTGATGGATGCCGTATACGATTTACTGCCGTTGTTGTCGGTGTACGCGGTCCAGTCGCTGCTGGCTAAATCAGCATAAAGCGTTTGGTTGGTGGTAGCCGGCGACACATACTGTTTGGTACATGCAGAAAACGCCAGTAAAATAACACATCCTAAAATAGTGATGATTTTTTTCATAAGTGTATAATGTTAATTAATCCTAAACCATTAAACTAACGCTTTTAAAAATGGTTTAATGTGTTTTTTTATTTTTTTTAAAGAAAATCTGTTTTTTTTAGTGTTATACGTAGTGTTGCCGGGTTACGCTACAAGCTTAACGTATTAATTGGCCCTTTGGGTAAATATCGCTTATATTTACGATCGAAAAAAAACGCTTTAAAAAAAATATGCAAATTACACCGGGGGACGAACTTTTTCAACTTGCGCAAACCGCACCCATCGGTATTTGTATATTGGATGCGGCCACCCTTACCTGTGAAATTGTTAACGGGCAGTTTTTAACCATAGCGGGCAAACCTTTGGATGCCATTAAAGGAAAACATTACTGGGACGCATTTGCCGAAGTGAGGGTCTTTTATGAAGCGGCATTGGCGGGCGTGGTTAGTACAGGCAATGTATATTCGGCCAACGAGGTGGAAATGACATTGATCCGCCATGGGCGCGAAGAAACCATGTACGTAACCTTTGTATATTCGCCGGTAAAAAACAGCGAAGGCAAAGTAATAAAGGTTGCCGTTTGGGTGCTTGACAATACCCTTGAAGTGCTGGCCCGGCAAAAATCTGCCGAAAACGCGCTGGCGCTGCAGGCCGTAAATGAACGCATGGCCGACATCAACGAAGAGCTTAATGCAACCAATAGCGAACTGGAAAACACCATTGAAGAACTGGCGGCCATTAACGAAGAACTGGCCAGCACCAATGACGAACTTACCCAAACCCGCGACGAACTGCAGCGCAGCGAGAACCTTTTCAGGTCCATTGCAACAAATATACCCAACTCCATAGTAGTAGTGATTGACAGGGAACACCGCTACATTATTGTGGAGGGCGACCTGATGGAACGCCTGGGCTATAACCGTACCGATTATGAAGGCAAACACCCTACCGAATTAGGGCAAACCGAACGCTACCTGGCCGTAAAACACTTGTACGACCGCATGATGGCCGGCGAAAAATTTTCGCTCGAGCGCAGCGGCGCCGGCGGCGAAACCTATATGGTGCATTTTGTACCGCTGAAAAATGAATACGGCGGCGTAGATGCGGGCATTATTATGGCCATTGATGTTACCGAACTCAAACATGCCGAAGAAAAATCGGCTAAGCTGGCAGCTATCGTGCAATCGTCTGATGATGCCATCATCAGCAAGACCCTCGAAAGCGTGATCACCAGCTGGAACGACTCCGCGCAACGCATCTTTGGCTATAAAGCCGAAGAGATCATCGGCCAAACCATTTACAAACTAATCCCGCCCGACCGGCAGGACGAGGAACCCCGCATCCTTCAACGCTTAAAAAAGGGCGAACGGGTGGAACATTTCGAAACCCAACGCCTCACCAAGGACGGGCGCCTGCTGGATGTTTCGCTCAGTATTTCGCCGCTTAAGGATGGACAGGGCAATATCATCGGCCTTTCAAAAATTGTGCGCGACATTACCGAACGCAAGCTTGACGAAGCCCGCAAAAACGACTTTATCGGTATGGCCAGCCACGAGCTGAAAACGCCCCTTACCTCGCTGCACGCCATTATACAGGTGGCCAACGCCAAATTAAAAAACAGCGACGACAAATACCTGGCCCACGCCATGGAGAAAGCCAACATGCAGGTAAAACGCATGACGCGCATGATCAACGGCTTCCTCAATATTTCAAGGCTCGAATCGGGCAAGCTCATTGTTGAGCGGCAATCCTTTGATATGGGGCAGCTCATCCGCGAAATCCTGGACGAAACCAGCCTCACCGTCAGCACGCATACCATCAGCCTGCAAAGCACCGCCCCGGCAGTGGTTACCGCCGACCGCGACAAGATCAGCTCCGTGCTGTCAAACCTCATCAGCAATGCGGTTAAATATTCGCCGGCGGGCGGCACCATCGCTATCGATTACCAGCTTGCCGGGCAAACCCTTACGGTAAGCGTAAAGGACCAGGGCATGGGCATCAGCCCCGGCGATCTCGACAAAATTTTTGAACGCTATTACCGCGTTGAAGCCGCCGAAATGCGCAATATCTCCGGCTTCGGCATCGGCCTGTACCTCAGCGCCGAAATCATTAAACGCCATAACGGCACCATCCGCGCCGAAAGCAGCGAGGGCGAAGGTTCTGTTTTTTCGTTTACGCTACCGGTTGATTAAGGTTAAATCCGAAGTCTAAAGTCGGCAGGCAGGGAGTCTTTGGTCATTAATTATCTTTCACAAATCGTAACAAAGTACAGGTAACCATGCCCGCGCTGTCCAACAGAACGATGCCCGCACCCGTGCTGTTTAACTTGTAAGCATAATTGTTATACCAGTTGGACCCTGGGAAATTTATATCCGAAGTAAGGTAATACGCGCTGTTTTTATCAAACCGATAAGCAACAGCCGTTTGGTAATAATAATACCCGGTGGGGGTGTTTAAAAAGTGTAGCTTGTTTACCAGGGTTGCTACTTCGGCGCCGGCGGTATAATTGCCGGCGGCATCCGCCTTTTTCGAAACATTGGCTGTTAGCTGATTAAAATCGGCCACGGTGGGCACACGCCATAACGGCGGCAATACTACGTCGTAAAGCGCTACGTACTGCGGGTACCAGGCCCCCAGGGGGTCGCCGGCTATTGGATATACAAACCCGCCCTTGCCCTGGTAATTGTCCACCGTCCAGGTTTGGCTGCCTATTGCTACCGTTCTGTAGTCCGATCCGTCAACGGTAATTTTACCGTAATCGTTAAAAGGTGGCTGCACCGGCGCCGGCATGTTTTTTTTACAGCCCTGCAGTATTGCGCAACAGCCAAGCAAAAACAGGAAACAGGTACGGATTTGGCGAGAGGTATATTTTGCTGACATCAGTGTAAACAAGGCGTTAGTTTTTGTTTGATAAAACTAAGCATTATAATGGGGATTTGCAGGGCACAGTTGCGCCGGGGGGAAATTATATTGATTGCGCCGCTGTTTGGTGTTTTCACCAACAGCATAGGGTGTATTGAAAACAGGGTAAGGAGTGTTATTTACTGGCAAGACTTTTGACTTCTGAAACGCGGGCGTTTCCCGCCTGGTAGAAAGCGGGCCGCGCTTTCTGCTCATACGCCTTCAGGCCTTAAGCGCGGGCCGGTAGCCGCGCCAATCGCTAACGCGGGGAGTGGGGTAAAAACGAATTTTACCTAAAATATATGGACAATAGCGTTTGTTTTTACTAATTTGGTTCCCTTACAAGATATGACAGCGGAACAGATAAAGGAATTGGAAGACAGCCTCTGGCAGGCAGCAGATAAATTACGGGTTGACAGTGGGTTAAAGGCAAGCGAGTATGCAACCCCTATTTTAGGGTTGATTTTTCTGCGTTTTGCCTCTATAAAATACAACAAGGTAAAAAAGGATATTGAAGCGGAACTCGAAGCGCAGAAAAGCAGCCGCATGCAAAGGGAAAAGCACGAAATAGCGATTGATAAATACGGTTTTTATTTGCCGCCCGAAGCGGAATATGATTACCTGCTTAACCTGCCCGAAAAGGAAGACATTGCCAAGGCCATAAAGGTGGCGATGGAAAAAGTTGAATTGTATAAACCTGAATTAAAGGATAGTTTACCAAAAGACGAATATTTTAAACTGGTGAACGACCAGGATAAAACCCTGCCCAAAACCTTGTTAAAGTATTTTAAGGATATACCTGAGGATGCTACAGGCGATGTTTTCGGAAAGGTTTATGAATACTTTTTGGCAGAGTTTGCATTGGCTGAAGGCCAGGGCGGCGGCGAGTTTTTTACGCCGACCAGCGTAGTGAAATTGATGGTAGAAATTATTGAACCCTACCGGGGCAAGATACTTGACCCGGCCTGTGGCAGCGGTGGTATGTTTGTACAAAGCTCGTATTTTATCGACCGGCGTAAAGAGGAATTGCACGATACCGATAACAAAGACCTGTTTGTTTGCGGCGTAGAGCGCACACCGGAAACCGTAAAGCTGGCACGGATGAACCTTGCGGTAAATGGTTTGCGCGGCGAGATAAAACCGGCAAACAGCTATTATGACGACCCGTTTGACAGTTACCAAAACTTTGATTTTGTAATGGCTAATCCGCCGTTTAATGTGGACGACGTAAACCTCGACCGGGTTAAAGCTCAAAAACGTTTTAGCGAATACGGCATACCGCAAAACAAAACCAAAAGCAGCGCCAAAAAGAAAGAAAAGGAAGTTGATACCGTGCCTAATGCGAATTATTTATGGATCAATCTTTTTGCAACCTCGTTAAAACCAGAAGGTAGGGCGGCCCTGGTAATGGCCAATAGCGCCAGTGATGCCCGCAACAGCGAAGCCGACATCCGTAAAAACTTAATAAAAGCCGGGGTAATTGATTGCATGCTTACCCTGCCCAAAAATATGTTTTACACGGTTACCTTACCGGCTACACTCTGGTTTTTCGATAAATCAAAAGCCGGCTCCGAACCAAAAGTATTGTTTATTGATGCCCGGAATATTTTCAGGCAGGTTACCCGCGCTTTGAGGGAGTTTACAGAGGAGCATATCCAAAACATTGCCACCATTATGCGGCTGCACCGTGGTGAAACGGAGCGGTTAACGCAACTGCTGGAAAGCTACCAACAAAAGGCGGAGGATTATGAAGTGAAAGCAAATGCGCTGGAACCATCGGTAAATGAAGCCGTTGCAGAATATGATGACGCAAAATTAGTTTGGGATGAAATACAGGACAGGATTACCACTGGTAAAGGCGAGGCCAAACAATTGAAAAATGAATTGGGCAAAGCCGGTACAGCTTTAACCAAAGCCCAAAAAGCAAAAGAAGAACTTGAAAAAGAATATAAAGCCCTGACCGATAAGGTGGCTTATTTTAATGGACATATCAATTGGCTGAATGAGCGTTTCCCCAATGGCGTATATGATGATGTGATAGGATTATGTAAATCTGCTTCATTGAAAGATATTGAAGAGCAGGATTATAGTTTAAACCCTGGGCGGTATGTAGGGGTGGTAATTGACGAGGACGGTTTGACAGAGGAAGAATTTTTGTCAGAAATGAAAGGGCGTCATAAAACATTGACTATCTTGAATGCAAAAGCGAGAGATTTGGAAAATAGTATTGAAAGTAGTTTTAACATCCTATCGCTATAATATGCAAACCCAAGAGAAATTAGGAGCGAAGTGTTTAGTAGGGGACGGAGCACACGCAAGCATCAAAAGGGTTGATATTGGTATACCATATTTGTCTTCAAAAAACTTTAAACAAGCTGGAATAGATTTATCCTCAGTTAGTTTTATTTCAAATAACGATTATGAAAAGCACTTTAAGGTTTCGTCAAAAGCATTAACAAGGCCACAACCTAACGATTTGATCTTTAGTATAATTGGTTCAATTGGCGCTCCTTATTTAATTTCGGAAAATGATAAATTTGGAATATCAAGCAGTGTGGCAATTATTAGGCCGAAGGAAGAGGTAGACCCGAAGTTTTTATTTTACTATTTAAAAACAGATGCTGTACAAAACTATGTAGAAGCCATAAAGAGTGGTTCAGCCCAAGGGTTTTTAAGCCTGGAAATGATTCGTTCAATTCCACTTCAATATCCGCGTAAATCTGCCCAAGAAAAAATTGCTTCATTATTAGGCACCTATGATGAATTAATGGAAGTTAACGATCAACGTATCACAGTTCTAGAGGAAACTGCCCGTGAACTTTATAAAGAGTGGTTTGTGAGGATGCGTTTTCCGGGATATAAGATGGCTAAATTTGAAAAGGGAATACCGAAGGGGTGGGAGATGAAAAAAATCGTCAATGCCTTTGAAGTCATTGGTGGTGGGACTCCATCTACGGAAAAAGACGAATACTGGGGCGGCAATATAAATTGGTTCACTCCAACAGATATTACCGGATCTGATGGAATATTTTTAAACGAAGCTAAAAATTGCGTCTCTGAAAGAGGTTTGAAAGAAAGCTCCGCAAAATTGTTCCCGGCTTATTCCATTATGATGACAAGCAGGGCTACTATAGGCGCTGTCGGGATCAATTCATCCATTGGCTGCACAAATCAAGGGTTTATTACTTGCATTCCAAATGATGAGTTACCCTACATCTTTCTATATTTTTGGATACTTTTTAATAAAGAAACTTTTGAAATGATGGCCAGTGGATCAACGTTTCTTGAAATCACAAAGGGAACATTTAAAAAGGTCAATATCCTTGTGCCTGAAAAAGAGATTGTGAAACAATATCATAATTTGGCTGAACCAATATTCAAACAAATAGAAAACTTGCAACAACAAAATACTCAACTCCGTCAAATCCGCGACCGCTTGCTACCTCGTTTAATCAGCGGCAAACTAAAAGTAAAAACCGAAAGAGAGGAATTAGTATGCCCATAGTTTTACATAAATTCAGGGATCACCAGGTTAATCCAAAAGCAGAGATCTTAATACTCGGTACATTTAACCCTGATATTCCGGCCGGGCCTGATTTTTTTTATGGCAGGCCCAGGAACTTTTTATGGTATTTATTGCCACAATGCTGGGGATTAGATTCGCTTAAAGAGGCTGCTCTTCTCAATAAGCAGGAGTTTATGGTAGCCCATAAAATAGACTTTGCCGATATCATCCATTCGTTGGACATTCCCGTAGGAGAAGAGAATAATGTTGATGATGATTTTATTGACGGCCACATAGAAACATGGAAGGAAATAAATGATTTGATTGATACCCTCCCAAATTTAAAGGCGATTTATTTTACCAGAAAAACATTTAACGGGATCCCCAATATGCGGGCAAGGATAAATTTAATAGCCGGTTACTGCAATCAAAAAAATATTCGATTTTGCAAGCTGGAAACCCCGGCCCGGTTTCACAGCCCGGAGAAACAACAACAATGGATAGATACAATTATTTTACAGCATACATGTTTAAGACCTTAAATTAGCTTTTCCATCACCATAAAACCGAACCGATAGCCATGGCCCGAACCTTTATAGCCAATTTCATTTCTGAAGATCAAATTGAACAGGCTATACTGGGCATTTTTACCGGTCGTTTGGGCTATCGCCATTTAAATTGTTTGCTGGCGGACTTAACGGGCCGTTCAATGGAAACCGAAGTGGTAATCGAACCGCTGTTAAGGAAAAAGCTAATTCATCTTAACCCCGCCGCGCCGGAGGCAGCGATAGACTTTGCCGTTGACCAACTCACCAAAACCAGGTTAGATCAAACCGACTTCCAGGCAAATAAGGAACTGTACTTTTTAATGCGCGACGGTGTTACAACCACCATAAAAAACACCCGGGACCGCGACGAACCGGTCACCATTAAAGTAATTGACCTGGTTGACGAATCGCAAAACGATTACCTGGTAGTGTCGCAATTATGGCTGCAGGGTTCCTATATCCGCCGCCGGCCCGACCTGATTGTTTTTGTAAACGGCCTGCCATTAATTTTTATCGAACTGAAAAATAGCACGATAGCGCTTCGCAACGCTTATGATGATAACCTCACCAATTACCGGAAGGACATTCCATTGCTGTTTCATTATAACGCGCTCTGCATTTTAAGCAATGGCCTCGAAACCAAAGTCGGCAGCTTTAATTCGGGCTATAATCATTTTTTAAACTGGTTAAGAGTTGAAAACGAAGACGAAGTACCGGATAAAGAACGGATAAAAGATTTCGCGGTAAGTTTGGATTATGCCATTTTGGGCCTTTGCGAAAAAGCCCGCCTGCTGGATTATTTCGAAAATTTCCTGCTTTATTATAACGATGTAAAAAAGATAGCGGCCAAAAATCACCAGTTTTTAGGCGTTAATAATGCCGCCCGAAATTTTGGCGCTCGCCTAAAGCATGACAAGGAAAATACCGATACCGGCAATAAAGGAAAATTGGGTGTTTTTTGGCATACCCAGGGCAGCGGCAAAAGTTACAGCATGATATTTTTTGCGCGAAAGGTATTCCGCAAATTCACCGGTAATTATACTTTTTTAATTGTTACCGACCGCGACGATCTTGACGGGCAGATCTACAAAAACTTTGTCGGCGCCGGGGCTGTTTCAAAAACCGAAAAATGCCGCCCGCAAAACAGCGAGGAATTGCGGGAACTGCTGCAAACCAACCGCCGGTATATTTTTACGCTCATTCACAAATTCCGGTTTCCGAAAGGCAAAGCCTACCCCGTATTAAGTACCCGGAACGATATTATCGTAATTGTTGATGAAGCTCATCGTACCCAGTATAAAGACCTGGCCGAAAACATGCGTACCGGTTTGCCAAATGCGCAGTATATGGCATTTACCGGCACACCCTTGTTAGGAAGCAAAAAGCTTACTAATGACTGGTTCGGCGAAAATGTATCCGAATATAATTTTAAACAGAGTATTGAGGATGGGGCAACGGTGCCATTATTTTATCATAAACGCGTACCTGAAGTATTGCTGCAAAACGACGACCTGGACGATGACCTGGCAGAAATAGTTAGCGACGAAAACTTGTCAGATGCTGACCAGCAACGACTGGAGAACGAGTTTGGCCAGGAAATGGCCATTTTAAAGAGCGATGACCGGCTGGAAACCATTGCTAAAGACATTGTATTTCATTTTCCGCGTCGCGGCTATTTGGGTAAAGGAATGGTGATCACATTCGATAAGTTTACCGCTGTTAAAATGTACGACAAAGTAAAACGGCTTTGGGATGAAGAAAAACGGGCTATCCAATCCCAAATAAACTCTTCTATCACACAAAAGGAAAAAGAAGCCTTGCGGAAAACTTTGGAATGGATGCGCAAGGCGGATATGGCGGTTATTATAAGCGAAGAGGCGGGGGAAGAAGAAAAGTTTGAAAAAAATGGCTTAGATATCCGTATACATCGCAAACGAATGCTGACAGCGGATGATAACGGGAAGGACCTTGAGGATAAATTTAAAGAACCAACTGATCCGCTGCAATTGGTTTTTGTATGCAGCATGTGGCTAACCGGGTTTGATGCAGAAACAGTGTCGACACTGTATATTGATAAGCCAATGAAAGACCATACCCTGATGCAAACTATTGCAAGGGCCAACCGCGTAACAGATTTTGAAATAAACGGCAAACCCAAAAAGAACGGTTTGATTGTTGATTATTATAATGTTTTCAAAAACCTCCGGGAAGCTTTTGCTTCCTATGGCGGCGGTAAAATAGGTGGTGGCGAGCGGCCGGATGAAGATGCACCGGTAAAGGAAAAAGACCAGTTATATGTTTTGTTGCAGGATGCCATCGATCAATGCGATCAGTATTGTAAAAATATCGACATCAATTTAAAAACCATTACAGAATCGGAAATAATCTTCGGTAAGCTGGGCATGTTTGATCAGTTTGCCGATATCATTCTGGCAAACGACGATCAGAAAAAACAATTCATTGTTTACGATAACACTATTGATGCGCTTTACCAGGCTTGCCTGCCGGAAATTCTTGGGAGAAGAAAAGACTTCCCTTTGGTTGCGGTAATCAGCTATCTGCGGCAGATTATTGACGGCAAAAACCAACGGAATGACCTTGATAGCGCAAAACGAAGAATTAGCCAACTGCTGGATGAAAGTATTGTGGCAAGTGATGAGTTTAAAAATTCAAAAGATACCATTTCGGAGCCGAGCTACAATATTAAAGCCTGGCGGCAAATAGACCTTAGCAAACTTGACGTAGATAAACTTAAAGAAGAATTTAAAGAAGCGCCTTATAAGCATATTGAGATTGCCGACCTGCGGGCCTTTATATCAAATAAACTGGAACAAATGATGTCCAAAAACATCACCCGCACCAGCTTTGCGCAAAAACTTCAGCAGATCATTGACCGTTATAATTCCGGCGGGTCAATAACAGAAGACTACTTTAACGACCTGGTTGATTTTGTAGGCCAGCTAAAAGCAGAAGAATTGAGAGCTGCAAGAGAAGGCCTGTCAGAAAAGGAATTGGAAATTTTTGACCTTTTGAAAAAGGAAAATTTAACCAAAGAGGAAGATCAAAAAGTAAAACTTGCTGCCAAAAGCCTGTTACATCGCCTATACGAAGAAAAACCTACTGTATTATTACAGGATTGGCATAAAGACTTACAGTCGCAACTAAAGGTAAAATTGGTAATACAAGATATATTAGACAAAAACCTGCCCGAAACCTATGACAAAAACGTGTACGATACCAAATGCAATATTGTATTCAATCACCTATTTGTGCAAGCGGCAAACGGCGGAAGAGCGGTAGCGTAATATGCAATCTCACTATCGCCCCTCCGCGAGTTTAGCGGAGCGTAACTCGTGGTTTGCATTACCGCGGTTTTCAACTGCACCTTGCTTTCCGGTTAGCGAAGGGCGGCGTATACAATTATAACTAAGTTTGGCCCTGACGGCGTTTAGGAGCGGTTGAAAACCGCAGCCATGCAGTACCACGGGTTAGAAACCCGCGGCAGCGGGAAGGATGAACAATATGGAAAAGACGTTGTCATTTCGATCCGCCTGTAGGGGTTCAAAATTTTGAACCCCGACCGTTTATGTGCAGGTGTTTTCGATATTTATTACGGTACCAATTGATGGATATTTTCCATTTTTTGCCCCTGTAACCATGCACCGCAGGGGTTTAGGTAGGGGTTCAAAATTTTGAACCCCTACATTTTGAACCCCTACGACAATGTGCAGGTGTTTTTTACCCACGGTAGAATTTATCATTTTCCCATGCATTGGGGTTGTTGATGATATATTCCGAAATCCGCCAATACGATTGTTCGGACCTGATGATATGTTCGTGGTAATTGCGCTGCCAAACATGGTAGGGTTGAAAATTTAGAACCGATACCATGTTGTTGCGGAAATATTTTGTTACACCAATTTTATACCCCTTAACAATTGACCCGATTGAACGGGGTATTATATGTTGAAATTGATTTTGCGGCGGTAATGGTGACGGCGTTGGTGACGGCGTTGGTGGTAGGGGTTCAAAATTTTGCGGTAGGGGTTCAAAATTTTGCGGTAGGGGTTCAAAATTTTGCGGTAGGGGTTCAAAATTTTGAACCCCTACGGGTGGTTCCCCTACGGTTTGTATCCCCGCAATTCCATCGCCCGCCGCCGTGCCGCCTAATTCAATAATTCCGTGCACATGGTTAGGCATCACAACATGTTCATGCAAAACAGCATCGGGAAAATGTTCGGGAATTTTCAACCAGCATTCGTTGGCTATTTTACCGGCATCGTTCAATATCATTTTCCTGTCAATAATTTCGCCAAACAAACATTCACGATGATAGGTGCAAATGGTGATAAAATACAATCCGTTCTGCGAATAATCATACCCTTTTAGCCTGATTGATCTGCGGTGATGAATTGCCGGGTTGTATTTTGTTTTTTTGTCCATATTCATTGTGCAGGTTTAGATGTGTAGGGGTTCAAAATTTATTCCCGATTATTAAATATTATCCATAGGGGTTCAAAATTTTGAACCCTTACCAATCCGTAGGGTTAATATATGTATCCGTGGTAAGGGTTAAAATTTTGAACCCCTACCCCATGCAAACCGTAAATTTACAATTCAAATTAATTGGAAAATAAATAAAAATAAAATCAATATTGTCCAGTCCTGAAATACGAAACAATTGATAACCAGTAGATTACAGCGATATTGTCAAAAAAGCAAATTCGATATGGTTTGATTATCAATCACTTAGCCAAGTTCGGTAATTTGTTAAAAGATGAAAAATGCTGATAATGAGCGTGTTTCATAGCGTTCCGCAGTGTTCCGCGCGCGAAAAAATGGAACGCTGGAACGGGGGGGAAGACCATAGTCGATGATCGATGGACCATGGCAAAAGGGGGGGGAGGGGGAAGTCGATGGTCAATGGACCATAGTCCATGGCAAAAAGGGAGGAAGGTACTATGCACACTCCTACTCCTACCATGAACCATGGACTATGGTCCATCGACTTAAAACACATTCTTCCACATCATGCTTTCCACCGGGCGGGTGCTGGGTTTGTTGTATTTGGCGTTCAGCTTGGTATTATAAAACGTTTCGATCTCGCCCTCAACCACAAAGTAAATGAGCTGGCCGATGGGCATGCCGGTATACACCTTTACGGGCTGGGTGCAGCTGATCTCGAGCGTCCAGGTGTTGCAGAAGCCAACGTCGCCCTTGCCTGCGGTGGCATGGATATCGATGCCCAGCCTCCCGGTGCTTGATTTACCTTCAAGGAAGGGCACATGCAGGTGGGTTTCGGTATACTCCTGGGTTACGCCCAGGTACAGGGTATTGGGCTGCAGGACAAAGCCATCTTTAGGGATCTCAAAAGGGACTACCTCGTTGTGGAGCTTGGCGTCCAGCACACGGTCGCGGTAGGTAGCAAGGTGTTTGCCGAGGTGTACGTCGTAGGAGTTTGTGCCCAAACATTCGCGCCTGAAAGGCTCTATAATAATGGATCCCTGCTCCATTTCTTCTAAAATGCGCTTGTCTGATAGTATCATGGGGTCAGCGGTTGAAGCGGCTAAATTAGAACTTATTAGCACGCACAGCAAGGGCATGTTTTTCACAAAAGTTTTTGGAAATTGTGGAAAGAAAAAGGGGTGAAGATTTACGAATTACGGTTTACGATTTACGAATGTTGGAAGAAGAAAAAAGGGTGTCATGCCGAGCTCAGTCGAAGCATGTGGACAATGGCCTTTACGCGCGCCCTTCGACAGGCTCAGGGTGACACCCCCTTGTTATTGGTTTACCTACTCCACATCCAGGGCCACTACTTCGCCGGTAACTTTATGTTTAAGGATCAGTTTGCGGTCGCCGTTGGGGAGGATCTCTTTTTTGATGAGGTAATGTTCGTCATCATAGGAAATGAAGTTGGAGCCGTAATCGTCGGTTTGGTCGCCGCGCCAGCCTTCAATTTGCACGGGTTCCCATTTGCCGGTTTTGGCCGACAGGTAGCAGGCGTCGATAATGGCGTTAACGATGTAGCCGTCGTAAAAGGTTTCCAGGGGTTCGGTTTTGTTTTCGATGGCGTTAAACATATCGGTAAACATATTGGTATAACCCAGCTCGTGTACCTCATCCCCCACCGGGAACAGCCAACCGCTGCTGCTTTCGGCTTTTTCGGCCACATAACCGCCCTTGCCGGTGCTAAACATCTCGAAGCCGGTACGCAAAAAGTTATTGAGCCAGATGGTGCCTTCGGTACCCATCACTTCGTCGCGCAGGTCCATCCCCCCGCGGAAACACCAGCTCACCTCGAACTGCCCGATGGCGCCGTTGGCGTATTTTACCAGGCCAATGGCGCCGTCTTCGGCCTTGATGGGGTGCACCTGGGTAGCGGCCCAGCACATTACCTCCACCGGCCGTATATTTTTGCCAATAAAACCACGGCTGATCTCGATGCAATGGCAACCCAGGTCGACCATGCAGCCGCCGCCTGATTGTTCGTGATCCCAAAACCAGTCGCTATGCGGGCCGGGGTGCGCCTCGCGTGATTTTGCCCAAAGCACCTTGCCAATGTTACCGTCCTGCACCGCCTTTAGCGATTTCAGGAATTTGGGGGTGTAGCAGAGGTCCTCCAGGTAACCGCCCATGATGCCGGCTTCTTCTACCATATCCAGCATTCGTTTGGCTTCGGCGGCATTGCGGCCGAGGGGTTTGGTGCATAAAACGTGCCTTTTTGCCCTGGCGCAGGCGGCCACGGCGGCTTCGTGCAGGTTATTGGGCAGCGAGATCACCACGGCATCCACATCCGGCCGGCTAACCACGGTATCCATATCGTCCGAATAAAAACCAAGGTGGTAATCATCCGCGAACTTTTTAGCTTTATCAATATTCCTTGAGTAAACGCTGATGAGCGAATCTTTTGCGCGCTGCGCCTGCAGCGAGTCTGCATAAAAACGGGCGATGAACCCGGAGCCTAACATTGCTATGTTCATTATTCTTTAATTTTTAAATTGTGATAGTTTGAAGTCCCGAGTCTAAAGTCTAAAGTCAAAAAAGCTAGACTATAGACTCCGGACTTAAGACTCAAGACTTTGAACTGAAGACTTAAACCTCCACCTGCTTCTCCCAGCCGGTGTCTTTCAGGCCGGGGTCGTTTTCTTTTTTCAGGAAATCGGCGTTGGAGAGCGATTCTGCGTCCCACTCCAGTATGGCGCTATCGGGAACTACATCAACCGGCACTTTATAAGCGGTTGATGTTTCGTTATAAGCCAAATTAGATTGCAGGTTATAGCAGGAAATAATGGACCATCGCGGACGATCAGATAAATTAGCCTCCGACCGGTGCAGTATATTGCTGTGGAAGATGAGGGCATCGCCGGGCTCCAGCTGGACATACACCAGCTCCATTGTTTTTAAGGCGTTGTTTACCATCACCATGTCGGCGCCGGTTTGTTCGCCGGCAAAACCGTGGTTAACCCGGCCCAGCTTGTGCGAACTTTTGATCACCTGCAGGCAGCCGTTCTCCTTGTTGGCTTCTGTCAGTGCTACCATCACACTGATCATTTCATCAGGGAAAATAAACTGGTTTTTGTACCAGTAGCCGTAGTCCTGGTGCCATTCCCAGGCCCCGCCAACCTTTGGTTCCTTTTGCATTAGTTTGGAGTGGAAGTGGCAAACCGGCGCTTCGCCCCCCAAACATTGCTTTACTGCGCTGATCATTTTTTTGCTGCGGGTCATGTAGCCAAAAATATCATTGCCCGGCGTAAACCATAGCGACAGTTTGCTTTTTTTGCCGCTTTTATCGTTTACGTCCAAAGCGTTGTTGCGCATGGCGTTGTCATCCAGCGCGGTTTGGTATAATTTGTTGATTTCTTCGGGATTAAAAAAGCCTTTTAAAATGAGGTATCCCTGCTGATGGTAAAGCCCCACCTGTGCAGGCGTCAATATTTCTGTTAGCATGGTAATTTTTTTAAGTCCTGGTTTATTATTGCTGAAAAGCGATACAATTTAGGTTTATTTGACATAAGTTTGTTATCCTTTTTGCAATTTTACTTTTATGGCTATAGCATACAGGCAGCAAGTTGATGACGATACTGAATTTGCGATCTGGAAGATTGAGGAAGAGGCTGAGGATCTGTACAGCCAACTCCAATTAAACGACGAAGAAAAGGCTTATTACGAGCAGCTTAAAATAGGCAAGCGTAACCTGCATTGGTTAGGTACGCGCGTTTTGTTGCGTAAAATGCTGCGCACTGATGAATATATCGATTGTAAAGTAGATGCCCATGGCAAACCTTATTTGGTGCATCTCCCTTACCATATTTCATTGAGCCATTCCTTTGATTATGCTGCGGTGATGATCAGCAAGGAGCCTGTGGGGATTGACATTGAACAGGTGAAACAAAAGGTTGAACGCATCGCCCATAAATTTATGCGCAAGGAAGAACTTGATTTTATTTCGCCCGATCGCAGGATAGAGGAACTATATGTTTGCTGGTGTGTAAAAGAGGCGGTATATAAATGTTTCGGGCAAAAAGAGGTTTCGTTTTTACATAACATCTTTTTGGAGCCTTTTAATTTTGAGGGACATGGTGTGGTGAATGCGAGGCTGAAAAAAGATAATATCGACATTGAATATGAAGTTGGCTATATGCAATACCATGATTATATGGTGGGCTATGTGAAAGGCAAAGAAGATGAAAAATAAAAAGGTTATTGCGCAAGACTGGGGACTGATAGACTATAAAGAAGCCTGGGATCAGCAGGAAGAGGTATTTTCCGCGATTGTTAATTTAAAAACCGAGATACGCAACCGCAAAGCCGGCACTGAAGGGGATGAATACGAAGAGGAAACCTTAACGCCCAATTACCTTGTATTTTGCGAACACCCGCACGTTTATACCCTGGGCAAAAGCGGCAAACCCGAGCATCTGCTTTTAGACGAAAAGGGACTTATTGAAAAGCAAGCATCCTACTACCCGATTAACCGCGGGGGCGATATCACTTACCATGGCCCGGGACAGATCGTATGCTATCCTATCCTCGACCTCGACAATTTTTTTACCGATATACATTTATACCTGCGCACCCTTGAAGAAGCCGTTATATTAACCCTTGCAGAGTTTGGTTTGCGCGCCGGACGATACCCCGGTTATACCGGTGTTTGGTTCGATGCAGATAATGACAAGGCCCGCAAAATTTGCGCTTTGGGCGTCAGGTGCAGCAGGTGGGTAACCATGCATGGCCTGGCATTTAATGTAAATACCGATCTTGATTATTTTAAAAATATAGTCCCCTGCGGTATTGATGATAAAGATGTAACCTCGATGCAAAGAGAGTTGGGGTATGAAGTTGATATAATTCAAGTAAAAAAAATCCTTAAACACCATATTTCCGTATTGTTCAATATGGAGATGGTATGAAAACATTACAGATTATATTAATAGCGATAACGGCATTATCAGGATGTAATAAAAAGGCCGATGTAGCCCGGCTGATGACGGTAGACACAACAACTAAAACAAAACCTATGACGGATTCTCTATCCTATCTTGCCTTAGGCGATTCATATACCATTGGGGAAGCCGTTCCTTCCGCTGAATCATACCCGTACCAGCTGACAAGCGCATTAAGGGACAATTCCTTTAACGTAGAAATTCCGAAAATTATTGCCACCACCGGATGGACAACTGATAACCTGATCGCTGCGATTGCCAAGAGCGGCATCACAAGTAAAAAATTCAATTTTGTAACACTTTTGATCGGTGTAAACGACCAATTCCAGGGCCTGAGCCAGGATAATTATAAAATAAAGTTTGCCCAGGTTTTAAACACGGCAATAACCTTTGCAAACGGCGATACCAGCAGGGTTTTTGTATTGTCGATACCCGATTACGGGGTAACACCTTTTGCGGGCGGGCGTGATGGTGAAATAGGGCCGGAAATAGATCAATTTAATGCCATTAACAAATCCATAAGCCTGAAGGCTGGAGTTAATTATCTTGATATAACAGCGATATCAAGAACTGCGGCCAACGATCCAACTTTGATTGCTCCCGATGGCCTGCACCCGTCAGGCAAGATGTATTTATTGTGGGTTAAACAGCTGGCGCCGATGCTGGCGACTGAATTAAAAAAATGAACCGCTCAAAAAAATCGCTTAGAAATGTGTTATGAAACGGTTGCTATTTATGCTGTTGTTACTTGCCGGGTTATCCGGATGCACCAAAAAAGCGGCGACCGTTCCGGTTGCTGTTGCTATTAGGCTTCCGGATACCACCAAAACTACCGCTTCGGATACACTTAGTTACCTTGCATTAGGCGATTCCTATACAGCAGGAGTAGATGTAAACCAGAATGACACCTACCCTTACTTGTTGGATAGCGTATTAAATAAACGATCCATTCATATACTGCCCCCCATTGAAATTGCTAAACCAGGCTGGACGACGGTTGATCTGATCAACGCAGTAGGCGGAAGCGGGATTGGCAGTACAAAATTTGGATTAGTTACCCTGATGATTGGCGTAAACGACGAAGCACAAGGGCTAAGTATTAGCGATTACCGATTGAAATTTGCTCAAATATTAAATACCGCCATCAATTTAGCTGGTGGTAAAGCCAGCCATGTTTTTGTCTTGTCGATACCGGATTGGGGTGTAACGCCGTTTGCGAAAGGCCAGGGAAGTACGATCGGACCGCAGATTGACCTTTTTAACGATATAAATAAAAGCGTCACTCTGCAAGCTGAGGCCAATTACCTCAACGTCACTGATATTTCGCGGCTGGCGGCCACAGACACTACGCTACTCGCAGCGGATGAACTCCACCCGTCAAAAAAAATGTATACCTTGTGGACTAACCTGCTTGCCCCCCTGGTGACCCGCAAATTAAAAAATTAACTTTTTCCTTTGGCGGCTATCTCTCCTATCCCTTTAACCAGTTTATCAAGGTCATTTATTGAAGTGTAAACGTGCGGTGTTACCCTAACGCAACTGATATTTTCCCAATTAATACCAACGGTATGTATTTTATATTTATCAAAAAGGGCAGATTCCAGCTGGCCGGGCGTCATTCCATCCACACTTACGCCGCAGATAGCACAGGAATATTTGGCGTTTAACGAGGTATGCAGTTTAACCTTGGGGATGTGCTGAACTTTTGATGCCCAATAATTCTTCAGGAAGCGGATCCGTTCTTCTTTGCGTTTGCTGCCTATGCCTTCATGAAAATTGATGGCCTCGCCTATCCCCTGTTCAATCGGGAAACTGCGGGTACCCAGATCTTCAAATTTACGGATGTCGCCATCATGGGGTTTGTCACCGCATACCATCGGCCAAACATTTTCTATCTTTTCTTTTTTGATCCACAACATCCCGCTGCCTATTGGTGCCGACAGGAATTTATGCAAACTGGTACCAAAATAATCGCAATGGAGGTCGGGTATTTTAAAATCCAGTAAACCAAATGAATGTGCACCGTCTACAAGAACCTCAATGCCTTTGGCATGCGCCATATCGCTTATTTTTTGCACCGGCATGATCTGACCAACCCAATTGATCATATGGGTGATATGGATAAGTTTTGTTTTTGGCGTGATCGCCTCTTCATAAGCTTTCACAATTTCGGCATCATCCTCAATGGGGAAATCAAAACTGATCTGCTTATATACGATGCCATCGCGGATAGCCCGTTTCCGGTAGGCCTGTATCATATGCGGGTAATCCTGCTTCGTGCCGATCACCTCATCGCCGGCTTTAAGGTCCAAACCATAAATCATCGTATTAAGTGCTTCCGTTGAATTGCGGTTAATGGCAATTTCGTCCGGCAGTGTCCCTGCCAGTTCAGCCAGCTTTTCGCGCAAGGGTTCGCGGCCCTGGTCCAGAATGCGCCACATGTAGTATGACGGCCCTTCGTTGGTGAGTTGATTATAACGTTCCACAGCCTGCTGTACTACCAGCGGCGACGGTGAAACGCCGCCATTATTTAAGTTGATGATATTGGGGCTTACGGTGTATGATTGCTGTATCACGCGCCAAAAATCCTCATCTTCGGCTATCTGCGCATCGCTCAGATGGCTTACTTTTTGCGATGCTTGTTTCCAATCTGCGGCATGAACCTGGTTAAAAAGACTATTAACGGAAAAAGCACCTGCAAGGGCGGCAGCCTGCTTCAAAAATACGCGGCGGTCATTTGTCATGAACGAATTTAAGCTTTTGCAATTAAACAATCAAACTGCAACATAAAAATTACCTAACATTCCGGCAAACTCAACGGAATATTGATAGCCAGGCCGCCATCCGAGGTTTCTTTATATTTTGAATTCATATCCAAAGCCGTCTGCCACATGGTTTTAACTACCGCATCCAGGCTTACCTTGGCGTTATCCGGATTCGTTTGCAGGGCAAGCTGCGATGCCGTGATAGCTTTTATGGCACCCATCGTATTCCGCTCAATGCAGGGCACCTGTACCAGGCCGCCAATGGGGTCGCAGGTCATGCCCAGGTGGTGTTCCATAGCAATTTCCGCAGCCATTAAAACCTGGCGCTGGGTGCCGCCCAAACATTCGGTCAGCGCCGCGGCAGCCATAGCCGACGATACCCCGATCTCCGCCTGGCAGCCGCCCATAGCTGCCGATATGGTCGCCCCCTTTTTAAAAATACTGCCCACCTCGGATGCGGTCAATAAAAACTGAATGATCCGCTCATCGGTATAACCATCGCAAAAAACGAGGTAATATTGTAAAACTGCTGGTATTACGCCTGCGGCGCCATTGGTCGGGGCGGTAACCACCCGTCCAAATGAAGCATTCTCCTCGTTAACAGCCAAAGCGAAACAACTTACCCAATCCAGTATGTTTTGAAAGCTGTTGCCGGTATCCCGCACCGCGTCTACCCATTCGTCATAATTGGTATAAACCCGGTTGCCAATAAGCCTCCTGTTCAAACTCGCGGCCCGCCTGGCTACATTTAAGCCCCCGGGCAAATACCCTGTGGTATGGCAACCGCGGTAGATGCATTCCTTCATGGCTTTAAAAATATTGAGTACGCCGCTACGTGTTTCCTGCTCGGTGCGCCATGCGGACTCATTTTCCATCACTACTTCTGATATTTTGAGCCCGGTTTTGATGCACCAGTGCAGCAGGTTATTGGCCGTTTCTATCGGGAAAGGCAAATCAACGTCGGTTTTTGTTTGCCCATCCCCGCCTTCTTTAACCACAAAACCACCGCCGATAGAGTAATAGGTTTCGGAGATTGCCGCACCGTTTGTTAAAAACGCCTGGAAGGTTACCGCATTAGGGTGAAAAGGCAAACTTTCGTTAAAAAGAAATAAAAGGTCTTCCGATTCATTAAATATAACTTCTTGTTTTCCGCCAACCAGCAACTTACCTGTTTTCCGGATCTCTGCAGTTTTCGGAATCACCTGATCAACTTCAAAAGTTACCGGGTCATCGCCGCTTAAGCCTAAAAGTATCGCGATATCCGTACCATGCCCTTTGCCGGTTTTAGCAAGTGAACCGTAAAGCAAAATTTTGACTTCTTCAACAAATTCCAGCGCCTTTTTATCAATAAGTGACTGCACAAATTGCTGGGCCGCACGCCATGGGCCAAGGGTATGAGAACTTGAAGGGCCAATGCCTATCTTGAAAATATCAAATACCGAAATCTGCTCTCTTTGCATAGAACAAAGGTATAATTGTATGAACACCTTTCATCGTGTACCATTTTTTTTACTTAAAAGTTTGAAATTCCAAAATAGAATTGATACATTCAAATCATATTTAAATCCTAATCAAAATCCAATCAAAAACAAAAACACATGGAAAGTTACGATTCATCATCAGCCGGCGCAGCAGCTGGCATTATGGCTTTATTTGCAGCGATGCTTATCCCTATTATTATCGTATGGCTTATTGTAGTTATCGGGCAATGGAAAGTTTATGCCAAAGCGGGAAAACCGGGTTGGGCATGTATTATCCCGATTTACAACTTAATCGTATTACTTGAAATTGTGGGAAAACCCATTTGGTGGATCTTTTTATTCATCATACCTTGCGTAAACATTATTTTTCTGGTTTGGACTTTAAACCTGTTGAGCAAGAGTTTTGGACAAAGTGAAGGTTTTACCATTGGTTTAATACTGCTAGGTTTTATTTTTTGGCCGATCTTAGGGTTTGGCAATTATCAATACCTCGGCCCATCAGCAGCAGAAGCAGGCGGCTTAAAACCACGGCAGCCATTTGATTCTTCGGGCTACCAAGACCCTAATAGTCCGCCCCAGGTTTAATTCTTAATAAATATGTACTTACAAATATTTTGCAGCCATTTAGTTTTTATTAAATGGCTGCAAAATCATTTATTAAAATGCCCATTTAAAGCCTTGACCGGTATTGATTGCCCTGGTTGCGGTTTTCAGCGTTCGTTGCTGGAAATGTTGCAAGGCAACTGGCATTCTAGTTTTGCATTATATCCCGCAACAATTCCTGTTATCCTTTTCCTTTTATACGGCATTGCCGATACGTTTTTTAAGCTCGACAACTCAAAAGACATTGTAAAGAAGTCGCTGTTTGTGTTAACAGGCGGTATCGTATTGATCAGTTATTGTGTTAAATTATGGTCGATATACCATCACTACAACCTATCAGCCTGAGAAGTTATGTGCGTATAATCTTTAATGATAGTTTGTAAAAACTGCATACTGTTCATATCCGGTGGCAGGGATATGCCAAGATGATTTCTGATCTTATCGGCCATATTGTAAACAAGCTGATTATTGCCATTTTTAAAATAGGTGGCAATCACTTCATGTATCAGGGCTATATCACTGTCATTTAATTCGCTGGCCTGCGTAAACACCGGTTCGTAAGCGCTTTCTGTCAAAGGAAAGGCAATATTATTCATGGTGGTCCGGGGCGATGTTTTTATAAGAACTGTTCCTGCAACAAGGTCACCTACGCGCTGTCCGTTTTCAGTAACCGCAGCTGTTACCAGTCCACATAATCCACCCGTCAGGCTAAAATCAACCATCCTGAACAACCACCGTAACAAAAACTGGCTAAATTTCGGCCGGGCTCCATCCAAGCTGATCACGCGTATCTTAACGGCCCGCTTACCTAAGCTTTGCCCGTTAAAAAACACCTCGCAAACCAGGTCATAAAAAACAAAAATTAAAGCCAAAAACGCATAAAAAATAATGATAGCAGTTTGAGAACCCGACACGCTAAAAAAAATGCCGATAAATAAAAACGGGATAAAAATTACAAAATCAATTATCCGTGCCAGGATGCGTTCGCCAAGCCCCCCTATCTCATAGTCAATATCTATGTTTTGGGTTGTATGTATTGTGATTATTCCCATTTTTAACAAATATATATTTGTTATTTAATTTATGATTGCAGATTAAAAATTTGTCACTATTTTAAACAAAAAAATCCCAAAAAAAATGCGTGAGGCTTTATTTGTAAAACAAGGTAAAGAAAAGTGGAAAGGCTATGAAGATTTGAAAAATACCGGCCCGGATGAACTTGCCGAATCTTTTATTCAAATAACAGATGACCTTGCATACGCCAAAACGTTTTACCCAAAATCAAACACCACTAAATATTTAAATGGGCTGGCCTCTACCTTCCACCAATCTATTTATAAGAATAAAAAAGAAAAAACGAATAGGTTCGTCACCTTCTGGAGTTATGAATTGCCCTTAGTTTTTTATAAACAGCGGAGAGCGCTTTTATATTCTTTCTTATTTTTCATGGTTTTTAGCCTGATGGGTGCCCTTTCTGCAAAATATGATAACACGTTTGTGCGCCTGATCATGGGCGATCAATATGTTAACATGACCAATGCAAATATTGCCAAGGGCGATCCCTTTGGCGTTTATAAACAATCAAATCCGTTTTTAATGTTTGTCGGCATTGCTGCAAACAACATTATGGTTGAATTGATGATATTTGTAATGGGGATTTTTTTTTCGGTAGGGAGTATTTATCAGCTGCTAAAAAACGGCGTTATGCTGGGTGCATTCCAATATTATTTCTTTAGCAAAGGCTTTGGTTTGCAATCTATCCTGGTGATATGGTGTCATGGTACGCTCGAAATCTCTGCTATTATACTGGCAGGCGGTGCGGGGCTTGCTATGGGTAACGGCTTTCTTTTTCCAAAAACCTATTCAAGATTTGAATCTTTAAAAAAGGGTGCAAAAGACGGACTAAAAATAGCAATAGGCCTGATCCCTGTATTTTTAACCGCAGCTTTTTTTGAGGGTTTTATTACCCGCAAAACTGATATGCCGATATGGATAAGTATTGCTATATTAACCGGGTCGTTCTTGTTTATTAGCTGGTATGTTATTATATACCCCAGACACCTTAACCGAAAATTAAATCACAATAAATAACCTTTTATGAACCAACCTATTGAGCTTAGAAAAACACGGGACTTTGGACAGGTAATTAACGATTCTTTTACTTTTTTAAAGGAAAACTTCAAACCATTATTTCTTTCATTGCTTATTATCTGCGGCTTTTTTATAGTTGTTGGTACGGTAACTTCAGTTTTTCAATATATGGGGATGATGAATTTGTACAGAGGGGCGTTCCCGTTTAATGCCAATGCAAATGCATATAATGTGCCTGAATATACGGTTACTTATTTTGTGAGCCTGCTTTTTAATGCCTTTGTTATGATCATGTTACAGGTTTGCATACACATGGTAACATTGTGTTATATCTCGGTATATCTTCAAAAAGGAAATTTAAAACCAACTTTTGAAGAAGTTTGGGGCTATTTT
This sequence comes from Mucilaginibacter gotjawali, assembly GCF_002355435.1. Lineage (NCBI taxonomy): Bacteria > Pseudomonadati > Bacteroidota > Sphingobacteriia > Sphingobacteriales > Sphingobacteriaceae > Mucilaginibacter > Mucilaginibacter gotjawali. Next base: position 4,761,653 of record NZ_AP017313.1, read on the forward strand.
AAATTTTATTTTTTCAGGGTGATCGGCAGTGGTATTGTTATTGCAATTTTAATAGGAGTTGGTTTCCTGCTTTGTGTTTTCCCAGGGATTTATGTTGCCAACGTTTTCTACCTGGTCATCCCCATTATTATTATCGAAAACACTTCATTCAGTTATGCTTTTAACCGGAGTTTTAAGTTAATTAAAAATAATTGGTGGTTTGTATTCGGCATTATATTTATCACTTCATTGATCGTTGGCATTGCCAGCTCGTTTGCGGGTATTCCCCTAACTATTCTCACTGTTGGTTCCAGTTTCTTTTCAAACAAAAGCTTTACACTCCCCCTGCTTATATTTTTTAGCGCATTAAGGAATATTTTGATGCTTGCATATGCCTTATCAGCTATCGCGGTAGCATTATGTTACTTTAACCTTTCAGAAGAAAAAGAAGGGCTTGGTTTAATGGAACGAATTGATAAGTTCGGTAAAAGCAATGAAAACGATTCTTCCCATCCTAAAGAAGAATACTAAATATGATGCGTCGGGTTTTCGTCTTTATTTTTTCGTTGGTATTTTCAATATTTTTATTGACTACGGCCCTTGCGTCCGGCAAAAAACATATCCAGGCAAAAATCAGGCCTGACAGTTCAAAAATAGAAGTAAAAAAAATCAGCGATCAGGCAATTGAAAAGTTCAACCATGATAAGGATTTTGATTACCGCGAAGGTACGGCATATGACATGTCAGCCTGGACAAGGTTTTGGGCATGGGTAGCTTATATTATCGATTGGCTCTGGTCCAAGATTAAAAGCGCGTTTATTTCAGTTCCGGGCAGCGCAACCTTTTTAAAATACCTGTTGCTGGCCATCGCCATTGGTTTTGTGGTATATATTGTTTTAAAATCACTGGGGATCGACGTATCTAATTTATGGCGGCGTGAATCGAAAAAAATACAGGTCCCCTTTACGGAATCACTGGAAGATATTCATGGGATAGACTTTGATAGTGAAATTGAAAAGGCCATTTCACAACATAATTATCGGCTTGGCGTACGCCTATTGTACTTAAAGTGCCTGAAACAACTCAGCGATGGCAAACTAATAACCTGGCAAATTGATAAAACCAATGCCGCCTATTTATATGAGCTAACTGATGCGGAACAAAAACAAACCTTCAGCTCATTAACAAAGGAATTTGAATATATATGGTATGGTAATTTTTCTATAGATCAAAAAGGCTTTAACGGAATTTACCAGCTTTTCCAGGACTTTAAAAAACAAATACTATGAAAAGCAAAAGCCTGAAAATATACCTGATCAGCGCCGGCATTTTACTGGTATTGTACATTATTGCGGAGGCGAATCGCCCTAAATCAATTAACTGGATCGATACATTAAATCATAACGATAAAATACCTTTCGGAACCTATATCATGTTCGAAAGGTTAAATGATATATATCCCGGTGCGCATATTGTTACTTACCGCCAACCGGTATATAGTGTTTTAGCCGAAGATTCTGTAAAAAATACATCGTACATCATCGTGGCCCCTGATGTGGAACTTACTGAAACTGATTATGACCAATTGGTAAAATATGTAAAAGCAGGCAATGATGTTTTTATAGGCGCAAAGTATTTTGGAAAGCTGATCAAAAAGGAATTAAAAGTTGAAACACGACAAACCTTTAATTTAAACAAAGCCGACTCCGTGCATTTTTTAAGCCCCGCCTTAAATCCTGATAAATATTATGGCTTGTTAAAAGGTGTAGGGAATATTTACTTCAATAATTTTGATACTTCCAAAACCATTGTAATCGGCGAAAATGCCGAGCATCGGGCTAATTTCCTGAAATTCAAGATGGGTAAGGGTGCCTTATATTTAATGGCCAATCCCAAATTTTTTGGCAATTACAGCATGCTCAATGTCCAGGGCCGCGCATACGCCTCAACAGCACTGTCATTTGTAAAAAATACCGACCAGGTTATCTGGGATGAATATTATACCATAGGTGATGAAACAAACGACTCGCCTATGCGGGTATTTTTTAGTCATGCTACTTTGGCTTGGGCTTATTACATCACCCTTTTCTCCTTGTTAGCTTTCGTACTATTTGAAATTAAAAGGCGCCAGCGCGTTATTCCGGTTATTGAGCCACTAAGCAATTCAACGCTGGATTTTGTTAATGTAGTCGGCCAGGTTTATTACGAAAAACGCGACAACGCAAATATCGCCCGGAAAAATATTCTCTATTTTTTGTCGCGCCTGCGCGATGAATTCCAAATTAAAACCAATAGCCTTGACGCAGAATTTAAAGAGAATTTGTCGGGCAAATTTGGTTTCGACAAAACGTTTTCCGAAAATTTTGTCGACTACTTAAATTATATAAATGAAAAGGATCACGTTACCGATCGTGACCTTATTAAATTAGACAATTTTATAGAAGAATTTTATACCAAATCAAGGTAATATGGAAGATGAACTATTTGAACAGAGAACCGATCTCAGCAAGTTGAGCCATGCTGTCGAACAAATAAAAACCACGCTTGCGAAAATCATTGTGGGCCAGCAGGAGAGTATCGACCTGTTGATCGCCGGGATCCTGGCCGATGGACATATTTTGATAGAAGGTGTTCCGGGTGTGGCAAAAACATTGACAGCGAAGTTAATTGCCAGGTCGATAAAAGCACAGTACTCGCGCATCCAGTTTACGCCCGACCTGATGCCTTCGGATATTTTGGGCACATCAGTTTTTAACCCAAAAACAACAGAGTTTGAGTTTAAGCACGGGCCGGTTTTTGGCAATATCATCCTGATAGATGAAATTAACCGCGCACCCGCCAAAACACAGTCGGCTTTGTTTGAGGTGATGGAGGAGCGCCAGGTAACCATTGACGGCCAGACCTATAAAATGCAGGAACCGTTTACTGTATTGGCGACCCAGAACCCTGTTGAACACGAAGGCACCTACCGCCTTCCGGAAGCACAACTGGACAGGTTTATCTTTAAGATAGAAGTTAAATATCCATCACTTGACGAAGAGATTGCGATCCTGACACAGCAACACCAGCATAAAACAGCTGAACAGCTGCTCGATATACAGCCTGTGTTATCAGGTGACGATATTGTTGCTATCAGGAACCAGGTTTTAGGCCTGCATGTAGAGGAAAAGCTCCTGGTATATGTTGCGAAACTGATCCACGAAAGCCGCAATAACAAGTCATTATATCTGGGGGGCTCACCACGTGCTTCGCTCGCCATCGTAAATGCTGCAAAAGCCATAGCTGCCATCAGGGGCCGCGACTTTGTAACACCCGACGATATTATTTACGTAGCCGCGCCGGTTTTAAGGCACAGGATAATGCTTACGCCCGATAAGGAAATGGAAGGCGCATCCCCTGATGATATCATTGCGCAAATGATCGGGAAAATTGAGGTACCGAGGTGAATTGGTGAGTAGTGAGTAGTGAAAGGTAATTTACATGTCAGCATCCAACTATAAAAAATAGTGAAGAAAGGTTCAGGTCTGTTTTATAAAAATCTGTTTTTAACTAACCGGTTATTTACCGCGCTGGGAGGCTGTGTAGTGTTGTTTCTGCTGGCTTTCTTTTTTCCATGGTTGGGTATCATACCCGAACTCGCCTTCTATTGCCTGGTTGTGCTGATGATGATGGATCTTTTTATGCTTTACCGCGTAAAAAAAGGCATTTTCGCCAAACGGCATGCCCCCGAACGCCTCAGCAATAATGATGATAACGAACTGGGGATCTATATTGAAAACTGGTACCCTTTTAATATTACTGCTGGTATTATTGATGAAATACCCATCCAGTTTCAAAAACGAGACCTTTGGTTCGATACAGAACTGAAGCCTCAGCAACGCAAACTAATCAACTATATCCTGCGGCCAACCAAACGCGGCGAGTATGAGTTCGGGTTGGTAAGGGTATTCGTAAAATCGCCTTTAAAGCTCATCAGCAGGCGTTACAACTTCGGTAAGGGCGAAACCTTACCAGTTTACCCTTCGTTCCTGCAGATGCGGAAATATGAGCTAATGGCCATATCTGATCACCTATCGGAGCTGGGCATCAAAAAAATGCGAAGGCTGGGCCATAGCCTGGAGTTTGAACAAGTAAAAAACTATGTACAGGGAGACGATTTCCGCACCATCAACTGGAAAGCCACTGCAAGGCGCGGAAGCCTGATGGTTAACTCTTACACTGACGAAAAATCTCAGCATGTATACTGTGTCATAGACAAATCAAGGGCCATGAAAATGCCTTTTGAAGGTTTGAGCCTGCTTGACTATGCCATCAATGCCAGCCTGGTACTCTCCAACATCGCTTTGCTAAAAGAAGACAAAGCAGGCCTGATCACCGTAGCCGAAAAAATTGGCGCAGTAGTACCTGCCGACAGGAAGCCTACACAGACCAACAAAATACTGGAGATTTTATACAAGGAGAAGACCCGCTACCTGGAAACAAATATGGAGCTGCTGTATAGCACTGTCCGTAATGTGATTAAACAGCGCAGCCTGGTGGTATTTTTCACCAATTACGAAAGCATCTCGTCCCTGCAAAGGCAGCTCCCTTACCTAAAAAGGATCGCTAAATTCCATTTGTTGCTGGTGGTATTTTTTGAGAATACCGAATTGAAAAAACTGAGCGAAAAACCGGCAGCCGATGTGGAAGGCATCTATATAAAAACCATCGCCGAAAAGTTTGCTTATGACAAAAAACTGATCGTTAAGGAACTGGCAAAAAACAACATCCAATCTATTTTAAGCACCCCGCAAAACCTGACCGTAAATACCATTAACCGCTACCTGGAAATAAAAGCTAAACAAAGGATTTGATCAGCCTGATTCAACGTGACATTTGCCGTTTTTTGATTTTGATCTAACTTAAGTGGCGACACTTTTTGAATTTTATTGTATTTGTGTATGCCCGAAGTAATTATTAAATATAAAAACATAAAAGCTTTGAAAGCTCTGCAGGAATTAGCAAAAACCTTTGATTTAGTAATTGAACAGCCTGAAGGCAAAAAACCACGATTAGATTTGCCAGTAAGGTTTGCTCAAAAACCGGATGCCAATGCTTTATCTGGCATATGGAAGGATAAGCCGGTTACGCTTGAAGAATTGCGTAAAAAAGCCTGGGGGTGAAAAGCCTAACCCGGTTTTGGGAAAGCAATGCCGGCAGCGGCCATTTTCTTCAGGATATTCTCCATTAATGAAATTTTAACCGACAAAAAATCATCCGGCAAAACCCAAACGTTTACGGTAAAACGGATACTGTCCACATCCATGGCAATAACTCCTACCCTAACCGGGAAATCCACTAAAATACTTTTCTCAGCCTTTATAATGTCAAGTACAATTGCTTTGGCTTTATCAATATCAGCCGCATAGCCCATTTTAAATTCAAAGTCCAGTCGCCTGCGGTTCTCACGGCTAACATTTACAATTACTTCGTTAAACAGCTTGCCATTGGGGATGATGATAGTTTTATTATCAACCGTTAATAACACCGTATAAAAAATCTGTATCGATGTTACTTTACCCTCCTGTCCCTGGGCTACAATACTGTCGTCAAGCTCAAATGGTTTTAGTAAAAGAATGAGCACTCCGCCGGCAAAATTTTGGAAGGTGCCCGATAGCGCCAAACCTGCCGCCACGCTAAATGCCCCTATAATAGTGGTAAACTCCGTTAAGGGCCAGCCAAGTATCTTCATCACTACGATGATCAGCAAAATATAAAAGGCAGTGATGGTTAAGCTTAAAAAGAACGGCTGTAAAGACGAGTGTACATGCCTTCTGGCCAAACGGTTGCTAAGCTTCGATCTGAGGAACCTGATCAGTTTTAACCCGATAAGTAATATGATGACTGCGACCAGGAAACGGGCGCCGTTGATTAATAACCAGTCGTAAACCAGGTCGTAATATTTTTGAAGCTTCATAAAGCTGCAAAGTTAGGGATTTATTATTTACCGTAAATAGTAATAAACAGTTCGGGGCCCTTAATGAACAACCAATCAACTATTTGGCTTTGTAAAAATTTCGTTTTTCCGGTCAGATGTTTCATAGCACGGATGCTGATTCAAATGCTGTGCCTGAATTACCATATATTGAATCTTAAACAAATTTACCCCGTATTGTAACTCAAAAAATACAAAATCAATCATTTGATTAACAAATGACCCTCCATTTACCCCATCATGACAATGCAAAAGTGTATAAAAACAAAACCCTGTCTGTTTTACCAGACAGGGTTTTAAGAAAAGTCTTGAGTCCTGAGTCTTAAGTCAAAAGTAAATACCACTTTTGACTTAAGACTTTCGACTCCAGACTCAGGACTTCATGATTACATCATGCCGCCCATGCCACCGCCGCCCATTGGAGGACCGCCGGCTTTTTCGTCTTCAGGATCATCAGCCAACACGCATTCTGTTGTTAACAACATTGCTGCAATTGACGCTGCGTTTTCCAAAGCTATACGGCCTACTTTAGTTGGGTCAATAACACCTGCACCAATTAAGTTTTCGTACTTATCGGTGCGTGCATTGTAACCAAAGTCACCTGTTCCTTCTTTAACTTTTTGAACTACGATAGAACCTTCGATACCTGCGTTTTCGCAAATCTGGCGTAAAGGCTCTTCGATAGCGCGACGGATGATCTGGATACCAGTATTTTCGTCTTCGTTAACACCTTTTAGGCCGGTAAGGGCAGCAACCGCGCGAATGAAAGCAACACCACCACCTGCAACAATACCTTCTTCAACAGCCGCACGGGTTGCATGTAAAGCATCATCAACACGGTCTTTCTTTTCTTTCATTTCAACTTCGGTAGCAGCACCTACGTAAAGTACAGCAACACCGCCTGATAATTTGGCCAAACGTTCCTGTAATTTTTCGCGGTCATAATCAGATGTAGTTGATTCGATCTGAGATTTGATCTGGCTTACGCGTGATTTGATCTCTTCTGATTTACCAGCACCGTTGATAACTGTTGTATTATCTTTGTCGATAACGATTTTCTCAGCAGTACCTAAGTAAGTAAGATCGGCGTTTTCTAATTTATAACCTCTTTCTTCTGAAATTACAGTACCACCGGTTAAGATAGCCAGATCTTCCAGCATTGCTTTCCTGCGATCACCAAAGCCTGGTGCTTTAACAGCAGCAACCTTCAGCGAGCCGCGGATCTTGTTAACTACCAAAGTAGCTAAAGCTTCGCCGTCAAGGTCTTCAGCAATAATTAAAAGTGGTTTGCCTGTTTGAACCTGTTTTTCAAGGATAGGAAGTAATTCCTTCATGGAAGAGATTTTTTTATCATAGATCAGGATATATGGATTATCCAGTTCAACTTCCATTTTATCAGCATTGGTCACAAAGTATGGAGAAAGGTAACCACGGTCAAATTGCATACCTTCAACAGTTTTAACTTCTGTTTCAGTTCCTTTTGCTTCTTCAACAGTGATCACACCATCTTTACCAACTTTAGCCATCGCTTCAGCGATCAATGAACCAATGATCTCATCGTTATTAGCCGAAATAGCTGCAACTTGTTTGATCTTGTTATTGTCTTCGCCAACTGTTTGTGATTGTTTTTTCAGATCTTCAACAACGGCTGCAACAGCTTTGTCGATACCGCGTTTTAAATCCATAGGATTTGCACCGGCAGCTACGTTTTTAATACCTGCGGTTACAATTGCCTGAGCTAATACGGTAGCAGTGGTAGTACCGTCACCTGCCTGGTCAGCAGTTTTTGAGGCTACTTCTTTAACCATTTGGGCCCCCATATTTTCTAAAGCATCTTTTAATTCGATCTCTTTAGCAACAGTTACACCGTCTTTTGTAATGATAGGTGAACCGAATTTTTTATCAATAATTACGTTACGACCTTTAGGGCCTAATGTTACTTTAACCGCATTGGCTAAAATATCCACGCCGCGTTTAAGGGCATCGCGTGCTTCAACATTGTATTTAACTTGTTTTGCCATGATTTTTAATTTTTGAATTAGTGATTTAGTGAATTAGTGATTGAAGGCCTGATTCGATAATTCAATCCTTCAATAATTCAATAATTGATTAAAGAACGGCGTAAATATCAGATTCACGCATAATTAAATACTCCTTGCCTTCGTAGGTGATCTCGGTACCTGCATACTTACCATATAAAACATGGTCACCAACTTTAACGGTCAAAGGCTCATCTACTTTTCCGTCGCCTACAGCAACAATAGTTCCGCGCTGAGGTTTTTCTTTAGCAGTATCCGGAATAATGATCCCGGAAGCAGTTTTCTCTTCGGCCGGAGCAGCTTCCACTACTACCCTGTCTCCGATAGGTTTAATGTTTAATGACATAGTTATACAATTATTTAATTTTTAGAAATAAATTTAAGTCCCGACTTCGCCGGGCTGGTCTGCCTCCCATTCCTCATCAATTATGCCAAGCAAAAATATCCGCCCTAATTGACATATAAATGCTGTTTTATTGTCAGATTTTTCAGTTTTTCAGTTTTAACTTAATATTACCTTAAAACTGAAATGCCATCGTGTCAGTAAGATTTTTTTAAAGCAGGGGCAAAAAAATAGCCCCATCTCAACAGAAATTGGGACGGGGCCATTTAATATATTTTTATAAAACCTTACTTTCCCTTTTGAGCGGGAGCAGGCTGATTGTTTGCAGGAGTTTGTGCAGGAAAACTTACAGGGGCTGCAGCAGGAGTAACCGGTTTTGAAGCGCCTTCTGTTTGCTCTTTAAATTTGTTTACGGTTGTTTGCGTACCGCCCTTAACGGCCACATTAATGGCCATCGATAATACGATAAGAATGATAGCAAGTCCCCAGGTTCCTTTTTCAAGGAAATCACCGGTTTTTTGAACGCCCATCAGTTGCGATGAACTTGAAAAATTTGACGATAAACCGCCGCCTTTAGGGTTTTGTATCAATACGATCAGTACTAATAACACACAAACGATGATCGCGATGATCAGTAATAACTGGTACATTATATTATATTAATTGGTTTTCTTTTCTAACTGTTCTATTTTGTCTGCAAAGTAACGGCTTTTTTCCGGAAATCTCAACATCAATTTTTTATACGATGCGATAGCTTTATGATAAAGCATCTGGTCGGTATAAATGGCCGCCAGTGTTTCGGTTACCAGCTCGTCCCTGTCTTCCGAGCTTTTTTTCGCCTTGTTCTCATTATCCAGCTTATCACTGCTTTGGGGCCTGATCTGGGGCTCTTCTTTTATAAAGCGCTCAATGATCACATGTTCCTTACGTTTAATGTCATAGGGGGCCTTTGGCGGCGCCGCACTTTTGTCCAGGTCGTCAACAGTAGTAATATGAAAAATATTCTCAAAATACTGCTGCTGCAGTTCGTCTGTAAGTTTTTTAGGCCTTTTGCCTGGCTGGGTATTGGCGGCCGGTGGCTTTACATACGGCTGGTAAACTGCCGAATGCTCTTTACGCGTTTTATCCAGCCACCACAAAAAAGAATAAGGTAGTTTTTCGTCGTTGTATTTTGATACGTCTATTTGTTCGGCGTCGGCTTGCCCGTTAGCAGCGGCCGTCGGCGCAGCTTGTTCCGCTTCCTCCTCTTCAGGGTCGGCATGCGCACCAAATTCCCTGTCAAATGAGAAAAAACTATCCCCCGTGGCGGGTTTATAAGTGGACTGATCGCTAAAATGAATATTTTCTATCCCAACAATCTCGTCGTAAGTTTCATCAATATCTTCGTTTACAGGTTTCTCCGTTTCCTTCGTTGCCTGTTCTTTATGATGCTCTTCAGCAGGGAAGGCTTCGGGTTCAAACCGTTCCGTTTCGTCAATAATGGCAATGGGTTCAATATTTTCAGCCGTTTCTATTTCAGCAACCGGCTCACCATTTTCGATGGACGCTTCTTCTTCAATTATCGCAATTGGTTCAATATTTTCAGTTGCTAATTCTTCATTTATTTCAGCAGCGGGTTCCGGAGCAGATGATTCAGGAGCAATAATGGTTACAGGCTCTTCCTGTGCCAAATGAATATCTTCAAAAATTTGGGGTGCTGATTCCGCCTCATTTTCTGCTATTTCCGGGCGAATAGCCTCTTCATGATTTTCATCACCAAAGTGCGGCTTCAAATGTGGTATTTCGCTTTCAGGGATGACTGATTCAATCAACTCATCCTTATTTTCAGCAAACGAATCTTCTATATGCTGCGTTAGCGGCGGCGCCTCCGTTACATTTGCAACAGCTTCAGGAATGAGTTGCGGCTCCCGTTCTTCAGCAGCAACATGCTCAACTGGTTCTATTCCGGGTTCTGCAATATCATGATTTTCGGCCGTTGGTTCATCGGGGTACGTAACTTCTTCATGCCCAGCAGCATATTCAGGTTCCGAAAAATGCCCCAATGGCGGCGATTCTATATCAACCAACTCAGCGGCATGATCGCCTGATTCTGCATGGATTTCGCTTTCCATTCCATTATACACCGGCAATCCAACATTTTTATCGCTAAAATGGGGTTCGCTTTGCTGAAAGCCGCCATTTATAGAAATACCGCTTTGTATAAATATCCGCTCCTCCGGTACGCCCGTAAAGCTGGAAGGCGCATTGATGAGTTTAAATAACGACTTCGGGTTAAAATAGGTGGAAGCCCGTTTTAAATTTTTCTCTTCGCTGGCATGTGCCAGCAATGCCTGTAAAATTCCGCTCTGTGGAAAATCATTCACCAGCCTTTGTAAATTATAGGCATATAAATGGGCATCATTTGCCGGATTGGCTAATAATGTCCATAAAAACTCATTCTGACTATTGTTTGAATATTGCTCCACGTGCTGAAACTACGAATTGCTTACCAATTTGCAAAGGCCTTATTAAAAATATCTTCTGTTAACTGTTTATTAATAGCTGCTATCAGGGTTTGTTCCTGTGTATTTATGTCGCCGCTGAAGTCCTGGTATTTGGTGAAAGACTCTTCAAAACTATCATTGTCTTTTTTCCCTTTTTCCAATAAGTTCTCATATTTTACCTTTACCGTAATAGTTAAACGGCTGGCCCCGGCTATGGGCGCCACATTGTTTGCCGTGGCATTGATAGATACCGGAGCGATGCTATAATCAGTAATAGCGCCAGACATAATAGCATCGGCCTCACCTTGTACCACAGCTAGCTTGGTTGTATTACGGATCCGGGTTTTCAATGCTTCGGTAAAATTCGTACTCAGATTATTCACCACCAGTTGGGCATTGTTCTCAAAAAATTCAACCCTGATGGTTTTCATATTGACCGGGATCGACGCGCCGCTTAATTTTAACGAATAACTGCACGATGAGCCAAGTAAAAACAAACCGATAACAACCAACAATAATCCGGGGATCCTTTTCATCTCAATTATAAATTTAACTCTTTTATTTTACGGTACAAAGTCCTTTCAGATATTCCCAGTTCGCTCGCGGCAAGTTTACGTTTCCCCTTATGCTTTTTCAATGCCTTGCGGATCAGGTCCGACTCCTTATCAACCAGCGAAAGTGATTCTTCAACCTCTTCTGCGTCATGCGTAATATTGTACGGATTGGTATTGATATTATTATTGGTAACGGGTTTTTGTAAAGTAAATTGCGGTTCGTGATTGCCAGGCATTTCAATATCCCTGTATAATTGGTTTATTGATTGCGCATTACCTGAATGATTGATAGAAACACCCCCGTTTTCGATAATATCGGCCACCAATTTTTTCAACTCCACCATATCCCGTTTCATATCAAATAACACTTTGTATAAGATATCCCTTTCTGAAAAATCTTCCTTTTGCTGGTTATCCAGGCGCATAGGCAAATTTTTGCCGGTTTGTTCGGCCGGGATATAGGATAACAGGGTTTGAGCAGTGATAACGCGGTCACGCTCGAGCACGGCAAGCTGCTCGGCCATGTTTTTTAGCTGCCTGATGTTGCCCGGCCACGAATAATTGATAAGCACCTGTTGTGCTTCCTCATCCAGCTGTATAGGCGGTGTGCGGTATTTATCGGTAAAATCCGAAGTGAATTTTCTGAAAAGCAGGTAAACATCTTCTTTTCTGTCGCGCAACGGCGGGATACGTAAAGGCACAGTATTTAACCGGTAATACAAATCCTCCCTGAATTTACCGTTTTTTACAGCCTCGTAAACATCAACGTTGGTAGCCGCAATAACACGAACATTGGTTTTTTCAACCTTTGATGAACCTACTTTAATATACTGGCCTGATTCAAGCACCCTCAGTAAGCGGGCCTGTGTACCCAGGGGCATCTCGGCAATTTCATCCAAAAATATGGTGCCGCCATTCACGGTTTCAAAATACCCTTTACGTTCGCCAACGGCGCCGGTATAGGCGCCTTTTTCGTGGCCGAATAATTCTGAATCTATCGTCCCTTCGGGGATAGCCCCACAGTTTACTGCAATAAAGGGCCCATGTTTACGCGGGCTGATCTGGTGAATAATATGTGAAAACACCTCCTTACCGCTACCGCTTTCGCCGGTAATCAATACAGAAATATCCGTCGGTGCCACCTGTATGGCTATATTTATTGCCCGGTTAAGCAATGGCGAACTGCCAATGATCCCGAAGCGTTGTTTTATTTCCTGTATCTCCATGCGGTTAGAATCAAGAGTCAAGAATCAAGATTCAAGACAAAAATTTAAGTTTGAGGATTTAATTAAGAAATCCCCCTAATTAGCTAAGACTATTCAGTCTCAATTTTATTTTAAATTATCCCTGAATACAAAAATCATTTTTTGTATTTCAGATGTTAACGCCAAACAACTCTTCAGTTTTTCAGCATCTCCATATTTTCGGCGTTCACAAATCAGCAATTGGGTTTCTTTGACTCCTGGCTCTAAACAACTTTCCCGATCAGGGTAGCTGTTGTACTCCTGTCGATTAAAACGTTTACATACTGCCCCGGTTTATAATTTTCACCTACCGGGAAAACCACCATCGCGTTATTATCACTTCTGCCGCAATAATCATTGTCTGATTTTTTTGAAAAGCCTTCGATCAAAACCTTTTGTACGGAACCAACCTGCGCCTGTAGCCGAGAGAATGAGTATTGCTGTTGTTTGGCAACTACATCTTTCAGGCGCTGGCGTTTTACCGCGTCAGGGATATCGTCAGCATAACGTTTGGCTGCTAAAGTACCCGGGCGTTCGGAATACATAAACATATAGGCAAAGTCATACTGCACATAATCCATCATGCTTAAGGTATCCTGGTGTTCTTCATCCGTTTCGCTGCAAAACCCGGTGATCACATCGGTTGAAATGGCACATTCGGGGATGATCCTCCTGATCGCGTCGATCCTGTTGATATACCAGTCGCGGTCATACGTACGGTTCATCATTTCCAGCACACGGCTATTGCCCGATTGTACCGGCAGGTGGATATAGTTGCAAATATTATCGTGTTTTTTTATGGTGTACAGCACTTCGTCGGTAATATCCTTTGGGTGGGAAGTTGAAAAACGCACCCGCAGATCGGGATTGATCAAGGCAACCATTTCTAAAAGGTTGGCAAAGTTGACTTGCTGTATATCACCTAAACCCTCTGCTTTTTCTTCTTCCGGACTTTCGGACTTCCCGACTTTCGGACTTCCTCCCCATTTATACGAATCCACATTTTGCCCCAGCAAGGTAACCTCGCGGTATCCCTGGTTAAACAAATCAGTACATTCTTTAACGATGGATTGCGGGTCGCGGCTGCGCTCGCGGCCACGTGTAAAAGGCACTACACAAAACGAACACATATTATCGCAACCCCGCATAATTGATACGAAGGCATTAATACCATTGCTGTTAAGGCGTACCGGGCTTATATCCGCATAGGTTTCTTCCCGTGATAAAAGCACATTCACTGCTTTCTGTCCACTATCCACCTGGTCTATCAGGTTAGGCAGGTCGCGGTAAGCATCAGGGCCAACCACTACATCCACCAATTTTTCTTCTTCTAAAAACTTTGATTTTAAGCGTTCGGCCATGCAGCCAAGCACACCAACTACCAGTCCGGGGTTCTTCACCTTGGCAATGGTAAATTCGCGCAAGCGGTGACGAACGCGCTGTTCAGCGTTTTCGCGGATAGAACAGGTATTGATAAATATCACGTCGGCAACATTAAAATCCGAAGTTGTTTCATATCCCTGATCCAGCAAAATAGAAGCTACTATCTCACTGTCAGAGAAATTCATGGCACAGCCATAACTTTCAATATAAAGTTTCCGGCCATTATTTTTTGCCTTTTTTGTTTCCAATACCAGGGCTTCTCCCTGCCTGCTTTCGTCGTGCACTTTATCTGCAATTGCCAGATCCATCATCTATATAAAAAATTGGTTTGCAAAAATACATAAAATTTAAATACAAGATGACATATTGTCAGTAATAACAAAATCCTTACATACTTGTTATAAAAACTGTTTAATAAATACTCGTGGAATCAATAGAAGCAAAAACTATCAAAAAAATCCGTAAATGGCCCTTTGTTTTTTTGGGAATTATCCTCCTGATCGCCGGCGCGGGCTATTATTTTTATAATCAATACGTTGCAGGCAATCGCTGGAAGCCCGTGTTACAAAAACGGCTGAAAGAATTGGTGCTCAGTTCCAGTGACAGCTTGTATCATATTGAATATTCAGATTTCGACCTCAATATCACATCCGGTAACGCAACGCTTTCGGATTTCAGGCTCATTCCTGATACAGCTGTGTATGAAAAGCTGGTAAGGCTGAAAAAAGCTCCGGATAACCTTTTTATACTGAGTGTTAAAAAGTTGTCCATCAAAAATATTGGCGCCCGTAAGGCATATTACGATAAAATACTGGATATAGACAATATCACCATCGAGAACCCAAGCCTCACCATCATTGATAAACGGTATCACTTTAATGATACTGTAAAGGTCGGAAAGCCAAAAACGCCTTATCAAATAATGAAAAAAGTATTTAAGCAATTGCGTATCGACTCGATCTCATTAAAAGATATCAGTTTAAATTACATCAACAAAAACAAACCGGTAACCAAACAGACTGAACTGAAACACCTTGATATTGATATTTCTGATGTTTTTATTGATTCATTGTCCGGGTCGGACTCATCGAGATTTTATTACACCAAAGGAGTGAATGTTACGGTTCATGACTATCATATCGCTACGCCCGACGGTTTATATGATGCCAGGGCGCAAAAAATCTATTTTTCGACCTCCGAAAGAAAAATTGTATTGGATAACCTTTCCCTTTCGCCCAGATACAACCGTGATGATTTTTACAAACAAACAGGAAAAACCGGCGATATTTTTACCTTAAAATTTAAAAAAATAGATATAAACGATATCGACCTGCAGGATTTTTTACGTGCCCAGGTGCTATATGCCGGCGTAATGAACATCAGCAAACCAGATGTGCAGATCTATACAAATAATGCTTATAAAGGAAAAAAAGGGACAAAAATTGGGATGGATCCCCAGCAGGCACTCCAAAAGGTAGCCCTGGATATGCGGATCAAACGGATCAACATTAAAAATGCAAGGATCAGTTATTCGGAAACGGATAAGATCACCAACGCCACCGGTGAAATTCTTTTTACCCATACCAACGGCTATATTTTAAATGTAACCAACGATGATGATCAAAAAAAGCGAAATCCCTATATGCGGGCCTTTATCGATACACGATTTATGGACGCCGCTCCGTTCAGCGTAAATTTTAAATTTAACCTGGTGGCAAAGGACGGCGCATTTAATTATTCGGGCGAATTGGGTAAGTTTGATGGAAAGGTGCTTGATAAGCTGGTAAAGCCTTTGGCCATGGTACATATCCAATCGGCCGATATTGAAAAACTTGATTTTAATGTTAATGCGAGTAACTATGCCGGTAAAGGCGACATTAAGTTTTATTATAAGAACTTAAAAATTCAGCTGCTAAAAAAAGTAGAAGGAAAAAACGAACTGCAAAAACTGGGATTTTTTTCGGCCCTGGCCAATAACCTGATCCTGGAGCAAAACAACCCGGGCAAGGACAGTGTATTACGGCCCGGCCCCATTGATTTAAAGCGCGAGCCGGATGTGTCGTTTTTCAGCTTTTTATACAAGGCCCTGCTGGATGGTTTAAAGCCGAGCGTGGGTTATGATAAAAAAACAGAGTCGCAGGTTAACACTACTATCGTAAAAGTTAGTAATTTGGTAAACACAATTAAGGAATTTAAGGAAAAACGAAAAGAACGGAGAGCAGCGCGAAAAATGGCGCGGCAGGCAAAACGGGATTCATTAAATAAAATAAAAGAAAACAAGGGTAATTAATGGCTTTTAACCTATTTAAGCGTAAATGGCATAAAACTACAGCGGTTATTGTTGCAATCCTTATCTCCCTTGTTTTAATTTTTTCCATATTCGTCAATAGCTACTGGTCGCCCATATTATCTTCAAAAGTGAAGGAAGTAGTGTTGAAGAGCAGCGATGGGTTGTACACTGCAAACTTCTCTTCTGCCGAACTTCACGTAATCCGGGGATCGATAGATATTTTTAATATTACCTTTAAACCCGATACTGCCGTTTATAACCTCAGGAAGAAACAAAACCTGGCGCCCAACAATATGGTTGAACTTCATGTAAAGCGCCTTACGTTAAATCATATACATCCTTTTAAATTATATTTTCAGCACAAACTCCAAATTGGCGAGGTTTTGATGGAATCGCCGGTAGTTGAAATAAGTTACCGTTTGAATCACAAAAAAGACACGGTGTTAAAAAACAACAGCACCGCCTGGCAAAAAATATCAAAAAACCTGCGTTCTATCCAAATCGGCAGTATTCTTTTAGGGGATGTGAAACTAAAATATGAAGATTATTCGGGTGCTGATTTAGCTACTACTGAATTTAAAGAGATGAATTTGAGCGCAAAAGACCTGCTCATTGATTCTGCTACCCAAACGGACAAGTCGCGGTTGCTATACTGCAGGGATATAATTTTAGAATTGAATAACTATGCAGCTAAATCACCAAACGGGTTGTACACCTATAAGTTTGATCACGTTAAATTATCCACGCGGCAATCAAGGTTAAATATTGAAGGGTTAACGCTTACGCCGATAAAAACCAATGCATTTTTTTCAAAGAGCGATAGGGACAAGTTCACAATGCGGCTTGATTCGTTGCAATTAGATCGGTTTGATTTTTTAAATTATCATAAGTACAGGCTGGTTACGGCATCAAAATTATCGCTAAAAAAGGGAAGTATTGAAGTTTTTGGTAACCCAAATCATAAAAAACCATCTTCAGACAGGGTGGTCACTTTCCCAAATGTCGGGCTGTTTAAAATAAATGCCGATATAGAGATAGATACCGCCATACTTCAGCACATTGATGTATTTTACAGTGAATTTAATCAAAAATCAAATAAAACGGGTACCATCTCTTTTAACAATACAGATGGCCGTTTTCTGAATATTACTACCCGGCCAACAGCATTGCAAAAAAACAACATTTGCGCAATTGACCTTAACACCTGGTTTATGAACCAGGGCAATCTTGATATCAAATTTGCATTTAATTTAACCGACCCCAACCATTCGTTTTCCTATAAAGGTCACCTGGGCGCGTTGAACCTGAAAGTGCTCAATTCGGCTACCCGGCCACTAACGATGATCAAGGTAAACTCAGGCACTTTAAAACAATTTGATTTTGATATTAAAGCCAACAGTACACAAAGCCGGGGGAAAATCACGATGCTGTACAACGACCTTACCGTAAGTTTATTGAAACCAGACAGCGTAATGAATAATTTACGGGCCCGGCCAATTGAATCGTTATACGCCAATGTATTTATATTAAAACATGATAATCCTGATAAGGCAGGCGGTAGACCCCGGTCGGTGTTCGTTACCGAAACCCGTCCGCCGGAGAGCCCGTTTTTTAAATTCGCGTGGAAAACCCTGTTAAGCGGCATAAAACCCGCCATCGGCCTCGACCAAAAAAAGCAGGGGGAGATTATTGCCAAGGTAAATCAGATGGCGATAAACAAACAGGACCGCCTGGTAAAAAAACAGTTGAGGATACAGCGCAGGGAAGAACGCCGCAAAAAAAGGGAAGCAAAAGCAGTTCAACAAAGTAAAAACTAATACGCCTGGCTAACAGCTTCCCGTATCGTATTTAAAATCTTCTCCCGCCGTGCAACACTTTTGTATTTGGTTACATCTTATCGTTAAAACAAACAATTATGAAAAGATTAACCTATACAATTTTTGCGGCAATGCTGGTAATTGCCGTAAGTTTTAAAGCCTCGGCACAACCTGGCGAAAGCAGGCAGGTTTCGGGGTTTCACAGCATAGCTTCGTCGGGGCCATTTGATGTGCATGTAAACATTAACGGAACTGAAAGTTTGAAAATATCAGCCGGTTCTGATATGATCAAAGAGATTGAGACCGTAGTTGAAGACGGCACGCTCAAAATAAAATTTAAACACCATCATGAATGGAATAACGACGACTATGGCAAGATTGACGTTTATGTAACTGCTAAATCACTTTCAGCGTTGGTTAATTCGGGTTCAGGCTCCATCAGGGTTGAGGGCGCGGCAGTTAGCGGCGAGAATGTAAATATAGTTTTAAGCGGATCAGGCGATATTGAATCTTCAGTAAAATCCGGCAGCCTGCATGCAACGATCAGCGGTTCAGGGTCTATCAAATTAAGTGGATCATCGGATGAAACTAAAGTAGTGATCAGCGGATCAGGCGAAATGAAAGGAAAAGAATTAAAAACCAATTCTGCTTCCGTGGTAATTTCCGGTTCAGGAAACGCCTATTTTAATGCTGATAAAACAGTTTCGGCCCATATTGCAGGTTCAGGCAACGTTGTCTATTCTGGAAACGCTACCATTACCGATAGCAAAACTGTAGGCTCAGGCAGTGTTAGTAAAGAGGATTAGTGTTAAGTCCGAAAGTCAGTAAAGTCCGGAAGTCCGAAAGAAGCAGCGACTGACGTTTCGGCAAAACAACCTAAGTCACATAAAAAGAAATAATAAAAGCCCGGCTGAAAGTTCTTCAATCGGGCTTTTATTTTTAATCGACCAACGGTTTATTACATAGCGGAAATTGCCGTTAATTTCCCCGACCTGACCCAATGACCCAATGACTATTGCAGCAACAACTTCAGGTTAATACCAAAAGTGGTAAAGGCCGTATTAAATGTCTGCGAAGTATATGGCCGGGTGATGTTTGAGTCGTAAAACAAATTAAGGTTAAAATGCTGGTTGATCACATAATCAATTGATGGCCTTACAGTAATATTTTCAGCGCCCGACGATACCTGCGCCTGTTGTACGTCCGCCTGGTAAATCAGGTCTTTTGTACTTTGGAGCGAAAAATCGATCTTAAAGTTAACATCATTTTTTGCCCGGCTGCTAAACAGGCCAAACGGAAAATGGAAATCTTTATCATGGTAACCCCATCCTAAAACCAGTACATGCTGGTCTTCCTCAGCCAGCTGGCTGTTTAAAACACTTAGACTTAATGAACGGCTCTGGCGGTATTCAACGTTTGCCGTCATACTGTTTTTAAACCTTGCGTTTAACCCCAGCAACGGCACAAATTGCTCAAATATAGTAACTGTTGAAAACTGGTACAGCGGTAAAAAATCGTTATTGGCGTCTCTTGAACTTACTGCTCCGTTGGTTGCCTGGTATTGCAAAAGCGTACTGTAGCCGCTAACGTTATATGAAGACCGGTAGCCGTGGGTGATATCAAATGATTCGAACATTTCAGCAAAGAACGGGATATGGCTTAAA
Organism: Mucilaginibacter gotjawali; assembly: GCF_002355435.1. NCBI lineage: Bacteria > Pseudomonadati > Bacteroidota > Sphingobacteriia > Sphingobacteriales > Sphingobacteriaceae > Mucilaginibacter > Mucilaginibacter gotjawali. The sequence goes on from NZ_AP017313.1 coordinate 4,781,423, forward strand.
CCATTATAGGTTACCTGCCAGTTTGGTATCGGGATTGCCGGGAAAGGGCTTAGATTGACGCCGCCTGCATTTTTACCTGTATATGCGGCAAGGAATGCAGGCACCAGCACATTTTCTGAATTGGCACTATACCCATCAGCATAGCCATTGGTTGGCGCCCCCGTTGAATTTGGGTTTGTGGCGCCTAATCTTTGCGATATTACGGTACGGTTGTTCTCAAATTGCTGGAAAGTTGGCGAGGTATTATTCACCCCGCTGATTTTTTTGAAGGCGGTACCGATGGTCATATAAGAAATACTGTAGTCGCCTGTAGTAACCGGGTTGTAACTCTGTATCAGGTTCGATCCGTCAATCGATTTAAAATTGGTTTGATAGGTATGGTCCTGCGTTTTGAAAGCGCTTAATTCTATACGCAGATCTTTAAAAGGTTCAATGGTACTTTTAAAATTAAGCGCCTGGTTAAACGTAGTTACGTAAAGTTGATTTTGCAAAGTGTCGGTACTTATCCAGCCGTGCGAAAGGGCCGTTGCTCGCAGGTCGCCCTGCCCGCCCAGTAAAAAGCCGATACCGGGTGCGCCGTAATTCATGTCCTCACCTAAAAAGTTCGATTGCGGCAGGTAGCCAGGTATAAAGGTACCATCGGTCCTGGTAAAAGTGGCGCTCACATTTTTAATACTGGTTACCAGGCCAACCAAAAGCTTGTTCAGGTTATCTGTATTATCCTTGCTTTTTGATTTTTTTACAAACCCGAACTTGTTATACAGCATATCAAAATTCAGGGTGGGGTTAATTTGGATGCTGCGCGTATTGTCAATACTGTTGCCCACATCAAATTGCGGGTTATCAATGGCAAATAAAGGTTGCCCCTGCCAATGGAAAGTGGTTTGATAGCGTGTAGTTACCCCTACCCAGTCCATCCCGGGAATCTTGTTTATGGGAGGCGTATAGTTAAAGGTGATACTGTGGTTGTAATTGGTTGTACGGCCAAGGTTCAAAATGTTATGCCATAGGGTATCCATCTTTAATCCATTTAATGTACCATATGGTTCATCAACAGTGGCAAGATTTGTTGCATCAATATCCATCGACAATGACTTGGTAATGTTCCATCCAAGGCCGTAAATCCTGGTAACAGTAAATGTTTTGTTAAAGGTGGTTGGTATCGGCACGGTTTCTTCCGGGTCATTGTTCCGCGGGGTATTCTGCGAATAAAAGCGATCAAAACTGATGCTAAAGTTTAACCTCGATGGCCATAAGCTCAAATTTATATCGCGCAACAAGGCCAGCGAATTCTTTTTAATGATCTTGGCAAATGGTGAAAAATATTTGGGCTGATCGGTAAAGTTATAAGCCAGCGCAATCTTATACGTTTTTTCCAGGTCGTTCAGGGTTGAAAAATCGTGGTGGTCATATTCGCTGTAAGCAAAAGTAGCATTAAAATTTTCAAGGTCCCACACACGCGACGGGGCTTTTGAATCTACTTTCGATTTATGGATATTGGTAAAGTTGATACTCTTGCGCATGGTATAGTCTTCAGCAGCATTTTGTATGGAGTCGCGTTTCTGGCTTGTTTGCGCAGCGTTTAATGATTGTTTTAACAAAATATCGGGCGACGCGGGATCGTACTCCGGCGTACTTACCTGTGTAGAAACATTCACATAGGCCGGTATGTGCACCCCGCTTTTGTCAGGGAAGAATTTCCCGAGTTCAACATTCGCCGCAATGTTGTAACCTGTTATATCATTAAGGCTCCGGTCTTCCATACGCGAATCCAGGGTACCAAACCCTGCGGTAGTTTTATTACCCGACACGGTTATATCGGCAAAATCAGCTAATTTGGCATTTACCTTACCAATAGCTGCCCATCCTCCTTTTTCGTTAAAATTTGTCGCGCGCATCTCATCAAACCATATGGTTCCTGATTTAGCCATGCCGTCATCCGTGCTGGTTGTTGACGAAGTTTTTACCGGATTACGTACCCCAAGCATAATGGTGGTTACCAGGCCAAGGTCAGGTTCGCCCACTATGGTTATGGTATCGCGGCCGTCCGAAACTTTAAACGGTAAAGTAAGCGGCCAGGGCTGCCCGTGGTACCTGGCATTATTTCGGGCAAGTTTGGCGTTTGTTAATTTTGTAAGCGTAAGGTCAAGCTCATTTGCCGCGGGCCATATGGCATTCGGGTCTGAAGTGCCGGGCTGGGTTACCTGCAGCGGTATTTCATATTCGTAATAGTTGTTTATATAATCAGCGCCAAGCCTGATGAAGGCATTCAAATCGTTATTTTTTAAGGTTGATGTGGTTAATGCTTCAGCATGTATAAACATTTGCAATTGTTTGTACTGGCGCAGGTCATTGTTAAATAACTTAAAGGCAGCTCTTGAATAGCCATCGCTCAGGTTAGTGATCTTTACGGATAACGATTGCTCATTCAGCCTCGTGTTTGCCTGTAAATTACTATAATCTATCTGGCGGGTTATGCCCGGCGGCACTACGTACGGGATGGGCGACTGCGCACCATTCTCTTCAATGTTTACCGTTTCCACGTCAATGTTCGAATTATCAAGGGGCGCATTGGCGACATCCGAAATTACATTTGACGGATTATTTTCAAGGTTAAACGCACGCCATTCGCCGCGAACCAGTTGCATGGTCGCAAACCGCAGTATGGCAGTGTCGGCAAAATTGGTAAGGTAGGTACGCATGTACCGGATGGATTTAAAATCCTGGATCCCGCCGATGGCGCTCTGGTACGAATTGATGGGCACCCTAAACTGGTACCAGTTAACAGTGGTAGTTGTTCCGTTTGGCAATTTAACCTGCGAGGTAACTTTATCAGTAACATAACCCTGGCCCACCACCAGCGCCTGCGGACTAAGGTGCACCTTGTACTCAAAGTACTCGTCGTCCTGGTCCATATTGTTATCGTGGTTCACATCCTCACCATCCGGGATGGCTGTGGCTGCAGAGGTTTGCAGGCCGAGCAGCGCCTGCGATTGCTGTGCCGTTGGCGAGTTGCCTTCGGTACCGTTGTATTTGCTGTAACGCGCCAGGATACCTGCACCTGCCCTGTCAAGTTGGGGGCCCTGGTAATATTGGTAATCGTCCGATGCCGGGTCATTGGCAAAATCAGTTGCGGCCTGCCCTGTTACCTCGCCCTTAACCTGTTGTACAACATTCGCAAATTTTACTTTTTCAGCGGCATCTCCAATCCCGTCCAAACCCACATCCTGTAAAGCACGGGCAGCCGGATTGCTGTCAAATGAGTTTACTACCGGCTGAATGGTTGGCACCCTTCCCCAAACCGTTTCGGCAGTATTGATCGTGCTTCCATCGGCCGGCAAGCCGTTTTCCTGCCCTTTTTGCCCGTCTTTCAATATATCTTCTGACATATTACCCAGGTTAAAATACACGTCGCCACCGGTTGAGTTGGGCTTGTTTATAAACGGGTCAAGCAGCCAGAATTCAATATACTGAACGTTCAGGTCCTGGAAATCACTTGAATTTATCCCCCTGAAGATACCACCCCATCTTGATGTCGGGTTTTGCAGCGTTCCATCCGGATTAAGGCCTGTAGTGGTAAAATTGTACGGCCCGCGCACCATGGGGTAAAATGCAAGGTCTAATGTGGCCAAAGGCAAAGGCTGCCCGGTAGGCGATTGTTTAAAGGGGAATACTTCTGTTTGAAGCACCTGCCTTACATAATTATTAGATAACTCGTTCCTGCTGACAGGTATGGTTGTGCTAGTATAAAATATTGGGTCGATATTATAAAACGCGAGGCGCGCACGGTTGTAACCATAGCTCAGGTCGTTAAAGTGGGTATATTCCGGAAATTTCTTAAGGTCAAAAGGCACGCCTGAAATTTGCCAGGTATTGGCTGCGCTAACATCAATAACCGACTGACTGTTTTCAAAATCGTCCAGGTAGGCCGTTCCGTTTTTTGAGCCGGCGAAATTAAGGGCAGAAGGACTTCCAGGGATCAATTTGGCAAACTCGCCGTTAAAGCTAAATGAAGAAGGGACTTTTGTATGAACGAACGGTATTTTGTCAACCAGCCTGGTAAGAAACCTTGATGGCGAACTATAGTTGGCATCAAAACCAACCATGGTGTTCGAGATCGACTCCTGGCCTATTACTTCATTTTGGGTTATGGGCTGTTCAGTTAAATGCATTAAGGTGGCCCCAAGGCTTAATTTATCATCCACCTTATAATCTAACCTGGTGCCAAAAAGTGATTTTTGCTGCACGCCGAAGAGTTCATTATTCTCAACTTTAACCGTAATGGGCTGGCCCGATGCAAGCAGCGACTGGTTTAATATGGTGATGCGGCCGGCGTTATAATCAATGGTGTAGTCGGTACCTTCAACCATCGTGGTTGCCCCGGCATTTACGACTACTGAGCCCTGCGGAATATTCACAGCGTTTAACTGGTACGACGACCCGCTTGTTGCCGAATAGGTACCGGAAATAGTGTACCTGTTTAAATTAGGGAACAATTGCCGGGCAGTTGTTTGCGTTGAATCATAGAGCGGCTGGTACACATAGCGGTTAACCAGGTTTTGTTCGCCGGGTAAAAACTGCTTTGCAAGGTCGGCCCCAAAAGGCTCAACGGTGGGAAAGATCAGAATCCCGTTGTTTGAATCAATAGTAACACCTTCCAGGTAGTCAAAATAGCCATCAGGCTGTTTGTTTTGCTGCGCATCGAGATTATCAAGGCCCAGGTTTTGGATCCAGAGCTTGCTTTTCATATTCTGCCCCTCCTCCATAACTTCCTTCTGGATCCCTGATTTATCATCCAGCCTCGACACTTTCATTTTAAAATTCTGCGGGCTGATTTGCAGTGCGTTTAATGAATAAATATTCTTCATCATTAAATTCCAGGTCGGCAACGCGGTCTTTAACAATTCGTTCTTTAATAATTTCACATACAATACTTTGCGGGTAGTTGGGTTCACCGGCTGGTCGCTTGAAAATTCACCCACCTGGTACTGCACACCGTTATAAGTATATTGATAGGCTACGCCAAGTACCTCATCGTTATTTAATGGCGCAGTTAAGGTAATATAACCCAATTGGGGATGCAGGGTATATTCTTTTGTGGTTAACTGCCGTGCATAGGTTAATTTGGCATAGTTATCTGACGCACCCGAACTGGCAAAATAAGTAGATATGCTGTTTTGGGGATCATAGGTTAACCGTGCGCTTGCCGGTAAATTGCGAAGCAAGGAGTTTGATTGCTGGGGAAAACCGGGTGAAGTTGTACCGGCCGGCATGCCCGAAAAGCCTGCACCGCCGCGTACCAAAGTTGTATTGTACGGCTTGTTTTCGCCCAGGTCTAAAAATGCCAGTACGTCACGCGAATTTGTGGTGCTGTTAACCCTGTTGGTTACCCAAACTTCAATTTTTGTAATATTGATATTTGAGCTGATGATTGGAATATTTGCTAACGCTGAATTGTAATTATTCCTGAAAAACTGCGACAAAAAGAAGTGCCTGTTGGCATCATAATCCGCGGAGGATAGTTTAAATGAGCCCTGTTGCGAACCATTGGTAATGGTAATAGTTTGCGCCTGCGAACGCTGCTGTGTAAAAATGTTGGTTACCTGCAGTTTGCCGAATTTTAATTTAGTTTTTAACCCGAACAAAGCCTGGCTGCCGGTAATCAGGGTAGTTGGCAGGGGCATGCTAACTGTACCTAATTCAATTTTCTGGATGATCTCGTCCGGATGGCCGGTATACTCCAGCTTGATCTGGTTCTCAAATTGAAACTGGGCATCGGTATTATAATTGGTGGTTATTTTCAGTTTATCGCCAATAGTTCCCGTTACATTTAACTGGATCTTTTGGTCCATATTAAAATTAAACTGGCTGCGCTGGATGGTATTGAACAGCGGGTTATCGTTTTTATTGATCTGGCCGGATAAAATAGCTTCGGCAGAACCCTGCGGCCTGAAATTAATGTTTGAACCGCCGAATATCCGTTCGAACGATTGGCTGTGGATTTTTATGGTCGGTATAAAACCAGGCTGTTGCGATTGGTACGCATAGGTATCTGAAAGTTGTTTGAAATATTTCCGTTCGTTTTCACGTTCCAATAAGGATAGGTATTCAGCAAAAGTAAGATATTGCGGAGGCCGGTACAAAAGGTTACCCACCCGCTGGTATAAAATATAGCGGTTGGTAACCGCATCATATTCAATAGTGCGCACCAGGTTTGGCGGATCAGCATCAAAGTAACCTTTCAATGACCTTTGGTTATTCGATTCAGGAAGCGTTACCGGGACCGTTACAATAACAGAATCTTTCTTAGTCCCCGTGCCTGCTTTTTGTGCAAACGCCTGCCCTGCCCCGCATAGTGCAGAAATTAATATAATGGTAAAAAATTTTGGGGTAAAAATTCTTATCAAGTTTCAGCGTAAAATAGTACGTAATTATAAACTTTTTAAAGCAAATTTTATTAATTGTTCGACGGTTAAGTCGCCATTATTTTTATTTATTTCCTGGTCAAGTACCTTCTCGGCAGCCTGCCGCGCAAATCCCAGCATCACCAATGCTGACAGGGCCTCTTCTCTTACCGTTTTGTTCAGTGGCACGGTGCTTAAAGTATCCGGCCCCTCTTTGCGGAGTTTATCCTGGAGCTCAAGTATGATGCGTTGTGCCGACTTGGGACCAATGCCCTTGATCCTTTGGATCAATGATACATTACCAGAAATAATAGCGTTTTGAATTTCCTCCGGCGTAATGGATGAAAGCATCATCCGGCCGGTATTTGGCCCGATGCCCGAAATTGAAATAAGGTGCAAAAAAAGGCGGCGTTCGCCTTCATCGGCAAAGCCATATAAAGTATGGGCATCCTCTTTTACATGAAGCCAGGTATACAGCTTGCAGCGTTCTGATGCGCCCAGCCGCGAAAATGTATTTAATGAAATATTGATATGATAACCAACCCCTCCGGCATCAATAACAACAAAGGCCGGGCTTTTAAAAACTAATTTTCCATCAATATAGGCGTACATATGTTGTTTTTCAATAATCCAGGTAAAAGGCGAAATGTAAAAGGTTAAAGGTTTTTAATAACCGTATCTTTTTGTATCACTGTATCAGCAATAACTATTTACTGCGTATCAGGCTTAAAACGTTAAAATATTAAATTTATCAATGCGCTAAATTAATATTTTAACGTTCGTTTTTTGCGTGTTTTTAAATATTTTCCTTCTCTTTTTCCTGCGCGTCAACAACGGCTATGGTTATCATATTTACGATCTCCCTTACCGAGCTGCCCAGCTGCAGTACATGCACAGGTTTTTTCAGCCCAAGCAATATTGGCCCAACAGCTTCTGCGCCACCCATTTCCTGCAATAATTTATAGGCAATGTTGCCCGACTCCAGGTTGGGAAATATCAGTGTATTTGCCGGGCGGCCTTTCAGCGTGCTGAAAGGAAAATTATCAGCAAGCAGGTCGGCATTTAAAGCGAAGTTGGCCTGCATATCGCCATCAACTATCATCTCAGGGTATTTCTCATGCAAAATACTTACCGCTTCCCTTGTTTTTTCGGGTATGGGGCCATCGTTCGATCCAAAGTTTGAATAGGATAAAATGGCCACCCGTGGGTTCACATTAAACTGCCTTACAGAATGTTCAATCAGTACCGTAATATCCACCAGGTCCTGTGTAGACGGGTTTACGTTAACCGTAGTATCGCCAAAAAACACCGGTCCTTTTTTGGTGATCATCATGTACATCCCCGCAACACGCCTTACCCCGGGTATAGTACCGATAATTTGCAAAGCGGGCCTTATGGTAGTAGCATAATCTTTTGTTAAACCCGAAATAAGCGCATCGGCCTCGCCAAACTGAACCATACAGGCACCGTAATAATTTCGGTCGCGTAACAGCTTCCGCGATTCTGTCAGCGTTATTCCTCTTCGCTGCCGGGTTCGGTACAGGTAGTCAGCATATTCCTCAATCCGGTCGCATTGATCCTTGGTATCAATAATTTTCACATCGCCCAGGTCAATTTCGTAATCCCGCATTATCTGCCTGATCCTTTTAATGTTCCCCAGCAATATTGGTGTAGCAATACCTTCTTCCTTTACAATCTGGGCTGCCCTTAAAATTTTATAAGTATCAGCTTCGGCAAACACTATCCGTTTCGGATCTTGTCGCGCTTTATAAGTTAAGTTGCGTAATAATTTATCATCAATACCAATTCTCAGCCTTAGTTCTTCATTATAGGCTTCCCAATCGGTAATAATTTTACGCGCCACACCCGATTCAATTGCGGCCAATGCCACCGCTGAGGAAACTTCGGTAATTAACCGCGGATCCATTGGTTTGGGGATGATATAATCGCGGCCAAACTTCAGGTTTGTGGTGTTATAGGCAAGGTTAACCGCTTCAGGAATGGGTTTCTTAGCCATTTCGGCGATTGCCTTTACCGCAGCAATCTTCATTTCTTCATTAATGGCCGTAGCGCGCACATCAAGCGCCCCCCTGAAAATATAAGGGAAACCCAAAACATTATTTACCTGGTTTGGAAAATCCGATCTGCCGGTAGCCATAATGATATCTTTCCGGGTTTGGATGGCCAGGTCGTAGCTTATCTCAGGGTCCGGGTTGGCCATGGCAAATACAACCGGGTTTTTGGCCATCACTTTAAGCATTTCTGCACTAACCACATTTCCAGCCGAAAGCCCAACAAAAACGTCAGCATTTTTCATTGCATCTGTCAGCGTTTTTACGTCATTGCGCGTAGTGGCAAATGCAAGCCTTATTTCATCAAGATCTGTCCGGTCGGGCGTAATCACGCCGTTAATGTCAAACATTACCAGGTTTTCTTTTTTAACGCCCAGCGCTAAGTACATTTTTGAGCAGGATACGGCAGCGGCACCCGCGCCGTTAACCACCATTTTTATTTTATCGAGCTTTTTCCCCTGTATTTCGCAGGCATTGAGCAACGCTGCACCTGATATAATGGCTGTTCCATGCTGGTCATCATGCATTACCGGAATCTTCATTTCGGCTTTTAACCTGCGCTCAATCTCAAAGCAGGTTGGGGCAGAAATATCTTCGAGGTTGATACCGCCGAAAGTGGGCTCAAGCGCCTTCACAATATTTACAAATTCATCAACGGTTTTCGCGTTAACTTCAAGGTCAAAAACATCTATATCGGCATAAATTTTAAACAATAACCCTTTACCCTCCATTACGGGTTTACTGGCTTCGGGGCCTATATTACCCAGGCCAAGCACAGCGGTACCATTGCTGATTACGCCCACAAGGTTGCCCTTTGCGGTGTATTTATAAACTTCATCAACATTATCGGCAATGCGTAAGCATGGTTCGGCAACTCCGGGCGAATAGGCCATGCTGAGGTCCCGCTGCGAATTGGTAGGCTTTGTCGGCACAACCTGTATCTTTCCGGGTCGGCCTTTTGAATGGTAATTTAAGGCGTCCTGGTTCCGGTTAGGTTTATTCATCTTCTCAGTTTCAAGTGACAAAATTACGATTCTTTTTTTCCGAAAGGGGGATATTTGTAACAGAAATATTGAAGATGAAGGGGAATGCTTTTAGATTAACCGGCCAAAGCAATGAGAACCAATTGAATAGGGAACAATAAAGAAACGCCGATTATTTACCGGCGATCACTGTGTTTAATTATCCCTTACTGATCTTTATGGTCATGCCTGGTTGAAGCTGGCCCTTTTTCAAACCATTTAACGATTTTATCTTTTCAACAGAAGCCCCGTCAAATTTGGACGCTATCCCGCTAAGTGTATCACCTCTCTTTACTATGTATGTAATATAATTATGGCTATGTTTTGGTGTTGCTTCCTGATCAGGCTCGTCTGCAGTTTCTCTGAGCTTAAGTTTTTGCCCTACTATGGCTTTTTTTCCGTGCAGGTGATTCCAGGCTTTCAGGTCCTGCACTTCAATTCCGTAGAGATCGGCAATATCGCTAAGCGTCTCCCCTCTTCTTACTTTATGGTAAAGCGGATGGCTGTCTGTTTTCTTTTCTGCATAGGCAGCATGCATAACAACCGGTGCAGTAACTTGTAAATTTGAATTGTTTAACGCATCATACAATACGCCAAACTTACTTTTATCCACCTGCGGGATCACCATTCTGCGTGGTAACGCAGCTGTCCCGTTTATAATCTGCCTTTTATATGAAGGATTCAGCATGGCCAATGCTCTTACGTCAATATTCAGTACCTGGGCCACATCGCCAAGGGAAACATATTTGTTTACCAACACGGTATCGGTTTTTAAGGCATAGTCGCAAGCCTGCGGGATAATATTGTGGTGCGCATAACAATTCATCAAATAAGTAACGGCTATAAATGCCGGCACATATCCCCTTGTTTCGGCAGGTAAATACTGGCGAATCGACCAAAAATCGGCAGCACCGGCTTTATCTATCGCATGTTCAACGTTACTTTTACCGCAATTATATGATGCAATGGCCAACAGCCAGTCGCCAAATTCCTGGTAAGCGTCCTTTAAATATGCGGCAGCAGCGTAGGTGGCCTGTATCGGGTCGCGCCGGTCGTCTACGTAATCATCCATATTTAAGCCATAAAGCCTTGCCGTAGTAAACATAAACTGCCAGGGGCCGGTAGCACCAACCCTTGAAACAGCATAAGGGTCGAGCTTTGATTCAACAATGGATAAATATTTCAGTTCATCCGGGATCCCGGCATCTTTAAATGCTTTTTCGTAAATAGGGAAGTAATATTTGGTTAAACCGAGTACACGCCCCATTTCTTCGCGGTTACGAGCGTATATTTCAATATAGCTTTGCACATATTCGTTATAATCCAGCGGAACATCCCTTTTAAGGGAATCAAGGCGTTTTTTGAAAATATTGTATTCGCCGGTTAAAGGCGCGGGCTGATTTACGATGGGTAAAATAACGGTATCACGGTCATCACCAGGGTTATAATTATAAGGAATTTTAAGCAGGTGAATGTTTTTGGAAGAAAAATCAGCAGCAAACGCTGCTGAAAAAGAGGCTGCTTTAACTACTTGCAAAAATAACAAGCAGAAAATTAAAGTAAATATTCTCTTCATCCTATAAAGTTTATAACCAGGGGAATTACTTTCTTAAATTAATATTTTACTAATTTATTAATTTTTTTAAAGCCCAAGGAAATATTCGGAAAAATTCAACAATTCCTTTTCTTCAAAATGAGGCGCAAGCAATTGTAACCCTAACGGCAAACCTTTACTATTATTGCCTGTAGGTAAAGAAATTGCGGGCACACCCGATAAGGATGCCTGAACAGTGAAAATATCTGCCAGGTAAGTTACAACAGGATCCTTCTCCATCCTGCCGATGGGAAATGCAGGTTCGGGTGCAGTAGGCACCAATATAAAATCATATTCCTTTAAAATAGCTTCTGTTTTTTCCCTTATCATCCGCCGCACTTTTTGAGCCTTTGCAAAATAGGCATCGTAATAACCGGCACTTAATACAAATGTGCCCAGCATGATGCGCCGTTTTACTTCTTTGCCAAAACCTTCGGAACGGGAGCTTTTGTAGGTAGATAGCAGGTCAACTGCCGCCGGGCTGCGGTACCCGATATGAACACCATCGTACCGTGAAAGGTTTGAGGATGCCTCGGCCATTGCTAAAATATAATAGGCAGGGACCAGGAAATCAAGTAACTCAAAAGCAATAGGCTTAACTATATGGCCCGCATTGCGCAGTTTATCAATATATTGTACCAGGTTGCTTTTTACTTCGCTGTCAACTCCCGGGCTTGATATAGCCTCCTGTAAATAGGCGATTTTTTTTACTGATACAGGTTTATTATCCGGAAGATAGGACGGGACGGCTTTATTGGCCAATGTACTGTCGTACTCATCGGGCCCGGCCATCACTTCAAGCAAAAGTGCCGCGTCAGCAATGGAACGGGTAATAGGGCCTACCTGGTCGAAAGACGATGCATAGGCGATAATGCCATGCCTTGAAACCCGGCCATAGGTCGGTTTCAGCCCTACCAGCCCGCAAAACGAAGCCGGTTGCCTTACTGAACCACCTGTATCGGTACCAATTGCGGCATGGCACATGCCGGCTTGCACCGCAACAGCTGAACCACCGGATGATCCGCCGGGTACGCGGCTTTCGTCGGCAAAATTCTTTACAGGGCCAAAATGCGAATTTTCATTTGAAGCGCCCATGGCAAACTCATCGCAGTTACACCGGCCGATAATCACCGCATCTTCGGCCAAAAGTCGTTCAACAATGGTGGATGAGTAAACGGAGGTAAAATTATCAAGGATTTTTGAGGAGGCGCTAACCTTATGTCCTTTATAGCAAATATTATCTTTTATGGCGATAACCATACCGGCCAGTTTGCCGGCAATGCCTTGCTTAATACGCGAATCTACTTCTTGTGCACATGTTAACGCTTCCTGTTCAAAAACTTCGTTGAAAGCATTTAACCGGGCGTTAACCGCAATTTTATTAAGATAACCTTTTACAAGCTTTTCGACTGTAATATCCCCACTGGCTATCTCACTCTTTATTTCATTTAAAGAGGTATATGATTTAGTCATGGGCCTAAAGTATAAAAATATTCAGATATTAAAGATTGGAGGATGGAGATTCCCAATTGGAGATTAAAAAAAGTATAGTACAAGACTAATCCCTGAGATTTTTTCCTCACTAATCTCCAATCTCTAATCAACTAATCACTAAACCCGTGGCTTGTCGTCCGAATTGTTTGTTGGATTTGTATTGGTATTGGTTGGTGCACTGCTGCTTTCCCCGTTTTGTGCATCTTTAAATTCTTTCATGCCTTTGCCCAAACCTTTCATTAGTTCAGGAATTTTCCTGCCTCCAAAAAGAAGTAATAAAGCAAAGACGATTAAGATAACGTGCATTGGTTCCAAAAGTCCCATGATTTATAATTTTTATGTTATGATGAAATATTCTTATGAATTCTTTGTTGTTTCGCTCCCGGTTGAAGCAGCCTCATCATGCGTCGCAGAATGATTACCGTTAAGTACATTATTATGGTCGTCAGCCGGGTGGTTAATTCCGGTACTTTCACCCGTGTAAATATACCCCTCGCTTGCCGGTATCGTATTTTCAACCGGTTTTATTAAATTAATCGAACTGGATTCCGCCGGTGCATTCTGTGTTTCAGTTTGATCTGCGGTGCTTTTTTCTTCGATCTTTTTCTGTTCCTGCTTCTCTTCGTAATTGTATATCTGGTTATTAATTTCCCGCTTTATGCCATCCGAAGCATCCTTAAAATCACGGATCCCTTTCCCTAATCCCCTTGCTATTTCAGGAAGCTTTTCTCCCCCGAAAAGGAATAAAGCAACAACCATGATAATTATCATGTCTGAAGAAAAAAGATTGCTTATAAACAACAGGCCTGAACTATACATCACAATTTACGAATTGAGGTTACAAATATAGGCAATTAAAATATTAAAAATTCCAAACTTAATTGGGTACAAGCCAAATTTTAGGGTTTACCGGATCGAGGCCTTTATAAATAGCGAAATTCACGATCGCTTCGCCTGTTGATGACTCTGTTGATACCACTCCTATTACTTGCTTGGTGGTTACTTTTTGCCCCTGTTTTACATTATATGAACGCAGGTTGGAGTAGGCGGTAAAATACTCACCATGCTTAATAATTACCAGGTAGGTCCCGCTTACATCAGATATATGGGTTACTTCGCCGTTAAAAACAGCCCTGACAGAAGCCCCCTGGTTTGTTTTTATATCCCATCCGTAACTTTCGTTTTTTATTCCTTCATTATCGTAATAAATTCCAAAACCCTGTTTCAAACTCCCCGTGCTTACCGGCCATGGCAGGGAGCCCCTGTTTTGTAAAAAATCGTTAGAAAGCCTTGCAGCTTCCGGCGTAGCATTTAACACCTCGCTGTTTGATAAATTTTTTACAGCGGTGCGCGGTTTCACAACCGGCGCTTCTTTGTTTTCAGCTTTAGCCCTGGCTGCTGCCTCTCTCTGCCTTGCTCTCTCTTCTTCCTCAGCCTTGCGCTTTGCTTCTTCAATTTCACGGCGGATAGCAGTATTTATTGCTTTATTGGTTTTTGCTATCTTCCGCTGAATATCCTGCTGCTGTTGTTTTAAAAGCCCCTCGTGTTTCGACAAATCAGCCACCACCTGTACCTGGGTTTCTTTTTCTTTCCCCAGCGACTCCTTTTCCTTCAGCTGATCAACCAACAGTGTGCTTTTTTCTTTTTTATTTTTATCCAGTTCATTGATTTTAACGTGCAATTCAACCTGGGTTTCCTGTATGTAGCCTGCCTGGCGTTCGCGGTAAGTACCTATCTGCTGTAAATATTTTAAACGTTTGTAGGCCTGGTTAAAGTCTTTTGCGGCAAAAATAAACATCAGTTTATTGTACGAGCTTTGGTTATAATAGGTGAATAGCACCATAGCCGCGTACTCTTTTTTTAACTGGCTTAGCTGGCTCTGCAAATTATGGACGGAAGAGTTGCTTTCGGCAATCTGGTTGTCAAGGTTCCGGATCTCCGAATTGATATTGTTTATTTTTTCTTCACGAAGGTTGATTTTCTCTTTCAGCAGGTTTAATTGCTTCAGCGTTGCTTTTTTGTTGTTGACCGTTTGATCATATTCCTGGTTTAGTTGATCCAATTGCCGGGTCAATTCATCCCGCTGACGTTTCAAGTCGGCACTGCTTTGGGCATGTACGGCAAGGGCTGCAAAAACAAAAACTATAAATAATACTGCTTTTAAAAATTTCATCCTTAAATTTTGCTTGCTTTAACCAGCTCAAATTGCCTGCTGGATAATATACATTTCTGTAAGTTTACTCTGCAGGCCTGTACCGCGGCGGAATGCTGAACGGAAAATCAAGCGGCTGATCAAAGTCATCTTTAACGTAATGCAAATTAACCAGTATTTTTTATCTTTCACCATTGAAGACAGATCTATTTCAGAAGGTATTACTTTATTTCCCGCCTGGATGAAGGCGCTGTTGGCCACCTGCAGTGTTTGACCAGCGCCCTGGTTACTTAAATTAGTTTGATTAGGCCTTAAATCGGGTCCAAAAATCACCTTAAAAACAAAATCCGAAAAATTGCCCGAGAGTACCGTACCGCCATTTTCTTCGCGGACGTCTGAATTTTCACTCACCAGTTCGGGTATCGCATTCCCTATGATCAGCGATTCCAGTGTTTTGTAAGTGGCCTGGCTCCCTGCAAATTTATTAATGTAGCTAAATGGCTTTTTTACGTACACGTTTTGAAGGCGATTGATCAGCAATATGCTATCAGGGGTTATTAATGCCCGTGCAACCTCAATGCCGGCAATTGCAGTAATAGAGATCCAGATCTTTTGATCGCTTTTGATACGAATGTTTAGTGTAACATCATTGCTATCGCCATTTATATTCAGCTTCGCACGTGCCTTACCCGAAAAAGTATTAAAAGTAGTTTGCGAGGCTTTAATAGCATTCAGTTTTAAGGTTTTTATACTAACCGTTTTTGCAACGGTATCAATTGCCACTGCTTTTTTTACTACCAATTGTTTTTTTGCCTTACAGCTAAACATTAGTAACAGGCAACAAACGGAGAATAATTTTATATACGCCCCTGTTTTAAAGCGACGATATCGGGGCATTTTATTCGATGTATTTTCTTTCATTGATTTTTTGATCTAAAACCGGCGAGTTATCGCCGTTTGCTTTAGCTTTTTTCCAGTTTTCGACGGCGGCATCCACATTACCGAGGTAAAACATGATATCACCGTAGTGTTCGGATTTAACTGCACTATGATTTTTATCATCGGCTAGCGCCTTTTCCATCCAAAGTTTTGCACCTGTATAATCTTTTTGCTTAAATAAGATCCATGCGTAGGTATCTTCAAACGAAGCATTGTTTGGCTGCAGGTCATTTGAATGTTTTGACATTGCTGCCGCTTTATCCAGTTGCTCCCCTCTTAACGACAAATAATAGGCATAATTGTTTAAAGTGAACACATTATCAGCATTATACTCCAAAGCTTTATCATAAGACAAGTCGGATTTTTTAAAATCTTTTACGCCATGATAACAATCGCCGAGTGAGGAGTAACATTGCGTAAGGAGTTCTTTATCCTGCATTTCGAGCGAGGTAGCATTTTTGATATAGGAGATTGCTTTATTAAAGTCTTTTTTTTGGAGCCAGGCCAAGCCAACCAGGTAGTTCATCCAGGCCTGGTTAGGGAAAAACGACAAGGAATTTTCTCCATCCTTAACAGCACCGTCAAGATCATCGTCGGCAAGTTCTATCCGCACCAATTGTTCCTGAACCTCATAAACCTGGTTATTTAGCGAAATGGATTTTTGATAGGCCGAACGGGCTTCCTTTCCTTTGCCGTTTTGAAGTAAAATATCACCGTAAATCGCAAAGGCCCTTGAATCATCAGGATGTGCTAGGGTAAGGATGCGGCTTAACTCAAGTGCGCTTGCTTTGGCGTCAGGGTCAGGAAATTTTGGCAAATAACCCATCACAATTTTTATCTTCTGCTCAATGTCCACATCCGGTATAGCAAAAGCTAAAGTTAATTGGTTATAGCTGGCTTCGTAGTCCTTTTTATCCCTGTAAATATCGGCCATGGCCAGGTGTACCAGGCCGCTGCCGGGGTTTATTTTTTCTGCATTTTGTAAAACCTTAAGCGCCTTATCGGCGAAATTATTGGCATTGTATAATTCGGAAAGGAACAAATAGTATTTTATTTCAGAAGGGTTTGCGCTGATCATTTTTTCAAGCTGCTTTGCCGCCAGATCAACCTTACCCTGCTTTAAATAGATCTTCTGCCTGTCGGCCAGCAAATCGTCGGTGGGGCCGGATAACAGTTCTATTTTATCATAAAGTTGCAAAGCTTCATCATATTTTTGCTGATGAAAGTAAACGTTTGCCTTATCAAAATAGCTATCCGTTTTTTCGGGATTCAAACGGATCAGCTCGTCAAAAACATTTTCAAGTTTATCAATATTATTGGTTTTCTCGTAGCAATCTGCAAGTGATGTCCAATACCATGTATTGTCACGGTTAATTGTTACTGCCTTTTCGAGCAGGCCCTGGGCGCCGCTATAATCATTTTTTAACTTTTTCAAGTTGGCCAGTTCGTACATGGCGGCGTCATTGGCAGCATCAATTTGTATCACCCGCTGGAAAAGTTCCGCGGCAGTCACCATGTTTTCAACTGTTTTTTCGCGCAGGGCTTTAAAGAAAAGATCTTTTACCATTACGCTGTCAGCATAGGTAAGCACTTTACCCTGGTTATCGCCCTTGATAGTTTGAGCAGCACCTTTGGTTTGAAGCAGGAACAACGCAACAACTGTTATAAACACAGCAGGCAGAACGCGGGCGAATATGCCCGAATTTTTTGCGCTTTTATTTTCCCTGTCGTTCATCCCTGTATTACCGTTTTCTCCTGTATTCGTTCAACTCAATTCTCTCGTTATGCAACGCCTGTATGGCCATAACCACCGGCTCCGCGCGAGGTTTCATTTAACTCTTCCACCTGTTGCCATATGGCTTTTTCGTGTCTGGCAATCACCATCTGGGCTATCCTGTCGCCGGTATTTATTTCAAAAACCTGGTCTGACAGATTGACCAGCAAAACCTTAATTTCGCCGCGGTAGTCCGCGTCAATGGTGCCGGGCGAATTAACGATACCGATACCATATTTGTAAGCAAGGCCGCTTCGCGGGCGGATCTGTGCTTCAAAGCCTTCGGGCAGTTCTATGTATAAGCCCGTAGGGATCAGTTTACGTTCCATTGGCTTCAAATGTATCGGTGCATCAAGATCAGCGCGAAGGTCCATCCCTGCGGCATGGGCTGTTTCATAAGCCGGTAAACTATTTTTCGACTTGTTAATTATCCTGATGTTCATCGTTTAATAAATATAGCTTTTAAATTTTTATACTCAAAATAAAGTGCCGTTAAAATAAACAATAATAAAAGCGAATTTCCCACAAATATATTGCGGTTGAAAACATAGAACGACAAGTAAACGATAAGAATTGACGAAATAATATAGGCCAGGTTCTTTTTCAGGTCGTAAGGGATGGGGTAATTTTTTTGCCCCCAGATGTATGAAAGCACCATCATACTACCGTACGCGGCAAGCGATGCCCAGGCCGATGCCATATAGCTGTATTTTGGTATGAATAAAACGTTTAGTACAATGGTTAGTATGGCTCCCACCCCTGATATATATAAGCCATATTTAGTTTGATCGGACAGTTTATACCAAACCGAAAGGTTCATGTAAATGCCTAAACTTACATAACCAAAAACCAGCGGCGGAATTACCCCAAGGCCGCTCCAGTAGATATGGGTTTGACGTGCATCGTGCCCGTGAACAAAGTATTTTAAAATTTCGATGTTAGCCACCAGGCCCACAAAAATTACGCACACGGTTATTACAAAATAATCCATTATACGGGCATAGGTTTGCCCTGAATTTTTGCTTTTGGCATGGCTGAAGAAAAATGGCTCGGCCCCAAGCCTGAATGCCTGTATAAAAATGCTCAGGAAGAGCGAAATTTTAGCGCAGGCCCCGTAAATCCCCACATCCTGCAGGTCTTTAACCGGTAAAAGCTTCCCCAATAATATTTTATCCAAATTTTCATTTACGATGAACGACAGGTTGGCGATCAATACCGGCCAGCTGTAGGCATACATTTCGATTAGCATTTTACCATCAAAATCAAACCTGATCTTTAAAAATTCAGGAGTCAGCAATAGTAAAGTAACGGCGCTTGATACCAGGTTTGATAAGAAAACATATCCCACCCATCCCTTAATATACCAGCTACTTAAAAAGCCGGCGCCAGGCAGATGATGTGCCATCCAGAAAGGAATACCCCAGATAAAAATAAGGTTTAAAATAATAAAGATAAGGATATTAATAAGTTTGATCAGGCTGTACCTGCCGGGTTTCCCCTCAGCACGCAACCTGGCGAAAGGAATTACGCACCAGGCATCGAGCACTAATACACCAATAAAAAACTCGATATAAATCTTATAATCGCTGGCGGAGGTGCCTTTATTTACATTTATAAAATTTGCAATATGCCCAATAAAAGGCATTGTTAGCAGCAAAAACAGGATGGTGATGGTAAATACAGAGGCAAATGCGTTATTGTACACCCTTTTCCGGTCATTCTCGTACTTGTTAAGGTACCTGAAAAAGGTAGTTTCCATCCCAAAAGCCATTACGGCATTTAAAATGGAAGCATAACTAAATAAGGTGGTTAAAATCCCATATACCCCCGGAACGAAGGCCCCCGTATAAACAGGGGTAAGGAAAAAACTGAATACGCGGCCGGCAATAGTGCTTATGCCGTATATGGCCGTTTGCCCGGCGAATTTTTTTGCAGTTGACAATGATGTAAAGCGATTTTCAGTAAAAGTTTATACAATTATAAACTCTTTTTTACGATCTCAAAATTACGATAGTTTTTTAATTCGCCTTCATGGCTTTCTACAAGATTTACATTTGCATGTTCCGGGCCCTCATGGCACCACTCCAAAAACATTTCGAGCGAAAGCTTATCTCCCTCTGCTTCAATAAAAACGTCGCCACCCGGTTCATTCCTGATAAAGCCTTTAACCCCCAGCTGATCCGCAACGGCTTTGGTAGCCGCCCGGTACGATACGCCCTGTACCCGCCCTTTTACTGTTATGTTGAGGTGTTTCATTTTTTTATTGGAATGTTGTAAAGTTGAAAGGTTGGCATGTTAAAAGTTCAGTTTGAAAATTATAAATTATAATGCCGGCAAAGTTAATATTCAAAAAACATTACAACTTTACAACAATTTTCACAGCAAACGCTTCACCTTCGTTTCCGGGGTGATCTTTAAACCGTCCAAACCGGTGATCAGGTTCAGGCCGGGTGTTTTACCAGGTTCAAGCGTACCTTTTTCATCATCTAGCCCTAAAAACCTGGCACCGTTGAGGGTAGCCCATTCAATTAACCTGGCGGTGCTGATCTCAGGCATTTTATGCTGGATGGTACGCATTTCGCTTAAAATACACAACTGGTTATTGGACGCAAGGCTATCGGTACCCAGGGTTATATTGTATCCCTGCCCGATAAAAAGTTCAATTTTTGGCAACCGGGTCTCGATATATAAATTTGCATTTGGGCAAAAACACCAGGTAACTTTGCGGTCGAACCGTTTAATAAAATAAATATCTTTTAAATTGGTGCAGGTATTATGCACCATCAAAATTTCCTGTTTATTGGTTAATAGCGGCAATACTGATTGCACCGAATTGCGGGCCATTGGTTTAAAGTACTGGATATCTATCCCAAATGCATCGTACATATCCAGGAACCTGCCCTGCTTGTACCGGTAAAACTTGTTTTCATCCTCGCACTCCTGGTTATGCATACTGATTAAATTCTGGCCGGACGCACTATGGTCGCGAATCAGTTTAAATAACTCCTTTGAAACAGAATACGGCGCATGCGGCGTTATTGAACACGGCATAGGCTTAAATTCCTTTAGCAACTCCAGCGCCTTATTAAAAGATTCTTCGGCCTTTGTTGGCAAAAAGCTAAACGTTTCAACAAACGTATGATAGTACAATTTACTTGCTTGTTTTATCCCGATACTATTATTAGTATTGGAAATATCACCCACAGCAACAATGCCATTTTCGTACATCTCATTGTCAGCTTTCAACGCAGCATCCGTGATTTCGCCTTTATCGATATTCCTGAATTTTTGAACATCCATAATAAAATTAACCAGCCCGCTGCGCGGCTGAATTTTTCCTTTCAGATGCGAAAGCTCCACATGGCAGTGTGCATTAATAAATCCGGGGCAAATAACACCACTAAGCTGTTCGACGGGAACATCAGGAGGATGAGAATGTTGGTCAGTAATGGAAGCTATTTTACCGGTGTCGTCAACGGTAATAATTCCATTTTTAATCGGATCGGCATAAACAGGGAAAACGTAATCGGCTCTAAAACTTTTCATTCAATTATTTTAAACTCACGTTACCTTTTTTTGAACGCATCTAAGTATATTTATATACTTTAACTTAAAGTTATTGTTTTTAAATATAAAAATAATGCTTTTAAAAAGTAAGTTTTTAAAAATTCGTACTTTTGCAGCGTGAATACCGTCAAAGAGAAAATAGACATCCGCAGCCTTAGCCTTGAAACCCTACAGGATCATTTTGTTCGCCATCTGGGCGAAAAAAACTTCAGGGCTAAACAAGTATATGAATGGCTATGGAATAAATCATGCTTTTCTTTCGACGAGATGAGTAATATTTCAAAAGAACTCCGCCAAAAACTGATCGAAAATTTTACGATAAACAACGTTAAAATTCACAATTCACAATTCAGCGCGGATAAAACTATAAAAAATTCTTTTATTTTATTCGATAACCACCTAATTGAGGGTGTTTTAATTCCAACCCCCGGCCGGATGACTGCCTGTGTATCATCGCAGGTGGGTTGCAGTTTAACGTGTAAATTTTGTGCAACCGGGTATATGGAGCGTAAACGCAACTTAAACCCTGATGAAATTTATGACCAGGTAGTGCTTATAGACAAACAGGCAAAAGAGAATTACGGGATCCCCTTATCAAACATTGTATACATGGGTATGGGCGAACCGCTGCTGAATTATAAAAATGTGCTGGAGTCTGTCGAAAAAATAACCTCGGAAGATGGCCTGAACATGGCCGCAAAAAGAATCACCGTATCAACCGCCGGCATTGCTAAAATGATTAAAAAATTAGGCGACGACCAGGTAAAATTTAACCTTGCTTTATCGCTTCATGCAGCAAATGACGAAAAGCGTAATACCATAATGCCTATAAATGAACAAAACTCGTTAAAAGCGCTGGCCGAAGCATTGAAGTATTATTACGCCAAAACAAAAAACCCGGTAACATACGAGTATATTGTTTTTGACGGGTTTAATGACAGCCTGAAAGACGCAGAGGAGTTGGCACGGTTTTGCAAACACCTGCCGTGCAAAGTAAATATTATTGAATATAACCCCATCTCGTTTGCCAGTTTTATTAATGCAGGCGAAGATAAAATTGAGGCTTTTGCCGAATACCTGCGTAAACAGGGTATAAACACGAACCTGCGCCGCAGCCGCGGTAAAGATATTGATGCCGCCTGCGGGCAACTGGCCATTAAAGAAGGCGGCAAATAATAAGCGGGAGTCAAGAAAAAAAATCAGGAAAGAGATGTTAAGAAAGAAGAAGCGACTAATTTATTCTCGTTATTTTTTACCTTGGCACTTGACTCTTGAATCCTGACTCTAATCTAATATGAAACTTCGCGAGACCTACATAGCTGATTTTGTTTCGCTCCTGTTCCCCGAACTTTGTGCTGCCTGCGGGGATAGCCTGGTGGCGAATGAGCATTTAATTTGCACCTCGTGCCGGATTACCTTACCCTATACCAATTTTCATTTATTGCCTGATAACATAGTAGCCCAGCAATTTTGGGGCAAAATTAAACTGGAAGGCGCCTTCGCACTTTTTTACTTTGCCAAGGGCGGCAAAGTGCAAAATTTAATGCACCGGTTTAAATATAAAGGGCAAAAAGAAATAGGCAATTTACTGGGGGAGATTGCGGGCGCTCAACTTATTAAAAATGATATCTATAAAAATGTCGACCACATCATCCCTGTTCCCCTGCATAAGAAAAGATTAAGCCAGCGGGGATATAACCAGAGCGCCTGTTTTGCCGAAGGCCTTGCAAAACAGCTAAACACCACTGTAATGGAACATAACCTTATAAGACCGGCTGCTACCGAAACCCAGACCCGAAAATCCCGTTTCGACCGTTATCAGAATATGAAGGAGGTTTTTTACGTATTGAACCCTGAAGAGCTAAAAAATAAGCATATTTTGCTGGTTGACGATGTGATTACCACCGGATCAACCCTGGAAGCCTGCGGCGCACAACTGTTAAGGATTGAGGGATTAAAATTGAGTATTGCTACGATTGCTTATGCAGAGTAGCGGTTAGTTCATGGTTCATGGTAAGAATCATCACTATGAACCATGAACTATGAACCATGAACCATGTACTAACCTACTTTCTGGAAAGCGCTTAGTTTCTCGAAAAGATTGGCCGGATCAAATGGTTTTAAAATATAATCGTTCATGCCTGATTCCATAATCTCTGCGCGTTCGCTGCTTAGCATTGATGCCGTTAAGGCAATGATTGGAAGTTGCTGGAAATAGGAATCGCTGTTGGCTCTGATAGCCTGTGTTGCTTCTATCCCGCCCATCTCGGGCATATAAACGTCCATTAAAACGACGTCGTAATTGCGGTTGCTGGTAATTTTTTCAATTGCCTGCAGCCCGTTTTCAGCAAAATCAGCAGATGCACCCCATTTTGTTAATACTTTATTAATCAGCAACCGATTAATATTGTTATCATCAACAACAAGTACATTTATTTTAAGATCTGTTTCCAAGGTATAAATATTTAGATAATTTGACCCTTGTTAAACGGTATCCATGGCAAAAGGTTGCAAAAAACCGTCAATAAACAATTGAAAAAATGAAAATTCCGCCAAAGCTTAATCTTTATACAGCGGATGATCTCCCATCAATTTATGAACCCTTTTCTTTACTTTTTTAATAGTATGCTCATTTTCAGCATCGGTGATCACCATATCGATCAATTCAACGATCTCATCCATATGCTTTTCTTTCAACCCGCGGGTGGTTATAGCTGCAGTACCTACCCGTATTCCGGAAGTTACAAATGGTGATTTATCATCATAAGGCACCATGTTTTTATTTACGGTAATATCTGCTGAAACCAGTGCATTCTCAGCAGCTTTACCGGTAATATTTTTATTCCTCAGGTCAATCAGGATCAAATGGTTATCAGTACCACCCGAAACGATCTCGTAACCACGGGTAGTAAATGATTGCGCCATCGCCGCCGCATTAACCCTCACCTGCAGGATATATTTCATATATTCGTCAGACAGTGCTTCGCCGAAGGCTATCGCTTTAGCAGCTATAATATGTTCCAGCGGGCCGCCCTGCGTACCAGGGAAAACCCCCATATCCAACAATGCCGACATCATTCTTACTTCTCCTTTAGGTGTTTTTAAACCCCAGGGATTTTCAAAATCTTTGCCCAGCAATATCATCCCCCCGCGCGGGCCGCGTAAGGTTTTGTGAGTGGTTGTAGTAACAATATGGCAGAATGGCATCGGATCATTTAATAAACCCCTTGCTATTAAACCGGCGGGGTGCGATATATCAGCCAGCACCAAAGCGCCAACTTCGTCAGCTACTTTGCGGATAAATTCATAATCCCAATCACGTGAGTATGCAGACGCACCGCAGATGATCATCTTTGGTTTTTGTTCAAGTGCAACCTTTTTTAGCTGGTCATAATCAACCCGGCCGGTTTCCTTATTCACCCCGTAAAAATGAGGTTCGTATAATTTACCTGAAAAGTTAACGGGCGAACCGTGTGTTAAATGCCCGCCATGCGACAAATCAAAGCCCAGTATCTTATCACCCGGCTGTAAGCAAGCCAGCATAACAGCAGCATTTGCCTGCGCGCCTGAGTGCGGCTGAACGTTGGCCCATTCGGCATTAAACAATTGTTTGGCCCTTTCAATGGCTATTGTTTCAATTTCGTCAACCACCTCGCAGCCGCCGTAGTAGCGTTTGCCCGGTAAGCCTTCGGCATATTTATTGGTTGCCACAGAACCTGCAGCTTCCATAACCTGCCTGCTAACAAAATTTTCTGATGCGATCAGTTCAATGCCCTCTTCCTGGCGTTGCTGCTCTTCATCCAACAGCTTGAATATTAACTTGTCTCTTTTCATAAATTTATTAAAACGGGGGCAAAGGTAGGAATTAGAGATTAGAGATTAGAGATTAGAGATTAATTTTTTAGTCCGAAAGTCCGAAAAGTCGGAGGTCCGAAAGTAAAACCAATATAAAGTGCCCCCTAATCTCTAATCTCCAGCCTCTGATCAACTAACCTGGCCGATATCCTGAAGTTATTATACCCCAGCCCTATCTGTATATCAATCAATTCCTGCTGAAGCATTTCCAATACTGCCAAAAAATTATACACAAAATGTACTTTATTTTCAGATTGACTGGCAATGGCCTTAAAATCCATCATTTTATTGATCTTCAGTAACTCTTCGATCGCCTTTTTTTGCTGCTCAATGGTATATGGATACTGTACAACTGTGTGGGTTACCTCTTCGCTACGGTTCATGTAACGTTTTAAAACGCGGCCGTACACCACCATCAGTTTATATAAATTAATTTCCGACAGTTCTTCACCCGGAAGCGGAACAATATCTGCCTGCTCAATATCAAACCGGATGTTGCCGCGCTTTTCCTGCTTGAAACGTTCATCCTCAAACGGGTGCAGTTCTGCACAGATCTCTTTGAATTTTTTATATTCGATCAGCTTCCTGATCAGGTCTTCTTTGCTATCCGTTTGGCTTTCATCATCCCCTGCATCATATCGCGGCAGCAGCATTTTAGCTTTTATCCGCATCAGCGTTGCAGCCACATAAATAAACTCGCTGGCAATCTCCATATTAAGGGTAGCCATGTGATGCAGATAGTTTAAAAAATCATCCGTAATGCGGGCGATGGGGATATCATGGATCTCCAGTTCATCCCTTTCAATAAAGAAAAGCAAAAGATCGAATGGCCCCTCAAACTGGGGTAAATGGATTTCAAAACTTTCTTCGACCATGGGTCAAAAATAAAGTTAAAAAGGTTTAAACGGTTGTAAGTGTTATAATTGTTGAAAAGTTTAGGAAAGTTAAAAAGGTTTCAGGTGTTGTAGTTGTTGAAAAGTAGTATCAATCAGAAATCTCTCTGCCATTCTTTACGGATTGCGGTTAGCTGTTTGTCAATATCCTCGCTACTCATTGGGGTTCGGATCTGCCCCGTAAAGACGATAGCTTTATTGGTTCTTTCAATACACGGATAAGGTGCAACTCTTCCATATCTTTCAAAAGTTTATAAGCTTTTTTTGATCGGTCAACTCTATCACAACCTTATCCATTTTAACTTTAATAATTATAAACAAATATGCGATTTTGTTAAATTGAAAATTAAACCTTTGTGAATTATACGTCGCACCTAAATTTATTAACACGAAGTCAAATTATTCCATCAATTTTATCCTGAACTTTAGCAATAAAATGCCGTAATTTGCATGCTAAATATTTTCTTCGAATGTCAATACAGGTACCGGCCGGAAATTTATTAAAAACCATAAATTATCCATCTGATTTAAAGCAACTTAAAATTGAGGAGCTTGAACAGGTTTGCCAGGAGTTGCGCCAGTATATTATTGACGAAGTATCTGTTAACGGCGGGCATTTCGCGGCAAGCTTAGGTGTTGTTGAACTCACGGTGGCGCTGCAATATGTTTTAAACACCCCCTATGATCAGCTGGTGTGGGATGTTGGCCACCAGGCTTACGGGCATAAGATACTTACCGGGCGACGCGACATTTTTCATACCAACAGGATTTATAAAGGATTAAGCGGCTTTCCGAAACGTTCGGAAAGTGAATATGATACTTTTGGGGTTGGCCACTCCTCCACCTCCATTTCGGCGGCGCTGGGCATGGCGGTGGCATCGCAATATAAAGGCGAGACAGACAGGCAGCATGTGGCCGTAATTGGCGACGGTGCTATGACAGCAGGTATGGCCTTCGAGGCGCTTAACCATGCCGGGATTGAAAATTCTAACCTGCTGGTGATCCTGAATGATAACAACATGTCTATCGACCCGAACGTTGGGGCATTGAAGGAGTATTTGACAGATATTACCACTTCAAAACCCTATAACCGTTTCAGGGATGACATTGCAAGTGTACTGGCAAAAATCTCGTCAATCGGCCCCGACGCTTTTAAGATAGCCCAAAAATTAGAAAAAAGCATTAAAGGTACTTTGCTTAAAAAGAGCAATTTTTTTGAAGCGCTCAAATTCAGGTACTTTGGCCCTATTGACGGGCATGATGTTGAACACCTTGTAAAAGTATTACGCGATCTGCGCGACATACCCGGCCCCAAGCTGCTGCATTGTATTACCGTAAAAGGTAAGGGTTATGCGCTGGCCGAAAAAGATCAAACCAAATGGCACGCACCGGGCTTATTTGACAAAATAACCGGCGAGATCAAGAAAACAAAATCAGAAAAACCACAACCGCCAAAATACCAGGATGTATTTGGCCATACCATAATTGAACTGGCCGAAGCAAATCCGAAGATAATGGGTATTACGCCGGCCATGCCGTCGGGATGTTCATTAAACCTGATGATGAAGGCCATGCCTAACCGTGCATTTGATGTAGGGATTGCCGAGCAACACGCAGTTACTTTTTCTGCAGGTTTAGCTACACAGGGGCTTATCCCCTTCTGCAACATCTATTCAAGCTTTATGCAAAGGGCCTATGACCAGGTTATACATGATGTGGCCATACAGAACCTTAACGTAGTATTTTGCCTTGACAGGGCCGGAATTGCCGGGGCAGACGGCCCCACACACCACGGCGCCTATGATCTGGCCTTTATGCGCTGCATCCCGAACATGACGGTTTCCGCACCGATGAACGAAGAAGAGTTACGTAACCTGATGTTTACGGCACAACAGGATGATATGGGGCCGTTCGTGATCAGGTACCCGCGCGGCAGTGGCGTAATGGTTGACTGGCAGCGGCCATTAAAAGCCATTAAAGTTGGTAAAGGCCGCATGGTTTGCGATGGCGACGATATTGCTATTTTAAGCATTGGCCATATTGGTAACGAAGTGGTAAAAGCCATGGCAAATTTGAATAACGAAGGCTTTTTCCCGGCACATTATGACCTGCGTTTTGTAAAACCGCTTGATGAAGCGCTGCTGCATGATGTATTTAAAAAATTCGGTAAAATAATTACTGTTGAAGATGGCTGCCTTGAAGGCGGTATGGGAAGCGCGGTACTTGAATTTATGGCCGATAACAATTACAGCGCGCAGGTGGTACGCCTGGGCATACCCGACCAGGTAATTGAACATGGAGAACAACCCGAGCTTTGGGCTGATTGCGGTTACGATGCCAACGGTATTGCCGCAAAAGTTAAACTTATAGGCATCCCCAAAAACAAGCATATTATTGCTTCGTGATAAAAGTCGTAAGCATTGAGTCTAAAGTCAGAAGATCAAGAAAGTACTGACTATAGACTTTGGACTACGACTTTAGACTTAATCAATGAGGTTTAAAGCTTGCCAGGTCGTTATATAAACTCCGGAACGAACTGCGGAGGCCAATACTTAGCCAGGTAGTACGGTCCTTAAACTGCGTATTATTTTCTGTTCTGTAGATGCCGTCGAGCTCTATCCGCAAGTTATACTTCGGGTTAAGTAAAAAGGCTATTTTTCCTTCCAGGTATACCATGTTTGTGGTTAAACCCTGCCCGGTGTAGTTTCCCTGGGAGTAATTCTGGTTATCCCCGTGGCGGGCGGGTTGTGTCCATAACTCAAATATATCTTTACCGAAATTTGCGCCATTTATATCAAAACCGTAACGGCCGAAATCGGCCTCGGCGCTAAAATCAAACCGTTTATAAGAGTAGTTCAGCAAGCCTACCCATTCCCTGAAATTCGCGCCCCAGGGATGCGCCAGCGGCTCGCTATTGTCTGAATAGTTTTCAATGTTTGAACGTTCAGAATAGGTATAGGGCTTTGCTGTATTATATTCAAAAAGGTAATTAAGCCCTTTTACGCTAAACAACTGTGAACCCCTGAAACCAAGTTGCCAGGCATACTTATTCCTTGAACTACCATCGTTTGAGAAAAAATCTTTCGACTGGAATTCATCCAGGGCAAACTGGCCATATGCAGTAATATTATCGGTAATTTTATATTTACCGGTAACGCCGATCAGCGCATTATCCGGCGAGCCATTTGATGCTTCAAGCGGCCTTAAAAATATAACCGGGTTTACATAAGTAAAGTCAAAAGGGCGTTTATTGCCATTATCATCAACTGTATATGAAATAACTGCATCAAAAAAACCAAGCGAGAGGCGGTTCGATACGTTCCAGTCCAGATAATGAAATACCGCAAATTTCTTCCGGCTGATATTGCTACCTGAATTTGCCTCGGCAACGGGGTCATTCATAAGGGTGTACATAGCCATATACCTTACATTGCCCAAAGTTGCCGTAAGTTTGAAAAACGGGTATGGCGAAGCAAAATCTGATAACAATTCGGAGCGGTAACCATCGCCTATAAAGGTTTTATCGCGCCCGGCACTAATATTTAAGTATCTAACCGGCGTGTAAGAGACCACAGCGGTAAGGTATGACCAATCATATCCGTACGTTGAATAAGTACGGGCATAGGCCTGGCCTGGCACAATACCCACCTGGTTGATGTAAGTTGAAATATATTCAGGAAGCTCCGCGCTGCCCTGGTAACCACTCACATTATAACTGAATTTATTGCCAATGGTACCACCAATTTGAGCACCGATGGAGAGGCTGTTGGTATTAAGATGCCCTGAAAGGTCCCGGCCTATGCCTATGTCGGGCAGCAGGTCGGCATAAAAAGTTGAACCCGGGCTTTTTACATCTATCAAATGTTCGTTAAAAAGCTTCCGGTATCCCCAACTGTGCTGTTTACCATCGTTCCCCAAATTCATTAACGAATCGTAATGATGCTTCAATAAAGAATCATCAACAAAAAAAGGCCTTAGCGAGCTGTGCTGGCGACTGCTTGTTGAATAAACATCCTCATTCAATTTTTGGTAAAACTGGTATGAATAAGGCTGATAAACGGATTGAGCCCTGACCACGCCAATTACAGAAAACAATAAAATAATGCTGCTAAAAACTTTCCTCATATGCTAAAATGAATAGTTTTACAATTTACTCAAAATAATTGAGTGTTTTAAACCCACCCTTTTTTAAATAGTCATCTTTTTTTACCAGGTGAAGATCAGATTGAACCATATCGCTTACCAAAGTCTGCAGGTTGTATCGTGGTACCCAACCCAATTTTTCTCTCGCTTTAGAGGCATCCCCTATCAAAAGGTCGACCTCGGTAGGCCTGAAATATTTGGGATCAACTTTTACTAAAGTCTGTCCGAATCTTAATGCCTCACGATTTAAACCTAACTCTTCGATCTTTTGATCATCAACATCAATAATCACTCCGCGTTCGTTTTCATCTTTTCCGCTAAATTCAATTTCAATACCCAATTCGCCGAAGGCCATTTTTATAAACTCCCTTACGGTAGTGGTAACCCCGGTGGCAATAACAAAATCTTCGGCTTTATCCTGTTGCAGCATAAGCCACATCGCTTCAATATAATCTTTTGCATGGCCCCAGTCACGCTGTGCCGAAAGATTGCCCACGTAAAGGTAATCTTGCAGCCCCATGGCTATTTTTGAAGCGGCACGGGTAATTTTGCGGGTAACAAAGGTCTCTCCGCGAATAGGGCTTTCGTGGTTAAATAAAATACCGTTACAGGCAAACATATTATAGGCCTCGCGATAGTTTACAATAATCCAGTACCCATAAAGTTTAGCCACAGCATATGGCGAACGGGGATAAAACGGGGTCGTTTCGCTTTGCGGTACCGCCTGTACCAGGCCGTACAACTCAGATGTGGATGCCTGGTAAATCCGGGTTTTTTTCTCAAGGCCCAGCAGTCTTACCGCTTCAAGGATCCTCAGTGTGCCGATACCGTCAGCATTTGCCGTATATTCCGGCGTATCAAAACTTACCTTTACATGGCTTTGGGCGGCAAGGTTGTATATTTCATCCGGCTGAATTTCCTGTACCAGCCTGATGAGGTTGGTCGAATCGGTCAGATCCCCGTAATGAAGTTTAAATTTTACATTTGCTTCATGCGGGTCGTGGTAAAGGTGGTCGATCCGCTCCGTATTCAGCAATGACGATCTCCGTTTGATCCCGTGTACTTCATAACCCTTTTTTAGCAAAAATTCAGCTAAATAAGCACCATCCTGACCGGTAATACCTGTTATTAAAGCTATTTTCATTTACGGTAGAAGCAAATAATGTTTTAGTTTACAATATTATCCAATTTAATTGTAAAAATTGGCATCAGGCATACCGATATTGTTTTTACAAACTATATGGTTATAAATAGGATTTTTGATTTTTTGTTTTCGGAAGAGTCAGATTAATACCTATTGCCTTTCTAAACAAAGGCCCCCGGTATTAAATAACGTGAAAATACCGTTAACATAAAAAAGGCAGGGTAACAACCCTTTTAAGGGCTGTTACCAATGCCTCCATATGGCTGGGATAAGTTTTTTGATAAGGTTCAGGTGTATTGATAGCTTAAAAAATTAATGTAAGTATACCTGCAAAATTTCAATTTTGCAGCCCGTATTTTAACCCTATTTATACCGTGTTTTCACGGTGTAAAATAACTAACCGGCATTTTTACAATTCATTATAAAGCACCAAATACCGATACAAGTAGTTAATTATTAAATACTTATAGCAATATTGCGGTAAAACCGTTTCTTTCTATTGAGAAAATTTGATTAAATATCCGAAACCTGTTCTTCCAGCTCCTGGTACCACTCTTCGCCGTATTTGCGAATGAGCGGGCCTTTTAAAAACTGGTAAACATGAACTTTCAGTTCGTTGCCAAAGGAGCATGCAGGGCTGCAAATACTCCAGCGGTCATAATTCAACACATCAAACTCAGGGTATTTTGTAATACGAATTGGGTATAAATGGCATGAAATGGGTTTCTGCCAGTTGATAGCCCCATTTTCATAGGCTTTTTCGATGGCGCATTTAGTAATACCGTTTTCCCAGATAACATAGGCACACTCTTTATTTACATCAACACAGGGCGTTGTATAATCACCTTCAAAATCTGTTACATAGGTGCCATTTTTCTCGATAGTGGCTATACCTTTGTCGGTCATAAAAGGTTTTACCTTTGGATATATTTCATTAAGGATATCAAGTTCAGCGGCGTCAAGCGGTGCACCTGAATCACCTTCCAGACAGCAGGCTCCCTTGCACTTGTTTAAGTTGCATACAAAATTTTCCTTTATCAGTTCTTCATGCACTAATACTGCGCCAATTTCTATCATATATTATTTTTTTAGAGCCAAGAGATAAGAATCAGGAACCAAGATAAAAAAATCTACTTTGCTTTTTACAACTTTAATATTGAAGCGCCAAACCAATGTTTTTTCATTGCTTTCGGCCGGCCTGCTCCGCTTCCTAAATCTTAATTTTTGGTTCTATACTCTTGATTTTCCCTTTATTTACTTATCGGTTTTAAAGGATATTTAAGATCCTTTGCGCTGGTTAGCTCCATAGATATACTGCCAACAATCAGTTCGACATGGGCCTTTAAAGGAATTCTGTTTTCGTCATCCGTTATCCACAGGTAAAGTTTACTATCCTTCCTGAAAACCCGCCCGGGGATGATTGTGGGGTTAAACTTCAAACAATTAAATTCCCCCAGGTCGCTTTTCAGCCGCTCTTTTCCAACGTAGGTAATACTGAGGGTATGTACGCCATCATCCAAAAAATATTTCAAATCGAAAGTTTCGCCTATTTTTAGTTTGGAAGCATCGATGCCCCTTGAAAAGTAATAAGCTGATAAAAAATCAAATACTTTCCCTTTGAACGGAAAAACGCCTTTCGCTGCAGTTATTTTATCGCTATCGTGGTTAAATGTAACGTTATCGGTGTGCTTGTAGCTTGACTCATGCCGATTTTCGGTATAGAAATAAGGCATCAGCGTTTTTTCATCAATATAGGTCTCGTACCTGTTACGCACTTTATATAGAACATCAAAAGCGCCCGCTGTTTTGCCGTCGGCAACGATATGGAACGCCGGCTGACCATCAAATTTCCTGTCTGTTGCCTCAACTCTTAAATTAGCTTCTGCCGCGGTAAAAAAACCATACTTGAGTTTATAGTTTAGCTGCTCACCAACTTTAAAAACCGGCGTCACCATATCCACCATTTCCTGACAAAATGTATTTCCTGAAAATGCAGATAGCAAAACCGCTACGAGTATGAATTTTTTCATTTAGTTATTTGCCGGCAATTTATTTACGGCCCGCTGTATTGAACCGCTGCCGGCGCAAATTATTGCGTTGCTACAAATCCTTTTTTTTGTAAATAGGTACTGTTGAACAAGGTTCGCCAAACATCAGGCTTTTTACCACCGGCGTAAGCTTTTTTGTTAAGGTAACATATGCCGAAACAGGTACAGGTATATCCCCGCAACCTTTTATCACCACGCGTTGACCATTATATTGTCCGACATCCATTTTTGCTAAACTTTTTTCAAACAGAACGGTTTCCAGCACTTCGGCATTGCCGAAAACAACCTCGGCCGCGTAGGGCGCCATTTTGTTGGCCAGCAGCATATAGGCCCAAGCCGGAACGATAGCGTCTTCAGAACAGGTTAAAGCTACAAATTTATCCTGGTACTGTGTCCAGTCATGCGCTTTCACAAACTCCCTGAAATCCTTTTCACGCAGGATCAAGCCCATGTACAAATTATCCTTTATATCGTACACAACACGATCACCAACCGGATAAAATGCGGCAGGGTCTAAAGTAACCAGGCCACTCATTGCTACTTTGTTAACTATATTTTCCTGTATTTCCATTTTTATTTTAATAGCGGGCTAATTCACCTACCCGGAAAACCCTTAAATAAAAAATCCGGGTACAGACATAGTGCTATACCCGGATACAAAATTACTTTAAAATATCCTTATAAAAACTTTGCTCTGTAATCTTTTACATTCGCCTTATCTTTCAGGGCTTCAAATATCTGCGAATCTGCACGCTGCATCATAGCCTGCCCCAGTTGTTGTTTTTCCCTAACTGCATCCGTCATAGGCGCCGGATTGGTAAAACTATCCAAAACGAATACATAAGCACCTTGTGTGCCCGCTATTGGTTTGGAGAGTTTATTGGGTTGCGATCCAAAAACGGTACCTATTAATTTATACTCTGCCGAAGAACCTGGTATAACCGGGTTAGCAAATACCATGTTTTGAATCGGGTTAACAGTAACTCCCGCTTTTTGAGCAACCTGGTCAATGGTAGATGCACCGTTTAATGCTGATTGCAGCTTATCGGTTAATGCTTTGCCTTTTACCTGGTTTAACACCATCGGCTGGATTTGCTTTTTAACATCATCCAGGGATAAAATTCCTTTTGGTTTAATTTGCGTTAAATGAGCCACAATATATTGGTTGCCTTCGATATACACCTTGTCTGAGAAATCGCCTTTAGCAGCGCTAAATGCCCACCTAACCAGGTCACGCGCACTATTAACGCCCGGAACTGAAACCGCCACACCATTTACATCGGCAGCGGTTTGTTTTTTAAGGCCGATTTTCTTTACTTCTTCGTCAAAGTTATCTTTCGTAAGCGAGCCTAAAAATCCCTGGGCTTTGCTGTAAACTACTGTTTGTGTTGCGCTGCTGGCTTTTAACGGAACATCCACAATAGCTACCTTGGCCACTTTTGACGAACCTTTTTGATCTTCGATCTGGATAATATGGACGCCAAATTGCGTACTCACTATTTTAATATCGCCTTTTTTGCCGTTAAACGCAGCGTCCTCAAACGGGCCTACCATAGCGCCGCGGGCAAAAGTACCCAGTTCGCCGCCTTTGGCAGCTGAGCCGTCAATGGAGAATTTTTTGGCAAGATCGGCAAATGATGCACCGCCATCGATCAATTTTTTCAATGAATCGGCCCTGGCCAGCGCTTTTTCATGACCAATAGTTTTTTCATCAATTAATATGTGTTTAGCCTTTACTGAATCTGCTTCAACATGCGAATCAACCAGCTTGGCTATTTTATAGCTGCCGTTTGATAAATAAGGCCCGTATACAAAACCCTTTGAAGCGTTGAACATCACCGAATCTAATTTCGGATCGCCCAGCTGCCCTTTGTGCTTGTAACTGATCGCTGATTTTGTTTCGGCGTTAATCTGCACAAATAACGAGTCATTGGTGGTTGTTTTAAAATCACCGGCTATTTTATCGGCTTGTTTTTTTATACCCGCTGAATCTGCTGAAGAAGGCGCCGCGTTAAAGGTTATAAAATCAAAGCTCCTTAACTCCTGCTGGTTTTTAAATTCAGCTTTGTGCTCATCATAATAAGCCTGGTAATCAGCATCCGTAGGGGTTACTTTATTATCAGGGATTGATGAATAATTAAGTACTGCATATTTAAAATTAGCCAGCCTGTTTTTATTCTGGTAATCATCTTTTGCTTCAAGCGTGTTAACATACAAAGAGTTGGTCACCAGCGAAACATATTTTTCCTGCAGTTTAGCCTCTATCATCTGGGTGATAAAATCGCTCCACTGCTGTTTTATTTCGGGGCTCAGGGTTGGCAGCTGGTTTAAAAAGTTATTCAGCCTGCTTCTGTCTAACTGCCCGGTTTTAGGATCGGCAAAGGCCTGCACAATCTGCGGATTAGGTTCATTACCGCTAACCATCGATTTGGTTTCATCGGTACCTACCTGTAAACCCAGGTTGTCAACTTCCTTTTGCAAAACGGTTTGTGCCACCAACTGGTTCCAGGTAGTTTCCTGTACGTAGCTGGTGATCTGCGGCGATAACGCCCCCTGGCCGGATTGCTGCCTGAACTGTGCGCTGTTCTGATCAACCTTTTTATTGAAATCGGTATACGAAATCTTTTCGCCGCTAACTTCACCCAGCAAATCCCTGTCGTCCCTGAAAAATGATCCACCCGACCTAACCACTTCACCAATAATAAATGCCAATAGCGAAAACCCGATACTAATCGCGAGGATTTTCCCCATCCGGTCACGCAAAAAACCCATTATACCCATATACCTATAATAATTACTTTATACTACTAAAAAGAGGGCGCAAGATACAACTTTTAGTAAAATTCTATAATACAATTTTTGATTAGTTTTTGTGGTGGTAATTAGTTGATTAAGTTGGTTAAATAAGCGGTTTACCAGGTTGTAACAAGTGATAGTATTTTGGGCGCCGGGCGGTAAGAAGCTTGAAAGTTGCGGGGGCTAGCCAACTGTAAAAAAAAATAAAAACTACTCCAAAGGGCATTGCTTCCTTGCCAAAGCACCGTAAGCACCTGAACCACCCGGAACGGACGAATAAGGCTGGTACACCTGGTACACTAATTTTTTCTGTGTTTTACTTGGATTTTTAAAGAAAAATACTTATAAATACAACGCTTGATTCATTACCACCAATCAACATGCCGTCCGGATAAATAATAACCGAAACGCGCCGCATTATTTATAATCCGCGTTGCGGCTGATTATCCGGCTGCATTACAGCGGTTTTACGTGCTAAGTCACGATAACATCACAACCCTTGATGCTTGTTTTATGCTTTCGTGATGATTGCCAGTTTTATAAATGACATTGGTCACCTTTGCGGCAGTTTGATTGCGTATCTTGGTATGCATATTGATAATAACAGCAAACATGTCCGGTCACCCTTATTTGAAATACTATTTTTTAATTCTGTTTATCGTTTGCGAAACCCTGGTTGGCTGCGGGCAGCCAAAACCCAAAAAGCCGGCCGCTAAACCGGCAAGGGTTTGGGACGAAACGATCCCGGGTAATTTCAGCACGCAGTCGAAGACAGTTTTTGATAGTACCGCCATCGACGAATTCCTGAAAAATTATCCGGATTTTAAACCCTATTCGAACGAGATCCATCGCTTTTACCAGGGCCGAAACTACGCCTGTGCCTGGTTTGAAGGCGGCAGGCTGATTGAACAGGGCAGCAATTTGGCCAGCAGGATGTTGAACCTCCAAAACGAAGGGCTCAGTCAAACAGCGCCTTATCAAAAGCAACTGGATTCACTGGTAAATATCGAACATACGAATGGGAAGGCAGACATCCAGACAGAACTGATGCTCACAGCGCAGTATTTTGTTTTTTCGAGACTGGCCTGGCAGGGCCTTGACAATAGCGCCAGCAGGATGGCCCGGTGGTACCTGCCCCGCAAAAAAGTTGATTATGAACAATACCTGGACAGTTTATTAAAAATACCGGCGAATGAGGTAGCCGCCGCAGAGCCTGTTTACCGGCAGTACGAACTGCTGCGGGCCTGGCTGCGCAAATACCGCGCCCTGGACGAGCGAGAAACCTGGACGCCCATCGTAGTGAGGCCTGCCATCATACCGGGCGATACCGCTGCAGTGGTCCCATTGATCAGGCGGCGTTTATACCTGCTGGAAGATTTTAAGGGAGACACGCTCAGCCCGGCTTATAATGAGGAGCTGCAAACGGCCATCACTCACTTTCAAAACCGCCACGGCCTGACGGGGGATGGTTTGTTGACCAAAGAAACGCTTGCCGAATTAAACGTATCCTTAAAAAGCAGGATCGAACAGATTATTGTCAACATGGAACGCTGCCGCTGGTTGCCGCTCAAATTAAATACCGACTACCTGGCGGTAAATATCCCGGAGTTTAAGCTCCATGTTTACCATGGCGACAGCCTGCTGTGGAGCTGCAATGTGGTGGTGGGGAAAACCATGCACCAAACCACGGTATTTTACGGAGAGATCAAATATGTCGTGTTCAGGCCGTATTGGGATGTGCCGCCAAGCATTGTACGCAAGGAGATCCTGCGGGATATGAGAAGGCACCCTAACTACCTGGCTGCCCACCAGATGCAGATCATTGGCCACGCAGATGGATTGCCGGTCATAAGGCAGTTGCCCGGCCCGGAAAATTCACTGGGGCTGGTAAAGTTTTTGTTCCCCAACAGTTACAACATCTACCTGCATGATACGCCAACCAAATCCCTGTTTGGCGAAACTGCCCGGGCCTTTAGCCATGGCTGTATCCGCGTGCAGGAGCCGGCAAAACTGGCCGCGTTCCTGCTGAAAGATGAGGATGGCTGGGACGCGGATAAAATAGAAGCTGCCATGCAGAGCGGAGATGACCATTCCATCACCTTACAAAATAAGGTGCCGGTATTTATCGCCTATTTTACCGCCTTTACCGGCCGCGATCATCAATTGAATTTCAGGAAGGATATCTATCACCTGGATGGCACGCTGGCAGCGATGATCCTTTCGGGGAAACGGGCGCGGCGGTAAATGGTGGCAGATGTGTTTAGGATTTTTCACTGCCCAAAGCTGACAGGCAGGGATTACCCTATTGTGTAAAACCAAAAATCATTTGCAGAAAAGTTTTTTGTATCTAATCTGTAGCCAATCCTGCTCGTTATTTCCTCATCTGTATCTATGGTAAATTCCTGCCTTGTTAAATCCTTTGATTCCAGGACAACTATATATTTAAGCTCATCGATACTTCCCTTTATTTCAGCGGTGCACCTTTCATCGATAATTATCAGGGGATATTTTTGCCATACATATCCTACCACGCCGCGGTTGAGTAAAAGTTCAGCCCAATTTTCCTCTCCTTCCCAAAAAGAAGTTTCAAATCCATTGTTCTTTAACATTTCAATGAAATAGAAAAAATCACTGATACACCAGGTAGCATTTACAGAAATTGCCTTTTTTATTTGTTTAGTTATATTTCTCATCATTTAGTTTCCCGGTCCGGCTAAGCTTGCCCACCACCCTATTTTAGCAATCAATCCAAAATTCAATTAAAAAAATGTATTGCTCGGATAAGGCTTTGCATCAGCTAAATATGGGCATTTAACTTTATAATAACAACAGGGTGTTTTATTTGATCAGCAGACTCATGATGTTAGATGTCCAGGCGGCGCGCTTGGACAAGCGGGTAAATAAATAAACAATCTCGGCAGTCAAGCGGTATACATACCAGGCGCTGGCTTAATAGTCCACAACTAAACTTTTGATATAATAATTGACAATCTCGTCCCCATAAAATTTTACACAGATAATCTCTTCATGTCCGGATCGCTTATCGTTTAAATGAATTACTACGTAGGTATTACCCTTATATAACACACTTTTATACAATCGCATTTTGTATATCGGGCCATTCAAATGTCCGCCTTGATGATACCTTATATGAATAGGTATGTTGGTTTTAGTATTTCGCCTAACTTCCGTGTTAACCATATTTATGCTATCCAGGTATTTTCTATTAGGAACACTGTCCTTCAGCATATTTATATCCCCAGTTGCGTAGGCAACATCATATATTTCCGATGGGCCTTCTATAAAATGCGGTTTTTTTACCGATATATTTTTTAGGGACGATTCAATTTTTAAAATATGATTATAAAAATAACCGGCAGCCGATAATTCCATTGCCACGTCATCCTGCGCAAATAAATTGCCGTCACAAAAAAACACAAGGCCTGCAATTAATATGAATACTAATTTCCTATATGCATTTTTCAAATTTATGTTTCTATATAACCGATTCGATTTACTCTTGGTTGAATAAAAAAGACACCTATTGGAAAAAACCAAATTACGCAAAATGTTAGAAAAATGCTCTGCTTTAGACACAATCTACAAATAGCAGGACGGTATATTAAGTTTCAAAAGTCCTCCCATTGTTTTAGTAATTTATTGTAAACCCATGCATTTTTAACGCTATCATATTT
This sequence comes from Mucilaginibacter gotjawali, assembly GCF_002355435.1. Taxonomy (NCBI): domain Bacteria; kingdom Pseudomonadati; phylum Bacteroidota; class Sphingobacteriia; order Sphingobacteriales; family Sphingobacteriaceae; genus Mucilaginibacter; species Mucilaginibacter gotjawali. The sequence continues at coordinate 4,821,015 of NZ_AP017313.1, forward strand.
CAACAGCACCATTTTTCTATCGATATAGGTAAATATTCTAGGTGTAATGAAATAATTTTCAGCATCAACCTTAGATATTTCTAATTTCATTTGCAATTCCCCCACTTCCAAAGAGTCATATATTACCTGTAACGCAAAAGCTGATTCGCTTTTTTTGATATATTTTTTAAAGGATGGTTCATTAAAAAAAACCAATGACAAGGTATTGACTTTTAACGTTGATGTATCAATGAAATTAATATTTGCGGGAATTAGAAAACACAGCACCCTATTATCCAGAAACGCCCTATCTCTTTTAGCATAAGCCGAATTGATAACATCTTGTAGATTAAGCTTTTGGCCGAAAGATATTTTGCAAAAAAATAGTAAAATACAAAGCAATGTTTTTATCTTCATAAGAAGCTTTTTTAATCCCACGCCGGTCCAACTATTTACTCAAAAACTCCAATGCTCTCTGATTGGACAAGCTAACAGTATAAAATTTGTTGTATTTTTTATCCTTTACAAAAAAGGACATAGAGTAATCCCCGGGAAAAGTCCTAACAATTTCAAACTGCCGTTTTTGGAAAAACTTCTTATATCCTACTATCGTCGTATCCCCATTGTATTTGAAAATCGCATGCCTTTCAATATCTTTCGGGCCAAATCCATATACTATCGTGGTGTCACCGATCACTTTATCATATGCCCCACTGCCTTTTATAAACTCAACATAATTATTATGTAGTAATTGGTGAACCGTGACTACTTGTAAATCAACTTTTAGTCTGATGCCATCGTCCGGGTTTGAAACCCGATTACACCTTGACAAAAAAATAACTACAAAAAATAAAATGGTAAGCCTTCTCATCTGTGTTATTTTATTTTGCTGCACCTAACCATGTCTGCCCACCACCCAGTTTTAGCTTACCATCCAAAAATTTCAATAAATAAACGTGTATTTACTCGGACAAGGCTTTGCATCAGTTAAATATGGGTATTTAACTTTATAATAACAACCGGTTGTTTTATTTGATCGGCAGGCTCATGATGTTAGGTGTCCAGGCGGCACGTTTGGACAGGCGGGGGCTGGAAACACTATTTTATCCCCGCAGATTCTATGATTTGAATAAGAAAATAATTTTTGAGGTATCATTAACCGGATGCTTGTAATCAAATGCGACTTTCCAACCCGATTTTGACACATACCAGGTGGCCCATCCGGAAATTATATGCTGATCATCAGCCGTTAATTTAGCTAATACAATTTTATAAGTCATCCCGATTTTTATACCCTCACTAGTTGTAAAACCGGGATCATTAGTGAATATTTTTTTAATTCTTTTTGAGCCGTCGAGGATTAAATCATACTTATGCTTTTCGAATATAACAGAACAGCCCTTTTCAAAGCCACCTGGGTTGGTCATAATCAATTTTGAGTTATCAATTATCTTCATTGAATTATTCAATTTTACGCCAATCTTTAATTGTGCAATACCTGTGTAGCCAAATATTAAAAGTATACCAAATATTGTTTTCATTCTTTCCTGTATTTTCTAATTGTCCGGCTGTTCCGGTTAAATAAATTAAAAGCCGACAGTAAATTTTCTTCTATTGTGATGGGCAGTTAAGCGGCACACTTGACGGGGCGGGTTCTCGTTTTCATCTCAAATAGAAAAACCAAGCCAAAATAAAATTTACAACAATAGCCACTATAAGTATTCCAATTGCTTTATCCCATTTATCTTTCTTTTGTTTTGGCAGCCCTCTAAATTCTTTTACCATCAGCTTCCATTGATCGTAGTGGATAAAATAGAAGTAATTAAAAGATGCAAGTAGCAGAGATATAATTAATGTCACCCCCTTTGTATTGCCTAAATGACTTCTATTCCCTATAAAAGTCAGGTAATACATCACTAGAGATGCTAGTGTAACTTCCTGCAAAGCAATTATTGAAATAATAGCCTTCACTTCGCTTAAAAATTCAGGAATTGATACTGTTTCCCAAAAAGAGTAAATTTTGCAAAATAAATAATTATAAGTTTCTTTAATTTTCATATTGTTTTCCCGCCAGCTCAAGTGTGCCACTAGGACAGGCGGGTTTTCATATTTTTACATAATGTTTACCCGTCCAAGCGCACTTGGACAGTCGGGTACATTTTATAATTAGTTACAAATATTTAAATCGCTTTTACTTAACCCCCAATTTGGTAAATAAAATTTTTTAACAGTTGTATCGCCGCTATAAGTTAATTGTTTTTCGACGCCACTGTTGCCTATGTTTACTTCAACATATTTCGGAACACCCACGTCGCTGCTATAAACTCCCTCATCCACGGTAGCGATATTGTTTTTTATCTTGAGAAAACAATATTCGTTTATTATTTCTAAATCCCGAAAATTTGAAAAATCTAACTTAACACATATCATAAAGTATGGTTTGCCTGCATAAGAATATATTTTGGAGTTGATAACCTTTCCTTTGAACTGAACTTTTCCAATATATTTTTTGTTTTTATCAACCATTAATTGAGATTGATTATCATCGAATATTGCCAACAATACAATGATGATAATAAAGGCTACGCCAAAAAAAAAGAAACCTTTTTGCCGAGTTGTCATTTCAAAAATAAATAAAATTAAAATTCAATTACTGTTAATAAGCCTCGCCAGTCCAAGAGTGTCGTATGCTTGCTTGGGCGGGCGCCCCATCCAAAATCCTAATAAAAAAAAATGTATTTACTCGGATAAGGCTTTGCATCAGTTAAATATGGGCATTTAACTTTATAATAACAATTCATGAAATGAATATTGGAGAAACTTCCGGCCGGGGGATAAATTTAAATCCGAAATCGAAATTCCCTGCCTGCGGCAGGCAGACGACTTCCGAAATCTATTTCCCCTGCTCCTGCTTTTCATCCACATGAAAAACACCTGTTGAGCTGTCGATGGTCCAGGGGTACAGGCTTTCGTTGCTTTTAAAACCGGTGCCGTACATTACGTTGCCGGCAGTCATGGTAATTTGAACGGGTTTATGCGAATAGAGTTTTTTATTGGTCTGGTCGTAAACCAGCTCTTCTGATTTAAACGTCTCGCCCTGTGCATTGGTGGCGACCACGTTTTTACGGAAAGTAATGGTATTTTCTTTTACCAGGCGGATAGCATATTCAGAGGTGATGGTACCTTTTTCGCCGAGGGCGTCATCATAAAAGATCACTTTAACGCCCTTGGGCATCTCCTGGTAACCCTTATTCTGTTCGTCAAGCTCAATCATTAAAGGAGTGATCAGGTGCGCTTTCACCTTGGCCGAGTCGCTGTAGATCACGTCAACGCCGGTGGATTTGGAGATCGGCTTATCCTCTTCCTTGGAGGCGATCTTTTCGATATCGTTCAAAGAGTTTTCGCATGAGCTTAACGCCAGCATACAGCTAAACAGTGCCGGCAAACCCAGGTATAAAAACTTCTTTGCCCCACTTTTCATAAACGGATTTTATTCAAATTTAAACTGCTGGAACCATTTGTCGTTCAGCACAAAGCTTAAGTGCAGTGTAAAATAATTCTCTTTAACCATAGCATTGGTGGTAGTACCACGCTGGCCAACTTCGCCCGCCAGGTTGATCTTATAAAAAGCGCTACCTACACTGTTCGGCGCCAAAGGCAAACCCAAACCGAACGTTACCGCGTAGCCGGTTATATTGGTATACACCCCAGCTGCGTTTTGCACATTTAAGTACGATTGGTTGTACATAAAGCCTAAACGATAATCGGCCCGGGCAAAATAGTTCCGCAGGGAGTTAATGTCCGGGGTAAACTGCCCGCCAATGTTATAGGTTTTGCTGTCAACCAAACCCTGGTTAACACCGCCTATGGTTAAGGCCGACCATTTACCGGTGGAGTAATCGGCACCCACTAAAAAGTGGCCGTCGTTTTGGAACGAGATCCCGAAATGGTTGATCTGCGGTAGCTTGATGCTGGCTTTGGCGCCCTGCTCGTTTTTTATGGAATCAACTGCCACGTTTTTTGCGCCGCTGCTGTTATAGGTGTACTGGCTAACGATGTAAGTATCTGTTGCGCTCAGGCTGGTATTCGCCGAGCCGGAATAGCCCAGCACAAGGTGTTTGGTTTTATATTCGCCAAAATCAAATGAGTATTGGATACCGTAATCATAGTTAACACCGCGAACACTTCGCGTTTGCTGTACCTCGTTATCAAACACGCCATATAAATTGGGAAATTCAGTAGCCGTAGATTGCTGCGTGTTGCCAAAAATAAAGGAGGCGTTGGCACCTATTAAAAGGTGTTTGCCTAAACCAAAACCATAACCCAAATAGGCCTTTGAAAGGCCACCATCGCCGCTATTGATATAATTGGTTTTGTTGGTATCTACCGATGAGCCCGAACCAAACCCTGTTTTGGTTTGCACATTGTTGTAACCCACCTGGCTGTAGGGCATCAAACCAAAACTTAATGCCGACCGTTTGGATACTGGAATGGCAAAAGCAATATGGCTGAACCTGAAGTTTGAATTTTTGGATGTTGGCTGCCCTGTTTGGTTAAATGTTTGAAAGTTTGAATAAATACCGGCATCAATGGTAGTAAAATTTATCATACCGTATGATGCAGGGTTAAGCGGGTTAATATTATTATACAGGTTGATCCTGTTTATAGCGGTGGCAATGCCGCCCATGGCAATATTTTGCGGCAGGTAACCCGGGTCGATGTCGCCCAATCCGAATTGCGAATAGGGGGTACTGGTAGTAGCGGTTGATTGTGCCTGTGCTCCAAAAGCAAAAAAAGCAAGTAAAATTGTTATAAAAACCCTGGTATATTTAATCATTATTGTTGTGTATGGCTGCATTTAATCCTTTTAGAACCAAGTAAGGCTCAATTTTTATACAGGGGGCAAAGATGCTATTTTTTAACAGCGTATCAAAAAAAATACTGTCGCCCCCGCTCAGTACAATATTCAAGTCTTTTTCGTTAGCCCGGTAGCTTTCAATAAAACCGGTTAACTCATATTTTATCCCGTTTTGCACCCCCGATAGTATGGATGAGGTGGTGTTGTTTCCAAAAAAAGCGCTAAAGCTTTCGTCGGCATCAACCAGCGGTAACCCGGCAGTATAATTATTTAATGCCTTATAACGCATATTTAATCCCGGTGATATGCTGCCGCCAAAATAATTTCCGCCGGCATCAACCCAATCATACGTAATGCAGGTACCGCCGCTTATTACCAGGTTATCATTACCGGGGTATAAATGGTGGGCTCCCGTAACCGCTGCAAGGCGGTCGGCCCCTAATGTTTCCGGGCTCAGGTAATGATTTTTAATCAGCCTGTTCATCGCCGCATTAAAGTAAACCAAACGGGTGCTTTGCGCCAAAAACAGTTGCCAGGCATCGTCGTCCTTATTTTTAACGGTAGATATAATGGCCCGGCTTATTTGATGATCGATTAACAAGTCACCGATGATCTCTTCATCAAGCTGCTGGTATTGTGCGTTAAAAACAAGTTCATCCTGCTTAAAAACAGCAATTTTTGTAAACGTATTGCCAATGTCGATGACGAGGTTCATTTTTTGAGTCCCGAGTCTTGAGTCTTAAGTCTTAAGCCAGGTAAAAGGAAAACCATTTTAGGTATAAATTTATTTACCATCTTATTGATTATTAAGCTTATGCTACTGACTTAAGACTTCAGGCTAAAGACTTTGGACTTAAAATCAAACCTTTACCATTGATAAAATAGATTCAAAAATGGCAAGGCCATCCTCGTTGGCTACCAAAGCATCGGCAGCGCGTTCAGGGTGCGGCATAAAACCAAACACATTTCTTTCCTTGTTGCAGATGCCCGCTATGTTCTCTAAAGATCCGTTAGGGTTGCTTTCAGGCGTAATATTTCCTGATTCGTCACAATACCTGAACAAGATCTGGTCGTTGTCTTTCAATGATTGCAACACTTCCGGATCAGCAAAATAATTGCCTTCGCCATGGGCGATAGGTATTTTTAATGCCCGCTGCGGATCGATCTGCGCGGTGATCAATGAGTTTGAAGTTTGCGGCTTCATATAAATATTGCGGCAAATAAATTTCCGGTTCTCATTATGCAGCAGCGCACCTTCCAGCAAGCCTGCTTCGGTAAGGATCTGGAAACCATTGCAGATCCCTAAAACATATCCTCCGTTGGCAGCAAAGCGGATAACTTCCTGCATGATGGGCGAAAAACGTGCAATTGCGCCCGAACGCAAGTAATCGCCAAAAGAAAAACCGCCTGGCAATACAATAAACTCGGCCCCCTGCAGGTCATGGTCTTTATGCCATAAACGAACCACTTCCTGGCCCATTATTTTTTCCAATACATAAATGAGGTCCTCATCGCAATTGGATCCCGGAAATATAACTACTCCAAATTTCATCAGAATTAATTTTATGGCAGTCGGCCTGATGGTGATCGGGCTTATCGGCCGGTATTCATTTAAGATCATGAAACACATAACGGTTTCATGTTACAAAACTAACATAACAGCTGTAAATTGAGCGAAACTAAAAGTTAAAAATTGTTAAACTGAAAATAAACGATCATGAGCAGCAATAAGCCGAACAGCGCTTCGTAAAACCATTTGCGTTTAGCATTTAAAAAATAGTAAGCAAAAAACACCGATGCCGGCACTGCACACAACAAAAAATGTGGCAATTGAAAAGCAGCTTTTACGCAAAATGACAGCAGGGTGATCACAAATACGATCAGCAACAGCTGAAGCGACTTGCGTACCTGGATATAACTTTTATAAAAATTTTGCTGCAATTTGATCAAACAGAGCGTCAGTATAACTACAACCGGTATAATTAACAGGTAATTATAATAGTTGGTATTGATATTTTGCGGAAACCTGGTGGCCAGCGGAAGCCATATATCTGCAAAATGTACCAGGTTGTTCTCTAAATAATAATAAACCGCCAGGAAAAAAAAGATGGTAATGAACCCGATTACAGCCGCAATCCATTCGCGCCAGTCGAAAGACCTGAAAATTACCAGGCCGATCCATACGGCCAGAAAAAGAAAAACAAAGGGAAGATATAACAAGGTGCCCAGAGCGATGATCATCCCAAGGTCAAACGCAGTTGATTTGGCATCTTTACTTTTGTAAAAATTAATCAGTTTAAAAAGCATCCAGATCACCAGGAAATTACAAATTAAGGGCGGGCTTAATAACAGGAAGGGCGTAAACAGGCTTGATAAGGCAATAAACATTAAGGCCGGCAAAAATGAGGGTTTCCCTAATAAGTTAAAATGATTGACCAGGTGATTAAGCAAAAGTGCCTGCGCCAGCACCATAACCGCAGCCAGGAAAACGTTTAATGTGGGAGAAATTGCGCTGTAACCTGCCGGCAGCCAAAGGCTTAAAAACGGCCCCATAAACATTGATCCGGCTTTTGCGGGCGCGTTAACCAGGTAGCCTGTGCGCAGCCCTATTAAAACCACTACAAGCCATAAAACATTAAACGGGCTAAGCTTTTTGAAAAAGTTGATCATTATTGAAAATATCCGGGGGCGAAATTAGCAGAAAAACCGCTCACGGTAAAAGTACTTATTTTTAGCATACGTTGGCCTCACCTAAAATGCATAGCATTCATGAACTCCTATTAAAAACGAATTATTTGCGTGAATAATCCTCTCCAAAGGAGAGGACTTTACCTTCGCTCGCGTAAATCTATAACACTTTTAAGCCCCTCTCTCTTGGAGAGGGGTTGGGGTGAGGCAAAAAACTACTTATTTTTAGCATACCGTTTGATCATATCAGCTATGATCTGCGCTGTTTCATCCGGAAAATTAACGGCGATCTTTTTTTCGCTGCTGATCCAGTTATTGATATGGTAAACAAACTGGTCGTCAACATCATATATCACCGGCACCCCAAGTTTTGAAGCCGCCAGGGCATTGCATTGCTGCTCATACTGGCCCTTCATCGGGATCATCATCACTTTTTTCTGTAAAAATAAAGCTTCGGCAGGGCCTTCAAAACCGCCGCCGGTAAGCAGCCCCTCGCAGGCCGCAAGGCTATTGTTAAATGCTTCGTTATTTACCGGAAACACCTGCACATTACCCTGCTGGTATGGCGTTTTCTGCCGCTTTGAAAAAATATGCCACGTTACTTTAGACGCTTTATTTAACAGCCCCGCAAGCAGTTTATCGTCATATGCGGGCAGGTAAACCGTGTAATGCCCGGCGTTGCTGGTAATTAAATTGCGGATTTCGCTGCGGATAACCGGGGTATGTATAAAATCATCATAACGCTCAAAATGAAAGCCAATATGATCAGTAGTAGGCGAATAGTATTTAAAAAGCCATTCGGCCCAGCTGCGTTTGGCCGGCCTGGGTGTTTTGGGCGAAACAAAAGAGCACTGGTGACTTAACGATACACTTGGTAATTTTTGCAGCCTGCATGCCCAGGCGCTTACTGGCTCAAAATCGTTGATGATCAGGTCGTATTGCTTCAAGGGGAGGTTTCGGATATCCTTCAATAGGCGGGGCAGGTTCATCAATTTAAAGGTGGCCCAATTGTCAACCCCGCCCTGCGTCCCAAAAACAAAACTAAAGCCATGAAACCGGTACTTTAATGGCTGCGCCAAACTTACCTCGGCTTCTGTACCGCTTACCAGCAGGTCAAGCTCGCCATATTGCTGCAGCAGGGGCACAATTTCGCGCGCCCGGCTAATATGGCCATTACCTGTTCCCTGTATAGCATAGAGTATTTTCATGGTAGAGTTGTTGGAATGTTGGAATGTTGTAAAGTTGGAATGTTGCTAAAATGTTTTAATGTTGTTTTCAACTTTACCCTCAACGTCAAATGTAACATTACAACGTTTCAACTTTACAACATTACAACAAAATTGTTAGCAACAATTCCTACCCCGGTTCCTGTTTAAATCTTTCGAGTAAGATATTTACATCCATTTTGGCATCCAGGTCCTCTGCATCGGTTTTATCGTCGTCATCGGGCTCGCTTCCAAAGTTATCGGGTTCGTATTTAAATATGGTCCACTTACCTTCATTATATTCCAGCGCGGTAAGGCTCTCTACCCAGTCGCCTGAATTTAAATACAAAACGGAACCGCTTTTTTCGGTTGATTCGATCTCCCTGATCTCGGCGTGATGGATATGCCCGCAAATTACATACTGGTAGTTTTTGTCGACAGCCAGGTCGGCGGCAGTTTGTTCAAACTGGTTGATAAATTTTACCGCTTCTTTAAAACTCGCCTTAACTTTTTGCGAAAAGCTCATTTTTTGGCGGCCAAAAGCTGTTAAAATCCGGTTGGTAAAGCTATTGATCAGGATGAGTGTATCATAACCAATGGCGCCAAGTTTGGCCAGCCATTTAGAATGCTGCATGGTAACGTCAAACACATCGCCGTGGAAGATCCAGGCTTTCTTACCGTCAATATTCAGTACGATCTTATTCAGCAGCTGGAAAGAACCCAGGTTAAAATCAGCAAATTTGCGCAGCATTTCATCATGATTGCCGGTTAAATAGTAAACCGGGATGCCTTCGGTCACAAACTTCAGAATCCTGCGCACCACTTTCATATGCGCTTCGGGCCAGTATGATTTGCTGAACTGCCAGATATCTATGATATCGCCGTTCAGGATCAGCATTTTCGGTTTGACGCTTTTTAAATATTTCAGCAATTCTTTGGCGTGACAGCCATAGGTGCCCAAATGCACGTCGGATATAACTACAATATCAACTTCGCGTTTAGCCATTAAAATTTAGGGGGTAGAATTTTGGCCGGCAAAATATACCGGAAAAAGGAGTGAGAAAAATATAGCAACGATTACTCGTCGTCGTCGTCATGATTAACTTTCAGATCAAATGGGCTCAGATAAAATACTCCTACCAGGAATAACAATCCAACTATAACCAAATAAGCAAATTCGAAATGCATATCTTAAATGTTTTACAAATATCCGTAAATCAGGTTATTCTAATGTTAAGACTCTGTTAAATGTAAAAGGTTTCATCCGGTTTTAAATTTTTTTTCGATCCTGTCCAGCTGTTTTAAATGATGCAGTAAATGGATCCTGATAAATTTAACCCATTGCCCGGCATTCAGCATCCCCAGGCGCGGGTGTTTATGCCGCGAGGCCGGCAGTGCATCCTTTAATTGCGGGGTAATTTCATCCACCCGTTTCCGGCATTTGATCACCAGGTTTTTGGCGTCCTCTTTGCTGATCTTCAGGGCAGGCATTTTTGCGTTAACTTTTTCAGGCACTTTTACCCTAACCGGCGGGAACCTGTTGATGGTCATCATCAGCATGCCCAAAAAAGTTAATTTTTTGGTAGTAGGTACGCAGGTATTATTGCAGCACCGTTCCAGCGCTATGGTTGAACCTAATGTGGCCTGCAGGATATGGCTGTACACCTCGGCGTATGACCATCCCCCGCCAGGCGGCGTTTCGGTAAATTTTTCATCAGGGATAAGGTCAAGCCGCGCCCGGTAGTTATCCAATGCGGTATCAATGGCCTTACGTTCCTTGTTGATGTTCATGTATTAAAGGTAATGTGTTTTTATTCAAAGTCTTGCGCTAAACTTCTCCACATATAAACTATTAGCTAGGAGGGCGGCTCAGTGATCAATAAGAAATTGTTTCGGAATTTAGTCTTTTAAATCAATCCCGGCTTGTTTGAGAATCCCGTGCAAAGTCCCCTTTTTTAAATCTTTTGCGTGCATCGGAACAACAGTTCTCTTATTATTCGATCTGTTGACATAGATATGGTGACTTCCATTTGTTCGGGCGAGTTCAAATCCATGCGCCAATAAAATAGCAACAATCTCTTTGGGTGTATAAGACTTCATGCATTAAGACGCAAATGTCAAAGAATATTCGAGGCTTTTGCTGTCATCAGGAACCGGCTCACCATCTTCTTCTAAACTTTCCACATATAAGCTTATTGCCTCTTTCGCCATTGCTATCGCTTCGTCAATTGTCTCACCTTGAGTAAAACATCCCGGCAGCGCGGGAACAGAAACACTAAATCCCCCTTCATCCTCAGGAGTAAGTAGTATACGGTAGGTACGTTGCTTCATAGCACAAATTTATATAATATTTCCCAATTATAATATCAACATCAGTTCCTTCAAATGATGTATCTGCACTGGTACATCATCCGGCTTTGGCGCATTAAACGGGTTAAAATAGATGGCATCCATACCAAAATTCAATGCACCGTAAACGTCGGCCTCCAGGCTGTCGCCAATCATCATGCTTTCATTTTTTTTGGCTCCCGCCACATTTAGCGCATGTTCAAAAATGGCCGGATCGGGCTTGTTGATGCCCACAATTTCGGAGATGATCACCTCAGCGAAATACTGACCAATATTGGTGTTACCTATCTTAAGCGTTGAGGCTTCCTTAAAACCATTGGAGATCAGGTGAAGGGTATATTTGCCTTGCAAATATTGCAAAGTCTCGTGCGCATGCGGAAACAGGTTGGTTTTGGTGGGGCAAAGTTTTACATAATCATCCTCAAAAGCCAGCGGCACCTGGTCGGGGTGCAGGCCAAGCTCTATAAAAGTCCTTCTGAAGCGGGTTTCCCGCAATTCCGTTTTGGTGATCTTCCCGGTATGATATTCTGCCCAAAGCTGGTGGTTATTGCGGGTATAGGTTTCAATAAATAAGGATGCGCCGGGTAAACCGATCTCGTCCAGTTTATAAATGTCATATAACTCGATGAGTGTTTCAGCGGCATTTTTATCAAAATCCCAAATGGTGTGATCGAGGTCGAAGAAAATGTGTTTGTATTTTATTTCGGATGTCGGAGTTTGCATTTCGGATTTGATAGATATAAAATCCAAAACTAAACTATTCAATTATTAAATCCGAAAGTGGGAACTGAAATTAAAAATCATTGTGCAATTTGGGAATTGAATTCCCAAATTGCATAAAAATCGCGCTAAACAACAGATAGTGTTAATGTTTTATTTATTTTACGACAAGGATGAAACAGTGATAAATCATTTATTCCTGCAATTCTATAAAAAGATTATAAAATTGCAGGAATGTTCAGCGTCAAAATAATTCAAATATTATGGTTTTAACCATTTATCGTGTTGAAGTTTAACTTGTTCATGACTTAACAGGTTACTGCTGTCAAAACTTTCTTCATAAGCTGTCAGCAGTTCTTTTTTCTGATCCTCGGTAAGGCTATTCCAAAGATGCCCGTTTTGGTCATGGTTGATCTTTTGAATCAATTGATAATAACTTTTTAAAAGTTGTTCGTCTTCAATACTATCAATCAACTGATGAAAATCGTCCTTTATCTTCATGGCATAAAATAATTGTACTAAAATAACCATTTTTAGTAAACATCCCTAAAAGTGGTTCTTAAAAACTATACCTCATTATTATTTTAAATACTAAGAATGAAACGACTTTACATTTTTAAATCCTTTGTTAAATACTCAAGATAATTTGATAGAATAAAAGGCATCTCTTTCATAAACATGTAAAAATTATCTTTTCTGTTTCCATAAATTTCTCGCATCATTGGATGCTGAAATGTAAAGTCCATCATTTCTTTAAAATCATTGACAGCGTCAACTTTTGTTTCTTTACTTGATTTAGATTTTAAAACGTCAGAAAGTTCTTTTCCCATATCATAGACCCAAGGAAAATCAGCGCGAAAAAAACTCAATACAATTAAGAACCCATAAGAACTCTTCCCGCTTTGCATTGCCATATGGAGCATTTCATCAAAAAATATCGGACTAAACTTTCTTGATATTCTCCTAACATCTAATTCAGAATTCCGTTCGCTTTTTAAATATTGATCCTGGATCATTGCTTTTAATGTATCAAAATTTTCGTAAACTTTCGGATCTGGATTTCGCAAAAGTTTTTGGTTATTTCTTGATAAATCGAGAATTTCTTCTAAAATCTCGGCTGAATGAGACTTGCTATCTTCTTTACTTTCAGCATCATCAGCTTCATCTTTGATACCACTAATTTTGCTTAGCTCATCTTCTAAGGTAGGGTACCATACCTCAAAAGCTTTTTCTAGCCTACTTTCGGGAATTCCGATTTCTCCGCACGCTTTATTTAAAGTATTTAGCAGTTTTTTTATATCCTCTTTTTGAAATATTGTAGATTGAAATTGTAAAATGGGGCCTTTGACTTCTGAGCGTTTAATATCAAATAGAAACGGGCTCACAAATGCCTTATCCATCGTCTTTGAAAGAGCGCCAGCTTCAAAAGAAAGCCAGGGGGCCTCGAGATTTTCTTTAGTAACACAAAGTATCCCGAAAGTTGAGTTTTCAAGTTCTTTGGCGATATCGGTACTCCATCTAGCCCCTTTATCAATATCTTCAGAGGAAACATATGGCTCAATGGACTGAATTACTGATGGAAACCAATCGCGAAAAACCAATGCAACTTTATGACTTTTACTACCAGACCAGCTTATAAATACTTTCATTCTCAATTTGTTTAGGTTGTTTATTTTGTAAAGATAAGATTCTATCATTGATTGTTTTAATTGAAAGCTTAGGCCGCATGCGTGAGTTGTGCAATTTGGGAATTCAATTCCTAAATTGCATGATCATTGGCAGATTTCACAAAATACCCTAATTCAAACAAACCCTGCTGACATACCGTTGTCACATAACATCCTATTTTTGGCTCCACAAAGCTGAATCGTCAATTGCCCGACATTTTCTTTCGGACTTTCCCAACTTTCGGACTTTCGGACTAAAAAATAGTATTTTTGTAATAACCTATGGATTTTAAATTAACTTCTCAATATTATCCCACCGGCGACCAGCCCGAAGCCATCAGGCAGCTGGTTGAAGGTGTAAATAACCAGGACCCGTTTCAAACCCTGCTGGGGGTAACCGGCTCGGGTAAAACATTTACTATTGCCAATGTAATTGCGCAAACGCAAAAGCCTACGCTCATATTAAGTCATAATAAAACCCTGGCGGCGCAGCTTTACGGCGAGTTTAAACAGTTTTTTCCGGATAACGCGGTCAACTATTTTGTTTCTTACTACGACTATTACCAGCCCGAAGCTTTTATCCCCACTACCAATACTTATATCGAAAAAGACCTGCAGATAAATGAGGAAATAGAAAAATTACGCTTACGCACCACCTCGGCGTTAATGTCGGGCAGGCGGGATGTGATCGTGGTTTCGTCTATTTCCTGCATCTACGGTATGGGTAACCCGGAGGATTTTAAAGATTCCGTTTTCCGTTTTGCGGTGGGTACACGCATCAGCCGCAATGCTTTTTTACACCGGCTGGTAGAGATACTATACTCACGCACCACGGCGGATTTTAAACGCGGCACCTTCAGGGTAAAGGGCGATGTTGTAGATATTTTCCCGGCTTATATGGACCACGCCTACCGGGTTTCTTTTTTTGGAGATGATATTGAGGAATTAAGCACTTTTGATGTCAGCACCGGGAAAACGATGGAGAAGATGACGCACATGGTGCTCTTCCCGGCCAACTTATATGTGGCCCCGCGTGAACGTTTTACCCAAAGCATCTGGGCCATACAGGAAGAACTGGAAACCCGAAAAAAGCAATTCATAGGCGATGGCCGCTACCTGGAAGCCAAACGACTGGAAGAAAGGGTAAATTACGACCTGGAGATGATCCGCGAATTGGGCTATTGCTCGGGTATTGAAAATTACTCCCGCTTTTTTGATGGCAGGCTGCCTGGCGCAAGACCGTTTTGTTTACTGGATTATTTCCCGGATGATTATTTAATGGTGATTGATGAGAGCCACGTTACGGTGGGCCAGATAAGGGCGATGTATGGCGGCGACCGTTCCCGAAAGATCTCATTGGTTGAATATGGTTTCCGTTTGCCTGCCGCTATGGATAACCGCCCCTTAAATTTCCAGGAATTTGAAAGCCTTGCCCCGCAAACTATTTATGTAAGCGCTACCCCGGGTGATTTTGAACTGGAAAAATCAGGCGGTGTGGTGGTTGAACAGGTGATCCGTCCTACCGGATTGCTTGACCCTGTGATAGATGTTCGGCCTGTGATCAACCAGGTGGATGATTTATTAGAGGAGGTTGATAAAACGGTAAAAATGGGCGACCGTGTGCTGGTAACCACGCTTACCAAACGCATGGCCGAAGAACTGGCCAAATACATGGACAGGCTGGGCATTAAATGCCGGTACATCCACTCCGAAGTGAAGACCCTTGAAAGGGTGGAAATATTACGCGGGCTGCGCCTTGGCGAGTTTGATGTACTGATCGGTATCAACCTTTTGCGCGAGGGCCTGGACCTACCCGAAGTTTCGCTGGTAGCCATTTTGGATGCGGATAAGGAAGGCTTTTTACGCTCGGAACGCTCGCTGATCCAAACCATTGGCCGTGCGGCGCGTAATGACCGTGGCAGGGTAATTATGTATGCTGATAAAATAACAGACTCGATGCAGATCACGATGGACGAAACCAACCGCCGCCGTGATATCCAAATCAAATACAACGCGGAACACGGCATTACGCCAACCACTGTTGGTAAAACCCGCAGCGAGATCATTGAGCAAACATCAGTAATGGACTTTAAAGACGGGATCCAAAAAGCTTACGTAGAGGCCGATTCGGTATCCATGGCCGCAGACCCTATTGTGCAGTACATGACCAAGCCTGATCTAAAAAAATCCATCGAAAACACCAAAAAAGAAATGATCGCGGCAGCAAAAGATATGGACTTTTTGTTAGCAGCCAAACTACGCGATGAAATGTTTGCGCTTGAAAAAATGATGGCGGAGAAGTTTTGATCAATTTGAAAATGTGTTGATTTGAAGATTTGAAAATTGATGGCTGCATCTTCAAATTGTCAAATTTTCAAATCATCAAATTAAAAAATGTAACAATTGCCTTCATCCTGAAGTCAAAAATTACAGCAAAATCATACACAAACAATTTTGCCGTTATAGTATTATATTTGTACGCTTAATTTTTACCAGCTATGCCGGAATTACTTAGTTTCCTGATTACAGCCATCTTAATTTTATATATCCTACGCCTGCTTGCACGTATATTTTTGCCTATGCTTTTTCAAAAGGTGGTTAACAAAGCTCAACAGCAGCAACAACAAAACTACGGGCAGCAGTACAACCAGAACACAAACCAGCAAACCAGCCAAAATGCCGGCCCTGCAAAAATAAAGGTTGACTATGTACCGCCTCAATCAAAAAAAGGAAGCATACCCGATTCTGAAGGGGATTTTGTAGATTACGAAGAAATTAAATAAATACATTAGCAATGATACCGGAAGAGCTATTTAAAAGGCGCCCCAGGCATAACAACACGCCGGATTCAACGCTTCTTATCCTGACCAATTTTATCGTTATCGCCATTTCCACCGCTTTGTTTACTTCAAAAACAGAGATCTATACTTTTTTTTGGGTAGTGGTTGCCCTGCTGGCGCTTTATAATTTTTATACCATCCGCCGCAACCGCGAAGAGTTTGGCACCAAAGTGGTGCTTATTTCTTATATCGCGAGCACTGCATTGCTGGTGGGGTTATTTTTCCTGTTTAAGGGCCACTCCTGAGCCATAAAAATCAAAAAAAACTAATCATTCCTATTCTCAGGCAAATTTCTATTTTTGGGAGATTATATTATCTTCAATAAAAAACTGAAATGAATAACTGGTTTAAGCGCAATGGCACTCACTTTTTGATTGCTGCAATATTTTTAGTGATCTGCTTAGCTTATTTTACACCTGCTTTCCAGGGGAAAACCCTGGGCCAGGCTGACGTGCTCGGCGCTCAATCAACCCAAAAAGAAATTAACGATTACCGGGCAAAGGATACCACTATATTATGGACCAACCAGATTTTTGGCGGCATGCCCGCTTACCAGATCTGGGCTCCTTACTCCAGTAACGTCGCTTCATTTGTCATAAAAACCCTGATTGCGGCATTCCCTAACCCTATTTACGTTGTATTCCTGTTGCTGTTTGGCACCTACTTTTTATTCACCGTTTTAAAGCTAAATCCATGGCTTGCCGCCGCAGGCGCAGTCGCGTTTACATTTTCATCCTATAATATTATTTTGCTTACGGCCGGGCATTCCAACCAGGTGCTGGCGATAGCCTTTTTTGCCCCCATAATTGCCAGCGTTATTTTAACCCTGAGGGGGCGATATCTGCTGGGCGGTGCCCTTTCGGCTCTTTTTATCGCTTTAGAGCTAAAAGCCAACCACATCCAGATGACCTATTACCTGGTACTGGCGCTGGCTATTTTAATCGGAATAGAGTTGTACCACGCTATTAAAGCAAAAACAACACCGGCGTTTTTTAAATCTGTCGGGGTTATCGCTGCGGCAACTTTACTGGCCGTACTGGTTAACGCATCATTACTATGGAGCACCATGGAATACGCTGCCTATAGCTACCGCGGACCATCAAACTTGACCCAACATTCCAAAGAACCAAGCAATGGCCTGGCTAAAGATTATGCCTACCAATGGAGCCAGGGCGTTGGCGAATGTTTTACCTTTTTAATACCCAATGCCTACGGCGGTGCATCCGGCCCGTCGGAAGGAATTGATCAAAACTCGGCTACTGCGAAAGTTTTTATTGACAAAGGCGTTCCGGCTGACCAGGCGGTAAATTACGCGCAGCAAATGTCACAATTCCCTGGTTTAGGGATGTACTGGGGTAACAAACCCGGCACTGCTGGTCCCTTTTATTTTGGCGCCGTAATATGTTTCCTGTTTTTATTTGGTTTACTGATTGTAAAAAACCGGATAAAATGGTGGTTATTGGGCACGGTGCTGCTAACCATGCTGCTTTCATTTGGCAGTAACTGGCCTTATTTATCCGATTTGTTTTTTAACTACTTCCCGCTCTATAATAAATTCCGTGCGGTGGAGTCCATATTGGCGGTAGCAAGTATTTGCTTCCCGATAATGGCGCTGCTTGCGGTAAAAGAGATCACCGAAACAGTTGATAAAAAAGAGATCCTCAAAAAGCTTTATATCACAGCCGGTATTTTCGTCGCCCTGATCATCGTAGCTACTCTGTTTTTAAGTTTCAGATCGGCTGATGCACAAAGCGGCATCACCTATTTAACAAAAGCATTACGCGGCGACAGCGCTACGGCAACCAATATTGCCACTGCTATTGTTAGCGACCGGCAGGACCTGGAACATGCAGATGCCATCAGGTCTTTCATTTTTATAGCGCTTGCTTTTGGCCTGCTTTGGATCTTTATAAAAGACAAAGTGAATACAACCGTTTTTTCAGTTGCCTTGCTGGCATTGATATTGGTAGATATGTGGCCGATAGATAAACGTTATTTGAAAGAGGCTAATTTCCAGGAGAAACAGGATGCCAGCCAGGTGGTAAGGCCACGAGAAGTGGACCAGTTTATTGCCAGGGATCCTGACCCGGATTTCCGGGTATTTGACCTTACCGCTGAAATCAAAAACGACGAAATAAACCCGTTCTTCCATAAATCAATCAGCGGTTATTCAGCTGCACGCTTAAAAAGGTATGATGAGTTGATGGATAACCAGCTGACTACCAACCCGCCAAACCACGATGTTTTGGATATGCTGAATGCCAAATATTTCATCACCCAGGATACGGCCCACAACTCCAAAATGGTATCAAACGTTACTGCATGCGGACATGCCTGGTTTGTAAAATCCGTTAAGTTTGTTGACAATGCCGACAAAGAAATGCAGGCCATCAGCAGCTTTACACCAAAAGATGAAGCCATTGTTGACCAGCGTTACAAAACTGTGATCGATACCAAAAGTACAATAGGCGGCGATCCGAATGCTACCATCAAGTTAACCAATTACAATCCTGATCATTTAACCTACCAAACCGGCTCAACCGCCAACCAGGTAGCGGTATTCTCCGAGATCTATTATGATAAGGGCTGGAAAATGCTGATCGACGGTAAAGAAGCCCCTTATTTCCGTGCTGATTACCTGTTGCGTGCAGCGCAGATCCCGTTGGGAAACCACAAGGTTGAATTCATTTTCCATCCGGCATCATACTATACCGGCGAAAAATTATCACTTGCCGGATCAATTTTGCTGGTGCTTTTATTAGGCGGAGCGGTTTATACGGAGGCGAAGAAAAAGCCTGTGGCTGAAGCTGACGACAAGAAAAAGGCACCTGCCGACGATAAGAAAGCGAAAAAATAACTATTTGTCATTGCTGGAGCAGCAATCGCGAACTTTGCATCACCGCTATACAAAGTTTGCGATTGCTGCAGGCGTTTCATTTGTCCAATAAAGTTTGTTTTTCCTATGATTAAAGTTATTTGTAACTTTACGTTATGAATAATTATCTGGAAAGGATTACAATTGACACAAATATCTGCCACGGCAAAGCCTGCATCCGGCATATGCGCTGGCCTGTGGAAGTTATGATTGACTTGATTGCTTCAGGTATGTCGTTCGACGAAATTATTGCCGACCACCCGGAATTAGAAAAAGAAGATATTTTGGCTTCGTTAGCCTACGCAAAGAATTAGATTTGTCCTTTTACAACAATTCCAACCCTTACAACCTTTAACAACCAACCCTCAATCATTCGTCCTACTATTCCTCAGCCAGTACCAGCCCAGGTTAAACGCGATAACAAAGTGGTTTAAAACAGTAGGTATTAAGCCATAATAGCGTTGCATGATATCGAAGCGCTCCATTAAGCTTTGGCGGTGCTTGGCTTTTGACATCCCCCCTACCAGGTACCTGGCTACATATTGGTTTACATTAACGATCTTTTCTGCCTGCGATGCCGCCCGGATGATCCAATCGATGTCCCCGCTCAACTTATACTTCAGGTCGTAGGGCCCGGCCAGTGACCGGCGCACATAAATGGCCTGGTGACTGATACTCATCCCATACCGAAAACCCATCCAGGTAAACTTTTCAGGCGCTTTGTGCCGCCTTTGACCCAGGCTTTTACCTCCCGCATCTATCATTTCGGTTTCGCCATAATAAATATCCGCATCCGGCGCCGACTCAAAAACTTTTTGTACGGTATCCCTGGAATAAAACTCGTCGCCCGAATTCATAAAGATCACATAGTCGCCGGTAGCTGCGGCAAGGCCCTTGTTCATGGCATCATAGATGCCCTCATCCTTTTCGCTGAAGATCTTTGCCACCTGGTCCTTATACCGGTTGATGATTTTTAACGTACCATCGGTTGATTTGCCGTCAATAATGATGTATTCGATACGGGGATAGGTCTGGGTCAACACGGAAAGCATCGTCCGTTCAATATCGCGCTCGTTATTATAAACAACGGTGATAACTGATAATGTGGGCTTAAAAGCTTTCATTTTTTTACTATTGACCGGTAAACATCCATATATTTTGAGGCGACGATTTCATTGGTAAAATTTTCCATTACCTTTTTTCGTGCATTTGCCGATAGTTCGGCCTTTTTGTTTGAGGTTAAGATAAAATTGATCCCTGCGGCAAAATCAGCGGCAGATTTAAATTCGGCCAGGTAGCCATTTTGCTGATGATCCACCATATCCGGCAGTCCGCCGGTATTAAAAGCCACCACGGGTGTACCACAGGCCAGCGACTCCATCACGGTATTGGGCAGGTTATCTTCGATGGCCGGCGTTACATACACATCTGCCAGGTTATACAGCGCTGCCATATCCTCCTGCGAGGTAATTACATTCATTTCATATACTTTAAAAGGCAGCAGGCTGACATCAAATGATTTATTTTTGCCGAAAAGGACGATCTCAACAGTATCCGTATCGCTGTAATTATTTTTAAGATCATTCAGCGCCTCCACCAGGTAGGTGATGCCTTTGCGCCTGTCGAGGATATTAGCCGCGCCAAACAGGATGATTTTTGATTTTGGGTCGATATTCCATTTAAGCCTTGCTGCATTTTTATCCTGCGGCGAAAACAGTTCTGTATCTATCGGGTTGGGGATGGTTTCGATGCGAAAATCTTTTAACAATGAACTTGTGCGGGCAACATCAGCCAGCCAGTGGCTGCAGGTTACCAAAACCAGTTTTTTTGCCGGTTGAAACATATCCGATTTACGATTCCAGCCTTTGTGCGACAGATCATTTTTATGCGGGTCGCGCAGCATCCAGCAATTTCCGCATTGGTTCATAAAATGGAAACAATCGCCTGAATAATGGCAGCCACCGGTAAAGGCCCACATATCGTGCAGTGTCCACACCACCGGTTTGCCGGTTTCAAAAAGCTGTTTGATATTATGGGTCGACAGAAAACCTGAATTTGTCCAGTGCAGGTGCAATAGATCTGCACTTTGTATACCAGGTTCTTTTTTTATATCAGTACCAAATTCCGCAGTTGAAAAAGCAAACCTCACCTCGCGCGCCTTTGCCTCCAACCAGATAAAAGGCAAACGCTCATAAAAAAAACTAAATCGTGCTTTTAATTTTCCCGCTAAATTATCGCTGATGCTGTCAACACGCGGCTCACCGGTTTTCTTTTCCTGTACTAGCATATGCACATCAACCTGCTTTAATTCCAGCGCTTTCAGCAGGCGCATACAGGCTGCCGGGGCGCCACCGCCGGCATCAGAGGTGTTAATTAAAGTTACTTTCATTTGGCGGCGCTATTTTAGCGGCAATTATAACAATTCTAAAATGAAAACTTTACTTTTGGACGCGCCGTATTTAAATTTGAAAATACGGCTTTAGCATAACCGTCTGTAGAACGGTCATTTTAAATCAATTCCATGCCTTAGGTATGAAGGCCGCGTTCAGGGTAGCCCGCCAAATGGCGGGGCAATTTATTTGATTTGATTTTTCCTACAAACAGGTAGCCCCTACGGGGCAAATGAATTTGATTTGGCAACTAACAGCCGTAATTGTGAAATAAACAGACAGACCCGAAAAATGAACTTTTTTGCTTATTTATTCCAGGACTGGCGGGCAAACCGGCAAAACTTTAAGGCACAGTCGGTTTTGTTTTCTTTTCGGTTGCTGCAGGCTTTTAACCGCTATACCATCACCAAAATCATTTTTTACCCATACTTTATGCTTTACCGTTTTTGGGTAGAATGGATCCTGGGGATAGAACTGCCCCGCAAGCTAACCATAGGCAAAGGCTTGTCATTATATCACGGGCAGGCGCTTGTGGTCAATAAAAGCACCATCATCGGCGATAATTGCGTGTTACGAAACTCCACCACCATCGGTCACAAAAAACTGTCCGACGGTACGTTAAGCCGCAGCCCCCGTATAGGGAACAATGTAGATATTGGCGCCAACGTTTGTATTATTGGTGATATTACCATCGGGGATAATGTGATCATTGGTGCAGGGGCCGTTGTTACAAAAGATATACCTTCGGATTGTATTGCCGTCGGCAACCCGGCAAGGGTGTTGGAAAAGAAGAATTAATTAGCAAATAGTTTTCAAACTGTCCACTAATTAGGCTAAAGCCATCCCTATTTTTAACTTTATCCGTTGGCTAAAGCCAACGGCAATAAAAAAGTTGGATTAACGGCTTTATATTTTAATCATTGCCGTCCCATTTATGGGGCGGACTAATAAAAAAAGCGCTATTGGCTTTAGCCAAACTTCCGCGTTTCGGTTGTCAATTATTTCGGGGCGGCCTAATCAGGGAGAGAAATTCTGGCGGCTAATTGAGCATTTCGCATATTGAGTATTTAATGGAACAAAATTTAACTGACCGCGCTTTCTGGAAGTCCTTTTGGGAATCAAAGAACGACATCATCTTTTACCTGAAACCGGATTACCATTTCGGGGAGATCCTGGCCAAACTGATCAAAGAAAAGAATATCAAAACGGCAATTGAACTTGGCGGGTTTCCGGGCTATTATGCCACCTTTCTGAAAAAATATTACCAACTTGATACGACGCTTTTTGATTATTTTATCCACGAAGGAATAATCGACCAACTACTGGAAAAAAACGGGCTGAAACATGGCGATGTAAAGATCATCGAAGCCGATCTGTTTGCATACCAGCCCACCGTACAATACGATTTAGTGACCTCCTTTGGCCTGATAGAGCATTTTAACGATACCAGAGCGATCCTTGAAACCCACCTGCAGTTTTTAAAACCCGGCGGTGTGCTATTTGTCACCCTGCCAAATTTTAAAGCCGTAAATGGCTGGATACAGCGCAAATTTGATAAGGCTAATTACGATAAACATAACATCAACTGTATGGAGCCGAAACTGCTGGCAGATTATTGCCGGCAACTGGGACTTACTGAAGTGGAAAGTTACTACCATGGCAAATTCTCCGTTTGGCTGGAAAACCGTGCCGAGCAGGGCGGGATAGTTAAGGCATTGGTAAAATCTATATGGTTTGCTGGCAAGGTGTTTACTAAAATTGTGCCGGTGGAAAGTAAGGCTTTATCGCCATATATTGTATTGAAAGCAGTGAAACCTCTGTAAAACGATGAAAACGTCAAAAGTAATTCTGCTTAAAATACTTTCAGCATTATTAACGCTTGGCTTAATCTATTTTTTGTTTTCCAGCCTGTTTATTGAAGATATTACCACTTCGCTATTACCCGGCTGGCATACCACCATCACGCCTTTTGGAGGCGTTTTACAGGCAATTATCGTTCTGTTATTATTTTCAGGTATTGCGTTTTTGGTATATAAACTGATCTGGCGCGTACTGAGCAAATTTTGGTTATAAATTACACAGCGCTTTCAACGCAAGTTGCCTTGAGAGCTTGAAACAGATTTAGCATAAAGATTAAAAAATGAAACTCCACCTTTTTGAAGAACAGGTTTATATTGACCGCAGAAATATATTAAAGCAAAATATAGGGCAAGATGGCCTGATCCTGTTGCTGGGTAATGAAGACAGCAGCATGAACTATAAAGACAATTGCTACCCCTTCAGGCAGGACAGCAGTTTTTTGTATTATTTCGGACTGGATGTGCAGGGGCTTGCCGCCATTATTGATACCGATACGGGCGAGGAAGTAATTTTTGGGGACGAGCTGACCATCGATGATATCGTGTGGACAGGCACCCTGCCCACTGTAAAAGAAATGGCTTCACTGGTAGGCGTTCAGCAAACCAACCCGTACCAGCAGGTAGTTCGTTATATTCACAAAGCAATGGTAGCAGGCCGAAAGGTACATATCCTTCCGCCCTATCGACCCGAAAATAAAATTAAACTTGCTAACTGGTTCAATGTGAGCCTGGAGGACGTTGCCGATCATGTTTCGGTAAAACTCATCAAAGCGGTTATTGCCCAACGGCTGATCAAATCTCCGCTGGAAATTGAGCAAATGGAAAACGCTGTGTCCATCAGTGTGGATATGGAATTGGCCGTCATCAAACATACCCGTCCCGGCATCAAGGAATATGAGCTGGTGGCCAAAGCCGAAGAAGCAGCCATGGCTGCTAATGCACGATTGGGTTACCCTGCCATCATCACCACACACGGGCAAACCCTGCATACTCATTATTACGGCAACACGCTGGAAGAAGGCCGGATGGTGTTAAGCGATATCGGCGCCGAAAACGCCATGCACTATGGCGGCGACCTTACCCGCACCTTCCCTGTTGGGCGGAGTTTTACTACCCGGCAAAGGGAGTTGTATGAAGTGGTACTGAATTCAATGGACCATGCCATCGGCCTGTTAAAACCGGGCGTAAGGTATAAAGACATCCACCTGGCAGCCTGCCAGAAACTTGTTGAAGGGCTGACCCAGGTAAACCTGATGAAAGGCGATGCCGCAGAAGCCGTAGCCGCCGGCGCACATACCATGTTTTTTCAATGCGGATTGGGCCATATGCTGGGCATGGACACTCACGACATGGAAGACCTGGGCGAACCTTACGTGGGTTATACCGACACCCTGAAAAAGGAGACATCGATATTCGGCCTTAAATCATTGCGTTTGGGCCGCGAACTGGAAAAAGGTTTTGTACTTACGGTGGAACCGGGCATTTATATCATCCCAGAACTGATTGACCGCTGGGCAGCCGAAAAAAAGTATGCTGAATTTATCAACTACGATGTTTTAAACACCTACCGCGATTTTGGCGGCATCCGCATTGAGGATAACTTTTTGATCACCGAAACCGGGAGCCACCTGCTGGGTAAATATCTGCCTAAAACTTTAAAAGAGATAGAGGGGTTGAAAGGATAAAACTCTTTAAAGATTTGAACTGCCGGCCATTTTATTTTTTTGAAAGATATTTCACCTGCAACTGTTTCACAAAGCGGACCCCACGTTGCAAAAAATTGCCCTTCCTGTTTTTCAGGAAATTTTTGATGGCCTGGTAAGCCTGCTGATCTTCTTTTATTTCCGAAGGAAATTGGGTGACGGGTTTCTGTGTTATGCGTACATGATACATATCTTCCTTATTGGAATGCACACCCGTGCCGTCGTTGCCAATATTATTCACAAGGGAAATAGACGGATTAAGGGTAAGGCCGCCCTTTAAAAAAATGGAAGCATACCAGCGGATGGCCCATGAGTCATTTTTACCGGCTTTAAAACCTTGCAGTTGTTTCCAGAAATTCATGGTGCCCTCGATGGAAAAGCGGTCGGTTTTCTTTTTATCGAATTGATTTAACAACACATCCACATCAGGCTCAAAATCTTTCCAGGCGCGGGCCCATGTTGCCCAACCCCAGCTGGTTGCCGCTCTGAAAAAGAAAGTTTGGGGCAGAACTTTCGCTTTTAACTGGTACATATATGCGCCGATATGCATTACTTTTTCCTCTTTAGCATACCTGTCCAGTGCTTCATTAAAATACCGCAGCGTAAAGGGCGATGAAAGCAGGTCATCCTCAAAAACAATTACCTTATCATACTCATTCACCAGTTGGGTAACACCGCTGATGATGGACTCCGCCAGCCCCAGGTTTTCTTTTCTTTGGGTGATCTTTACTGATTTAAAGCCGGTAACCTCTTTTATGAGCTGGCGTACTTCATCAACCTTAGCTTTATCCGCATCGGTTTTTGGAGCATCCGAAAAAATAAACAGGCGCGACTCCTCTGCCAGTAAATTTTTCTGCAAATAACTGATAGTCCGCCGCGTATGTTCGGGGCGGTTATAAACAAATAAGGCTATCGGCGCAAGGTTTTGCATTGATTAAACACTAATTTTTTCGAATTGATGCGAATTTCACGAATTGCCTCACCCCGGCCCTCTCCAAAGGAGAGGGAGGAAAAAGCATCCCTTTTTTAAGTCCTCTCCTTTGGAGAGGATTTAGGTGAGGCGAACGGAATGCTTACACTCTCGTATTATCTAAAATATATTAACCTGCTGGTCGGCCTTTTTAACCAATACCGTATAGGCATTGGCTAACTTCTCATTCATTTTTTTTCCAAAAACTATTCCCAGCATATCCTTCAACGCGTATTCGGTGCTGATCTTGATATTCTTTACTAAACTTTTTGATTTTTTCTGGTTGATGTAAGTATTGAACCTGGTTACCTCGGGTTCAATTAACGATGTCAGGTCATCCTCAACTTCAAAACCTTCTGTTTGAAGCAGGTAGCGCAGCGAGGTCGGCGTATACACATTAATGTGCCCATAGGCCAGGAAATGCTTGATCCTTTTGTCAACCCCTACCCGGTAATCCAGCGGCACTTCAATAATGCAATGGCGCGCTACCCTTTTCAGTTCGCGCAACAGCATACGCTCATGCTCCACATGCTCTAAAACATGTGAAAGGATGATCAGGTCGAAACTATCCCTTTCAAACGGCAGGGTATAACCGTCAAATTCCTGTACTGATTTTACGCCTGCTATATTCCTTGCCAGGATATGCTCCACGCCGCTTTCCGAAATTTCCACCGCATGGTACTCTTCGGCAAAATTGGCATCGGCCAAAAACTTTAAGATGCTGCCGTCACCGGCGCCAACTTCCAGCACTTTTTTGAATATACGCCCCTTACTCACATCAATAATATGCTGTGCCTTGTATTTAGCGCCCAGCATGCGCCAGGCTTCGTCGTGCTTTTGGTAAAATTCGTCGTATGCGGTTTTAACGTTCCCGCTGATGATCTGTTCAGCCATATTATATATTTAGGCAGTTTTCGGGCCTGTAAAAAACTGATGTTGCTTTCCGGTAAAATAACCCGGGAGAAATACCGGTAAATGCCAGTTCCTTAAACCCTTTATTGGTTAAATAAGTAATGCCTTCTTTATAAAACTCCCGCTCCGAATCATCCAGCACGATCACCCCGTTTTCGGATACCGCCTTTACCGCCTGTTTGCAGCAGTTTACACGGTCGCGGCCATCAACTATGATAATGTCAAAGGTTTCTTCCAGTTTTAAGGGCATGCGGCAATAATCGCCGTCGCGCACCAGTTCACAAAATATCATTTCGGCATTTTCGGGTTTGGTATTGACGATTTTATCGAACCATTCCTTATCATGCTCCACCGAAACCACGATCCCGGCGTATTTGGCATAAAAATAGGTGGAATTGCCCGAGCCAAACTCAAATACGGTATGCTGGCGGTTTAATCTTCCTTTAATAAAATCAATAAAGGAATAAGTAACCCAGGGGATGGGGTTATTGTCCTGGTCAACCGGCGACTGGGTGTCAAATGCATTGAACCAGCCCACTTCATCCAGGTAACCTTTATCATTAAATGACAGCAATGTGCGCAGCCTTTTGGGGCTTGTAAATACTTTAAACAGTAAATTAAGTTTATTACTCATCGTTTAATGATCTTTTGAACCAGCGAAATTAAAAATAATGATTTAAACATCATCACTGCCTGGTCGTTAACTTTTGGAATAAATACGATAAAGAAAGTAGCGCAGGCGTAGGCAACCAGTGTAGCGATGGCCGCGCCCATCATTCCCATGTGCGGGATCAGGATTAAATTGAGCACAATATTTACGATAGCTCCAAAGCCGGTACGGATAAAGGTAAGTTTGTTAAAATTTTCGGCTATTAAATACTGGCTGCTGGCCGCCCCTAAAAATACAAACACCCCCGACCAGATATGTACGGCCAAAGTTGGCGCTGCATAAGCATATTCAGGCGTAAATAATTTATAGATCAATGGTGCTGTGAACGTTATTATAACGGCCACGGGCAAGCTGATATAAACCATCAGGTCGTACAAATGCTGGATGCGTTTTTTATAACGTGCGGCGTCATCCCGCTTAGCATTCAAAATGGCCGGGAACAGGGAGGTGACGATCACAGCAGGAATAAAGTTCCAGGCCTCGCTTAAATTGGCCACAGTTGCATAGGCCCCGGCTTCTTTAACGCTGTACATATTTTGCAGCATGATCTGGTCTATCTTCATATAAAGAGCAACCATTATACCCGAGATAATGAGTGGCCATGAATAATGGAGCAGTTTTTTGGATAGCTTAAAATTGAACGACCAGTTAAATACGCTTCTTTGTTTTCGCTGGTAGGTGAAATAATAACCAATAGAGATCAGCATAAAATCAAATGTATAAGCATACACAAACCAGATGAGCGGCATTTTATTAAATATCAACAATAGCTTTACAGCAGCCGATACCAGGTTGCCCGCTATCTGCACCTGCATAATATATTTGGACTGCACCTGCGACTGGAAGTAGGCATCAATTACCGTGAAGGCCTGTATGATACCTATAAATGAAAAGATAAATACATAACTATACGGTGTTTTGTTGGCAGGATAAATCACATAGGCGAGGTAAATTAACGGGATGCAACAAAATCCGGCGAATACTTTCATCCAGAAAGATGTGCCCAGGATCTGGTCGCGGTTATCAGGAAACTGGTGTAATTCTTTAACAATAAACTGGTCGAGGCCTAGCGTGGCAATGGCCGAAAAAAAGTAAATATAAACAGTACCACCGGCTAAAATGCCATTAAATTGCCTGCCCAGGTATCGCGCCAGTATAATGGTAACGATCATTTTTATGGCCAGGCTCCCCACGCGGCCCACAAACAGCATTCCTGTATTTTTAAAATACTTTTCAAATGCCTGCTGGTCAAAACCTGGGATGTTAGGGAAACGCATATTTGTGCAAAGGTATAATTTAGTTGATTAAGTTGAGTGGTTGATTTGGTGAGTAGTTTTTTTAGTCCGAATGTCGGAAAAGTCCGAAAGTCCGAGAGAAACTGCAATAGCCTAATCAACTTAGTCAACCTAATCAACCACTCATTACCTAATCAACCCCTCACAAAAAAAAATCAAAAAACACTTGACTCTTACCTTACGTCATAGCATACCTTTGGTTTCGGGTAACAAATGCAAAGGAAATGAAAGTAAATTATGCCGTAAAACAATTAGCCAAATTAGCCGGGGTAAGTGTGCGCACGCTTCATCTTTACGACCAGATTGGGCTGTTGAAACCATCCGTCCGGACTGCGTCCCGGTATCGCCAGTATGGCGAAACGGAATTGCTGCGGCTGCAACAGATCTTGTTTTATAAAGAACTTGACTTCCCGTTAAAGGAGATCATTCGCATCCTGGATGACCCGGATTTCGACCTGGTGAGGGCGCTTGAAGGCCACAAAGCTGCCCTGCAGGCAAGAAGGAAACGTTTGGATACCTTACTTGAAACCGTTAACAAAACTGTTAATCATTTAAAAAACAAAACCATGAGCAATTACGAAGAATTATATGAAGGCATGCCGCATGAACAAGCGGCGGCCTGGCGAAAGGAAGCCATAGAAAAATGGGGCGAAGACACCGTGATACGGTCGGAGAAAGCCCTGCTCGAAATACCGAAACTTGACATTGAAAGACTGAAGGCAGATCAGAAAGCGATAAAGACGGCACTTAAAGGGCTGGCCGGGGAGAATCCTGAAAGCGACGCCGTGCAGGAGCAAATCGCCAGGCATTATGCAAATATCCGCAGCTTTTGGGGGGTGTCTGACCCCACCGACCTAAAGATAGCAACTTATAAAGGTTTAGCGGAATTGTATGTATCGGATGAGCGCTATACGGCTGAAGATGGAAAGCCTGACCCGGCTTTTGCCACGTTTATGCGAAATGCTATGATTTACTTTGCTGATAATACATTAATGTGAGCGGCTACCCAATTCACGAAGGGTAGCCACTGACGTGGCAATTATCCTTGTTTTTTGATTTCTACAAAGCGGTAGCCCCCATGGGGCATACTTTAATGATGTCCAATTCTTATATGAACCCACATTAAACTAAAGTGGTGAATAGTAAGGGAATGAATCTATTTAAAACTCAAAAGCAAACCTGTGTGCAGGTTTGCTTTTGAAATGATATGATAACCAGTTAACGATTAATTTTTCAACTCAAATATCGAATTCGACTTATCAACCCACCATGGTAAACCAGATGGTGAAACTGCTATACTTACACCAGAAGCACCGGTTACAGGCGCCCAGCTGTTATTAGTGAATTTATAGATTGGCGAATTGGCATTTGTTGAGTCTTTCCCGGTTACATAAACGGATCCATCGGCCCCAATGCCTATGTCATTTGCTGCAATACCGGGTACCGGGTTCCATAAAAGGCCACCGGTATTTTCATATACGATGTTTGACTTATTTACCACCCATGGAATACCCTGTGGCGATACAGCAATACGTACACCGGCACATTGAGGCATTACGTCCCAATCGGAGCCGTTCCATTTCAAAATATTAAAACCTCCTGTAGGCGAAACGGTAGTTGTTCCGATGATAAATACTGATCCATCGGCGCCAATACCTATATCTGTTGCGGTACCCGGCAATTGATCCCAAAGCGAGCCATTGTACCTGAAGATGAGGTGCGATTTATTTACGGCCCAGGGTACACCCTGCGGCGAAACGGCAATACGAATGGCTGCGCACTCAGGCATTTTAACCAGGTTACCGCTAACAAGTTTTGAGATGCTGTAACCGCCCGTTGGCGAAACACTGTCTTTACCGACAACAAATACCGACCCATCTGCACCAATGCCAATATCGGTGCCGAAGCCAGGGATTTGTGTAATATTTCCGTTGATTGGTGCAGTAACCAGTACCACACAGGTTGCTGTTACTGTTCTGTCCGAATTATTTACGGTAATGACTGACTGACCAGCCTTTTTACCGGTGATCATCCCTGCTGCAGATACCGTAGCTATGGTAGTATCGGATGAACTCCAGGCAAGCTGGTTGCTGCTGTAATTTTTTGAAACCAGCTGTTTAGTTTCGCCTGTGGTTAGTCTTAAGGTGTCAAGCGTTAACGAAATAGACTTATCAGGGTTTACGGTTAAGGTTTTTACGCAAGCGCTGCAGATCCATATCAGGGACACAGCGATCAATATTAATTTTTTCATTATAAGGATTTAGTTATGTGGTGCAAAATAATAAATTATCGTCACATTATTAAGCAAAAAAGCACCCTGAATTTACAGGATGCTTTGTATTTTAATATTTTGATTGACTTTTTGACAAATTGAGCAGCAAACTTAATCAACCACTCAACCAAATCAACCAATTACTGATTCACAAACTTCTTGGCGTTGATCTTGCGCTCGTTCTCGTTAAGGAAGATCTTACGCATACGGATGCTTTGCGGGGTTACCTCGATGTATTCATCAGCCTGGATATACTCCATTGATTCTTCCAATGAAAATTTGATCGCCGGCGCAATACGCACGTTGGTATCGCTGCCTGATGCGCGCATGTTGGTTAACTGCTTGCCTTTGGTAAGGTTGATCACCAAATCGTTATCGCGGATGTGTTCGCCCAAAACCTGGCCTTCGTAAATATCAACCCCGGGGTCAACGTGAAAACGACCACGGTCCTGCAATTTATCAATGGCGAAAGCGGTAGTTTTACCGGTATCCATTGATACCAACACACCGTTTGAACGGCCGGGGATAGTACCTTTCCAGGGTTCGTATGATTTAAAGCGGTGGGCCATAATCGCCTCGCCACCGGTTGCAGTTAATACGTTGTTACGCAAACCGATAATACCGCGGGCAGGAATTTCAAACTCCAAATGCTGCAGGTCGCCTTTTGGCTCCATCACTAAAAGGTCGCCTTTGCGCTGGGTTACCAGCTCAATTACCTTACCGGCAACTTCTCCGGGTACATCAACAATCAGGGTTTCCACCGGCTCGCATTTAACACCATCAATTTCTTTGATGATAACCTGTGGCTGGCCAACCTGCAATTCGTAACCTTCGCGGCGCATGGTCTCAATCAATACCGATAAGTGAAGGATGCCACGGCCATATACTAAATAGGAATCCGGCGATTCGGTTTCAACAACCTTAAGGGCCAGGTTTTTTTCCATTTCCTTATATAAACGGTCGCGCAGGTGGCGTGAAGTAACAAACTTGCCTTCTTTACCAAAAAACGGTGAAGTGTTGATGGTGAACAGCATGTTCATGGTAGGCTCGTCGATATGGATAACTTCCAGTTGTTCCGGTTTATCAAAATCGGCAATGGTATCACCAATGTCAAAACCGTCGATACCTACCACGGCACAAATATCGCCTGATTTTACTTCAGTGGTCTTTACTTTACCAAGGCCTTCGAAAGTATATAATTCTTTTATTCTTGATTTCTGTATTGTACCGTCGCGTTTAACCAGCGATACCGGCATATTTTCGCGGATAACACCACGGGCCACACGGCCGATAGCGATACGGCCAACGAACGAAGAATAATCCAGCGAAGTGATTTGCATCTGCAAGGTGCCTTCAGACTCAGGAGCCGGAGGGATATTTGCCAGGATAGCATCCATCAGCGGGAATATATTCTCAGTAGGCACTTTCCAGTCGGTGCTCATCCAGCCTTGTTTTGACGAACCGTAGATCACCGGGAAATCCAGTTGCTCTTCTGTTGCTTCCAGGTTAAAAAACAGTTCGAAGATCTGTTCGTAAACTTCTTCCGGACGGCAGTTTTCTTTATCTACCTTATTTACTACCACAATTGGTTTTAAGCCTAAAGCCAAAGCCTTTTGTGTTACAAACCGGGTTTGGGGCATAGCGCCTTCAAAGGCATCGCACAGCAGCAATACGCCGTCGGCCATTTTCAATACCCGTTCCACCTCGCCGCCAAAGTCGGCGTGACCAGGAGTATCAATGATGTTGATTTTAACATCCTTATACATTACCGAAACGTTTTTTGAAACGATGGTAATACCCCTTTCGCGTTCCAGGTCATTATTATCCAGTATCAATTCACCTGTTTGTTCGTTATCCCTGAAGATGGAACAAGCGTGTAAGATCTTATCAACGAGGGTAGTTTTACCGTGGTCAACGTGTGCAATGATTGCTATATTTCTTATTTTTTGCATTTAAATGCGCCTCTAAATTTGGCGCAAAGGTACGCTTATTTAGTGAAAATTTCAAGCAATGGCAAGTTATTAGTAAAATAATGATGTTGGGTTAACAATCAACGCCCTGCGCCTTTTAAACTTACTTATTTAAATCATGACAATCAGTCAAGGCTTATTCCTCGTTCCTGTTAAACTTAACTTTAAAAATAGTTCCTTTATCCACTTCGCTTTCGGCAGATATTTCGCCGCCCATGGTTTCAACCTGGGTTTTGGTTAAAAACAGGCCAAGGCCCTTGGCTTCGGAATGGCGGTGAAAGGTTTGACGAAGGCCAAACAGGTTTTTGCTATGCCGGGCAAGATCAATACCGAGGCCGTTATCCTGCACACTGAGCATTAACTCGCCATTAATATTATCGCTGGTAATGGTTATCCGGGGCGCCCGTTCCGGCGATTTATATTTAAGCGCATTCGATACCAGGTTCAACATAATGCTTTCCAGGTAAATTTTGGGGTAAACAATATCCTGCGCTTTTGTAAAATCGACGTTTATAATCGCATGTGTTTCCTTTATCTGGCCGATCAAAGTTTCTTTAACGGAGTTAAATGTTTTTTCGAAACTGAGTATTTCACGCTCTTTGGCAATATCTTCCTGTATTTTCAGTGTTTCTAAAAGTTCGTCGAGCGTGCTATTCAAATGGCCGATTACGGTGTCAAAATTCCCCCAAAGTTCTTCTTTCTCCAGTTCAGTAGTGCTTTCTTTATAAAAGTGCACCAGTAAATTCAGATTGCTTACGGGAGCTCGCAGGTTGTGCGAAATAATATGCGCAAAGCTTAGTAATTGTTTGTTCTGGCCGGTTAATTTATCTGCTAATATTTCGAGATCCTTTTTGGTTTCCTGCAGGTTATTTTCAGTGATCTTGCGCTCTGTTATATCATAAACAAAAGACATCAGGTATTTGTCGTTCCCGTCGTCCAATACTTCAGCCGAAAGTATACAGTGCTTGATATCGCCATTTTTGCCTTTCAATATGGTATCCTCATTCTTTATAGAACCATGATCAACCATTCTGTCGGCGAAGTACTGGCGATAGTCTGCAGTGATAATCGACAGATCAGCCGCCGAATGCCCGATAATCTCCTCCCGTTTAAACTCCAGCATCTCCAGCAGCGCAGGATTTACATCTTCATACTCACCATTATCTGTGCGGGCTATCGCTATACAAATAGGACTTGCGTTGAATATGGTTAAGAACCGGGCATTGCTTCGCTTTAGGTCGTTTGTCCTTTGTAGTATTATTTTCTCCAGGTTTTTATTCAGCAGACGGGTTTCGTTTTCGGCTTCGGTACGTTTTAAATCCAAAAAATTCATTTCCTTAACCGTGCTCCTCGTCAAAAAAAGCCCGGTTATTAAAAATGAAGCGGTCGTAATAATCACGCCAAATTCAGTGCTGATATATTCAGCGCGCTCCAATTCAATACTGATATACGCCAATACAAGCAAGGCGATGATCATCCCCGGAAAAAACTTCCTGGCTATAATGTTGCCTATGCCGGCCCCCATATACAAGCCGGTAAAGCCTAAATCGTCATTAATCAACGAAGCAACTATAGAAAACAACAAGAAAGCGATAGCCGTATTTAAGGCCATGGTTGAAAAAAAGCTGAATTTAAGGGCGTACGGTACGCTAAACAAATAGCCTATCAGCGATATAAATGCAATTAGCGTTATGGCATGTAAAAAATACTGCGCTATGTTTCTATAGAAAATGCCCTTAGCTCCCACATTCCATAGGCCTATTGCCAGCAGAATAAAACACAGGGCCGTTGAAGGCGAAATGCGACCCGGAAAAAGATGCCCGGGGACAATCAGGTTGTGGTCGGTAATAAACAGTTGGTCGATCCCGGCCGAATAATGAAAAATATCCTGCGAAAATGAAACAAGTGCGACGGCTCCAAAGCAGAACAGCAGCAGCCGCATCAAACTTTTCGAAAATGAATCATTATACCGTGTAAGCAATAAAAACGACAGTCCCGAAATAATAAAACACAAGGATGTATTAAATTTCATGGTGACATATGCAGAGAAAACACTTTTTAAAACCCCTACGTTTAACAGCCAGCCTATTAATGCTGCAATTCCTAAACTGATTACAAAAAAGCCTGTGGATGCAAAAAGAACTGATCGCTTACGATTTTGATGAATGACTATCATGCTTGGCAAATTATTGGGTCCGGCTATAAATAAAAACTAACAGATAACATAGGCAAGATACCTGCAAACCCGAATTGTAAATCAATGTAATTAATTGACCTGTAAACCGATAAGATGGTATAGTAACTACATAATAAATGATTAAATGTTTGCTTACAAATAAAATTGCCTGATTTAAACCAACAAGCAGCACAAACTGCTCCATGCAGGCCAAATTGCGACCGGTTTGCGGCCATAAACAGGTTGCAATTTAACTTAAAGCCATATTTTGCAGATTCAGTAACTTAGTGCTCATAAAACACCGCATGACCCGCAAAGCATTTCCCAAAATTTACCTTTACCGCAGGATAGTTTATGCCAAACTATTTATTGATAACCATTATGACGAAAAAATCGACCTGGACAATATTGCGGATGCAGCCTTCTTTTCGAGGTTCCATTTTATCCGGCTTTTTCATGCTGTGTACAAAAAAACGCCGCACCAGCACCTATCATTTGTCAGAATTGAGAAAGCAAAGCTGCTTTTAACGTCGGGTTTAAGTGTTTCGCAGGTCTGTTACGCTGTTGGCTTCGAAAGTGCAAGTTCGTTCGCCGGCCTTTTTAAACGGCTGACGGGGCAAAACCCTTCAGTTTATCAAAAAGACCAGCATAAAAGATTGACCGATATCGCCAAAACACCCCTGAAATATATTCCTAATTGTTTTGCGGAGAAGAAGGGCTGGCGTTAGTTGATTGGATTTGAAAGCCATTGGGTGGGGTCATTGGGTCAAAAAAGCCATCGGTTATCGCGGAAAGTTACCGGCTTAATAACTGAGGGCCGGCATAGTTTGGTCGTAAACTAACTGAATCAAACAAATCTAACTTAGTCAACCAATCAACTTCCCATAAAAATCGCAATTTTCGAGAAGTTTCGCAAAAAATAAACCTGCACTTTTGGCCCATAAAAAACTACCCGCACATGATCACAAAAATGAACCACGTTAGCATTTTTGTCCTGGACCAGGACAGTGCTTATGAGTTTTACGTTAATAAACTCGGTTTTAAGGTACACACGGACGCACCTATGGGCCCCGGGATGCGCTGGTTAACAGTTTGCCCGCCTGAACAACCTGACCTGGAGATATCGCTGATGGCTATTAACGAAGGGATGATGTTTAAAAAAGATGCAGCCGCACAAATGCGGAGCCTGGTGAGCAAAGGCACTTTCGGCTTCGGGGTGTTTGAATGCGATAACCTGCTGGTAACCTATGAAGAACTGAAAGCCAAAGGGGTGGAATTTACCAAGGAACCTACCCGCGAGTTTTACGGCTTCGAAGCATTATTTAAAGATGATTCGGGCAACTGGTTTTCGCTCGGGGAAAAAGCCGGGTAGGCTACCTGTTTAAGGCTTGGAAATTAAGCGGTTATCATATAACTTTACTTAACTGGTTTAAGTTAAGTTATATGATGAAGATTTCATCCATTTAAAACAACTTATCCTGTTATTCCATTAAAATGACGACGATGAATAAGCAGGTTGTTTTCTATTTTGCCGGGGCGATCAATAGCCATGATGTTGACAGGATTTGTTCCATGATGACTGAAGAGCACACTTTTGTGGATGCCCATGGCAACCGTGTTGAGGGCCGTGATAAAATGAAAGCCGGTTGGAATGCGTATTTTCAACTATTCCCTGATTACCACATTGAACTGACCGATATTTTTGAAAATAACGGCACTGTAGCTGCCTTCGGTTTTGCCGGGGGCACCTATAAAGGTTATAAAACGCCAAACAACCAAAATTACTGGCGCCTGCCCGCCGCCTGGAAAGCCATTGTTGAAGACGGTAAAATTAAGTTATGGCAGGTTTATGCGGATACGAAGGTAGTGTTTGAGGTGATGGGGAAGAATGGGTAGCCCCCAACAGCTTTGTCACATTATTAAACACCGAACATGCAGGAACTACCTTGGTGTTAATGTTATTAAGTTAAGGGGGAAAATGAAAAAATTAATTTCGAATAATGAATGCCGAATATCCAATTTCGAAGTTTCTTAATTTATTATCCGGCATTTGATACTGGCCATTCAATATTAAAATCCTTGCCCTAATGCTATTGCCTGTCCCCGCATTCTATGTTTTGGGCGACCACAAGGGTCGCCCCTACAATCTTCCCGTAACACATTAGTCATTCCCCGAATACACCCTCACTGGCCCCAGCAATCCGGATTCCAGCAATGGCGTACTTCCTCTCAGCATATCAAAACGGAAAGCATCATGTGTTTTGGTAAACCTTTTTTCTTTGGGCAGGTTCAGGTCGCCAACAACTCGGTTAGCCCATAAATTAATAACATCCACCTCCAGTATATTCCCTGTTGGCTTTACGGCATTAGTAATTTCAACGCGCCATGGGGCACACCAAAGAATGCCCAGTTTCTTTCCGTTCAGCCGCACTTCTGCAACGTTCTTAACCTCGCCAAGATCAAGAAATATTTTTCCCGGCTTATGCGTTCCTTTACTATCGGCACCTCTGCTCAAATCAAAGGTTTTGGTGTAGGTGGCCGTGCCCGAATAATATTTAATTCCTTCTTCAGGCCTTTTAGTCCAGCTAACCAGTTCAGGAAACTCCGCCTTAGCAGGGCCGCCCCATTGGGTATCAAATATGGCTTTCCAGACGCCATCCAATTTTTGCATTTCTTTCAACTGAGGGAAATTACTCTCTGCTTCCCCTTTGGCATTAAGGGCGACAGGCTTGCGAAACACAATAAAACAGGAGCCGAAAGCATCCAATTCCAGCGGCAGGGTGCTACGGCCATTTTCCTGGCGATACGCCGCGGCCAATTGCGTTTTGCCCGTTACGGCATTCCAGATCTCGGGCTGCTTGCCCGCAACGCGGAATGTAAAGGCACTTACCTGGCGCCTGTTAGTTCTGTTGATGACGAAATAGATGTCGGTTTCTTTATCTGTGCGATGAATGTAATCGAACTGATCAGGCTTTTCAGCTTGCCCGGTGAACGAAAAGTCGGGAGCTAAGCCATCCTCAAGCAAAACTTCCCGCGGTGTTTTTCCCCAAATTACGCGCCCCTTTCCCAGGCGACGTTCGGTACGGGTTTTACCGTCCAGGTCGCCCCATATTTCTGCGGCTATTTTCCGCACCTCTGTATCACATTCAGGATAATTTTTCAACTCAGCGGATATATCTGGCGGAGCCCCAACAACAGTTGCACCAAGATTAACCAGTTCCCGGATCTTTTTGATCACCGATAGCGACATCGCATCAGAAGGAACAGAAGATACGGAGAGGCTCTGGTAAGCCCCCACCTGCTTCGCGATCTCCTGCAACGGGCTCGTGCAATTCTGCAATACCAAAAGTTTATAGCTCATGCCGTCGGGTAAAACAATCCGTCCATTTTTAACGGTCATCCTGGACAATAATACTTCTGGATTGCTATAATCACAGTCGTAACCCGGGCCAAGGGAAGGAATATTGTATTTGGGCGGCGCCAGGAGCGGCGGCCTTTCGCCCAGGTAGAAACAAACATCGCCCACGAATTTTCCCTGCTGCAGCATATACTGGCAGCGTGACAGATAGCTGAAAAACGCCGGCGACTGCTCCCACCAGGTAATATTTGGAGTAAAATGCTGCCCTGCACAAAATTCATATCCCGGTTTGCCGTCTGACGGCGGCTGACAAGTGGCCTGATGAAGCATCAGGCGATTAATGCCTTCGCAAAATGCATCGTTGGCATAGGGCTTCAAATCGGATGGACCAAGTGACCAATGGGTACGATCCTGTTCCTGCTGGGTGAAAGCCTCTGCCTGTGCCTGCGGTTTGCCATATACATGCGCCGCCGTTGCCGTTTGTTTAAGATTGAGCCGGTTAAACCTGTCCTTATTATATCCATCCGGCGAGTTATAATGCCCGTTTACCCAAAACTCACCTGAAAGGATGTCACAATGCCCAAAATTCTTCAAAACATCCTGGGGAGGAATATCATTAGGCCCCCCGGCTTCGTTACCCACCTTCATTCCGTGCTGATGACAGAGTCCTTCAAAATGTCCATAATAATTTTCTGCGATACAATCCTGGATCGTCCGGTCAAAATCATCCCGGAACCGGGCCGATACATCCGCGTTAACCACGTTATATCCGGCCAATGCAGGCATATAAGCATTCAGATCGTACCCCCGGAAACGGTTGAACTGACCGGGAAAATCCTGTGTCCAGGTAAGTTTTCCGCACTCCCAACTGTCGGACCATAAATAGTCCAAATGTGCCCCGGCCTTCTTCAGTTCTGCAATTACAGTCTTGCCCAAATGGGCAAAATAGTCGTCTAAAGCGGCCCTGCTCAAATAATCTATCTCATAGCCTTCCCCGCCTTTAAAGGTATCTCCTTCGGGATAGGCTTTCCATTTGCTCCATGGATGCCCGGTAAGCGTGTAGCCGGATCGCAGGATTACCCATTTCCCTTCCGGCACATTCCACTCAAAATGGCCCGAGGCATCCAGCTGAGCTGTTAAGTTGAGAATGGTTTTAGGGTCGATGGATTTAGTACTATCCGGCAGCGGGAAAGCCTGCACCATAATATCATGATAATAGCCATCTATCATTTTCGGCTGTGGAAGAGTACCTGAGAATTTAGCCGGCCCTGCTACGCGTAATTCGGCCGATTCAACCTTTTTCATGGCATTATCCTTTGTTACGGAAGGACCCATCATGGTCCACCCTCCGGCCAGGTTAAACCCAATTTCAATGTGCAACTTATTGGCTTCACTCACGGCATAACGAAAAAGTGCCCGCCATTGCTTACCCAGAAAAGGCACACCGGGCAACGGTTCTTTCCCAGCATATCCGCCGGTACAGATCAGGTTAACGCCACTGATCCCTTTCGCCTTAAACTGCGTTAAATCCCTTGTAATACCAGCTTTAGTAACCCTGTTATATTCCCAAAACCAATAAACCCTTGGTTTTGCGGAAGCTGGCGGCGAACGAAATAAATTGAATAAGGTATCGGTACCTGCGGTGTTTTTTTTAGCATAATTTTTGTGTTGCTGCGCCTGGCTAACAACATCAATATTGAATATTAAAAATGCCGATAAAATAATACGAATGCTAAGGTGACGAATAGACAGGTTATTCATAAAACAAAATTAGCGTTAGTTTATGCAACTTTATTTAAAAATAAAGTTGCATAGTTGGAATATGCAGGATGCTATTTACAATTTACTAAACCACCCTTTTTTCCAGAAAACAACCACCTGGATAATCCCGATGATGAGCATTCCTCCCAGGGCATAAAAATAGCCATGCGGGTTGTAAAGTTCGGGCAGGTTATCGGGCATTACCTTGTTGGTTACCGGGTCGACCCGCGAAAAATTCATGCCGTACACGCCGGCAATAAATGTAAGCGGGATAAAAATGACTGATATAATGGTGAGCACTTTCATGATCTCGTTCATACGATTGCTCACCATCGAAAGATAGATGTCCATAATGCTCGATGTGATCTCCTTATAGCCCTCCACCAGGTCCATAATCTGGATGCAATGGTCGTAGGCATCCTTCAAAAACATTTTTATTTCCGGGCTTATCAGCGGGCTTTCCGTGCGGAGCATATCGTTGATCTTGTCGCGCTCGGGCCAGCATGCGCGGCGCAAAACAATCAGGGTACGTTTAAGCTGCTGGGTTTCGTACATAATGCTTTTATCAGCATGATCATACAGGCGGTCTTCCACCTCGTCCAGTTGCTCGCCAAGCTGGGCTAATAATGCAAAATAACGGTCGAGTATAGTGTCGGTTAAAGCATAGCACATGTAACCTGCCCCGGCGGTGCGGATAGCGCCTTTCCCGGCTGCCAGGCGGTTTTTTACGCCTTCAAAATGCTCTTTGTGCGTTTCCTCGAAGGTGATGATGATATTATCCTTTACCAGGGCCGAAAACTGTAAATTGACAAGCTGGTAATCAATACTGAAACTGATCATCCGGCTTACGGCAAAAATATAGTCGTCATAATCGTCAAATTTGGGGCGTTGATGTACGTTGGCAATATCCTCCAGCACCAGGGGGTTAATATTTAATATGGCGCCCACTTCTTCAATCAGGGTGGCATCGCCAAGCCCGCGCACCTGGATCCAATGGGTATGGTCGCTGCACTTTTTAAACTGGTCAAATATTACTTTAATGTCTTTTCCCTCGCTGCTTACCAATTCTTTCGCATTATAGGAGAAAATAGTGATTAAAGGTTTAAGGGCATCCTCGGGCGGTATCACCACACCGGGGCTTTCCCCTATCACGCCGGCCCTTCGCCGCGGGTTATATTGGATCCTTTTCAATGGTTTTTTCATTTGGCGATTTTATGTTTATAAAATTGAAATGTAGGTTTTTTATTTCCATAATTTATCGATGCACAATAAACTAAAGAAAAAACTTCTTGTAAAATGGCTGTCTTTTTTTTCAAATCATACACTAATTATATTAGCAAATTTTCCTTATATTTGTTTGATGCTGATGTTCATCCGCATCATAAATTTTCAACCGGGTTTCTTCGGTTGATCTTAAAAAAATAAAACATAAAAATTTTTCTAAAAATACCGGCGTTCAGAGACGCGATGCATCGCGTCTCTACGTGTTGATTTTAAAAAACTGCGTTTCTGACTGATAGAAGCGGTTTTTCATCAGCGGGCATCAACAAAAAAGCCAAAATTGCCTGGTACCCAAAACGCGTTTTGCCTTCGGAATAGCCTGTTTTTATGGTACCCAAA
The DNA here is from genome assembly GCF_002355435.1 of Mucilaginibacter gotjawali. Lineage (NCBI taxonomy): Bacteria > Pseudomonadati > Bacteroidota > Sphingobacteriia > Sphingobacteriales > Sphingobacteriaceae > Mucilaginibacter > Mucilaginibacter gotjawali. The sequence goes on from NZ_AP017313.1 coordinate 4,863,152, forward strand.
ACGCATTTTGCCTTCGGATCGGCCCTTTTTTTTGGTACCCAAAATGCGTTTTGCCTTCGGAATGGCCCGTTTTTGTGGTACCCAAAACGCGTTTTGGGTACCAATTTTACCGGTTTATGGTTCCCCTGCCCCCTTTTTGCACATTAAAACCCAATAAAATATGACAAATAACAACCTTAACCGCTTCGTTCCGGCCCGGATCACCCGCGCCGGGAAGGATTTTGACTACTGCCCGCTGGATGGTGACATTCCCCTATTACAATTTATTAACACACATAGCAAAAGGGGCACCCTGCAGGCCAAAGATTACCTTACCAGCTACAGGGAATTTTTGATCTGGAGTCATGAGATCAAGCTGATCGACGACGAAACCAGCGACATCCTGGAGCTGGAAGCCTACTGCTATGAAAGGGAAGCGGGCGGAATCCTCAACAAAGCCATTATAGCCCGCGGCAACTTTTACCTGCTGATTGATCATATTATGCATGATGAACCCGTGCCAGCGGCAATAATAAATGAATTGAACGACGCGAACGACGAAGCCAACAGGCACATACATTATGTGATGACGCCCTATGGCTTGAGGGAAGCATGGCGCAGCCCGCAGGAAGAACTGGCTTTCCCGCTATGGATCATTACAAAAAGCGCTTTGAAATTTTTAACGTCGGCGGAGGTGAAATATATTAAGAGATGCCATTGCGGGCACTTTTACCTGGATACTACCAAAAACCGCAACAGGCGGTATTGCAACCCGCTTACCTGCGGTAAGATCCGCCGGTCGAAAAAATATTTGGAGAGATTGAGGAGCCGCCAATTTGAAGATTTGGCAATTCGAAAATTTGAAGATTAAAAAAATGCCGATTCAAAAATTGAAAATTAATTTTCAAAATCTTCAAATCGGCACATTTTCAGATTACTACAACCCAAAAGCCGCCTTCACTTTATCTACATAATCCAGTTTCTCCCAGGTAAACAGTTCCACTTCTTTGGTTACCACGGTACCTTCGGGGCTTACAAAAGTTTTGGTTACTACTTTGCTTGGTTTGCCAAAGTGGCCGTAGGCAGCAGTTTCGCTGTAAATAGGGTTACGCAGTTTAAAGCGGGTTTCAATGGCGTAAGGGGTCATGTTAAATATTGCCTCTACTTTTTTGGCGATATCGCCGTCGTGCAGGCCAACTTTACCTGTTCCGTAAGTGTTTACATAGATACCCATAGGCTGTGCAACGCCGATAGCGTAAGATACTTGTACCAGTACTTCATCGCAAACGCCGGCAGCAACCAGGTTTTTGGCAATATGGCGGGTAGCATAAGCTGCAGAACGGTCAACTTTCGAAGGGTCTTTACCTGAAAACGCGCCGCCGCCATGTGCGCCTTTGCCGCCATAGGTATCCACAATAATCTTGCGGCCTGTTAAGCCTGAATCGCCGTGCGGGCCGCCGATCACAAACTTGCCGGTTGGGTTAATATGGTATTTAATGCCATCGCCAAAGAAATGGGCATATTTTGGATACTTAGCTTTTACCCTCGGGATGAGGATGCTGATGATATCATCATTGATCTTTTTCAGCATCGCAACTTCTTCGTCAAAATCATCATGCTGGGTGGAGATCACAATGGCATCAATCCTTACCGGTTTGTTGTCATCATCATACTCCAGTGTAACCTGCGATTTTGCATCAGGGCGAAGGTATTTAATACCGGTATTCTCGCGGCGGATAGCAGCCAGTTCAATTAATAGTGCATGGGCAATATCCAGTGCCAGCGGCATATAGTTGTCGGTTTCAACAGTAGCATAACCAAACATCATCCCCTGGTCGCCAGCGCCCTGCTCTTCTTTTGCAGAACGGTCGACACCCTGGTTGATATCCGGTGATTGCTCATGAATAGCGGAAAGCACCGCGCATGAGTTACCATCAAACATATATTCGCCTTTGGTATAGCCGATCTTATTGATTACCTCGCGGGCAATTTTTTGAACATCAAGATAAGCCTTTGATTTTACTTCGCCGGCCAAAACAACCAGCCCGGTAGTAACCAGGGTTTCGCAGGCCACTTTCGACTCAGGGTCGAAGGCTAAAAACTGATCAATTAATGCATCCGATATCTGGTCGGCAACTTTATCCGGATGTCCTTCTGATACGGATTCTGAGGTAAATAAGTATGACATAAATTTTTTTTGGATAAATTTTAACTTAACAGCAATAAGGTTCGTTTCACGGTGCCTCTGCCAAATTTTTTATTTAAACGTAAAAATGAAGAATAATGATTTAAGGGGATTGTAGTAAAAAGAAGCATGGTTTTAGCACTTTTTTACGTGGTTGCAATCCAGACCGCTGTATTTTCCGTTACCTGTATTAAGGCATTAGAATTTGGAACGGTACAATTAAATCAGTCCACATTCAGGCCGCTAAATTAAAACAATTTTTACAAAGCCGAAAATACATTTACTTTTGGCGCCAGAAAATATATTTAGTTGAAAGGGAAAGCGTTATTTATTATAAACCCGATATCGGGCGGGAAGAAAAAGGAAGGGGTTCCTGAACTGATAGAAAAACATCTTGATGCAAATGCATTAACGCCTGTTATTCTTTTTAGCGACAGTGTTTCGCATGCCAGGGAAATAGCCCGGGATGCGGTAAACAAATTCGAGATGGTAGTGGCCGTTGGCGGCGACGGAACGGTGAATGAAGTAGCCTCGGCAATAGTGGGTACCGATATGAAGTTAGGCATTGTGCCATTCGGGTCAGGGAACGGTTTATCCCGGTTTCTGCAAATCCCTATGGACCCTGTAAAAGCTATTCAAACACTCAACGCAGGCCATGTAGAAGTAATTGATTCAGCAACCCTTAACGGAAAGCCGTTTTTTAATATGGCAGGTATGGGTTTTGATGCGCACATTGCCGAAGTATTTTCTCACAACAAAAAACGGGGCTTTATCACCTACATCAAGTCTTCGTTTGAAGAGTTCAATAAATATAAACCGGAATTATATAAAATAAATATCGACGGTAAAACCTATGACCGGAAATCGTTTATGCTGAGTTTTGCAAATTCCTCGCAATATGGTAACGATGCCCACATCTCACCATGTGCCTCCGTTCAGGACGGGTTACTGGATATTTGCATGATCGATCAATTTTCAATCTGGCGGTTGCCTGAAATGGGTTTGCGGATGATGAACAAAACCGCAGATAAGACGAAGTTTGTGGAGATTATCAGGGGAAAACGGATCCATATTACACGTGTTGCCCCGGGCCCTGTTCATCTTGACGGTGAGCCACGTACAGAAGGCGCCGAAGTTACCATTGAAATTGTACCCGCATCTTTAAAGGTGATTACGGGTGTTGATTATAAAAAAGGCTGAAGTCCGGAGTCTGGAGTCTAAAGTCAGATTTATCTTTGTCTCTATCTCTCGAAAACCCGACTCAAGACTTTCGACTTAAGACTAACGACTTAGAAAAATGTCAAAAAAAAATTTCACAGGGGTAGTTTATTCAACCGACCCGGGGTTCCGGTACCAGGAAGAAGGCGGCCAGCCAGCGGCTACCCTGCCACCACAGCAGCAAAATCTTAAAATATTCCTCGACCGCAAGGGCGGCGGTAAACTGGTTACCCGCGTAACCGGGTTTATTGGTGCCGATGACGACCTGGAAACCCTCGGCAAAAAATTAAAATCCAAATGCGGCGCCGGCGGCGCGGCCAAAGATGGCGAGATCTTGGTGCAGGGCGATTTCAGGGAAAAGGTTTTAGCCATGCTGGTGGCTGATGGTTATAAGGCGAAGAAAGCGGGGGGATAGTTGATTAGTTAATCAGAGGTTAGAGATTAGTTAAAAAAAACTATAATATCTCGCGGGCTATTCCGGTTGCGTCTGTCTTCGGACTTTACTGACTTTTCGGACTTTCGGACTACATCAACCGCTAACCTTAGTGTATCGAACTAAATAAATAAATATCTATATATCAATTATTTATATAGTGTGTAAAACATACATTATGTAAAAAAATATGTTATTTTACTTGTTTCTTAGTGTTTAAAACCGGTATTTTTGCGCCGACCAATTTATCTGTTTTCATGAGAAACCGTACTACCCATGTACCTGATTTGAGCTATTTCGGACTCGACCAGGCAAAGCACATCTATTACCAGTTAACTCCCTCCGAACTTATTGAAGAGGCCTTAAAAAGAAACGAAGGCGTTTTAACCGATAACGGCGCCCTTGCCATCGACACGGGCGAATTTACCGGGCGCTCACCCAAAGACCGTTTTATTGTTGAAGATGACCTTACACGCGACACTGTATGGTGGGGCAAAGTGAACTTTAAATTTGACAGCGCCAAATTTGACACCCTGCTGCAAAAAGTTTGCGACTACCTTTCACAACGGGATATATTTGTACGCGATTGTTGTGCCTGTGCAAACGAAAAATATCATATTGATATACGAGTGATTACCGAAACAGCTTATCAAAACCTATTTTCGCACCATTTATTCATTCGCCCCGAGGTAATTAACGCACTTTTACCTCCGGAGTGGACAATCATTGCGGCGCCTGGCTTTATCGCCAACCCCGAAGTAGACGGTACCCGCCAGCATAATTTCTCAATTATCAATTTTAGCCGGAAGATCGTCCTCATCGGCGGTACCGGCTATACCGGCGAAATCAAAAAAGCAATATTTTCGGTGCTGAACTTTATTCTCCCGCTGCAAAAGAAGGTGCTTGCCATGCATTGCGCAGCCAATACGGGCGCAAAAGGCGATACGGCGATATTTTTCGGCTTATCAGGTACCGGCAAAACTACCCTATCAGCCGACCCGGAACGCAGCCTGATCGGCGATGACGAACATGGCTGGAGCGATTATACCATTTTTAACTTTGAAGGTGGCTGCTACGCAAAATGCGCCGACCTTACTGCTGAAAAAGAGCCTCAGATATTTAAAGCGATCCAATTTGGCGCCCTGCTTGAAAATATCAATTTTATAAAGGGCACCCGGATGGTGAACTTTTCAAACATCGATAAAACGGAGAATACCCGGGTAGCCTATCCGTTGAATTATATCAATAACGCGGTAACACCTTCTATAGGGGCCTCCCCAAAAAATATATTCTTTTTAACTGCCGACGCGTTCGGGGTTTTGCCGCCCATATCAAAACTTACCCCAGAGCAGGCCATGTACCATTTTATTTCGGGGTACACCGCAAAGGTTGCCGGTACCGAAACAGGCATCACCGAACCAAAAGTCACTTTCTCTGCCTGTTTTGGCGAGGCTTTCCTTCCTTTAAACCCGGTAACCTACGCCAACCTGCTTGGTCAGAAAATAAAAGATCACCATGTAAATGTGTGGCTTGTAAACACCGGCTGGTCGGGCGGGCCGTACGGAACCGGTAAGCGGATCAAACTTAAATACACCCGCGCTATGATTACCGCCGCCCTCAACGGCGAACTTTGTAATGCACAATATACCGAACACCCTATATTCAACCTAAGAATGCCGATCAGCTGCCCGAATGTGCCCGATCAGCTGCTCGATCCAAAAAATACATGGTCAAACACGGAAAATTATGATGAAAAAGCCCATTATTTAGCGATTGCCTTTAACAAGAATTTTGAACAATACGCCAGTTTAAGCAATTTAGCCGTATCAGAAGCGGGCCCGAATGTGCCGGTGCAATTTTAGTAACATAATTTTTATAGGTTATTACTTGCTATTATTAAAAAAATAGGTTTTATTGTAAAAAATTGCATTGGTAAAATACGATTCATAAATTCTGTTACGTTAAGTATCCACCCTGTATACTAACCGTATAAAGTTTTTATTAAAAAACAGTAAAGAATAATTTAAATAGTTTTTTTAATTCATTAAAATTCTATTTTTGTTATTCGCTTAATATATGCGCATTTAACAAACTTATATTCATAAACTAAAAACTAAAACTAAAAACTAAAGTAATGGCAAACGCACCAACAAAACCAACTACTCCTGTTAAAAAAGAAAGCGCAAGTGCTTCAGGCTTGTTTGCAACGCTTACTATTCCTATTTGTATAGCTGTTGCAATATTAATATACATCTTTATACTGGGAGATCCGAGCCATTTTGCAGGAGGTGACACTTCAGCAGAGCCTACAGATTATTATGGTACCGTACACAGAGGGGGAACTATCGTACCGCTGATCATGTCGTACCTGTTAATTGTAATTACATTCTCTATCGAACGTTTTGTGGTTATCGGCAAAGCATCTGGTACAAGCAATGTTGATTCATTTGTACGTAAAATACAAAGCTTCCTGAATGCAGGTAACATTGATGCTGCTAATGCAGAATGCGACAAACAAAAAGGTTCAGTAGCTAACGTAATCAAATCAGGCTTGAAGAAATACAAGGAAATGGAACTTGAACCAGGACTTGATGTTGACCAGAAAACTTTGGCTATCCAGAAAGACATCGAAGAAGCTACTTCACTGGAAATGCCAATGCTTGAGCAAAACCTTACCGTTATTGCTACCCTGGTATCTATCGGTACATTAACCGGTCTGTTAGGAACGGTTGTGGGTATGATCAAGGCGTTTAAAACTTTGGCTTCATCAGGTGCTCCAAATACTACTGAATTGTCAACTTCTATCTCTGAAGCGTTGATCAACACTGCATTGGGTATCAGCACATCTGCTATCTCAATCATCATGTACAACGTGTTTACTTCAAAAATTGACAAGCTGACTTACGCTATCGATGAAACCGGCTTCAGCATTGTACAAACATTTGCTGCATCGCACAAAAATAAGTAAAGGCCCGCTATTGCTTAGTTTTCACCCTGTTTAATTGCCGCTGCACTGGCTGCAATTAAACGGGGGTAGTATAATTCACTTATACATTATATATTTAAAAATTAACAATTATGCCTAGAGTAAAAGTTGCAAGGAAAAGCACAGCCATTGACATGACTGCCATGTGCGATGTGGCTTTCCTGTTGCTTACCTTTTTTATATTAACAGCAAAACCCAAAATAGACGACCCTTCGCATGCTGAAGTACCACCTTCATCATATATGCTCCCGTTGAAGGATGCAAACATGATCACCATAGCTGTTGGAGTTAACAAGGCGTTTTTCTCTGTTACGGAGCAGGACGTTCGTGCCGGCGCGTTGAAAGCCATGGGCGAAAAATACGGGGTAACTTTCACCCCCGAAGAAACCCAGCGTTTTTCATTGGTACCGATATTTGGTGTACCGATGAAACAACTCAAATCGTACCTGGATACGGAGCCAACCCAGGTAAAAAACTTCCCTCAAACCGGGATCCCTGTTGACACTACTAATAACAACGAATTATTTAACTGGATTTATACCTCAAGGCAGGCTGAAAAAGCTTTACATGATAAGGATCTGCAAGTATCCATCAAAGCCGACAAGAAAGAGGAGTATCCGATGATACACACTGTTATTAGCGTTTTAGAGAAACAGAAACTCTTTAAGTTTGATTTAATCACCACGCTGGCAACAGCGCCTAAAAAATAAAAAGATGGCAGAATTAGACACCTCCTCCGGCGGGGGCAAACATAAAGGCGGGAAGGTAAGGAGTAAAAAGGCTTCAACACGCGTCGATTTAACGGCGATGGTTGACCTTGCATTCTTATTGATCACCTTCTTTATGTACACTACCACGCTGAACAAACCGAAGGCCATGAACGTGGCGATGCCTGATAACTCCGTAAAAACCCAGAGCTTACCAATTGCTGCCTCCCGTTCAATGACGATCCTTTTGGGAAGCCATAACAAGGTTGAATGGTACATGGGCGAGCCTGGTAAATCAGCACCGACAGTTGACCATTATGGAAAAGACGGTTTGCGCAAAGCATTGATCGATAATGCCAAACAAGTTGAATCGACGCATGCTGCGCCCGACAACACCATGGAAGTTTTGATTAAACCAAGTGATAAGTCGACCTATGAAAACCTGGTTGCCGCGCTTGACGAAATGAAGATCACCAATGTGCAGATCTATGCGATTGTAAAAATCACACAGATGGAGATTGATGACCTGAAAAAGAATAATATTTATTAGTAATATTCAAATTACTATTATCGTTAATTAATTATTAAAGCCTAAAAAAATGTTAGGATCAAAATTAGACATATTTAATCAGGAATGGATTGATGTCGTATTTGCCGGTCGTAATAAAGCATATGGCGCGTATGAACTAAGAAGGGACAACGGGCGCAATACCCGTACCGCCCTTATCATAGGTGTTATCGCCTTTGTTATAATTATCTCTGCAAATACAATCATCAACGCTATTTCTGGCTTTATTCCTAAAGCCAAAGAAAAGGTGAAGATCACCAATGTGGTGCTTGCGCCGCCCCCGGTTGATATTAAAAAACCACCTCCGCCGCCTCCGCCTGAACCGCCGAAACCAAAGGTTGACCAGGTAAGGTTCCCGCCTCCTGTTGTAAAACCGGATGCTGAGGTAAAGGAAAAACCACCAACCGTTAAGGAACTGGAAGTAGCTGACCCCGGTCAGAAAAACCTGAAAGGCGACTCAAAAGCTGATGTTACTATCGATGAACCTGTTGGAACAGCAGAAAAGAAAGTAACCGAAGATGATGGCAACAAAATCTTTACAGCAGTTGAGCAAAATCCTGAGTTCCCCGGAGGTTTGGATGCGTTCTATAAATATCTTGGAAAAACCATCCGTTATCCCGCAGTTGCAAGGGAAAACAATACCCAGGGAAGGGTAGTTGTACAGTTTGTTTGCGAGAAAGATGGTTCGTTAACAGATATCAAAGTGGTACGTGGTATTGGTGATGGTTGCGATGAAGAAGCAATTCGCGTTGTGAAAAATTCACCACACTGGAAACCAGGTATTCAAAACGGTCGCCCTGTACGTGTAATGTACAGCGTGCCTATCAACTTTACGCTATCGTCTGAAGACCAATAACAGTTACATGTTTACAGATAATAACAAGCAAAAATCGCCCTCCCGGCGATTTTTGCTTATTTTAGGAGCCGTAGTATTTATAGCAATTTTCGCATGGGGACTGATGGTGATCTTTGACGACAAACTGTTTTCAAACTTACCAAAAACCCAAAAAATACTTTTTGGTTCATTGATCATCCTCTACGCAGTGCTGCGGATTTCGCGCATATTTAAAAAAAATAATGACCAGGTATAGTCTCTCCGCCGGCGTTTGCCTTATTGTTTTGTTCCTGCTGTGCCAAAGCTGCGGGCATAAAACCAATGCGCTAAAAAAGGGCAAATACAGCGCTGATAGCTTGACAATGGTTGTAGATGAGTCCCTGCAGCCAATCGTCGACCAGGAATTATATGTATTTAAAGCGCTGGAGACCAAGTCTCGCCCAAAAGTAATTTATGCGCCTGAAAATGACGCTGTCAACCTGCTTTTAGCGGACAGCGTTAGGATGGCCCTTATTTCGCGCGAGCTAAGCCCGCAGGAAAAACAAGTACTAAAATCCCGCAACCTGGTAACCATCGTAAACCGCTTTGCTGTGGATGCGATCGCTATTATTGTTAACAAAGCCTCCAATGATACCACTATTACCGTAAGCGAAGTAAAAAAGATGCTTAACGGACAGGCCAGGCAGGATAAAAATATCATTTTTGATAACCCAAACTCGGGCCTGGTAAGATATCTGAAAGCGTTTTCCGGCAATAAAGAGCTTAAACAAAAAAATATTTTCTCCCTCAAATCCAACAAAGACGTCATCAAATATGTGAGCCAGCACCCCAATTCAATAGGGATTGTCGGCTTTCCATGGCTTAATGACCCGGATAAGGATTATGCCGATGCCGTCGACAATATAAAAATTGTAGGTGTGAGGAATGATACCGCAAAAAATGCATCCCCTGATTATTTTACACCATCGCAAACTACCCTTGCTTTAAAACAATATCCCCTCACCCGCGATTTATATATTGTAAACAGCACCGGCAATATGAGTTTGGGAATGAAATTTGAGGTGTTTATGAGGGGCGAAAGAGGTCAGCTGATCGTATTAAAATCTGGAATTCTTCCCGATAATATACCGGATAGACAAATAAATATTGTAAAATAAAAGAAACAGTTAACCGGGTTTATTTATTTTGTATAAACTTGTTTAAACTTGTACCCGCAAAATCAATCTAAAAAATATAATATTGCAGGATTATCCAAAAAAAAATGTTGTTTTACATGCTGTTTCACAGGGGAAAACATTTCTAAAGTCACAATGTTGCAGTAAAAAACAATTAATTAGTAATTTAGCAGTTATTGCTAAGGAAACAATTATAAGAATAAGGGAAGTACCGCCGGTTTACTGAAACATTAAAATAAAAGTAAATATGCTGCTGCTGACAGAACGCAATTAAACATAAAACGATAACGAATTAACTATTAAAAATGAAAATGATCAGTAAAATAGCCGCCTCAGGGTTAGGACTGTTATTTATAGGTTCATCAGTTTTTGCTCAAAGTTTAGCAGATGCCAAAAAAGCAATTGATGCCGAACAATACCAGAAGGCTAAATCGATGCTAAAAAACCTGACGGTTACGCAGGCAGATAAAGATGAAAACTATTTTTACCTGGGATGGGTATATCTGAAGCAGGATTATTTGGACTCGGCCAAAACGCTTTTCAACAAAGGGCTTGCTGTAAACAGCAAATCAGCATTAAATTATGTTGGTTTGGGCGCTGCTGCCCATATTGAAAAAGACAACAGCACCGCTACAACCAATTTCAACACCGCCATAACCCTTGCAGGAAAGAAAAACAGCACGCCTTATTTATATATAGGCTTGTCGTACCTTTTACCGGTAAGCGGCAGCAGTATTGGTCCCAAAGGGTCAGCTGTAACCCAGGCTGATGCAAATGCTGCTATTGCCGCATTAAACCAGGGCAAAGCTGCCAATCCGCGCGATGCCGAGGTATTGACGGCGCTTGGCGATGCGTACCGCTCGCAATTAAGCAGTAACGATGCCTACAGCGCTTATTCATCGGCGTTAGCAATTGACCCTAAATCAGCAGCTGCAAATGTTGCTGAGGGTGTACTATGGAAATTTGCAGACAACTTTGACGGCGCCGTAACCCAGTTTAAAGCAGCGTTAAATGCCGATCCAAACTATGGACCCGCCTATCGCGAATGGGCCGAAACTGATTTACGCTGGGCTGATACTGACCCGGCCATCCATGATGCCAAAATCCAGGAAGCAGCGGATAATTATAAAAAATACATCAGCCTTACTGATTATTCGGTTGAATCGCAAATGCGTTATGCCGACTTTTTGATCACCGCTAAAGATTATGTTACCCTGCAAAAGGTTGCAACTGACCTTTCGGGCGCCTCTAAATCTAACTTAAGGGTTTACCGCTATTTAGGTTATGCCGCGCTTGAAAACAAGGACTATCCTGCGGGCGAAGCTGCTTTAACCAAATGGGTTACCCAGGCAGATCCAAAACGTTTGATCCCTACCGATTATTTAAAATTGGGCAAGATAGAACTCGCACTTAAAAAAGATTCATTAGGCGTACTTGACCTTCGCAAGGCTTTAACATTGGATACCACGCAGGTAGATGTATATGGCGATATAGCAACTTCGTTATTTAGCCTGAAAAAATACCAGGAAGCAGCAGATGCTTATCATGTTTACGGGCAAAAATCTTCTCACGCTAAACTGAAAGACCATTTTAACGAGGGTTATAGTTTTTACGAAGCCTATTTAGCACAGGCCCGCAAATCGCAAACTGATAAGGCCTATAAACCAGATACGACATTGCTTACAAAAGCAGATTCAGCTTTTACCTATGTTCAGCGTAAACTGGCCAATCCTAACGTTAGCGTTGTATATTACCAGGCGCAGGTGAAGGATTTTGAAGATTCAGGCGACAGGAACAATATCAAAGGATTGGCAAAACCTTTTTATGAACAATACATCCAGTTGGTATTGGCTAAAGGCGGTACCCCTGATGAAACTACCAAAAGTAATTTGGTTGATTCATATGTTTATCTAGGCAACTATGCCGAATTTAAGGACAAGGACCACGCCAAAGCGCTGGATTACTTTAACAAAGCAAAGGAACTTGACCCGACGGATGCCAGGGTTACCTATTACTTCCAGACTTCAGGAAAAGCAAAGTAAAACCCATTCTATAAATAAAAAAAGCCTCGCTGATAAAACATCAGGGAGGCTTTTTTATTATCGTTCCGTTTGTATATTTGCAGCATGGAAGTTCATAGTTTGCCAGTAAATTATTTGCCCATCATTTTTCAAATGATCGTGGCATTGGCCTTTGTGGTGGTCACCATGTTTTTTACCCATAAATTGGGGCCCGCACGCAAAACAAAAGATAAGTTAACCACCTTTGAATCGGGTATCGAGGTAATAGGTAATGCGCGCACACCCATCTCCATCAAATATTTCCTGGTAGCCATCCTTTTTGTATTGTTTGATGTGGAAGTAATTTTTATGTACCCCTGGGCAGTAAATTTCAAGGACCTTGGCCAACAGGGAATGATTGAAATGTTCATTTTTATGGGCACCCTGCTGCTGGGCTTTATTTATGTTATAAAAAAAGGCGCACTGGACTGGGATTAAGCTGCCCCTCCCAACCCTCCCCGGTAGGGAGGGCTTTTGAATTGCGTTTTAAAAGATTATTTAAAAAATACTTTTCAAGTCTCCCCTACCGGGGAAGATTTAGAGGGAGCTGGTTTAGACTAATTCTAAATATAAATACCATATTGCAAAGTGTATCTTATACATTAGTTATTTATTGTAAATTTGCAACCACATAGTCAATTTAGGACGGGTTTTTGTTTGATATAGATCATGAGTGAAATTCAGTTAGTTGATGCCCCTGCGGGCGTAGAAGGAGCAGGTTTCTTTGCTACTTCGGTTGATAAAGCAATAGGTTTAGCGCGTTCATATTCATTATGGCCACTGCCATTTGCAACTTCATGCTGCGGGATCGAATTTATGGCCACTATGTCGCCACATTATGACCTGGCCAGGTTTGGTGCCGAACGGTTAAGCTTTTCGCCCCGGCAGGCCGACCTTTTAATGGTGATGGGTACCATCTCCAAAAAAATGGGCCCGGTTTTACGCCAGGTTTACCTGCAAATGGCTGAACCACGCTGGGTAATGGCCGTTGGCGCCTGCGCATCAAGCGGTGGTATTTTTGATACCTATTCGGTTTTACAGGGAATTGACGAAGTGATACCGGTTGACGTTTACGTGCCCGGCTGCCCGCCACGCCCCGAAGCCATTATTGATGGCTTCATACAAATTCAAAAACTGGTGCAATCAGAAACTTTGCGCCGCAGAAATGAGCCTAAATATCAGGAACTATTAGCTTCATACGGAATTCAATAATGGGTAAATTAACAAACGAAGATCTTGTAAAAAAGATCAGCGAAAAATACAGTGACCAGGTAACCCTGCTTGGCGAACCATTTGGCTTATTAACCTTTGAGACCGGGCGCGACCAGATCACCGATCTGCTAACCTGGTTAAAAAACGACACTTCAACGCAGTTTATTTATTTAACAGATATTACCGCTATCCACTATCCCGAACTGCCAAAACCTATCGGGGTAATTTATCATTTGCATAGCCTGGTAAACAATGTACGCGTTAGGATAAAAGTATTTTTAGAAGATGCTGATGTACACATCCCTACGGCCTCCAATATATGGAACGGCGCAAACTGGATGGAACGCGAAACATATGACCTGTTTGGGGTGATATTTGACGGGCACCCGGATTTGCGGAGGATATTAAATGTTGATGACATGACAGCCTTCCCGATGCGGAAAGAATTCCCGCTGGAAGACCCTAACCGTGTTGATAAAAAAGATTATTTTTTTGGAAGATAAAAGCAATGCAGAACCATCCGGTATATACAGATAACGATCCGCAAACCGAGCTTTCAACCCTGAACCTGGGTCCAACCCACCCTGCCACACATGGTGTATTCCAGAATGTGCTGCAGCTGGATGGCGAAAGAATTGTAAGCGGCGTATCCACCATAGGCTACATCCACCGTGCTTTTGAAAAAATTGCCGAACACCGGCCGTTTTACCAGATCACCCCGCTGACCGACAGGTTAAACTACTGCTCATCACCCATCAATAACATGGGCTGGCACATGACAGTTGAAAAACTACTGGGTATTGAAACCCCTAAACGGGTTGATTACCTGCGTATCATTATTATGGAACTGGCACGTATTGCCGACCATTTGATCTGTAACAGCGTACTCGCCGTAGATACCGGTGCAGCAACCGGCTTCTTTTACGTAATGGAATACCGCGAGGCCATTTACGAAATTTACGAAGAGGTTTGCGGATCGCGACTTACTACCAATATTGGCCGCATAGGCGGTTTCGAACGAAATTTTAATGCCATCGCCTTCAGAAAGCTGCGTAAATTTTTAAAGGAATACCCCGTTGTTTTAAAAGAGTTTGAAAACCTTACCAAACGTAACCGCATATTTATTGACCGTACCAAAGATGTTGCAGCAGTAACAGCCGAAGATGCAATAAGCTACAGCTGGAGCGGCCCGATATTGCGCGCTACGGGCGTTGATTATGATGTAAGGGCGATGAACCCTTACTGCTCATACGAGGAGTTTGATTTTGAAGTACCGGTTGGCGAAAACGGAGATGTATACAGCCGCTACCTGGTACGCCAGGAAGAAATGTGGCAAAGTTTACGCCTGATTGAGCAGGCTTTGGTAAAATTGGAAAAAGAGCCTTCGGATATTTTCCACGCGGATGTACCCGACTTTTACCTGCCTCCGAAAGAAGATGTATATAATAATATGGAAGCGTTGATCTATCACTTTAAAATAGTGATGGGCGAAATACCTACGCCAAATACAGAAGTTTACCACTCGGTTGAAGGTGGTAACGGCGAATTGGGCTTTTACCTGGTAAACGATGGCGGACGTTCGCCTTACCGTTTGCATTTCCGCCGGCCAAGCTTTATTAATTACCAGATGTACGCGCCAATGAGCCGCGGCATGCTGTTATCAGATGCGATAATTAACATGAGTAGTTTAAACGTTATAGCCGGAGAGTTAGATGCTTAGAGTTGAAGAAACCCAGGCGCCGGTTGAATTTTCGCCGGAACTGTTAAAAAAGTTCGATGAAATCGTAAGCCGTTATCCCGAAGGGAAGCAAAAATCGGCTTTATTGCCAATTTTACACCTTGTACAGGCAGAATTGGGTTGGCTTAGCTCATCCGCTATGGATAGCGTAGCTGAATACCTGAATATCCAATCGATTGAAGTTTACGAAGTAGCCACTTTTTACTCCATGTATTTTTTGCGCCCCCAGGGCAAATATGTACTGGAGGTTTGCCGCACCGGCCCATGTTGCCTGGTGGGCGCCGAAAAAATAATGGACCATATTGAAGAAAAACTGGGAGTTAAGGAAGGTGAAGTTACTCCCGACGGCTTGTTTAGCTGGAGAGGTGTTGAATGCCTTGCGGCCTGTGGTTTCGGCCCCGTATTGCAAATTGGTCCTGAGTACACATTTTATGAAAATTTAACAAATGAAGGGGTTGATAAGCTGATTTCGGAATTAAGAGCGAAAGGCAATAATTAATAATGACAGGAACATCTTTAGTTTTATCAGATACTTTGTTAGTAGTAACCGTAGCAGTTATCAATTTAACCAACGAAAGCATCGATCAAATACCAGTGTTCCTGAAGTTCCTCATAATTATTGCTGTAGCCAGCTGCATTATCAGGCATATCAACCATTACCGGCATACAAAACGACTGTATTAGCTGGTTTACCTTATAAGTAAATAAAAAATGAACAACAGAACAAAATTGATTTTATGGGATTCGGCCTTAATCAGCGGGATCATGTTGTTTTTGTTTTGGAATATTCAGCCGCATAGCAATTTAATCATAGGTTTAATTACCGTATTAATTCTGTCAAATTGTGCGGCAAAACATATAGCCGCTTATAAATTAACCGGCAAAATTTATTAACAGTAATGGCACGTAAATTACTATTAGAACACATCAACGTACCGGGCATCAATACTTTTGATGTTTACCGATCAAAAGGCGGCTATGCTTCGGTTGAAAAAGCTTTGAAAACCATGTCGCCCGACGAAGTGGTGGAAGAAGTCAAGAAATCGGGACTGCGCGGCCGTGGCGGCGCGGGTTTCCCTACCGGGATGAAATGGAGCTTTCTGGCAAAACCGGAAGGTGTTGCCCGTTACCTGGTTTGCAATGCTGATGAATCGGAACCCGGAACTTTTAAAGACCGCTACCTGATGACTTATATTCCCCACCTATTAGTTGAGGGGATGATCACCGCAAGCTACGCCCTTGGTGCTAAAGTATCCTATATCTACGTTCGTGGTGAAATGATGCCGCAGATCAGGATCCTGGAAAAAGCTATTGCCGAAGCAAAAAATGCCGGTTTCCTTGGTAAAAACATCTTAGGTTCAGGCTACGATCTTGAATTATATGTACAACCGGGCGGCGGCGCGTATATCTGCGGCGAAGAAACCGCTTTATTAGAGTCGTTGGAAGGCAAGCGCGGCAACCCGCGTATCAAACCGCCGTTTCCGGCGATTGCGGGTTTGTACGGCTGCCCAACGGTAGTAAATAATGTTGAATCCATAGCGGCTGTGGTACCCATCATCAACGAAGGGGGCGAAGAATATGCCAAGATAGGGATTGGCCGCAGCACGGGCACCAAATTAATCTCAGCCGGCGGAAATGTTAAAAAACCGGGCGTTTATGAAATTGATTTAGGCTTACCAGCTGAAGAATTTTTATACTCCGACGAATATTGCGGCGGTATCGCCAATGGCAAACGTTTAAAAGCGGTTGTAGCCGGTGGTTCATCAGTGCCTATCCTACCTGCAAATCTGTTCCTTAAAACCATTAATAACCAGCCCCGCCTGATGAGCTATGAATCATTGGCCGACGGCGGATTTGTGAGTGGTACCATGATGGGCTCAGGTGGATTTATTGCTTTTGACGAAGATCAGTGCATTGTTCGCAATACCTGGAACTTTACCCGTTTTTATCACCACGAAAGCTGCGGGCAATGCTCGCCATGCCGCGAAGGTACCGGGTGGATGGAAAAAGTATTGCACCGTTTGGAATATGGTCACGGCAAAATGAGCGACATGGACCTGCTGGTTGATGTATCGAAAAAAATTGAGGGGAATACTATTTGTCCGCTGGGCGACGCAGCTGCATGGCCGGTGGCCAGCGCCATCCGTCATTTCAGGGATGAATTTGAATGGCATGTAACCAATGCTTCCGAAGCGGTAACAAGGAATTTTGGATTGGCGCATTATGCTGATCCCCTGCCGAAATTAGAAACGGTAAGTTAATTTGGCTTATTTTTGTGTATGAACAGCATCAATGACTTAGACTTCTCAAAAACTTATACCTACGCGGATTATTATTCGTGGAAGTTTGAGGAACGTTTGGAATTGATTAAGGGTAAGATCTTTAAGATGAGTCCTGCCCCTAGTAATGCACACCAGGAGATTGCACTTAATATCGGCAGCGAACTAAATTACTTTTT
This sequence comes from Mucilaginibacter gotjawali, assembly GCF_002355435.1. Classification (NCBI taxonomy): domain Bacteria; kingdom Pseudomonadati; phylum Bacteroidota; class Sphingobacteriia; order Sphingobacteriales; family Sphingobacteriaceae; genus Mucilaginibacter; species Mucilaginibacter gotjawali. The sequence continues at coordinate 4,880,706 of NZ_AP017313.1, forward strand.
AAAGAATAAACCATGCAAGGTTTATTTGGCTCCTTTCGATGTTCGGTTGGTTAGGAATGAAACAACTGATCAAAAAATAAAGACGGTTGTTCAGCCGGATATCTGTGTTGTTTGCGATCTGAACAAATTAACTGATCAACGTGGATGTTTGGGTGCCCCTGATTTGGTTGTTGAAATTTTATCACCTGGTAACAACGCCAAGGAAATAAAAATAAAATACGATTTATACGAGGAGTTTGCTGTAAAAGAATATTGGGTTATTTATCCCGATGAGCAATCATTATTAAAGTACGTTCTCAATAAAGATGGAAAATTTGTGGCTGAAGGCAGGGCGTTAACTGTTGGTGACAAAATTACCACATCAATATTGCCCGGTTTTGAATTGTCGTTGGACGATGTATTTCATAACCTGATTTGAGCGTCGATTGCGTTTTAATAATATAATTTTGACTAATATAGAATGTCAGTTAAAGTAACCATAGATGGCATTGCCATTGAAGTAGAACCAGGGACAACCATCCTTAACGCCGCAAGGCAGATTGGTGGTGATATTGTTCCGCCTGCGATGTGCTATTATTCAAAACTGAAGGATAGCGGCGGTAAATGCCGTACCTGTTTGGTAAAAGTGAGCAAAGGATCTGAAAAAGACCCGCGCCCTATGCCCAAACTGGTGGCTTCGTGCCGCACCACAGTAATGGATGGCATGGAAGTGCAAAACATCACCTCGCCCGAAGTTATTGAGGCCCGCAAAGGTATTGTTGAAATGCTGCTGGTAAACCACCCGCTGGATTGCCCGATTTGTGATCAGGCCGGCGAATGCCACCTGCAGGATCTTGGGTTTGAACACGGCGCAGTAAAAACCCGCTATGAGTTCGACCGTCGTACCTTCGAAAAAATCGATATCGGTGATAAAATACAGCTGCACATGACCCGCTGTATCCTTTGCTACCGTTGTGTTTTTGTAGCTAACCAGCTTACCGACCATCGTTACCACGGAATTTTAAACCGCGGAGATCATTCCGAAATATCAACTTATATACAACATGCCGTTGATAACGATTTTTCCGGAAATGTGATCGACGTTTGCCCTGTTGGCGCCTTAACTGACAAAACTTTCCGCTTTAAAAACCGGGTTTGGTTTACCAAACCGGTTGAAGCACACCGTGATTGCGATCATCCTAACTGCAATGGTAAGGTAACCCTGTGGTATAAAGGCGAAGAAGTTTTGCGTGTAACCGCCCGTAAAGACGTATACGGCGAGGTAGAAGATTTTATTTGCAATACCTGCCGCTTTGATAAAAAGAAAACATCCGACTGGGTAATTGACGGGCCGCGCCACGTATCACATAAATCTGTTATCAGTGCTAATCATTATGATTTTATACCTTTGCCGGTAGTAAAATCCAACCCTGTGCTGATAGAGGCTAATAAAGAACAATTTGAACGGGAGACACGCTTATAATGGAACTTGCAGATATCATAATTAAATTTGTACTGGTAGTGATCATTTTTGCCATCAGTTTGCTGATCGCATTATACTCTACCTATGCCGAACGTAAAGTAGCCGCATTTTTTCAGGACAGGCTGGGCCCAAACCGTGCCGGCCCATGGGGTATTTTACAGCCTTTTGCCGATGGCGGTAAAATGTTTTTAAAAGAAGAAATCATCCCGGCAAGCGCCAGCAAGTTCCTTTTTATTGCAGGCCCGTCGCTATCCATATTTACAGCTTGTATCGGTTCCGCTGTTATCCCCTGGGGGCAAAAACTAGTCATTGCAGGCCATACAATAGACCTGCAGGTAACTGATATTAATGTCGGCATATTATACATTCTCGGCGTAGTATCACTTGGTGTTTATGGGGTAATGATAGGTGGTTGGGCCTCCAACAACAAATATTCCTTATTGGGCGCCATACGTGCCGCATCACAAAATATCAGCTACGAAATTTCGATGGGCCTCGCTATCATCGCGCTGTTATTGGTTACCGGTACCCTGAGCTTGCGCCAGATTGCCGAACAACAGCATGGCTTTTGGGCGCATGGCTGGTTCACCTGGAACTTTTTTAAACAGCCTTTAGGGTTTTTATTGTTTATTGTTTGTGCTTTTGCAGAAACCAACCGTACCCCTTTCGACCTTCCTGAATGCGAAACTGAACTGATCGGTGGTTACCACACCGAATACTCCTCCATGAAACTGGGTTTTTACCTATTTTCCGAGTATATCAATATGTTCGTGTCTGGCGCAGTAATGGCTACCCTTTATTTCGGTGGTTATAATTTCCCTTTCATGGATATGATTCACTCACCAAACCTGGTAGCAATTTTGGGTGTTGTTGCGCTATTCGCAAAGGTATTTTTCTTTATATTCTTTTTTATGTGGGTTCGCTGGACAATCCCCCGTTTCCGTTACGATCAGTTAATGGACCTGGGCTGGAAAGCATTGATCCCTCTGGCAATAGCCAATATTGTCATCACCGGTATTGTTATTACTTTTTTAAACAGATAAGCGATTTAAACAGATGGAAGCATTAAGTAATAAGCGAAAAGTAATGGAAGCAAAGCCGCTCACGTTTTTGGAGCGGATCTATTTACCGGCCATTTTTCAGGGCCTGGCCATTACCATGAGGCACTTCTTCAGGAAACCTGTAACCATTCAGTATCCTGAACAAACACGCGAATATTCTGAAAATTTTAGGGGGTTGCACTCGCTCAAACGGGATGAGAATGGCAAGGAACGTTGCACCGCCTGCGGATTATGTGCCTTATCCTGCCCGGCAGAAGCCATCACCATGACAGCGGCTGAACGCCAGAAAGGTGAAGAACATTTATACCGCGAAGAAAAATATGCAGCTGTTTACGAGATCAATATGCTGCGCTGTATTTTTTGCGGCTTATGCGAAGAGGCCTGCCCGAAAGAAGCAATTTACCTGGACGGCCCGCACGTAACTTCAGACTATTTGAGAAAAGATTTTATATACGGTAAGGACAAATTAGTAGAAGCCCCATTAAATCAATAAAGAAGTTTTATACCTTTGCCCCGCACTTTAAAGGGTAAGGTATTTTGTAAATATAAACCATGAGTACATTTTACTTCATCGCATTTTTGTCAATCTTTTTTTCGATACTGGTTATCTCTGCGAAAAATCCTGTACATAGCATTCTTTACCTGGTGCTGGTGTTTTTCACCTTCACTATTCATTATATTTTGATGAATGCCCAGTTTTTAGCTGTGGTAAATTTCATTGTATATATGGGTGCTATCCTGGTATTGTTTTTATATACCCTGATGCTGATTAACCTGAATAAAGAATCAGAGCCGCGCAAATCCGGCCTCATTAAGCTTGCAGCGGTTGTTGGCGGCGGTTGCTTTTTAACAACCATCATTGCAGCATTAAAAGCATTTAAAATTTCGCAGCCGGTAATGTTGCAGGACCCTAACCTGGGCCTGGTAAAAAACTTAGGCAAAATTTTGTTCAACGAATATTTACTGCCATTTGAAGTTTCGTCCATTCTGTTGCTATCAGCAATGGTTGGCGCGGTTTTACTGGCAACTAAAGACCCAAAAACAACCTGATGGAAACCATATCAAAAAACATACAAGCTATTCCGCTTAACCATTACATCCTGTTATGTTCTATCATATTTTCGATAGGCGTTATCGGTGTTTTGATCCGCAGGAATGCGATTGTGATCTTCATGTCGGTTGAGTTGATGCTGAACTCGGTAAACCTGCTGTTAACCGCATTTTCCGTTTATCGCGGCGATGCCACCGGCCAGGTTTTCGTATTCTTTATTATGGCGCTGGCAGCGGCAGAAGTAGCAATAGGCCTTGCCATCATCGTAATGATCTATCGAAATACCAATTCGATAGACATCAATGTGCTGAACAGGTTGAAATGGTAAGCCCCCGGCCCCCTAAAGGGGAGCAAAGAGGGATTTCGGAAGTCGGATTTTCGATTTCGAATTTTAGAAAAATAAAAAACGCCTCATCCCTTTTAAGGGTTGGAGACTAATTAAATAACAATTAAAATTCCCCCTTTAGGGGGTTAGGGGGCATATGGATAATTACATCTGGCTTATTCCTGTACTACCGTTAGCCGGTTTTATTATTAACGGCTTAGGCCGCAACACGCTGTCAAAAGGCCTCATCGGCTTTTTGGGTAGTTTAATGGTACTGGTTTCATTTGGCTTAAGCCTGGGCCTGTTCTTGCAGATCAATTCAACACATGCGCCAATCAATGTAACTTTGTTTACCTGGTTCGAAGCTGGTACCTACAAGTTACCTTTCGCTTTTCTGGTAGATCAGTTAAGTGCATTAATGTTGCTCATCATTACTGGTGTAGGTTTCCTGATTCATCTTTATTCAATAGGATATATGAAGGATGACGCAGGTTACGGCAAGTTTTTCGCCTACCTTAACCTGTTCGTTTTCTTTATGCTTTTACTGGTTTTAGGTTCAAATTACCTGATTATGTTTATCGGCTGGGAAGGTGTAGGGCTGTGCTCCTACCTGCTCATCGGTTTCTGGTACACCAACCCCGATTACGCGGATGCCGCAAAAAAAGCATTCATTATGAACCGAATCGGCGATCTGGGCTTTATCATTGGTATATTTTTACTGATGTATTATTTTCATAGCGCAAACTTTGCGGATATCTTCCTGCACGCAGGCACCAGCCAATACGCTGGTATACCATACGTTTTAATCACATTATTACTATTTGTAGGCGCTGTTGGTAAATCGGCACAATTACCATTATTTACCTGGCTTCCTGATGCGATGGCCGGCCCGACACCTGTTTCGGCCCTTATCCATGCCGCTACCATGGTAACTGCAGGTGTTTATATGATCGCCCGCTCAAACATCTTATTTACTTTGGCGCCGGTTACGCTGCATGTAATATCCATCGTCGGCTTATCAACCGCAGTTTTAGCAGCTGTTATCGCTTTAACCCAAACTGATATTAAAAAAGTACTGGCTTATTCAACGGTTTCGCAGTTGGGTTATATGTTTTTAGGCTTGGGCGTTGGCGCCTATACAGGGGCTTTCTTCCATGTGCTTACCCACGCGTTTTTCAAGGCTTTATTATTCCTTGGTGCAGGTTCGGTTATCCACGCGGTTAGCGGCGAACAGGATATGCGCAAAATGGGTGGCCTAAAAAGCAAACTGCCTATAACTTACAGAACAATGCTTATTGGTACCATCGCTATTGCGGGTATACCGCCTTTTGCAGGCTTCTTTTCAAAAGACGAAATACTGGCACATGTTTTCGCGCAAAGCCCTGCGATGTGGGTGATTGGTGTTATTACCGCCATGTTCACCTCCTTCTATATGTTCAGGATGCTGTACCTTACCTTCTTCGGTAAGTTCCGCGGCACGCATGAGCAAGAACATCATTTGCATGAATCACCGTCTACTATGACCATTCCGCTAATTGTTTTGGCAGCATTATCCATTGTTGGCGGTCTGATCGGCATTCCCGAGGTGTTGGGTGGCCATGATTGGCTTGCGCAATTTTTAGCGCCCGTATTTAAACAATCAGCCGCTGTTTTAACTGAAACGCCTTTGGCGCACTCTACAGAATGGGGCCTTATGGTCTTCTCTGTTCTCGGCGCATTAGCAGCCTTGCTTTATGCATACAACAAATACGTAAAGAATGCCCATGTGCCTGTTGCCGATACCGAAGAACGCCCTGCCCTGGCTGAATTATCATACCATAAGTTTTACATCGACGAATTGTATGACATGATTATCCGGAAACCACTGGATGCGCTATCAGACTTCGCTTATAAAGTGGTAGATAAAATGGGTATTGACGGAATTGTGAATGGACTGGGTAAAGGATCAATTGAGGCAAGCAAAGGCCTGCGCCTTTTGCAAACCGGTAATGTAGGTTTTTATATTTTCATGATGGTATTGGGGATCATTTCCATACTTCTGACACTTGTTTTTAAATTTTAAAAAACGTTTAGCGTTTACAATATAAAATGACGGTTAGTATTTTAATTTTTTTGCCGGTAGTTGCAGCCCTTGCGGTATTGTTATTTAAAAACAATGCGGCCAAACACGCTGCCTTAACTTTTGCGGTTGCCGAGTTGGTTGTAGCTGCATTGTTTTTATCCAAATTCGTACCTGATGCATCGTTTCAGTTTGTTACGGATGTGCCCTGGATCCCCAAATTCGGTATTTATTTTAACGCCGGAATCGACGGGATCAGCATGATGATGGTCTTGCTGACTACTTTATTGGTTCCGCTCATCATTTTAACCACCTATAAGCATCAATACAAAAATGCAAATGCTTTTTATGCCCTCATTTTATTTATGCAGGCAGGCTTGCTGGTAGTATTTACCGCTTTAGACGGGTTTTTATTTTATGTGGGTTGGGAAGCGGCTTTGATACCCATCTATTTCATTTGTTCACTATGGGGCGGCGAAAACCGTATCAAGGTAACCATCAAGTTTTTTATCTATACTTTCTCAGGTTCGCTGATCATGTTACTGGCTATCATTTACCTGTACCTGCAAACTCCTGAAAAAACTTACGACATATTTCATTTTTATAATTTAGCGCTCGGTGCCAAACAACAGTCATGGGTTTTTCTAGCTTTCTTCCTGGCGTTTGCTATAAAGATGCCGCTATTCCCTTTCCATACCTGGCAGCCTGATACTTATACCGAAGCGCCAACAGCCGGCACCATGCTATTAGCAGGTATTATGCTGAAAATGGGCATCTATGGCGTTATCCGCTGGTTAATTCCAAATGCGCCGCTTGGCTATATGCAATGGTATAGCATTGTAATTGTACTGGCAGTAATTGGCATTGTATATGCCTCCATTATTGCCATCAGGCAAAAAGATGGCAAACGGCTGGTTGCTTATTCGTCCATTGCACACGTTGGCTTAATTGCAGCCGGCATCTTTGCCTGGTCAGTTCAGGGCTTGCAGGGCGCCATGATCCAAATGCTGAGCCACGGTATTAACGTAGTCGGCATGTTCTTTATATGGGATATTATCAGCACCCGTTTGGGCACCCGCGAGATCAGCCAGCTGGGCGGCATTGCAAAAGTAGCCCCCAAATTTGCGCTGGCATTTTTAATTATCGTATTAGGCACTGTAGCCCTTCCGCTTACCAACGGCTTTGTTGGCGAGTTTATGTTGCTCTACAGCGTATTCACCGTAAACATCTACCTGGTTGCTGTCGCAGGTTTGACTATGATATTTGGCGCGGTTTACATGTTGCGTATGTATAAACAGGTAATGCAAGGCGAAACAAATGCATTAACTGCCACTTTTACTGATATTACAGGTACTGAAAAACTGGCCCTTTGTATCATTTGCGCCCTTATTATTGTAATTGGCATTTATCCGCAGCCAATACTTCATATTTCAGACGCCGCAGTTACAAAATTGGTGCAAACCTTGAATTTTAAATTTTACCAGCAAAAACTATGAGTACCCTAATAATTATATCTACTCTTCCTATACTATTGTTATACCTGGGTTTATACAAAGCCCAAAAAGCATTATTACCCGTTACACTGATTGGTTTGATCGCTGCGTTGGGCTGTACTGTGGCTTCCTACACCTCAGCTGACACCGCTACTCCTATTTACAGCGGCATGATGCTGTTCAATAATTTTTCAGCAGTATTTTCAGGTATCACCATCATTACAACTATCCTGATCATTTTACTGTCCCGCGGTTATTTTGAAAAGATAAGTAATCATATCGCTGAGTATTATGCCATCATCCTGTTTGCGCTGGCAGGGGTTATTGTAATGGTTTCTTTTTACAACCTGGTTATGCTGTTTATCGGTATCGAGATCATGTCTGTGAGCTTATACATTCTTGCAGGTATTAAAAAAACCGATTTCGCCTCAAATGAAGCTGCTTTAAAATACTTTCTTATGGGGGCATTTTCAACCGGCTTCCTGTTATTTGGTATTGCCTTAATATATGGCTCTACAGGTTCCTTTAACCTCGAAACCATCCGCAATTGGGTAATTCAAAATCCACACAGCATCGATCCGATGTTTTATGCAGGCATCCTGCTGATCGTTGTTGGCCTTTGCTTTAAAGTGGGTGCCGCCCCCTTCCATTTCTGGACGCCGGATGTGTACGAAGGCTCCCCTACCCTGATTACCGCATTCATGTCAACCGTGGCAAAAACGGCCGCTTTTGCTGCTTTTTTACGCCTGTTCAGCGCTTGTTTTGCGCCGGTATCTGATTTTTGGGTGCCTGTGTTATTAGTGATTACCATTATCACCCTTTTCATTGGAAACATTACGGCGCTTTACCAGCAAAGCTTTAAACGCATGCTGGCATTTTCGAGTATTTCGCATGCCGGTTACTTACTGTTCGCCATTGTGGCGCTTGGTGCAAGCTCTGCAAATTCGGTATTCATGTATGCCACTGCTTATTCAATTGCCTCTATCATTGCCTTTGGCGCCTTAATACTGGTTCAGCAACAATCAGGCAGCGACAATTTTGACAGCTTTAACGGATTGGCTAAAAAGAACCCGTTCCTGGCGGTTGTATTAACCATTGCCATGCTTTCACTGGCGGGCATTCCACTTACTGCGGGCTTTATTGGTAAATTCTTTATGTTCTCAGGCGCATTGCTGCAATTTAAGTTAGTGCTGGTATTATTGGCAGTGGTAAATGCTGTTATCAGTATTTTCTATTACTTCAGGGTAATTATTGCCATGTATTTCCGTGATGCGGAACGCGCCGAGCTAACTGTACCTGTATATTATCAACTGGTTTTAGGTTTTGCTGCATTGGTAACCATACTGATTGGCATCTACCCGGGCTTTATTTCAAACCTTATTTAAATCTGTAACATAAGCATTACAAATTCATTTAATATTTGTAGTTTTACAAATATAGCAAATGAATAGTTTTTGGGAACACCTGCAAAATTTAACAGATGCCCGATCAATTATAAGCTTAGGGTTCTTCTTTTTGCTTATCGTTGTTTTTGCTGAAACCGGGCTGTTTTTTGGTTTCTTTTTGCCAGGCGACTATTTGTTATTCATGTCAGGTCTGTTCTGCTCAACAGGCAGGTTCGATATTTCAATTTATACACTTGTTTTATCACTCATTGCGGCAGGCGTTTTAGGAAATTATACAGGGTACTGGTTTGGGTACCGAACGGGGCCTGCCTTATTTAATAAAAGCAATTCTTTCTTCTTCAAAAAGCATCATATTATTGTTGCACAGGAATTTTATGCCAAACATGGAGGCAAAGCATTGGTTTTAGGGAGATTTTTCCCAATAATTAGAACTTTTGCACCTATCTTTGCAGGAGTTGTTAAAGTTGACATTAAAAAATTCACACTTTATAATTTTGCGGGCAGTATTGCCTGGGTATGTACATTTACCTTATCCGGATATTTTTTAGGCCGACGATACCCGCAATTAAAAGAATATATTGAGTATATTGTAATTGGTTTAATAATAGTAACAAGCGTTCCGCTGATTTACGCGTTGTACAGGCGAAATCACAGTAATCGCGAAAAGATAAAAGAGTTAAAATAAAATAGATAAATGAGTACACAACATCCATGGCACCAGGTTTCGCCCGGAGATAATATGCCCGAAATTGTTAACGCAATTATTGAGATCCCTAAAGGATCCAAAGCTAAATATGAAATTGACAAAGCTTCCGGGTTGTTAAAACTCGACAGGGTTTTATTTTCATCGGTAATGTACCCGGCTAATTACGGGTTTATCCCGCAAACTTATTGCGATGACAATGACCCATTGGATATCCTCGTACTTTGCTCCATAGATGTATTCCCCATGTCAATTATCGAAGCTAAAGTGATAGGTGTTATGCACATGGTTGACAACGGCGAGCAAGACGATAAGATCATCGCGGTTGCAAAAAACGATATGTCGATCAACTACATCAACGACCTTGCCGAACTTCCTCCGCATGTAATGGTAGAAATTGTACGCTTTTTTAAGGATTACAAAAAGCTGGAAGGTAAGAACGTGACCATTGAACACCTTTTAGGGATGCGATATGCACATAAGGTGATCAAAGAAAGTTTGGAATTGTATAAGTCTACTTTTCCCGTTTACCAATAAATAATTTATGGGGCCTGATCTTGAAATAAACGGTTTTTACCTTTTCCTTACCTTTTTCCTGGTTTTGCTGAACGGTTTTTTCGTGGCGGCAGAATTTGCCATGGTGAGGGTCCGCGGTTCGCAGGTTGAAATTAAGGCAAAATCGGGCAGCCCGGTAGCAAAAGTTGCCCGGGGTATTTTACACAACCTTGACGGATACCTGGCGGCTACACAACTGGGTATCACTATTGCCTCCCTTGGTTTGGGCTGGGTGGGCCAATCCGTTGTAACCGCTTTGATGCTGCGGATGTTCCTGACCTTCGGCCTTGATATAAAATCAGTATTTATTGTTGATACCAGCCATATTGTAGCATTTGCTTTTATTACCGTATTTCACATTGTATTCGGGGAATTAGCGCCCAAGTCTATAGCCATTCAACGATCAGTGCGTACAGTAATGGCCATTTCGCTGCCGCTGCGGTTCTTTTTTGTTGTGTTTAAGCCTGTAATCTGGCTGTTAAACGGCTTCGCCAATTTTATATTAAAGCTGATGGGGATCAACCCTGTGCAGGGTGAAGCTTCTCACAGCTCCGAAGAGCTGCAATACCTGCTGGACCAGGGAAAGGAAACAGGTGCCCTGGATTCAACTGAGCATGAACTGATCCAGAATGTTTTTGATTTTAACGAGCGTATCGTTAAAAACATCATGGTACCCCGTACAAAAATATCGGGTATAGAGCTCACCACCACTAAAGATGAGTTACTTGAAATCATCATAACGGAAGGCTATTCGCGCATACCCGTATATGATGACACTATTGACAAGATAGTGGGCATTGTGCACGCAAAGGATATTTTACCCCTGCTGGCCCACCACGAGGAAATCATTTTAAAGAACATTATCCGCAAACCCTACTTCATCCCCGAAACAAAACGGATTAACGACCTGATGAGCGAATTACAGCAAAAACGCATCCAGATTGCAATTGTGCTGGACGAGTTTGGGGGTACAGCCGGAATGGTAACGCTTGAAGATATTGTAGAGGAATTGGTTGGCGAGATCCAGGACGAATATGATGAAGAAAAACCAATTGTTGAAACGATAAACGACCGTGAATTTATTGTGAATGCGCTTGCACCCATCTATGATGTTAACAGCCATTTGCCGCATGATTTGCCGGAGGATGGTGACTACGACACAGTATCCGGATGGCTTGGCGATATTTTCGGCAAAATACCGGATGTTGGTGAGCAGAAAGAAGCAAATGGTTACAACATAACGGTTTTGAAAAAGTCCGAACAGAATATTGAGTCGGTAAAGCTCGAGTTGCTGATTAACGAGGAGGATGCATTAGATTTACATTGATCTGCTTTAACGATGCACCTTTTTTACACGCCAGCTATTGAACCGTCATGCCAGCAATATTTTCTGACAGAGGAAGAAAGCAAGCACTGCGCACGTGTACTAAGGCTTGAGAAAGGAGCAAAACTGCAATTGATCGATGGCAGGGGTGGTTTATATACCGCAAGTATTTTGGATCCCCATCCAAAACGAACATTGCTTCAAATCATCTCGGTAACCCACAACTTCAATAAAAGAAACCACTATTTACATATCGCCATTGCCCCAACCAAAAATATTGAACGTATTGAATGGTTTTTGGAGAAAGCAACAGAGATAGGCATAGACGAAATCTCGTTCATCCTCTGCAAACGATCAGAACGAAAAGAGGTAAAGACGGAACGGCTGAACAAGGTAGTTACCTCCGCCGTTAAACAATCGTTAAAAGCCTACCATCCGCTTTTGAATGAGCCGATAAATTTGAATAAACTGCTGACCCAGCCTTTTGAAGGACAGAAATTTATTGCACATTGCGAAAAAACGGGCAAAACCAGCATAGACGCTGAGCTTAAAACCGGAGGCCGGTATTTGATACTGATTGGACCCGAAGGCGATTTTACCACGGACGAAATTGACGAGGCATTGCAATACGGTTTTAAAGCAATAACTTTAGGCGAAAGCCGTTTGAGGACAGAAACAGCCGCTTTAGAAGCTTGTTTTGAAGTGAACTTTTTGAACAGAAAAGGTTGATTTTATTGATAGATTGGTTAACTTAGTTAATATTTGATGATTAACCGAAAAAAATCTCTTAAAGCGCCGGACTTAAAGCCCATTGCGCTAATTTTTGCCTTTACGATGTTAATGCTGGCCAGCAGTTTTAGCCCACCTACCTATAAAATGGCCAAGCTGAAATATAACGGCGGCGGCGATTGGTATGGCGACCGGACAGCCCTCCCCAACCTGATAAAATTTTGCAACGAAAAACTCAAAACCAACTTTCAGCCCGAAGATGATGTGGTTGAGGTTGGCAGCGCTGAATTATTCAATTACCCTTTTATTTTCATGACCGGCCATGGTAACGTGATTTTTTCGGACCAGGAAGCCCAAAACCTGCGGAAATATTTAACCGGCGGCGGCTTTTTGCATATCGACGATAATTATGGCCTCGACCCTTATGTGCGGCCGCAAATGAAAAAGGTGTTCCCTGAGCTTGATTTTGTTGAATTGCCGCTTAACTATCCTATCTATCACCAAAAGTTTGATTTTCCATCCGGCTTACCAAAAATTCACGAACATGATGGTAAACGGGCGCAAGGTTTTGGATTGATTTACAAGGGCCGCCTGGTATGTTTTTACACCTATGAGTGCGACCTTGGGAATGGCTGGGAAGATTATGGCACCTACGCCGGCGATACGCAGGAAACGCGCTTAAAGGCCTTAAAAATGGGCGCTAACCTTGTGCAATACATTTTAACCCAGCAGTAACACCCGATCACTGAATATTTGAATTTTTAATGAACACTATTGAGAAAGCCCCTCGCTATTTTACTAATCTCTAATTAACTAACCTCCAGTCTCTAACAACTATGTACCAGGTAAAAGTAAATGAAAAATACAATTTCGAACTTGAAAAGAATGGCGATAGCCTGTTGATAGATAAGGAAATCATTGAGGCAGACTTAAAACAGTTAAATAATACCGCCTATCATATCATAAGTAACATGCAGTCGTACAATGCGGAGGTGATCAGTTTTAACCCCGCTGAAAAAACGGCTGAAATAAAAGTAAATAATAATATTTATACAGTTACCGCAAAGGATCAATTTGATATTTTACTGGATAAACTTGGCCTGAGTAACCTTAATACAGCTAAGGTTAGCGAAATAAAAGCACCCATGCCCGGCATGGTACTTAAAGTTTTTGTAAGTGAAGGAATGGAAATAAAAAAAGGCGATAACCTATTTGTTTTGGAGGCCATGAAAATGGAAAACATTATCAAAGCGCCGGCGGATGTAACGGTTAAAACAGTTAAGATAAAACCAGGGGATAAAGTAGAAAAAGGGCAGATCCTGATGCTGTTTTAAGCCGGGATCAACTTATATTCCACACAAAAAAGGCCTCCCGATTTTTTCAGGAAGCCTTTTCAATAGCTAAAGATTGGAATTATTGTTTCGCGTTAAACTTCTTTGATTGTTTGATGCTGTAATGCGGTTTGCCTTCAGGGTGAATTTCAGGCTCACCTACTAAGGTCATTGCACAACGGAAACCAACGGTTGAACTTGACTCGTCTTCATTCATAAAACGACGGGTTGCCGGGTTTAACCAAAAAGCCATATCATTCCATGAACCTCCCTTATACACTTTTGAATGATCGCTTACCAAACTGGTTGTACCATACAATGTAGTATTTACAGTATCGTTATAACCCCTGTTATCAGGATTAAATTTCTTTCCTTCCAAAGCATTTTTTTCAGCCGGGGTTTGACCGGGAGCCGCACCTACAGCTGCGCCTGCATTTGCAGTATTTGGTTGGTTAGGGTTTGCAGTTTGTGCCTGTTGCAATGCCAGTAATTCGCTGTATTTTAATTTTTTGTTTGATACAGAAGCATCTTTAATCGGGCGGCCATATTTATCTTTTGCATACAAACCTTTTGAAGCATCAGCCAAACGCTTATTGCTAAACTCGTTACCACGGAAAGGGTTAAAATCTTCAACTTCTTCAAATGAAGTTTGGCGGTAGGTATCCTGAACCCATTCATTTACGTTTCCGGCCATGTTATATAAACCAAAATCATTTGGTGGAAAGTCCCTCACAGGCGCGGTTATATCGGCTTTATCATTCAAATATCCACCTACGCCCATGTTATCACCCAAACCGCGTTTAAAGTTGGCCAATATCATACCCCGGGTAGCTCTTTTTGATGAACGTACACCTAAACCATTCCACGGATAAACTTTATTGTCGTCAATATTTTCAAATTGAGTATTTCCTATCAAACCCAGGGCAGCATATTCCCATTCGGCTTCTGATGGCAGGCGATATGCTTGTTTTAATATGCCGTCTTCCATACGCACGTGCCTTACAGGCTCTTTTCCGCCTTTTCCGTTGGCACCTGTAGTTGGTTTGGCGTTAGGGCTTAAATCAACTATCATTTTTTTACCATCAATACCGGGGCCAGTATATTGGCCATTCAGGTAAATATCGGTATTAAAAGGATCTTTATTTGATGCTGCGGGCGCTGCGGCTTTGCCTTTTTTGCCATTTCCGTTTAAATCATTCCAGGCAACCATACGCCCGGTTTCACGTAAAATATTTTCGTTAACCCGGTCAGTGCGCCAAACGCAATAATCCTGCACCTGGTCCCAGCTAACCCCCACAACAGGATAGTCCTGAAAGGCAGGGTGCCTTAAATAGTTATCAACATAGGGCTCATTATATGCCAAAGCATTACGCCAAACCAAAGTATCGGGCAATGCATTATAATATAATTCGTGATCCTCCGGATAGGTAACACTTATCCAGTGCATGTAATCAATCCAATCCTGGTTGGCTACTTCCGTTTCATCCATGTAAAATGAAGGAACCGTAACCCGGCGTTTTACGTTATTGTAATCGTAAGTAACGTCCTGGTCGGCACTGCCACCCATTACAAAGGTACCGCCTTCAATAGGAACCAAACCAGGTCCGGGAGTGGGGTGAGTCTTCCTGAAACGTTCGTAACCGCCGGTTTTTTTGTCATTATAAGTAATACCGGTCTTTGAAGATTGCGCGTGTTTACTGCAGCTGCTCATCACTATGCCAATACCCAGCAACACAATCGCAGTTCGCGTAAAAAGTACTTTCATATTTATACTTTATTTTTGGAATGTAAATTTATAACATTTTGCTTAAAATGCTAATTCTATTACCTAAATCTTTTAAAGATATTAATCTTTATTTGAATTTAAACGCAATTCAGGCTTATTGTGTTACATTTAATGCGATTATTATGGTGGAAAACTTCTTGGTTAACTTATACGTAATAGCCTTCAAATAGCATATATTTATTATTTAAAATATAAAAAAATAAATTTCACATGAAGTTTTTCTCTACCAAAGCTATAATTTTTTTCAGTGGTATATTATTTCCCGTTTTGGCAATGGCACAAACAACGGGACCAAATGTTGACGGTACTAAATACAATACTTCATCCCTTGCTGCTGTTCCGTTTTTGAATATTACCCCCGATTCACGTTCAGGGGCGATGGGAGAAGCCGGTGTCGCTCTTTCTGCAGACGTGAATGCAAATTACTGGAATCCGGCCAAACTTGCATTTTTAGAAGACAATGACAATGTTTCGCTCTCTTACAGCCCGTGGCTGCGCCAATTGGTCCCGGACATTAGTATGTCTTATTTAAGTTATGCACATAAAATTGATGACCGCAATACATTTGGTGCATCTTTAAAATATTTCAACTACGGCACCATCCAATTCAGGGACAATACGCAAAATGACCTGGGCACCTATTCACCAAACGAATTTGCCTTGAACGGCTCATTCGCCCGTAAATTTGGTGAAGAGTTTTCGCTTGCGCTCACCGCCGGTTTTATCTATTCAAATTTATCAAATGCTGTTTTCGCTACCGGAACGGGTGCACAGGCCAGGGCAGGAACTGCTGTGGATGCAGGCGTTGCTTTGTATTATAACCATAAGATCCAGGAATTTGGCACCGATGCGATATTTGCTTTCGGAACGAATATTTCAAATATCGGATCAAAAATCAGTTACAGCAATAATGGCCCCAAGTATTTTTTACCGGCAAACCTAAAAATTGGCGTTGCCAATACGATTAACCTGGATGATTATAACCAGCTAACTCTTACCGCAGATTTTAACAAACTATTGGTTCCGACGCCACCAATTACGGATGCCAATGGAAATATCGTCAAAGGCGTCAGCAATGATGTATCCGTACCGGTTGGCATTTTCCAATCATTTTCTGACGCTCCGGGAGGTTTTAAGCAGGAATTACAGCAAATTACCATTTCCACCGGCCTTGAATACTGGTACGACCAGCAATTTGCTGTAAGGGCGGGGTATTTTTATGAAAATCCAAATAATGGGGGCTCTCATTACCTCACGATGGGCGTGGGTTTTAAATATGATATTTTCAATTTCGACTTCTCATACCTGGCGGCGAGCCAGCAAAATAGCCCGCTCGCAAATACACTTCGTTTTACCCTAAGTGCTAACTTTGGCGGAGATAAAAACGCTAAAAAACAATGACAAAATTAAGAGTTGGGTTTGGATTTGATGTTCACCAGTTAAAGGATCAGCATCCATTTATTTTAGGCGGCGTGGATTTACAGCATACTTCCGGGGCTTTTGGTCATTCAGATGCGGATGTATTGTTGCATGCTATTTGCGATGCCTTGCTCGGCGCTGCCAATTTGCGTGATATAGGCTTTCATTTTTCCAATACGGACGAGAGGTGGAAAGGGATCAGCAGCCTGGTATTATTGCAAAACGTAGTAATACTTTTAAAAGAAAAAGGCTGGCAAATCGGCAACATTGACGCCATGGTTTGCCTCGAAGCCCCGAAAATTAACCCCCACATCCCTGCAATGAAGGTTAATATAGCGAAAGCCGCAGGCATCAGCGAAGAAGATATCTCCATAAAGGCTACCACTAACGAACAATTGGGTTTTATTGGCCGCCAGGAAGGTGTTGTAGCCTATGCGGTTTGTTTGATAGAGAAGTCCGAAAGTCGGGAAAGTCAGTAAAGTCCGAAAGTTGACTGTCTGGCGTATAGAAGTTTGTCACTATGAAGAAAGTCCGAAAAAAAGCGCATGCTTTTTTTTCGGACTTTCGGACTTTCGGACTTTCGGACTAAACAGTCGCTTCTTTCTTAATAGTCACATTTCCGGTGCGTTTTAACGCGCCCCATCCATGCAACTCGCCTTTTAATGCCCTGCGGATGGATTTAAACAATACATAATACATCAGCTGGCGCCATATAAAGCGTTGCGGAATAATGTAAACCAATTTTTTATAGTCTTCCTTCTGCATCCAAAAGGCAATAATAGCAACTACGAAGTCTATCAACACAAATCCAACGTAGTAGATAATTATCCTACCCGGCTTGTCACTGAATAAACCAATAATCATGAAAAGGTCAGCAAGCGGAGAAAACAACGGCAAAATAATTTGAAAGACCAAAATATTAGGCATGCCCAGCATGCCGAAGAACTTATACTTTTTATTGAACAGCGCGTCCTTGTTTTTCCAGAAACTCTGCATCACGCCAAAACTCCAGCGGAAACGCTGTTTTAGCAAGCCATTAAGCGTCTCGGGGGCTTCGGTGTAGGCAATAGCGTCATCGCAATTACGTACCACATAGCCTTGCTTTAATATACGCATGGTAAGATCGCAGTCTTCAGCCAGGGTATCGTAAGTAAAGCCACCGGCTTTGTACAGGGCTGATTTGCGGAATGCGCCGATGGCGCCCGGCACTACGGTGATGCTATTGATCAGGTCGAAAGCGCGCCTGTCCATATTTTGGGCAGTAATGTATTCTATCGACTGCCACATGGTTATCAGGTTAGTTTCGTTTCCGACTTTAACGGTACCGGCGACAGCGCCAATTTCCTCATCGGTAAAATGATTCATCAAATGATAAACGGCGTCATTTTTTAGCTGCGTATCAGCATCAATACAAACCACAAAATTATTTTTGGCATGGCTGATCCCGAAGTTAAGCGCCGAAGCCTTGCCCCCGTTTGGCTTTGAAAGTACCTGCACCAAGGGGTGGTTTCCGTAGGCATTGTTTACCAGTTCAAACGTTTTATCTTTTGACCCATCGTCAACAAATATAATCTCGAACGAGGGGTACTCCGTTTTTAATAAACTTTGTATAGTTTTAATAGCGGTTACTTCTTCGTTATAACCAGGGACTATAATACTTACTGCAGGCAATTTAGCAGGTTCGGTAACTGCCCGTTCAATTTTCTTATCCTCACTGTATTGCCTTACCGCAAGTATTCCAATCAATATCACGCGGCCAACAGCAAGAAATATGGCGGAAAAGAATAAATAAATGAGGAACCAGTTTCCATAAAAATAAAACTCTATCAGGAAATTATATAGCGAACCCAGCACGCCCGAATTTGCATCGTCCTTTATGGGTGGCATCAGGTCTGCTTTATTTTTATGCAAAACATCGGCAATGGTGGTGAATTTATACCCGTGACTTTTAAAATAGTGGATAATTTCGGGCAATGCTTTTACAGTTTCTTCGCGCGTGTCGCCGCCTGCATCGTGCAGCAATAACATCGATCCGGCATCTTTCTGTTTGATAACACGGGCAACAATACTGTCAGCAGTTACCCCCGGCTGCCAGTCCCACGGGTCAATAGATTCGCCTATGGTAATATAGCTTTGTTTCCTGCTTTCCGCTACCGGTATAACTTCTGCCAGGGTTTGCGGCTCGGCATCCGCATTGAAAGGCGGCCTGAACAATATGGTGCTCCTGCCTGTTACTGATTCGATCAGTTTCCGGGTTGCATTTAACTCGAGGTTTACACGTTGTATACTGATAGCCGAAATATCCGGGTGAAAAAATGTATGATTCCCGATCTCATAGCCTTCTTCATATTCGCGGCGCAGAATAGGTACATTTTTTTCGGCCATTGAGCCTACCACAAAAAATGCCGCCGGAACATGTTCTTTTTTTAAGATGTCGAGAATCCGTGGTGTATAATCAGGATCGGGGCCGTCGTCAAACGTTAAAACAATTTTGCCCGGATCGTAGCCGTATTTGCGGATAACATATTTTGTGGGCAGCTTGATGTATTGCTGCGCGGTAATCACAAAATTGGAGGTATCCATCTTGACATCGATCTTACCGGTAGTTGGGGTAGTTACCAGGTCGAGCACTTCCCCGTCGCCATCATAATCAATTTTATTATTCAACCCTACAGATGTTAATCTCTTAACGTCGATCCCCGTTTTCCTTAATGAATCTATCGACAAATTCTTCTGGAAGAATGTCCACAACCGGGGATCTTCGCCACCCAGCCGCCAAAGGGCAACACCACCCGTCGCCCAATCATCGGCCATACGGATGATATTAAAATTGGTAGCCGCATCAGTAAAATATACCGTATGCTCCAAACTGTCAAGGTCGTAATAATTATAATGCAGATTAGCCGAGGCCGGGTCGAAAGTTATCTTACTGCCATTTTCCTGTGCGTAACTAATTGCCTCCAGGTAACTCATAGGTTTTCCGGTACTGCTTTCGGGCCAGTCGTACCCTCCACCCTGAACGGTTAAAATAACTTTTTCACTCGGTATCCGGGAGCAAACATTATCCAGAATTTCTTCCACCCAACGCTGGTTTGAAAGATCGCCGGCATTACTTCCGTCATTATGCTGATCTATTGCCATTACAAACAAAAAATCGTTAACATGCTGCAGGCGTTCTAACTGGTACTTTTCGTCATCCGGAACCACGTTTTGCGTAACCAAAAAACCAAGCGGGTGCAGAATAGCATAAAGCTCATTTTCAAAAGTGATATAGTTTTTGCTGTTGATGTCTTTTAAATCATCAAAATCAAGGTTGACCCCTTTGAATTTATACCTGGTTAACTGGCTGGCGATATTATAGATGAGTTGGGTACGAAGTTTTTTACTTTTGATGATCCGTTCAACATCTTTGGTATCATAACTGCCTTTTTCCTTATCAGAATTAACGTAGTTTGAAAGCGAGACGATAACAGGCTTCTTGTATTTTTTATTGAGATTTACCAGGCCGGTATCAATATTAGCCACCATGGTATCATGCTTTGGCAATAAAAAGAAACCTTCGCTCACCACCATATCCAGGTGAGAAATATTGGAAGCGAGTGAGCCATAGGCCTGAGGCTCCCATGCTTTATAAAATGCAGCGTTGATACGGTCCTTATTGTTGGGGCGTTTTAGCTGGTGCAAGTGCCTGGTGCGTGCCAGCTTGGTGATTTCATTTTTATCAATTTTGAAATCCTTATATTTTTTTGACCTTTTTAAGCTCTCGAGTTCTTCTTTAGTAAGCTTTTTAGGAGTGGGATTTAAGTTTGGTAAACTTGGATATTGTTTGGATGTTACCGTGATAATTGCAGCAAGCACACTACAGGCAAGCACAATGATCAGCACACGGCTAATCCACTTAAAACGCATCCATCTACCTGGAGTATCCGTTTGAAAAACCTGTTTATCAGCCATTAAATTTGCACAATAATTTATTTAGGTACATAATGATCAAATGTGGGAATTTGATAATTATTTATGGTTTTTAACTTCTTCAATTGCCGAAAAATCGATACCGCATTTGCAATTTTCGCCGCAGCTTTTTTTTGCAAATAAATTCCTGTACACAAGCCTGCCCACGTAAAACAGTGCTGCGGTAAATAAAATGGCTACTATGATGATCTGGATATTCACGTCACAAATTTAATACAATTTATATATATACGTACAGACATGTTAAATAGTATTTGGTTTAGGAATGGACACGAATATTCACGAATTTGTTCGAATTTCACGAATAAATGGGCGCTAATTACACTAATGAATTGACACGCATTGCACGAATGGATTTGAATTTTCACTAATGAGAGGGCCGCCGCCTGATATGATTCGTGAACTTTCGTCCTTATTTGTGACATTCGTGTCCATTCAATTCGTGTCAATCATTTCATGAACGCGATAGCACCTCCTACCCAATCAAAATCCTTGTTATATCTAACACCTATCATTTTTCCTTTACTTAAGCGGGCCAGGTTAATGGCTAAAGTTGGTTTTTCATCGCCATTTGGCCAAAGGTATAATAGCCTGATCTCTATCTTTACGCCACCATCAGGGGCATGTAAAACGGGTTCGTAAATTACTTTTTCCTGCAAGATCCAGTTTTCCGGGTCCTTTATATTTTCAATGTCATTTTTTTTCACATCTATAATTACGCCCTGGCCGGCAAACGAAAACAGTGGTTTCAACACGTAGTTTTCCAGGTCGGCGGGTATATTCTTTACCATGTGTAAAAATTGGGTTTTGGGGATATAGTCGCCCTTTAAAAACGGCATGGTAAACTTGCTTACCCGGTAAAACCAGTTGGGATGGGTTATCCATTCCACATCCAGCGGTTGCCGGATATCTGCTACTTTATTAAAAATAGCAGGGTCGCTTTCTATCTCATCAAAAATTAAGCGGTTATAAATTCGTTTGATCAGCTTTCTTTCGCCATTTACCCGGTAAAAAAGCTGACTTCCTTCCTGCTCCAATTCCTCAAGCGACACTATTGGCGTACCGATATATTTGCGGGTATACTCAAAATCTACCGCGGTTTTTTGATGATGGGCATCCACGTCCATCAGTACAACTTCCGCCGGGTCACATTCTCCAATTATTGTCTTTTTTAGCAAATCGATATAAGAAGATTCGTCTAATCCGCTAAAATATACCGACCATTCGTCAGCAATATCAAAGGCCTTCGCATAGCATTCAGCCAGGTTAACCTGGAAACCAAACAAGGATGGAAATCCCTGTAACTCGATGAGTTTTGGAACAATATTGCCGTTTTCGTCGCTGCAAACCCCAAAATCAAGCGCTATAAAATGCGGGTGATCATTTTCATTGGGGAGCTGCCATTTTTCGGGAATGGCTCTTTCGGTCAATTGTTTAAAATCAGGCCGGAGGATGACGCTGATAATATCGTTGCCAGCTGTTATTAGTTTATTTTTGAAATCATCCGTTAAAAAAACAGGAGTTTCGGCCACGCGGAACTCTATAGGATTTTCAAGGCCTTCGTTTAAAGAGACTAAAAGCTTTTGGTACTTTTCTTCAGTGAAATTTTCGTTGAATGATTTTCTGGCTGATGGCTCCATAAGTTTTTAAAGCTCGCTTATTCAATTATATTTTCGAGTTGTTCCTTTAATATTAACCTCTCAGGCTGACTCATAAGATAGTTATCGCGGATAAAAGCACTTCATTTCCTATGGATGACTTAAGTGCACTATATTCAACTAAATCAACTTTCCTGTTTATAAGTTCAGAGAGTTCTTCTTCAAGTTTAAGCATTTTAAAAAGGGTAAATCCTCCTTCAGCTTCTATAAGGAGATCCAAATCACTATTTGAATTCATCATGCCCTTTACTGCTGAACCAAAAATTGCCGCACGTTTAATTGAATAACGATTTAAAACAGGCAAAATCAGTCGTTGGTATTTTTCAAGGTCGTGCATATTCAAGTTGAGCTAAATTAATACTAAAAGCAAAACCGCCCAAATGTACTTTCCGCCGGTATCGGCCATTATAAAAGCCCTCCCATCCGGGGAGGGTTGGGTGGGGCCTATATCTCCTGCAAACTCAAAACAGCCTGGTCTAAAAAATTAGGGATGATGGTATTTTGCGTTTGGGTGATCTTGTCCGGGTCCTCCAACCGTTCCAGCATCTCGTTGTATTTATCCAGGCCGTGTTCGCTTACCACCTCTTTCTTTTTGTCTTCTTTCAATAACAGCGACCTGATGCCAACTGCATCCGCTTCCGGGTGAAACTGGGTGGAGAAAAAGTAATCGCTAAACCGTACCGCCATCATCGCCCTGGGAAGGTCAACATAAGGCCTTTCTTTTTCAATTGCCAGCAATTGCATGCCCAGATCGATAAATCGTTTTTCATTTGGGTGGATCACCTGCCAAAACCGGGAATCGACTGCGTAAAACGGATCGGCGAGCCCGTCAAATAAAGGTTCGTTTCTCCCGGCATTTGTTTCATGCACTGGTAAAACCCCAAAAGAGGGCGATTTACGCATATTTATGGCACCTAAACCATATTTACGGCACATGAGCTGGAACGAATGACAAATGAAAAACGCATGCTTTTTTTGCGAGGCGTTGGATAGATTATGATCTTCCAGCGCGTCAACCAGCTTGAAATATTTCTTTTCCCATTCGCTGCCTTCGCTCTCCAAAGGATCGCCGGGGCCACCGCTGGAGATATAAATGTCGAATTCCGTTCCGGGTACTTCTACTTTTTTGCGGACATCGAAAACTTCGTAGGTTAAATTCAATTCATTTTTTACACGGTAACGCTCCAAAATTTCGCGGATCCCACGCATTCCTTCATTTTCTATCCCATTATACAGATCCAGTACCGCTACTTTTACAGGTTGTTTATCGTTTTGTGCCATTATTTTTTATATCCCTTTAAGCGTTTGTGAAGTAATGTAATCCACAACATCTGCAAAGTTATGGTTTTGTTCGTAAACTGCTAACTGCCTGTCGGCTCCGGTGCCATTTTCCAGTATTTTATGAACATATTGCAGGTCATCCCGGCAGCCTAACTCATCAACCACCTCATCAACAAAATCAAGCAGCTCCAGTACCAGCGACCGGGTATTCACCTCCATCTCCTTGCCGAAGTCGATCATTTTTCCGTCGATGCCATATCGCGCGGCGCGCCATTTGTTTTCGTTAATCAGCGCCCGGTTATACGTCATGAAAGCCATATTCTGTAGCCGCATCTTATAAAGCTTGGCGCACAAAGCCTGGAATAGGGCTACGAAGGCCATCGTTTCGTCAATCAGCATCGGGCAATCGCAAATGCGGAATTCGATGGTCTCAAAAAACGGGTGAACCCGGATATCCCACCATATTTTTTTTGCATTATCAATACAATTGGTTTTTACCAGCAGCTTGATATACCGGTCGTATTCCTCAATACTGTTAAAATAATCAGGGATACCGGTACGCGGAAATTTATCAAAAACCTTGGTGCGGAATGATTTAAAGCCAGTATTACGCCCTTCCCAAAAAGGAGAATTGGTTGACAAGGCATACACGTGAGGCAAAAAATAACGTACCTGGTTGGCAATATGTATGGCCAAATCGCGCGACTGGATGCCCACATGCACGTGCAGCCCGAAGATCAGGTTGGAGCGGGCAGCTTCCTGCATCTCGTCTACAATTTCAAAATATCGGGGATGATCAGTGATGAGTTGGTGCTGCCAGTGCGAAAAAGGGTGCGTCCCGGCGGCGCCAATGCGTAAACCTATGTCCCCGGCCAGCATAGCAACAGTACCGCGAAGCTTGGTCACTTCTTTGCGGGCCTCGTCGGTATTGCGGCAAATATGGGTACCCACTTCAACCACGGCCTGGTGCATTTCGGCCTTTACCTGGTCTTCGTGGATCTTTTGGGCGCTTTCAACAATTTTTTGGTCATGCGATTTTAGCTCCCGGCTTACCGGGTCAATCACCATGAATTCTTCTTCAACACCTAAGGTAAATTCGTTCATAATTGATGGTTTAGCTTTGTTTTGATTTATTCCTGATATAACCGCTTGAGAACCCGCCTACCTTTGTATGAGTTAAATGGTCCTGTAAAACCCAGTCTTCAACATCCTCCCGAGCAACGCTCACATAGTCTCCATATTTTAACAATTTAACGGTACGGGGTTCGTTGGCTAATCTACCGGTAAACTTCCCATCGTTAAATTTGTACACCTGCACCCACATGTGTTCGGAGTTTCCTTCTTCAATAAAGTTGGTTTTTACCGCATACTGAAATAGCTCGTCGTTTTGCTCATGCTCGTTCATAAAATCTATCAGGTATTGAAGGTCCTGCTGTGCACGTTTCTTAAATTCCTCGAGGGTGGCATCGCCCTTTTCAATACTGGCTATCTTACTACTTTGATCCTCATTTGATTGTTTTTTCTTAAAAAATCCAAACATCGCTGACTCTATTATTTAAAACCCTTTATTTCTTAATTACCTTTTTTAGGTCTGGCCACTTTTTCCTTAATCACACCTTCTGCCAATACTTCATGGTCTATCTTCCCTTCGCTTGCTTCCTTTTTACCGGCTTTTTTCTCCACCTTTTTTTCGGAGGATAACAAATGTTCGCCCGCCGCGCCAGTTTTTACAAATTCGCCCCAGGTTAAGTTATCCATATCAGGTTTTTGTTTTTTGGCGCGTTCAATGGCATAATCGGCAGCAGTCTCCACCACCCAATCAAAATTTTCCTGTCCAACACTGGTTACTTCGGCATCGGGCGCTGGGTTGCAAAAATCAATGGCATAAGGCAAGCCGTTCCGGATAGCAAATTCAACGGTATTAAAATCGTACCCCAGGTATTTGTTTAGTTTGATCACATAGTTTTTAACCAGCTCCAGCAATTTCTTTTCAGCCGGGGCCTTGCCATGTTCGTAACGCAGGTGATGCGGGTTACGCGGCTCGTACTGCATAATGCGCACATGTTTACCGCCGATACAATAGCAACGGAAATAATCGTCAAAAACGACCTCTTCCTGCAGCATCATTACATACTGTTTGGTTTTGGCGTACTTGTCGAAAAAATCTTCCTTATCGTGGAGTTTATACACTTCTTTCCAACCGCCGCCATCAAATGGCTTCATGTATGCCGGGAAGCCCACATAATCAAATATACCTTCCCAATCCAGCGGGTAGGCCAGGTTGCGGAAGGATTGCCCGGTAGTATCATCAGGCATATCCTTTGATGGCAGGATAACCGTTTTAGGTACCGGCACCCCTATTTTGACGGCCAGCGCATTGTTAAAAAACTTTTCATCGGCGCTCCACCAAAATGGGTTGTTGATGACCGCCGTACCGCAAATGGCTGCGTTTTTCAGCATGGCCCGGTAAAAGGGCACGTCCTGCGAAATCCGGTCGATGATCACCGCGTAATCCAGCGGCTCGGCCTGCATCACCTTGTCAATGTGGACAAACTCTGCAGTGATATTTTTTTCCGCCTTCTGGTTGATGCGATCAACAAAAGCATGTGGAAATGAATTTTCTTGTCCGAATAAGATGCCTATTTTTTTCATGGTAGTTAGATATAGTTTTCTTTCTTGATTCCTGGTTCTTTACTCCTGGTTCTTGTACTTATTTTATCGTCGATAAATAATAGGGAAACATTTCCTTCCAAACCGGCCAATCATGACTCGCAAACGGCCGCACATCCAGCCAATTACCGATACCCTTTTGATTTAAGATGTTAGATAACCGGTCATTGTCCGCCCTGCAGATGTCGTGCTCAGCAGTGCCTAAAATAATATTCATGTGCCATAGATCAGGCTGACTGCTGCCCGGCAAAAAATCAACCGGGTTATTGTAAAATACATCATCATTATAAAAACCATCAGTAAACTGTGTAATGTCAAATGCGCCGCTCATGCTGAACATATGTGCCGTTTTATCCGGGTGCTTAAAGGCAAAATTTGCCGCGTGGTAACCGCCAAAACTGCAGCCGGCGGTGGCCACTTTGTTTACACCTGTTTCGTGCATGGCCCAGGGAGCCAGTTCATCCAATAGCATTTTATCGTACCATGCGTACCTGCGGGCCCGTTCGGATGGTTGAACTCCTTTATTGTACCAGGTTAACCAGTCGAAACTTTCAGGGCAATAAATTTTTACCAGGCCCTCGTCAATAAACCATTTCACGCTGTCAATCAGCCCTTCATCTTTATTCTGGTAATATTTACCCTGCGAAGTGGGGAAAAGTATAACCGGGTAGCCGCGGTCGCCAAAGACAAGCATTTCTACATCTATCCCCAAATTTTGCGAGTACCAGCGGTGATATTTTTCAGTCAAAGTATTTTTGGTTTAATGAATGTAAGTTAGATAAATAATTCCGTGATTTGAAAATTTGATGATTTGAAAATTTGAAAATCATCAAACGCCTCACCTAAACGGCGAAGCCTTCATAAGCACCATTAAAAAACAAATTACTGGTGAATAATCCTCTCCAAAGGAGAGGACTTAAAAAAAGGAAACATTAAAAAAATAGACCTTTAGAACCCTCTCCTTTGGAGAGGGCAGGGTGAGGCAAGGATTTCAAATTGAAAAACCTTACCTTTGCCGCTTTAATAAAATTGAATACCGAGATGTACTGGAATTTGCCGGAGATGGAGATAGCAATCGCTGAAAAAAATATAACAATCAAATCCGAACAATTAAAGCGTGACGTTACCTGCACGCTGCTGATCCCCCAAGAAACAGAATTTGTTGAGCCGTTGAACCTTTTACTGCTGAACGACGGGCAGGAGATACAAAGCCTTGAGCTGAAAGAAACTTTGGAAGAGTTAACTAATTCCCAAAGGATAAAACCAACCCTGGTGGTTGCCATACATGCTGATGAAGAGCGTTTGCACGAATACGGCACCGCCGGCAAACCTGATTTTAAAAAACGTGGCGACAAAGCCGGGTTATATACCGATTTTATAAAAACGGAGTTATTACCGGCAATTTATAAGCTGACAGGTATTGAAAGCTTTGAAACAACTGCTTTTGCCGGTTTTTCGTTGGGCGGATTGTCAGCATTGGATATTGCCTGGCACAACCCTACCCTGTTTGACAAGGTGGGCGCGTTTTCAGGTTCTTTTTGGTGGAGAAGCAAAGATTTAAGTAAGGGTTATACCGATAATGACCGCATTATGCACAGCATTATCAAAAACACCAAAGAAAAACCCGACCTGAAGATCTGGCTGCAAACCGGCACCAAAGATGAGACAGCCGACCGCAACAAAAACGGCATCATCGACAGCATTGACGATACCATCGACCTAATCAAAGAGTTGGAAAACAAAGGCTTTAAACGCCCTGAAGATATCAGGTACCTGGAGATGTTCGGCGGCAGCCATGATACCACTACCTGGGCCAAAGCCATGCCTAAGTTTTTGCTTTGGGCATTTGGAAGATAAAACGTTGAAGGTTTTATCATTTGTTTTTTTATTGGGATTGTTAAATTTAATAATCAGTTGGTTTTTAATCTTAAGTTTGTTTAATCAACGGATTACAAATAGACAGCAATGATATCACAAGAAGAACTAACTAAAATATTACCTGCATTAGAAGCGGATCGAATCGAAAAAACAATTTCAAAAAATGACGCGGATAAATTTGGGGAAGCAATATGTTCTTTCTGTAACGACATGGCAAACCACCAAGGGCCGGGATATTTGATTATTGGCGCAAACGACGATGGAAGTTTAAACGGCACCACCGTTGATGAACAACTGATGCAGACATTACTTTCTTATCGGACTGATGGGCGTATTGTTCCACCTCCAGCAATGGTTGTTTCCAAATTCACTTATCCAACCGGCGATGTAGCGGTCGTTGAAGTTCAACCTTCAAAAGTCCCACCTGTAAGATATAAAGGAAAGGTTTGTATAAGAATTGGCCCAAGAAAAGGAACTGCTAATGAAGCGGAAGAGCGCATTTTAAGTGAAAAACGATCAACTTTTGCAAGATCTTTTGATACTCAGCCAACTTATGGAAGTGCTATTGATGATATTAGCATAGATATTTTCAAAATTAATTATTTGCCTACAGCTATTGATAACGAAACTTTAATTGCAAATGGAAGAGAAATTAAAGAGCAATTATCATCTTTGAAATTTTTTGACTTACGGGCAGATGTTCCGACAAATGCGGGAATACTGTTATTTGGCAAGAACCCTCGATTTTATTTAAGTGGTGCATATATTCAATATGTCAGATTTACCGGAGAGGACGAAGTTAGCGATTTCGATTATGAGTATCGGTTTGAAGGTGATTTAACTACACAAATGAAAGTCATTGACGATTTTATTAAATCTCAAATTGTAAAAAGGGTACAGATGAAACTTGGAGAAGAGTATGAAACGGCTTACCCCGCATCTGCAGTTCAGGAATTGCTCTACAATGCAATAATTCACCGGGATTATCAATCCAATGCACCTATAAAATTCTATGAATTTAGTAACAGGATAGAAATAACGAATCCAGGAGGTTTATATGGGGATGCTCGTCCTGAAAATTTCCCCAATAAAAATGACTATCGAAACCCAACGTTAGCGGAGGCCGCAAAAAATTTAGGGTTCATAAACAGTTTCAATGTTGGTGTTAAAAGAGCAATTGCAGCATTAAGAAAAAATGGATCCCCTGATCCAATATTTATTTTAGACCAGCCGACAAGTTTTGGGGTTATCATTTATAAAAAACTATAATGAAGACGATCGCTTTTTTTAATAATAAAGGTGGAGTAGGCAAAACTACTTTAGTTTATCATTTTACTTATATGCTTGCTGAACAAGGTTATAAATGCCTTGCTGTTGATTTAGATCCTCAAACAAATTTAACGTCAATGTTTTTATCTGACGAACGTTTAGTGGAGATATACGACAATGAATCCTCACGACCGACAATTCTTGAAAGTATAAAACCGCTAAATAGAGGTATCGGCGATATTCAGCCAGTACACATTGAGCGGGTAAGCGACAATATAGGTTTGATAGCTGGTGATTTGGAACTATCCCTTTTTGAAGATAAATTAAGCAGTAATTGGGGAAATTGCCTTAACAGTGACGAAGCCGCTTTCAGGGTAATTTCTTCTTTTTACAGAATTATTAAGGAAGCCAACGAACGTTGGGAAGCTGACTTTAATATTATTGATATAGGACCAAATTTTGGGGCGATCAATCGGGCGACCTTAATTGCAGCTGATTTCGTTGTTGTTCCAATGGCCGCTGATCTATTTTCTTTACAAGGTTTAAAAAATCTCGGTAACAGATTAGGCACCTGGCAGGCAGAGTGGGAAGACCGATCCAGTAGAAATCCCGAACCATCTTTAGACTTACCGACAGGTTCTATTACCCCAATAGGATATGTCGTTATGCAACACGGAATTAAAGAAAGCAGACCTGTAAAATCATATTTAAAATGGGCAAATAGGATTCCAAACGTATTTCGCAAATTTGTTTTAAAGATGAACGGCGAACTTGAAATTAGCGTTAACGATGATGAGTATTGTTTAGCATTACTAAAACACTATCACAGCCTGATCCCAATGGCTATGGAGGCTAGGAAACCCATATTTCTACTAAAACCATCAGACGGCGCAATCGGGGCTCATTTGGGAGCTGTTAGAAGTAGTTATGAAGATTTCTTAGCTTTAACGAATAAAATAATTTTGCAAACTGTATTGTATTGATGTTTATAATAATTCCCTTCTAAACTTTGTGATTTCATTTTTTAAAGCTAACAGGTCCGTTGATATTTCATCTTCAATATTAATTGAAAAGTAATAGTCATTGTGTATTCTCTCCTGTAAAACGAGTGCTGATAAACTGCAATTGTACATTATTACGTCTTTGGCTTCCTCATGGTCGAAATCATTTTTCAATAAAAATCTAAAGATTTTATCGAAGGTGAAACGGTCATAGCAAATTTCGTGTTCGCGAAGAAAATCTTCAATCTCTTCATCCATATAAAAAATGTTTATTACTAGCTAATATAAAAAACTTTAAGATTATTTTTACCTCCATGCTCCATCCCGAAGAAAACCCCTGGAAAACTACTTCCGAACAAATTGTTTACGATAACCCATGGATAAAATTAACTGAGTACCAGGTGATCAATCCATCCGGCAATCCTGGTATTTATGGCAAAATTCATTTTAAAAATATTGCTATCGGCGTTTTGCCGCTGGATAATGATTTGAACACTTACCTGGTGGGTCAGTACCGTTTTGCGTTAGGTCAATACAGTTGGGAAATGCCCGAAGGCGGCGGTATTATTGGTATTGACC
This sequence comes from Mucilaginibacter gotjawali, assembly GCF_002355435.1. Classification (NCBI taxonomy): domain Bacteria; kingdom Pseudomonadati; phylum Bacteroidota; class Sphingobacteriia; order Sphingobacteriales; family Sphingobacteriaceae; genus Mucilaginibacter; species Mucilaginibacter gotjawali. The sequence continues at coordinate 4,911,718 of NZ_AP017313.1, forward strand.
CTATTGAGTCGGCCAAACGGGAACTACTGGAAGAGACCGGGCTAAAAGCTGAAATGTGGACGGAGATTCAGCGCCTGCACCTGTCCAATTCGGTAAGTGATGAATTAAGTATTTTATTTGTTGCCCGTGGCTTGCGGCAATTTGAAGCAGAACCCGAAGATACCGAGCAACTGATGATTAAAAAATTGCCGTTAGAGCAGGTTTACCAAATGGTTTGTAAAGGCGAGATCACTGATGCCATGACCGTAGCTGCAGTTTTAAAAGTAAAATTACTGCTGATTGAAAACAAGCTGTAAGGTTTTTAAGCTTGAGAAAAAAATCTAACTTTGAGGCTTTTATGAGAAAGTTCTTCGGCTATATATTATCGCCTTTTGTCATCATCACCTTTTTTTGGCGCTGCTTATTTTTCAGCCCATTCAATGGTTTTGTTATAAAGTTTTCGGCTATGCAGCGCACAAAAGGTCTGTTGACATTTTAAATCTTTGCCTGCTAAGAACAATTTACCTGGCGGGAAATACGGTTGTTTTTACCAATAAACAAAACCTGCCGCAGGGCCGGCCGATCATTTTTCTGGCGAATCATCAAAGTATGTTTGATATTCCGCCGCTGATTTATTACCTGCGCAAATACCACGCGAAATTCATTTCAAAAATTGAATTGACCAAAGGCATTCCCTCCATATCCTTTAATTTAAAATACGGCGGCGGCGCCAATATCGACCGGAAAGACTCGCGCCAGTCAATCTCTGAGATCATTAAGCTGGCAACCAAAATGAAGGAAAACAACTGGTCGGCTGTTATTTTCCCGGAAGGCACCCGCTCAAAAGACGGCAAGGTAAAAACATTCCAGGTTGGCGGTATCGCCACCATACTTAAAAAGTGCCCCAATGCTTTGTTGGTTCCTATCGCGATCAAAAATACCTGGAAAATAACCCAATACGGGTATTATCCCCTCTACTCTTTTACAAGAATGACCTGGGATGTGCTTGAGCCTATTGAACCCAACGGGCAACCGATGGAAGACCTGGTAAAAGAGGCGGAAAACAGGATAAAAGCGTATCTTCATCAAATTTAATGATGAAGAAAACCTGCTGCCTTATTTTTTGCTTTTTGGTATTTGCCGGCTGCAACTGGTCAAATCGCCCAAAATATAAAAGGATAGCACTTGACAATAGTTTATTATGGAAGATCAGCGGTAACGGGCTTGCGTCTCCCTCCTACCTTTACGGCACAGACCATCTTATCGGCGGCAATTTTCTCGACACTTTACCTTACGTGATGCAGAAATTCAAACAATGTAAGGCGGTGGCTACCGAGGCGGATTTGGATAGTGAGCCTCTCGAATACAAATCGCATATTTTTCTCAAACATGACTCACTCAGCCATTTATTTACACCCGATGAATTTTCAGAAATCGACAGAACGCTAACACGCTTCCTGCCCTGGCCCCTTTTGAAATTCAACCATTTAAAACCGGTTTACGTCTATGATGAGTTGTCAGGCTTTATTTCAGAGAGAACCGCATCCAAAACAAATCATCATTTAGACCGATATTTTCGGGAGGAAGGCCGCAAAATTGGAGATAAAATCATTGGCCTTGAAACCGTTAAGTTTCATGACAGTTTGTTGTATGATAAACCGCTGGATATTCAAAAAAAATCCTTGCTGTATCTTGTAAGGCACATTGACCAGGTTAGCAAATCACGTCAAACAGATTTCAATCTGTATCATCAGCAAAACCTGGTTGGCCTTGAAATAGAGACAACCTCAAAGATAGAGTTCACTAGTGAACGAATGGATGGGGTTATAAGAGCCAGAAATAATAATTGGCTGCGAGAACTTCCTGCCATTATGAAACAGCAACCCACATTTATCGCCGTTGGCGCGGCACATTTGCTCTGGGATTGCGGCCTTATCAATCAGCTTCGACTAAAAGGATACACGGTTAAAGCAGTCACTTTCTAAGCACTTAACTCAAGTTCGCGGTCAGACAATTCCCCCTTTGGGGAGCCGGGTGCTTGTCCTACACGTTTTTTCCGTCGATTATTTTGAAAAACTCATCGCGGTAGGTATCACCAACGGGGATGATCTTGTCGCCGATAAAAATACGGCTGCGCTCAATACTGTCTATCTTATTGATAGACACAATATATGATTTGTGTACCCTCATAAAATATTTAGTGGGTAACGCATCTTCCATCTTTTTCATATTCTGCAGGGTGATGATCCTTTCAGCAGCGGTAAAAATGGAGATATAATCTTTCAAACCTTCAATAAACAGGATGTCGTTCAAATAGACTTTTTGAATTTTGTGTTCGGTTTTAACAAAAATAAAATCACTCAAAAACTCCTGCTGCGGTTTCTGCGGACTGCTTTCTGCAACGGCAACGGGTTTAGCAGCTGCGGGCTGCAAAACGGCCTGGGCTTTTTGTACAGCCTTAAAAAACCTGTCGAAGGCTATCGGCTTTAACAAATAATCTATTACATCCAGTTCATAGCCTTCCAGCGCGTATTGCGGGTAAGCAGTGGTTAATATTACCTTGGCTTTGCCGTTGGCTATCTTCAAAAATTGAATACCCGTAAGTTCAGGCATTTGCACATCCAAAAAAACAAGGTCGGCCTCTTTTTCCTGAACCAATGTTAAAGCCTCTATGGGGTTGGTTGTAGATTTTACCAAATGCAAAAAAGGTATTTTGGATATATAATCTTCCAATACATGCAGTGCTAAAGGCTCGTCATCAACTATTATACATCTGATCATGCTATAAAACTAATGATAATTCAACAGTGTAAGTTTTTTCTTCATCCTGGATCTCCAGGTTATATTTGCCCGGGTAAAGCAGATTAAGCCTCCGTTTTACGTTATTCAACCCTATTCCGCCGGAGGCATCAACATTATTGTTGTGTTTTTTATTTTGGATGTATAAATGCAGGTGCGCATCGTCAACATCTATCAATAACCGGATGGGGGTAAGCGGATTATTGGCAACCCCGTGTTTAAAGGCATTTTCAATGAACGTGATCAAAAGCAAAGGTACAATCTGCTGGCCATCTACCGTGCCTGATATTTTATAATCAATATATGCTTTGCCGGCAAACCTTATTTTTTGGAGGTCGATGTAATTCTGTAAATATTGCAGTTCTTTTTCCAGATCGACTTTGTTGTCATTACACTCATAAAGCATATACCGCATAATTTCGGATAACTTTAATATGGCCTCGGGTGTAGTTTCGGATCGCTGATAAGCCAGCGAATAAATGCTGTTTAATGAATTAAATAAAAAATGCGGGTTGATCTGCGATTTCAGGAAAGCCAGTTCGGCGCTCAGGCGCTGGTTTTCAAGGTCCCTTTGTATTCGTTCATTTAAAAACCAGTCTATTGCAAACTTTAAAGCGGCGCTCATAATTAAAAAAAGCAAGCCTGTAAATATGGTCGCCAAAAAATATTCGCTAAAGCTTAGGATATGATGCTTATCGCGCATCAAAATGTTTTCTCTGAATATTAACGCTACGCCATATTTGCCCAACCCATAAACTACCAGGGTAATAATGATGGCAATAACGTAATAACCGTATTTTTTTTATTTAAAAACTGGGGTATAAGTAACAGGTAGTTCAGGTAAAACAGGCTGATATTGATAACCGGATATAGCAAAAAGATGATCAGCTGATCGGTAACTGAATATTTCGCCCCGTTATGTGCAATAAATAAAAAAAACGCCATCAGGGCGAGCCAAATAAAGATATGCCAAAATATTTGCCAGCGTAGTTTCATCAAATAAAAATAATATTTTGAAAGTTGGTAAAGGTATATATTATATGTAGTTGTTTGAACTATCGATAAACTCCCTTTTATCCCCGACGAACGCCTTGTTGTTTAAAACAACGGTTCATCTATAATTACTGCCAGTTGGTCTAATACTTTTTAGCGGGTAAATTATTAGCGGTTTATTTGTATCATCAAATCACACACAATGAAAAAGCTAATTACAAATTCAAACCCTTTTATATTACTGCTTGTTCCGGTATTATTTGCGTTGATTATGGGCGTTAGCTACCAGTTTCAGCAAAAAAGGGAATCCATTGCCGGCACAACCGAACATGCTACATCGCTTTTTTATAAAAGCGTAAGCCTGGTAAAAACCGTTTGCGCTGTTGCCAAAGAAAAACTATGGTAATCGCCACCGATAAACTGACATTTAATTTCGGCGACCAAACAGTAGTTAAATCACTGTCACTACAAGTTCCGGAAGGTAGCATTTACGGATTCCTGGGACCAAACGGCGCCGGTAAAACCACCACTATCAAATTGCTGATGAACCTGTTGAAAACACAGCAGGGCTCTATCCATATATTCGACCTGGAGCTGAAAAGCAACCGGGTTAAAATACTTTCGCAAATTGGCTCGCTGATTGAGCAGCCAGCCATATACCTGCACATGAGCGGCAGGGAAAACCTGCTTAACCGGGCTTTACTGCTACAGGTACCCGAAAGCCGCGTTGAGGAAATGCTGAACCTTGTGCATTTAACCAATGCGGCACATAAAAAAGCGGGGCAATATTCGCTGGGCATGAAACAACGCCTGGGGATTGCTTTGGCGCTTTTGAGCGACCCTAAATTGCTGATCCTTGATGAACCCACCAACGGCCTCGATCCCAACGGCATCATAGAGATCCGTGAATTGCTGATCAAACTGGTTAACATACACCAAAAAACAGTTTTTATATCAAGCCACCTGCTCGGCGAAATTGAACGCATGGCCACCCACGTGGGCATTATTAACAATGGCGAACTTTTATTCCAGGGAAGTATCAGCGAACTGCAAACCTTAAGCCAGCCATTGATCCAGGTGGAAACGGATAACACTGTGGATGCTGCCAACCTGTTAACCCGCCATAATTACGAGGTGACCGAGGTTACAGATAATTATTTTTTTGTGCCCTATACCAGCAAAAAACAAATGGGCGAAATGAATGCCTTACTGAATAAAAACGGCTATGCGGTTTACAGCATCAGCAAACAACAAAAAGACCTGGAGAAATTGTTTTTAGATATCACCCAAACTGCCTGAGCCATGCAAGGATTTATTTTATCATTCCGGTCTGAGTTTTATAAAACACGTAAGACGATGGCATTTTGGAGTGCTATTTTGCTACCATTGCTACTTTGTTTACTCTTATTGATTGGCTTCTACAGCAAAAGCGATACGATGGCGAAAGAGCCAGGATATCTGTTGTGGCTACAATTTGCCGGCGCAATTTTGGGCATTATGGGATCATTGATTTTGCCGATGCTGATCGTATTCATTGCCTATTCCGTAAACAGTATTGAACATAAGGCTGATACCTGGAAAACATTATTCAGCCTGCCCATATCAAAGCTGTCCGTTTTTGCTGCAAAATATTTTTATGCCTTCTTTTTAGTTTTTTTATGCCTCGCCCTGTTCGTTCTTTTTACGCTGGGCTTTGGTAATTTACTTGGCGCTATAAAACCATCTTTAAGATTTACCGAGTACCGTATAGAAGTTATTTTAACAAAAGTTTATTTTAAGCTTTTCCTTTCGTCACTTGGAATTTTGTCGATACAATTTTTATTAAGCCTGCTATTCCGCGATTTTTTAAAGCCGATGGGGATCGGGTTTATCTGTACCATTACCGGGGTTCTTTTAGCCGGGAACCATTGGAAACATGCCTATTGGTTTCCCTATTCGCACCCTATGCTGGCGATACAGGCGTTATTGGATGGCAGCCATGCTAAACCGGGCCCGGCGGGTATGCCAGTAATTGAGATTGACATTTTTTCAAAAGAAATAATCATAAGCCTCACCATCGCTGTCGCTGTTTTTATTGCAGGTTATTTTATTGTGCTGAAAAAGAGTGTGAAGTAGGGGAAGTCCGAAAGTCGGGAAAGTCAGTAAAATCCGAAAGAAAAAATTCGGCGTTGATTTCTAATTTCTAATCTCCAGTTTCTAATCTCTAACCCCTACCTCACCGGTTTCGGAAACACCGGCAAACTCTCGTGCCCATCCGCGTCAACGGATTGTACCGCAAAAAGGTAATTATCTTTTGAATAAGCCAGCGTTGTGGTGATATCTGTTACAAAATATTTCTTCTCCCAAAATGGACTAATGGTTTCGCGCATTAATACATAATAACCCGCCGGCTTTTTGCCGGTTTTTGGAGCCTCCCATTTTAGGGTGGTTTTATTGGTTAAGCCGCTGGTTACCATACCGACATTTTGTGGTTCGGCGGGTGCGCTGGCAAGGTTAGCCAGAACGGAAAGATTCATCCGCGCTACTTTTTGCACATAGTTGTAATCCACAAAATCGGGCAGGTCGCCATAATCAATTCCATTTTCTGCGCGGATGTCCTGGTGCTGGCGGGTAAAATCTTCGTTCATTTCGGTAAAGCGCACTGCTGTAAAGCCTTGTAACAGGAATGAAACATGGTCGCCGCCGCGCAGGTAACGGTCGCGGCGGTAGATGAGTTTTACATCCAGCTGGTCGACATAACGCTCGCCGGTTTCTTTCACATACCTTGCCAACTCTCTAGATGGGCTGTCGTTTTCTCCGCCTAAAGCAATCAGGGAGGCTACGTCTTTTTGATTGCCGGCGGCTACGGAGGGAACGCCTTCGCTGAATACCCTTACGCTGCGGTTATCTTTTAAATCCGTTTCCATACCGTGGGTATTACCTACAATATCATTGTTCAGCATGGCGTCTACGTTCCAGTTCTCCGCTTTAGCCCGTTTGGCCACATTGGTTGAGCCATACAGGCCCTGCTCCTCGCCTACTACCGACATGAAAATAATAGTCGCAGGGAATGAGCTTTTCGCCATCACCCGCGCCAGTTCCATTGATACGGCCGTACCCGAAGCATCATCATTTGCCCCCGGCTCAACGGCATTCGGGTTCATCACATCGGTTACGCGGGAATCATAGTGACCGGAAACGATATAGACGCGGGTATCTTTAGGGTCGGTTCCTTTTAAAATAGCCAGCACATTTTTAAGATGCACAGCTTTATCAACCCTTTCGCTTTTAGGCTGGGTAAACGTATCAAACTGCACGGTCATCCTGCCGCCAGATTCCTTTGCATATCTTTCATATTCGGATTTTATCCAATTGCGGGCCGCGCCACTACCTTCGGTGGTACTGGTGGTATCGCTTAAAGTATGCCTGGATTTAAAACTCACCAGTTTGCGCACAATCGCCTCAATATTTTTGAAGGAAACTTCATCAACCATTTGCTTAATAGCCGGATCCTGCTTGATGGTGGTTTGGGCGTTTCCCTGTAAAATAAGAAATATAGGGATAAAAAATATCAAATTTTTCATATTTCCGAGCCTTATGCAGAGACGCGATGCATCGCGTCTCAACGACGTTTTTGACAAACCTATTTTTCAAAGACGCGATGCATCGCGTCTCTACCACGTTTTAACCAATATCTTCTTCCTCCTGCATCACTCCGCCCACCTGTTTAAAATTACTTCGCACAAAATGGCACCAGTCACATTCCTTTTTACCGCAGCCTGTATTAAAATCGTGGGCCAGTATTTTTTGGTAAACGGTTTTTATCTGCTCCGTTACCGTATCCGTATCTTCCGGCGTTATCACTATCTTTTCTTTATGATATTCACCTTCGCTCACCGGTTCAACAAAATCAAATATTGTACTTACCACTTCCCAATCGAGTGAGCGGTCGTTATCAATCAAAATTTTATAAAATACCGCCTGGCGCCAGTAATCGCCACCGTTTGGATTATCATCATCCGGCCTTTTGAATTTATCTTTTGCGTTCTTCAGCTTACCGGTTTTATAATCTACTACCGTTACCTCTTTACCTACAAACTCCACTTTGTCCAAATTCCCTTTTATCGGCACGCCCTCAACTTCCACATTTTTGATGCCGCGTTCGGTAACGGCTATCTTATTCCAAACCTCAATATTCTGGTTATAATAAGCCGGCAATATTTTTTCGCCGTAATCCAGGCGCAATTTAAAATCCTCTTTGGTAAATGAATCGCGGTTGCGGTACATGTACCAGCGGAATTCTTTCATAAAATCCTCTGTCAGCGGGAATTCGTTGCCGTCATCTTTAAGCAGTTTGAATGCCTTGTTTAATGCCCAGTGTACGGCCTGCCCAAACGTTGCCGATGGGCTTTTACCCGATGGTACCCTGATTAAACATTGAAAATAAAAGCGCAGCGGACAATCCAAATAATTGCTCAAATGCGTTACCGAAAGGGTATAATCCTGCAGCAACTGGTTGATATAATTCTTGTCGAGCAGTTCAACCTTTGGCTGGATGGTTTCGGTAAACTGGATGGCCAGGAAATCTATCATCGTATCCTCGCTAACTTTAGGATGTTTTAATTGCAAATGGGTATCGGCCAAAATTTCGCCTACAAACTGCGAGGCTTCCTGCTCCCTGCCATTTTTGTCGTGGCCTGCATACGAGATGGAAAGGTACTGTTTCGCCCGCGTTATGGCCACATAAAACAAACGGCGCGATTCTTCCTTTTGTGCAATTTCATCATCCGGCGCCTGGGTTAAGGTATCCGGGTAACTAAAGCCGTAGCTACGGCCTTTTCCATCCCAGATCTTTTTGCTGCACCCGATCAGGAATACATGTTCAAACTCCAGCCCTTTTGAGCCGTGGGCAGTTAAAAAATTAATGCCATTGTCTGAATAGATCACCTGGTTCAACGCCAGCCTGATCTTGTTTTCCTGCATCAGTTTGATAGTGTCGATCAGTTTTGCCAGGCTGATCTCAGGGTCTTTCCGGCTTTCATCTTTGATAAAATCAAAAAAGTTGGTGAGCACCTGCATGTACCAGCCTTTATCGGGCTGCTCCATGATATATTTGAGGATGCCCATTTTGGCGATCAATTGCTGGAACAATTGCTGGAGCGTATTGCTGGCCGAATAGGTTAGCAGGTAATCAATGTCGCTTACCAAAAATTTCATCCCATGGTGCTGCGCCTCGTCAAATAAACCAGCTTGCACGGGCATTTTCATCCGGCTAATAAAATCGCGCAAAGATGTTTTCGGGTCGTTGTTCCTGGCAGTGGCATAATTTTCTTTTGCTACCGCGACACTTGCTTTGGCGATCTCGATCGGCGGAATATTGAAGAAATCATAATGCATGATCTCAAACAGCAACTCATCACCGCTATAAGGCGAATCCATTTCCATGGCGAGGTAACGCAATATATTGATGATCTTTTCGCCAAAGGGCAGGGTAAAAATATCGATCTTCCGTTTGGTGTTTACAGCGATATGCTGGTTATCCAGGTATTGCAAAAGCTCCTCCACCTGGCTGTGGTTGCGGTAGATCACCGCAATCTCGCCGGGCTCGGTACCTTTTGCAAGCAGGTTTTTTATTTGCTGCGCGATATCTGCCAGCTCCTGTGCGGGGTTCTCGTATTCGCAGATCACTGGCTCAACCACCAGGCTATCAAACCTGGGGTGCGACGCTTTCAAGTTTTTGTCCAGTTCCAGCTGCCGGGTTAAACGTTCCCGGTTATTTTCGATCAGCGCCTTTGAAATATCAAGGATCTGTTGGTTTGAACGATAGTTTTGTTTTAAAACGACGGTTTTTAAACTCTTTGAATAATCACCTGCAAAATCAAGGATATTCTTCATGTTCGCCCCCTGGAATTTGAAGATCGATTGATCGTCATCGCCCACCACAAATACATTGGGGGTATCCCAGTAATTCAGCATAAATTTCAGCAGGTCGTTTTGCGAACCGCTGGTATCCTGGAACTCATCCACCAAAATATACTGATAACGTTCCTGGTAACGGCGCAGCAATTCTTCATTTTCACGGAAGGCTTTTAAAACCCACAGGATCATGTCGTCATAATCATAGCGGTTATTGGCCTTCATCTTCGCATCAAAATTGCGGTACTCGGCAACGGCGGCCAGCAGTTTTTTCATCTGCTCGTGCACTTTGTCGATATCCTTTTGCTTGGGGTCGCCGATCTTTATTCCGGCCTTTGGGTTTGCCCGTTTATAAATATATTTCTCGCGGTTGGGCAAATCGTCCAAATATTCCTTTACTGCCGTAATAAAAGCGGCTTCATCCCATCCCTCTTTTTTCATATCCGAAAAAAGGCTCTTCAGGTTGGGTGCATCGTAATAGATCTCACCGGTAAAGCGCTTCAGCACATGATCATTTGGAAATTCATCCACCAACTCCCTGAAAAATATCGCCGATTCCAGGTCGGATAAAGGGTCAAGGCTCAGTTTGCCAAAATAATCCAGGTTCTCCTGGATGATCTCATTGCAAAAGGCATGGAAAGTATAAATATTCACCCGGTAAGCATCCGGCCCGATAAAATCGAACAGCCGCTTGCGCATGGCTACAGCGCCCGCATCGGTATAGGTGAGGCATAAAATTTCGTTGGCATTGGCGTCGGTCTCGGTCAAGATCTTACCGATCCGGGCAGCCAGTATCTGCGTTTTACCAGTCCCCGGCCCGGCAATCACCAAAACAGGGCCATCCATCTGGTTAACGGCGGCCAGTTGTTCGGGGTTGAGCAGGGCAAGCGCTTCTTTGAATTTTTCGTTGTATTTGTGGGGGGAAGATGTTTGCATGTACAAACAAATTTACAAATTAATAAGAGGATAAGCGTCTGTATAAAATGAAAGTGCGTTCATATTAAAACAAAAAATTAAATGTAAATTTGAGATATGAATGAAGTATTTTTCTTAATAGAGGAGGCTTTAGAAGGAGGCTATATCGCCAAAGCCATCGGCGAATCTATATTTACTGAAGCTGAAACAATGGATGAATTGAAAACCAACATCCGAGAGGCAGTCCACTGCCATTTTGATGACGACAAATTACCTAAGATCATCCGCTTGCATTTGGTTAAAGAAGAAGTTATTGCCGTGTAAGCAACTGATAGTCAACACAACTCTCTTTGTCGTTTATTCACAGCTACAAAAATCACATATTTACAAGAACCGGAAATATTGATTTTACTGCTGCAATAAATATACTACCATGAAAACACCCAGAAACCTATCTGCACAGGAACTAATAAAAATATTAGCCAAATATGGATATGAAATTACCAGGCAAAAAGGAAGTCATATACGATTAGTGAAACAATCAGAAAAGGGCAGTCACTACGTAACTATCCCAAATCATAACCCAATAAAATTGGGAACATTGTCATCCATTATATCCGATATTGCCGATAACCTGGGTATCAATAAAGAAGATTTTTTTAATTAAAACTGTCTCAGCACCGCCTAATTTGGTCCATCAAAGGAACAGCTTTAATAGCTAATATATCAATTATATAAACCAAGCAACTCACCCCTTCACCACCGCCCGCATCGGGTAATATTCATAGGTGTTTATTTGCGAGGCCGGGTCACCGGCGATCAGGGCTTTTACTTCTTCCTCGTCGTCTGTCATTACTATACCCATGCCGTAAACTGCCTGCGGGTCCATCACCGGGCCGTAGACGAGTACTTTCCCCTCATCCAGAAATTTCTTCCAATAGGCAACATGCTGCATCATGATCGCCCGCTCATCAGGTGTCATATCCTGGGCAAATGTCGGGCGGCGGGGAACCAGTTTCAGGAAATAATATTTTTTTTCCATAACCAATGTTTTTGGGGATGAATATAATGACTCTATTACTTATTGTATGAATTGAAGCTGTATAAAAATAACAATAGCCTTCACAATCCGGGATTTCACCTTTGTAAATCAAATAAAAAAAGGTTTACAAAAGGTTTACATAATTTCAAATATTACTTTAATAAAACATTGATAATCAATATTTTATTAAATAGCCGGGTTTACACAAATCAGCTAATTTGGCTGACAATTTAATATTGTTCAACGGGATGCCCGTCCTTAAAAAATGAAAAGAAAAAATTGATAAAAACCTAAACCCACACCAAACGTTGCAACACCAACATAATTTAATCAGCCCATTTTTGCCAGCACCTTAATGTCTGTTACTTCAATCACCTGCTTGCTATAGCCCAAACGGGTAACGTTGATCATTGCCCTGCCCAAATCAGCCATGGTGCTTACCCCCGCCGGATATATCAACCGTAGCAATGGGTACATCCACGTGATGTATTTGTAATATTTATTGACGTTTTTAAGACCTGGCGTTGGGTGCATATAGCCCGGCCTGAAAGCGAAAACCTGTTTAAAAGGCAGCTTCATCAGGTCGTTTTCTGTTTTGCCTTTTACCCTTGCCCACATCAAACGGCCGTTTTCTGTGCTGTCGGTGCCAACGCCGGAGACATAGCAAAAGGTCATATCCGGGTTCAGTTTACTCAGCGTTTGTGCCACGTTCAAGGTTAGCGTATAAGTGAGCTCGTAATATTCAGGCTCCTTCATTCCGACAGAAGAAACACCCAAACAAAAGTAACAGGCATTATAGCCGCTTAGCTGGTCTGCAATGGGGCTGATGTCAAAAAAATCGGAATGGATGATCTCTTTAAGCTTTGGGTGTGTTGTGCCGCACGGCTTTCTCCCGATCACCAGCACTGCTTCAACCTGCGGATCCAATAAGCATTCGTGCAGTACACCTTCGCCAACCATGCCTGAAGCACCGGTTACAATGGCTTTGATTTTTATTTCCATAATACAAGATAGACAGAATATCGGGTTTATTGAAGTCTTATACCTTCCCCAGTATAAAAAAGTGCCTTCACGGTAACGGGCATCCTCCCAATCGGGTTCATTTGCCTGAGTATAATTTTCACAGCCGACCGCTGCAGCTCATCCGTCATCTGGTAACATTCAAGCAGGGCGCTGCATTTTTCAATCCCCGGCAGGGTTGACAGCGTATAGGCATTTGCAAAAACACTGAACAAGGAGTTTTGATGAGCCGCAATAGCAGTAATAAATTGTTTTACAGGGATGGAATAATCAAGTTTACTCGCTGGTCGTGCCCGGGTATCGTTGATGCTGACAAAAATCTGGTCGTATTGCGCCAGCACCGTTAATAATGCCTTCAACTCACTTTCCGGAGTATTTTTACCCACCTGGAAAAATGCACTGTTGGGATACCAACGCGCAAGTTCCTGCTGAAAAACTGTTGGCTGCGTTACGCCGATACTAATGATGGCTGTTTTTAACAATGGGTTCATCTGCAAAGCATTCGCATCGCCCTTTAGCAGGGTAACGGCAGCATCGCTTAGTTGTTGCACCAGTTCTTTCGCCGCCGGCCGGTTCAAATCAGCCGCCAGGTTTCCTGTCGAAACTTCCTGATAGTGGTTTAAACCGGTCCAATATTTGGCCGCTAATACTTTTTTCACCCGTGCTTCGAACTCCTGTTTCGAAATTCCGCCCTTGCGCACTACCTTGCGGATCAGTTTTATGGCGCGACCGGAATTCTCCGACAATTCAATAATATCATTTCCGGCTAAAAAAGCTCTAACGTCTGCTTCGCCTTCAGGAAAATAATTGGTGACAGCCTTCATTTCCATCGCGTCCGAAACAATAAGCCCTTTAAATCCCAGCGAATCTTTTAAAACGCCGGTAACAATGGGCCTTGATAAGGTGGAGGGCAACTTTTTGGTCGTATCCAACGCGGGAATATTCATATGGGCGATCATTATGCCGCTGATCCCTGCTTTTATCGCCTCACGAAAGGGATATTCTTCCAGCGTATCCAATCGTTCGCGGCTGAAGGGCAATAGGGGCAGATCGAGATGCGAATCCACATTGGTATCGCCATGGCCGGGAAAATGTTTTGCAGATGTTAAAAGGCCTTCGCTTTGCATGCCCTGCATATAGGCAATGCCCTTCGCGGCCACACTGTATTTATTATCTCCGAACGACCGGTAATTGATCACCGGGTTGTCGGGGTTATTATTCACATCCATATCAGGGCCAAGATTCATCTGCATCCCCATCCGCTTAAAATCATAGGCTACAAACTGCCCTATTTTATAGATCAGTTTATTATCCTGTATAGCGCCCAACGTCATCTGGAAAGGGTACGAGATGGTCGAATCCAGCCGCATGCCCAGCCCCCATTCGCCGTCCATGGTGATCATTAAAGGTACTTTAACTAGTTTTTGATACCGGTTGATGAGGTTGGCCTGCCTCACCGGGCCGCCCTGGAAAAATACCAGTCCGCCAATTTGCTCATCACTGATCACTTTTGCAACCGAATCTTCATAGGCTTGTCCTTTATCCGTATTCGCCCTGATAAAAAACAATTGTGCGATTTTTTTACGCCGGTTCATCTTCTTAAAGACCGAATCAACCCAATGATTTTTGTGATTTAACGACTGTATGTAGCTTTCTTTCTGGGCAAAAGCTCCCAATGAAACAAAATTAATAACAAAAACTAAAAACCATTTATAACGCATTTTAAGCACCCTCATGGGCCAAATGTAGTTTAAAAATGATTTTGGTGGCATGGTTTTTAACATGAATTTTATTAAAAAATTGAAAGCCGAATAAACCTTTGGCTAATTTTTTACTCTATGCTGTATAAAAAACAATTTTATTATGAAAAAACTTCTCTTTTTTGCGATATGCCTGCTGGTTGCAGGTTCGGTATGCGCACAAGGTTATTATGGCCCCCGTCGCGTAAGGCGTCCGCCTCCACGCAGTCAATTTGATGATTTTTATAAAATAAGGGCTGGCATTACCGGTGGTTTAAACGTGGCCAATACAGTAGATGCCTACAATTCTAATTTTAGTACGGCGGCTATTGCCGGTTTTAATGCAGGCTTGTTCCTCGATCTGCCTTTGGTTTACCCTTTAAGTTTTGAGCCTGAAGTATTGTACTCACAAAAGGGTTATGCGGCTGTAACTACCTATGGCAACTTTACGCAGCGTTCAAATTACATTGACATTCCGTTATTGCTGAAATTTAAGTTGTCGCCAACATTTAATATCCTGGTTGGGCCGCAGGTAGCGATCCCGGTTTCAATGACAAACACCTACGATAACGGCTTTGATGTTACTGCCCAGCAGTATTACAATACTTATGGTGAAAAAACCATCCTTGACGGCGTTGTTGGTGTAAGTTTTGACCTGAGCCGCGATGTTGAATTACGTGCCCGGTACACTATCGACCTTCAGCCCAATGACCAAAATGCTTCTTATGGCGGCGATTACCGCAACCAGGTTTGGCAGGTTGGCTTAGGGTTTAAGTTTGAATAAGCGTTAAAAAGATTAAAAATTTCATTAAAAAGCCATCCTGCTACTGTATTGGATGGCTTTTTATTTGAGTTTTGATTTGATCCATCGCTTCAATTTCCTGTGCCAGGCGTTATGCTTAACCCTTCTCTGTTCAATATTAAAATCGCGGTTGATGATAGAAAGATCGGCCTGTTTTTGAGGAACAAAAAAAACAGGATCAGTTATTTCGCCGATTTCTATCAGGGGTATGTTAGCATAGCTACTTTCTTCATCAACCGTATGGGTAGCGCCTGCCTTAAACCCGATGTTCGTCACCAGGTTTTCATTCGGAATGATCACCAGCCCATTATTAAAAAAGTTGCAAAAATCAAGCGGGTAAGCCCATGAGTTTATTTTTCCGGCCTTTAGCTCATTAAAAATATTCGTCCAGGCGTCAGCAACAAAATCATCATTATAAATATTTTTTAGCTGCGCCTTTACTTCGGTGCCATCGTATTTAGTAAGGTTTACGTCATAATCATTCCACACCCTGCGCCAGCTCGCCCAGCCCCAAACATGGGTGCGGTTAGAGAAATAATAACTGGCGTCGCCCCATTTTTTGCCAAATTGCAAATTGCAGCCGGTGATATGCCTGATGCGGGTATCATAACGGTATTTCTCCAGCAAGGTATCGCAAAATTTAAAAAAACTATTGGCCGGCAGGCAATCGTCCTCCAGTATAATGCCCTCCTCTTCCTGCTCAAAAAACCAGTTAATCGCCGAAGATACGCCATTCTTACATCCTGCATTCTCCTCCCTGAGAAGTGTTTTTACTTCACAATCCCAATCTATCAAACTTAGTATTTGCCGGGTTTGCTTACACTGTTCCACATCGCCGGGGTAATCCCTTCGCGGGCCGTCAGCAACAATATACAGGCGTTTGGGCTGCGCGATCCTTATCGCCTCAAAAACCCTTTTTGTTGTTTCGGGCCGGTTAAAAACCACAAACAACACAGCTGATTTGGTATGATATCCGGCTGTGGGACTATTCTTCATGACGGACTATTTTATTGCTGTTGGGCCTGATGTGCCTGTACCAAAAATTCTTTGCTTTAAACCCCCACACTAATTTACCTGCTTCGCGTTGTTTCTTTGCTTTGCTTTTTTTGTCGATAAAATATAAAACATCTATATTTTCTTCATTAAAATAGCCAGCGCGGGCGAAAAATAGTTGTTTACGCGTTCGTAATACAGCGTATATAAGGTATAAACAAACTCAGGGTTTTTATTCTTTTTAAATTTAGCACATTGACGTAACCACTTTAACCGTTCATTGTATATCTGCCCCATCTCTTTGTGCCGGTGCGGGTCGTTTTCAGCTTCTTTCTTTTTTAATACATCCGTATCGCTATCATCGTGCTGCCTGTATTTAACCAGGCATTGCGGCACAAAATCAATTTTGCCGGAATTTACGGCTACATAGGCGAGCCACCAATCATAATAAAACCCTTTTGGAAATGGCATCGCATCCGGCAGAAGCTGTTTTTTGATGAGCATGGAATGGCCGGAAACACAGTTAAAAAACAAAAACGCCCTGGGGTCATCGCCACGGTAAAAATTCAACAGATCCGACATTTTTTGATGCAGCGACTGGTTTTGCTCATTAATAAATTCCGAATCATGATAAATAACCAGGTTGTCGCCAATCGCCTTTACCTGGATCTCAATTTTTTGCGGATCCCACAGATCATCCTGATCGCAAAACGCTATTAAATCGCCTTTACAAAAAGTCAATGCACGTTCAAAGTTACCTGTAAACCCTAAGTTGACATCGTTTTTGTACACCTGGAAATATGGGTATAATGAAGCATATTCAGAAAGAATATTGAATGATTTATCTGATGAATTATCATCTACGGCAATAATTTCAATGTTTTTATAGGTTTGGGCAACAAGCGTATCTAAAAGCTGGGCAAGATATTTTTCGCCATTGTAAGTGCAAAGGGCAATTGATACTAAGGGGCTACTCATATTTCGCGTTTTCCAATAGAGAATTTCAACATAAATATAAAAATGCCGTAAACGGTTTAAACGTTAAATGGTGTAACCAAATTGTTTAAATATTGGCCGCCAAAAATCAGGGTGTATATCCCAGGCGTGGCAACCAAAAGGCAATTGCTCGTTATTGGTTTTAAACGCGCGATAGGGAAATATTTCGATTGAAAATTTTAATCCAATTTTGTACGAAGGAATTTTTAATCTTTTTTTGTTCCTGTTGGCTTCAATACTCCAAAAAGCATCTTCATTATATTCATGTTCGTCACGTTCCAGGTATTTTGCAATCTCCGGCCGCATTTTTTTACTGATCTCATAGAATTTCTGAACCCTTCTGAGCGAAAAGCCACCGTTGCCAACTTTATTGTCGAATTGTTTTTTGGTCGGCAAGCCATTTTTTTTCAGATCAAAACGGGTGTGCACCTTAAACAGGAACCGGGATGCTAATTCTTTAAAAATATTCGGATATACTTTATTGCGGATCCAGGGTGCACCGATATAATCATAGCCCTGTTTACACCAAAAATCGAGCTCATCTTTAAACACAAAAGCATCCAGCTGGTAAATTAAAATATACTCATATTCCAAAAACTTACTGTAAAACAGATCGGAAAGCATCAGTGAGTTATATCCTTTTATTCCTTTAAAATACTTATCCTCAAAACTTACTGTCTTAAAAAAGGAATATTTGTCAGCTGCCTCAGGCAAAACCAAACTTTCGGGTTTAATAGCGATGATCGGGTAATTAGAAAGCACCTTTTCACATTGATCCAGCGCTATCTGTTCATATTCAAAAATGGTGTCACGGTAAAAAGGAATAATTACTGCTACTTTAAAATTTTCATTCATAACCAGCATTTAACATTAAATAATCAGCGTTATTATGAGGATTCAAGTAGTTTCTATTCATTTTTCAATCGGCGCTAAAGGTTTGCATATCGATCAGCCTGCGGTATAAACCATTTTTTTCAATCAGCTGGTGATGATTACCCTGTTCAACAATTCTGCCATTTTCAAGCACTACAATAATGTCAGCATTTTGAATGGTACTTAAGCGGTGCGCGATGATAAGGGAGGTACGGTTTTTCATCAGGTTGTTTAAAGCGTCCTGCACTAGTTTTTCCGATTCGGTATCCAAAGCCGAGGTAGCTTCATCCAGCAGCATAATCGGCGGGTTGCTCAGCACCGCACGTGCTATGCAGATGCGCTGCCGCTGGCCGCCCGACAACTTGGTGCCGCGGTCGCCGATATTGGTTTCATACCCTTTTTCGGTTTCCAAAATAAAATTGTGGGCGTTAGCGATACGCGCGGCGGCTTCCACCTGCTCACGGGTAGCGTTTGTTTTGCCAAAAGCTATATTGTTAAAAATGGTATCATTAAAAAGGATCGATTCCTGATTCACTATCCCCATTAGGGATCTTACCGAATCCACCTTCAACGCCCGGATATTTTTCCCGTCAATCAATATCTCGCCTGATTTTGGCTCAATAAAACGCGGGATCAGGTCCATTAATGTTGATTTACCGCCACCTGACGGGCCAACCAATGCTACGGTTTTCCCTTTCGGCACGCGAAAATCAATTTCAGCTAAAACAACCTTATCGTCATAGGCAAAAGTTACCTGTTTTAATTCGATGCTTTCGTTAAACTCATTAATAGCAGTAGCATCAGGCGCATCCACAATCAGCGGCTTTTCATCAATCAAAGCCAAAACCCTTTCACCTGCTGCTATACCTGAATGAATTGTGCTGAATGAATCGGACATTGCTTTGGCCGGACGCATCACCTGCGAAAATAATGCGATATAAGTGATAAATATTTCCGGTTTTAATGACGAAGCATCCTTTACAAAGATTAAATGTCCACCATATAAAACAATACAGGCAATCATGGTAATACCAAAAAATTCCGAAACCGGCGAAGCTAATTGCTGGCGCCTGGCCATTGAACGGGTAATGGAGGAATACTTAACGTTTTCCTTATTAAACTTGTTCTTGATAAACTCCGTCGCATTAAAAGCCTTTATTATTTTAATGCCAGACAAGGCCTCGTCAAGGTAACTGATCATATTGCCGTAAGTCTGCTGGGAGGCTATAGCCTGAGATTTTAACCTTTTTACAATACGGGAGATAACAAATGCAGAAACAGGTATCACAAGCAGTGAATAGAACGTCAGGTTAGCTGACATATTGAATAACATTGCCATAAAAGCGATCAGCGTAAGTGGCTCCTTAAACACTACCTGTAGGGTACCCGTTACAGAAAACTGGACAACCTGAACGTCAGAGGCTATTTTGGAAATTATATCTCCCTTACGCTCATTACTAAAAAAGCCAAGGTGAAGATTCATTACGTTGTTAAAAACCGTTCTCCTGAAATTCAACAAGGTATGCACCCGCAAATTCTCCATAGTACGTTGTGACAAATAGCGAAAAAGGTTGGCCAGCAAAGCCGATATTACGATAACGGCGCAAACAAATTCAAGCGTTGTCCATGCGCCATAATTATTCAGCATATACTGCACATAATAGTTAAAGATCCCCATAATGTCGAAGAACGACGGCCTTGCTCCGAGGTGAACAAAAGCACCATGTTTACCCGAAAATAATGTTTGCAGCAAAGGGGCAAGTAAAGCAAGGTTTAGCGTACTGAAAATTACAGAGAATATGGTGGTAATAATATAAGGGATGGCAAACTTCTCAATTGGTTTTGCAAAAGATAGCAGCCGGAAATAAGTCTTCATTTATATAAATAAGAATAAACGTGCAAAGCTAACAGTAATTACCTAATTACTATTATTACAAAGCTTTTGCCCCGTGAGATACCACAATATTATCTATTTTTACAACAAGGTTATAAATATAATTGAACAGAATTCCAGACTTGCCCGACACTTATCGCCGTTATACAGGGAAAAGTGCCATTTCCCTGTATCGGATAAATACAATTCCAGTTACAATTATAGCAGTCCATTTTCTCGTAAACACATGCCGGCGAATCGTCAAAAGCAAACGGATAGGGTGCAAAACGCCCGAAGTGCCCGCCTCCCAAAATACAAACTGACGGTGTTTTTACTGCTGCCGCTATATGGATGGCGCTGGTTTCATTACTGATAATTAAGGCGGCATTGCCAATCAACTCAATCAATCCATTTAAAGTGGTTGCGCCTGTTAAATTATTCACGCTGCCTGCGGGCAGGCGTTCCATTAAATAATCGGCTATTTCCATTTCACCCACGCTTCCCGCAATTGAAACCGGGGCTTTTGAATGCTGAAGAATGAGTTTTATTAATGCCAGAAATTTTTCGGCTTCCCATCTTCTTTTTGATACACCCGCTCCCGGAAAGATGACTACCCCATTGCGTTTTTTATTTTCAATAGCAATAAAGGGACCATCAATAGCAACTGGTTGTAATAATACCTGTTCAATAAAAAATTTCGACCTGTCAAATTCAAAAACAATATTTTGAGGCAACATGAAAAGGCTGGTGTAAAGCTTATCGGTTTTTAATTTATACCGTGCAGCTATCCTTTCCGTGTCACCTCCAAAACCGATGATATTTTTTGCGGCGGTAAACCCGGCCAGCCCGTCGTTCAAAAAAGTCCGCGAAAAAGCAGGCTGTAAAACGGTGTGATAATTTTCCCGAAAAAGCTTTAGGCCTAATTTAAAGGTTTGAATGGGCGAATAATACAGATCATCCGGGTTAATGAAAAAGAATTCATTTACAAACTCACCATCATGTTTAAGGGCGAGATCCAGCCAAAGCGCGTTGCCCAATAAATCCATCTCATAGCCCTTATATATTTCAGATCTGGCTATGATTTCAATAAAATTCCTGAATAATATGTAGTCGCCAATGGCATCGGTCTTGATCATCAGCAGCCGCGGCCGGCCTGATCTGAACTTTGCCAAAAACTTTAACAGGCCCGGAATCCTCAACAATATAAAGCGGGTTATCCTGAATAAGTTCCTGTTTTTGCCGGGCATCTTTATCGCTTCAAAGTTGATCCGATTATCCAAATTTCTTCACCAGCCATTCAAAGTGCTTTTGGAAACAAAAGTCGTATCCGTTTGCTCCTTCAGGCATAACATTGGGGATCTGGTAAAAAACTTCCAGCAGGCGTTTAACTTTTAAGCCTTCGGCAATGGAATAGGGGAACGACTGGTTACCTATAAATAATTTACAGCCGGCAATTATTTCGGCCAGTTCTAAAAAATCACTCACCTGGCGCCATTTCAATTGAGGAATACTCTTTTTCATCTCCTTGTATTCAGATTCAACGCCCACAAAAACCAGGTGTTTATAGCCTGACAGGAAAGAATAATCCACCAATGCGTTATTGTATCTCGAGCTTCTTGCCAAAACAATACATTCAGCAAAGTTTTTATCAGGTATTACATTGAGCCATGGCGAGGTAAGATCAGGCGTTATACCTGTAGTGAAAAAGTTCCAGCGGGCTATATTCCCCTTATCCGTTGCAAAGCCGGCTTTCCTGAAAAGCGTCAGGTCAAGATGAATCTGATGCTGATCAAAAACGGGAATATCGCTGATATAGGACTGCATTGCCAGCAGGGGACGTAAACTGGCAACCATTTTTTCGTTGAGCATAACCGAGCCCAGGGGATGCTCATAACCATTACCAATGGTTAAGGGTTCGTTTATTTTTAAAACCAAATTAACAGGCTTTCCTGATAATTCATGCAACTTTTTTACCAAAGGCAAACTGTAAATAATATCTCCTGCATTTCCGTTATGAAGCACATTAATTTCAGCGGCCGCACCCACTTTTAACATAATTTCGTCAAGTGTGGTATCAAAACCGGCATCAACAAATCGCTCAAGCTTCGAAGTGATCTTATAATGAGACCGCTGCCTTTTATATTGCTTATGTCCCTCTTCGTCGGTCAGTTTTAACCATATTTTTTTCAGGTGATTTTGTCTGAAACTTTTTCGCATTTTTTTTGATCAATTAAAAGCTGTTACACAAATCTTTGCGCTTAAAAGTAATTAAGGATGCACTTTGTAAAAACTTTATGGTAGTACAACAAATTATCCCATTTGTGACAATAAACGGAAATATAATCGTTTATTGTCAGTATCGAGACATTTGACAAATATAAATTAATTGTTTAGGGATATGCCCCGTGAAGATAGTTTAAAGCCTTTTAAAAATTGCAGCTCCTCAATTTCCAACGGGAAGATCTCCATTATAATAGCAACACTTAACGCCGGCGCTACTTTACAAGCTTGTTTAAACAGTGTATACACCCAGTGTTATCCCGAAATTGAAATCATTATTATTGACGGTAAAAGCACCGACAATACCCTTGAAATAATAAAACAAAACCGTTCACATATTTCTGTGAGTATCAGTGAACCGGATGCAGGGGTTTATGATGCCATGAATAAGGGGATAAAAAAAGCAACGGGCAAATGGTATTATTTTTTAGGGGCCGACGATGTTTTATTTGCTGATTTCTCCGGCCTGGCGTTTCAGCTTGCTGACGCTGCTGCCATTTACTACGGCAGTGTGCTTACCAGGGGTGTAAAACGCTTTGGTTATGTATCTATGTACCAAATGGCCAAAACCGGCATCTTTCACCAGGCCATTATTTACCCGGCGTCGATATTTAAAAAATACGAGTACGAACAAAAATACCATGTATTTGGTGATTATGCCTTTAACATTAAATGCTACGGCGATAAAAACATAAAGTGGATATTTAAAGATTACATCATCGCAAATTTTAACCACACGGGATTGTCAAGCTTTGAAGCCGATGACACGTTTGAAAAAGACAAACCCGGATTGGTCCGCGAAAATTTTAATACCCTGATTTGGCTAAGGTTCAGGTTGAAAATGATAAAGAAGATTTGGTTAAAGAAAAGTTAAAGCTCCGGAAAATTCAGGGTTTGAATCTTTCTATCGTTTTATGATAAACCGACGACCGTACCTTATCTACCACATCAAAAATAGTTAACCGGCTATTATTGTTATGGAGCAAATTGTTGATCTTGCTTTTGTATTGGGCAATTAAGGCCCTGTTCGCGAATAATTCCCTGTAGCTTTTCCAAATCCATGTTTGCCCAACAAGCAACTTTGGCAACAGGTCAATAATCGTGATCTGCAAATACCACGCTTTTAACGCCCAGCCATTTAAATGAAGCGCATGAAAGTAAAACCGGTTACGAAAATAAATGCTTTTTACCCACTTTGCAGTCTGGTAGTTTTTGGTACTTGCCGAAACCTTGTGCCTGCAAACAGAATTATGCTCATAGTAACATTTCCAGTTCATGCGCCACGCTCTCACGCTAAGTTCCATGTCCTCGCAATAGAACGGCGAAAACAACTCATAAAAGCCCCCCGTTTGCTTTAGCTTTTCGGTGCTGATTAATGCGTTTGCACCCGATAGATAAAACGTATACAAGCGGTCCTTTTCATTGTTGGTGTAGTAAAAAAAATCGGTTTTTAATTTAAAACCATTTAACTTAGGTACCCTTGCAGCATCCTGTATATGGTCTCCCTCCATATCAATAATACGCCCCATTACTCCAAAAGTGTCCCACCTTAAAAAGTACTTCCATTGCTGGTCAAAATACCCGTGGGTAAGCTTCACATCGGAGTTTAAAAGCAGGGTGAGTTCATGCTGAGCAATTTCGATCCCCCTGTTGCAGGTATAAGAAAACCCCTTATTTTCGGCATTAACCACCAGGATCACATTGGGATAAGCTGACCTGATAAATTCAACCGAATCATCTTTTGACCCATCATCAACAACAATAATTTCATATTCAATCCCTGCAGCGGCAACCACCTCATAGGTGTAAGGCAGATACTCCTGCAGCAGGTGCCTGCCATTATAATTGGGAATAACAATTGAAACACTTTTCCTGATATCCACCTTGCGCTATTTAAATATTTTATAATTACGGTATTCGCTCACTCTCCACCCCGTAAGGTCCTCAATTTTTTGTAACAACTTCCTTCTGAAAGTCATTTTTTTATGGAGTTTTTTTAAGTCGATATCCAGGTTCCAGTTAGTGGCTTCAATCCTTTTTTTCATCACCTGCGGATGGGTACCGGCAAACCGGATCAGCCTGTCGGCATTCTTGTAATCAAATTCAAAAGATTCAGGAAGGTTTTGCGCCAGCCAGGTATCATCATGATAAAACTGGTTAAAATTGCGCAATTTATTTTTCAAACCTTCAGGAGGTTTTACCCAGCCATAGTGATAGATATAGGCGTCAATCAGTTTTACTTTAATTTTGCGGCCATCAAGCCTGAAACCCTGCGCATCCCTGTATGAGTGGATCGCCTTATTGTTTCTTAGTATCCGTATCTCGCGCCTGTACCATCTGCGCGAGTGTCCGTAATAATCATATGAGCCGTAAAAATGAAGGTATTTAAATAATAAGCCTTCTATATTTTTATCACCCAGGTTATCTTCCATCTCTTTTTTTATTAACGGAAGATATTTTTCGTGCACACATTCGTCACCCTGGATATAAAAAGCCCAGTCAGCATCCGGCGAAATGGCATTAAAGGCAATATCCGTTTGCGCAGCAAATACCGCTCCCCCATCGCGCAGGGAATCGTCCCAAACCGTATTAATTATTTTTATTTTGGGCGAATTGATGCCTTTTATCAGGCTTTCGGTTTCGTCGTCACTATTTCCAAGGGCCACCACAAATTCATCACAAACAGGTAAAATTGAAGTAATGGCCTCAACAACAGGATAATCATTTTTTACTGCATTCCTGATAAACGTAAACCCCGATACCTTCATTTATGTATTATGTATAGTTTTTGCGATAATAATACGAATATAACTTTACTATAATTTATAATAAAAGCTTATCAAACCATTGTATTAAAAAGCAAATATATATTTATGCCGCGTTACTCACATATAAATAGTAACAAACTGTTAATTGTTCAAATACATTATATTTTTGTTCCTTTATAAAACTAATGGAAAGCAGTTTACCATACATAAAACCTGATGCCGCCGATTTCCGGTCGGTTGCACGTGCTTTAACCATAGTAGAGAACGACCTGGCCGGCTCAGGGGAGCTCCTGAAAAGCTTAACTTTTAAAAATAATGCACCCATCATCGGTATTACCGGGCCGCCGGGTGCCGGTAAAAGCACCCTCGTTAATTCACTGATCAACAGCTTACTTACCGGCGAAAATAAAATTGCGGTGCTTGCGGTTGACCCTACTTCGCCGTTTAATTTCGGGTCATTGCTTGGCGACAGGATCAGGATGGCAGCGCATTTTAACCATCCGGGTGTTTTTATCCGGTCGCTGGCTACCCGCGGCTCCTTAGGGGGCCTGTCAGCAAAAACAATTGAAATGACCGATGTATTGCGTGCCGCCGGGTTTAATTATATTTTAGTTGAAACAGTTGGCGTAGGCCAATCAGAAGTTGAAATTGCGGGGCTGGCCGATATTACCTTACTTGTTTTAGTGCCCGAAAGCGGTGATGAAATTCAAAACATTAAATCGGGCCTGATGGAAATTGCCGATGCCTTTATCATCAATAAGGCCGACAGGGCCGACGCTGACCTTTTTGCCAACAATTTAAAAAAGATCATCCACCAAAACAGGGCAGAGCAAATCCCGGTTTTTAAAACTATTGCTTCAACCGGCGGGGGCGTTAGCGAAGTAACTTCTTTTATATTCAAAGCACCTCATTTAAAAAACAAACGCAAAGCATATTTACTTGCCGAAAAAGCTTTTAAAATTATCCAGTTTAATCGTATGGCTGACATAGATAAAAAAAGGCTGCAGGAAGATATCGCAAAGGCTTCGGCGAAACCCGGGTTTAATTTCTATCGTTTCCTTGAGGGTTATCAAAAAAATTAAAATTTCAACCCATCAACTTAATCAACCATTCATGATCTCTTCAATTTCCTCGGCTTCTACCGGGATATCAGCCATCAGGTCGATGTTGCCGCCATGTGTTATCAGTATGTTGTTTTCAATCCTGATGCCCAAACCCTCTGCGGGGATATAGATCCCCGGTTCGCAGGTTAAAATATTGCCAACTTCAAATGGTTTATACCTGCTTGCAAAATCGTGTACATCCAACCCCAGGTGATGCGAGGTGCCATGCATAAAATATTTTTTATATAAAGGCATTTTGGGGTCCTGCCGGTTCACATCATGTCTGTCAAGCAAACCCAGATCAACCAGTTCGCCAGTCATTATCCGGCCTACCTCTTCCTGGTATTCAGTTAATACTGTACCGGCCACAATAAGTTGGGTCGCTGCCCGCATCACCCGTAAAACCGCATCGTAAACATCCCGCTGGCGTTTAGTAAAGCGGCCATTAACAGGTATGCTCCTGCTCATGTCGGCATTGTAATTGGCATATTCAGCGGCGAAATCAAAAAGGATAATGTCGCCGTCTTTGCAAACCTGGTTATTGTCGGTATAATGCAGTACAATAGCGTTTTTCCCGGAGGCTATGATCGGATTGTAGGCATGGCCGGTGGCCCGCTGCCGTAAAAACTCATGGGTAATCTCAGCCTCAATCTCGTACTCGGTTACGTCGGGGTGTACAAATTTCAGTACACGTATAAAGGCATCGCGGGTAATATTGCATGCTTTTTTGGTCAGTTCAATTTCCCATGGAGATTTAATTGCCCG
Source organism: Mucilaginibacter gotjawali (assembly GCF_002355435.1). Lineage (NCBI taxonomy): Bacteria > Pseudomonadati > Bacteroidota > Sphingobacteriia > Sphingobacteriales > Sphingobacteriaceae > Mucilaginibacter > Mucilaginibacter gotjawali. The sequence goes on from NZ_AP017313.1 coordinate 4,938,553, forward strand.
TAAATCGCGTAATATCGGTGCAGATCTTTCATATTTATGTAACGGATATTTCGTTCGCAACGCATCGTACATTCTTATATCCCGGTAGGGCACAGTATGGGCGTAACGGTCGTTTTCGTTGCTATTTATAAAAATGTATTCGGCGTAATTAACAATACTGTGTAAAACAGCATCGTACTCAGTGAGCCAGAAAATATTTTCAATACCCGAAGTTTTTTTTGCCTCCTCTTTGGTATACTTATGCCCTTCCCAAATAGCAACGTGCTCGTTGGTTTGTCTTAAAAACAGTACTTCTTTGTATAACGGATTAGGACAGTCGGGGAATAACAATAGCACACTTTGTTCCTGGTCAATACCAGTTAAGTAAAAAAAATCAGGGTTTTGCTTAAATGGAAAGTTTTGATCACCGTTTCTGGGAAATTCATCATTTGAATGAAAAATAGCTATGGATGAGGACTTTAGTCGCGAAACGAAATTATTTCTATTATAGGTAAATATCTCATTACTAATAGGCTCGTATTTCATTTTTGCAGGATTAATTGTTTTTTTAAACGGATTTTTTTTATTTATTTGTAATTCTTTTATAAAATTTGGAACAATGTTTGGTAAATGTTTCAAACATAATTACTATTTTTGAAAAAAATCACAATTAAAATCGTTTAATCTTAAAACTATGAACTATTCTACATTAAAGAAAACAGTCGTCTTGTCATTTGTTTCCTTGATGGCAGTTGGGATGGCGAAAGCTCAAACAACTCCTGCGGATTCATCTAAAACGTCGTCTGGAACAGGCACTGCCAAGGTATTTGGCGGCGCTTCACAGTACAACACTTTTAGCATTGGTATCAACATCGGTGCAACATCTCCGTCAGTATTTACAGGCGGTGCAAATCCTTTTCCAAAATCAAAAGCTGATTTGGGTTATGGCCTTTCGTTAAGAGACCAATTAAGCCACGCATTTAGCTTGCAATTAGACGCTCACGGCGGTACCTTAAAAGGTGACGCAGGCTCAGGCACTGTAACCGACTTAAAGGGCATGAAATGGTCAAGCTTCTCTACCAAATTTTGGTCTGGTAGCTTAAGCGGTGTTATTAACGTTGGTAACGTTAGTTTCCTTCACCGTGCAAACGCAGTTAACTTTTATGTTTCAGGTGGTGCTGGTTTAGCTTTCTACAAACCAGATCCAATTGATGCTAACGGCGTAGACCACAATTACAACAAAACTGTTAAAGAACTGATAGTTCCGATCGGTGCCGGCGTTAAATTTAAATTGAGCGATCAGTTAGACCTTAATTTAGGCTATACTGAAAACTTTACTGATGGCATTAACCTGTCAGGTGTTCACGCTGCATTTCCTCAGGCTATCACAAACAAATATTCTTACGGTTACGCCGGTTTAGAATATACTTTCGGTCCTAAATCTAAACCAAGTTTAGAGTGGGCAAACCCGGTAGCAATGATGTATGATGAATTGTACGATGCTGCTTTACGCCAGGAAGTTGAAGCTTTGAAAGGCCGTGTTGCTAATGTTGAAACTGCGGTTAACGGCTTGAAGAAAGATTCTGACGGTGACGGTGTTTCTGATCAATTTGACAAATGTCCTAACACTCCTGCCGGTACTGTTGTTGACGGATCAGGTTGCCCGCTTCCTCCTCCTGTTGACACATCATTATTCATGAGAAAAGGACAGATCAGCGGTCCAGCTACTTCTGCTGCTGCTTATTCTAACATCCAGTTTGAATTTGACTCTTCAGTATTGAAAACATCTTCTTATCCAATTTTGGATGCTACTTCTGCTGACCTAAGGTCTTCAGGTGCATCTGCTGAATTAGATGGTTATGCTTCATCTGAAGGTACTGCTGCTCACAACATGCGTTTATCAAAAGACCGTGCAAACTCTGTAAAAACTTACTTAGTAAATTCAGGTGTTCCGGCTAAAAAATTAAAAGTTAAAGGTTTTGGTGAAACTCACCCAATCGCTGATAACTCAACTGAAGCAGGACGTATTGCAAATCGTCGTGTTGAATTCCACAAAAAATAATCGGTAATTCATATAATTACTAAAGGCTTCCCGCAACCCGGGAAGCCTTTTTTATTGTTAATTATTGAGGATCCCGGTTAAAATCAATAAGTAGTTAATTAAATTTGTGCAGGGAAATTTAATTAAATTTGAACATGTACTTCTTTAGAAAAAAAGACCCCAACCGGCCCATTAGTTTTAACCTTAAAGTAATGCACGCCATCAACGCCATTGCTATAACCGTATTTTTACTGGGTATACTCTGGAAGTTAGTGGAATGGCTGATCTGGAAAAAAATATAGCCGTTGAATAAGTAAACGACGCAACAGTACGAATGGCAAACAGCCACTGATGATTACAATGGCGGCATGCCCATAAATGCTCATCAGGCCTTAATACAACACCAACTTTTTACAATACGAAACACAAAAATAATGAAAACTGTAATTAACACTAATAATGCACCTGCGCCTATCGGCCCTTACAGCCAGGCTATCCGGGCAGGAAATTTTTTATTTGCTTCTGGCCAGATCGCCATTAACCCTGCCAATGGCGAATTGGTATTGGATGATATAAAAACTGAAACCAAACAGGTGATGGAAAATATTAATGCTATTTTAACTGAAGCAGGTATTGACTTTAGCCACATCGTTAAAACCAGTATCTTTTTGAAAGATATGCAAAATTTTGCCCTGGTAAACGAGGTTTACGGAACTTACTTCAGCGATAATTTTCCGGCCAGGGAAACCGTACAGGTTGCAGCACTACCAAAAAATGTGAATGTTGAAATAACAGTTACTGCTTTTAAGCCCTAGTGTTTTCAAAAAAACAGGATATTTATAACTTAGGAGAATTATAAAACCAATAATTCAATAATTCACCCAACCACTAATTGAATAGCAGCGTATTTCAAACCCCGATAGAGTACCTCAGGGGCGTTGGCCTGAGCCGGGCCGGCGTGTTAAAAAAAGAACTGCAAATAGCGCTTTTTGAAGACCTGCTTAATTATTTCCCCTACAAATACATTGACCGTACGCGGTTTTATAAAATAAAAGACATTCAGCCTGAACTACCTTATGTACAGGTATTGGCGCGTTTAACCCATTTCGAAATTTTAGGAGAAAAACATACCAGGCGCCTGGTGGCACAGGCCAAAGACGATACCGGCATTATCGAACTTGTGTGGTTTCAGGGTGTTAAATGGATTGAAAAAACGCTGATCATAGGTAAAGTGTACGTATTGTTTGGCAAACCTGGCTTTTTTAACGGAAAGGCCCAAATGGCCCACCCCGAAATGGAATTATACAATGCCGAAGCGCAGCAGCGTAAAGGCAATTTAACCCTGCAGCCGGCTTACAATTCCACGGAAAAACTAAAGCAATATTCGCTTGATAGCAAGGGTATTCAAAAACTTGTGGCCGGCCTTTTGGAACAATGCCTGAGAGATGTGCACGAAACCCTGCCGCTTTATATCATCAACCGGTTTAAACTAACCGGCAGGGCCGAGGCCTATAAGAACATCCACTTTCCGGATGACCCGGCAAAGCTTAATGAAGCCATTTACCGCTTAAAATTTGAAGAGCTTTTTATATTGCAATTAAAGCTGTTAAAAAACAAACTTTTACACACCCAAAAATTCAAAGGGAATATCTTTCAGTCTGTTGGCGATACGTTTAACAATTTCTATCACCACAAATTGCCCTTCCCTTTAACCAATGCGCAAAAGCGGGTTTTAAAAGAGATAAGGCAGGACACACAGCGCGGCGTTCAGATGAACAGGCTTTTACAGGGCGATGTTGGAAGCGGTAAAACGGTAGTGGCATTAATGAGTATGCTGATCGCCATTGACAATGGTTTCCAAACCTGTATTATGGCACCCACCGAAATACTTGCCAATCAGCATTATCAAACCATTAAAGAACTTATTGGCGATGATTTTATCGAAGTGGCCCTGTTAACCGGCTCCACCACAAAAAAAGCCCGGAACATACTGCATGAAAAATTAGAGAACGGTGAGCTGAAAATTTTAATCGGCACCCATGCGCTGATAGAGGATAAGGTTCAGTTTAAAAACCTCGGTTTCGTGGTGATCGACGAGCAGCACCGTTTCGGCGTGGAGCAGCGCGCTAAACTCTGGCGTAAAAACATTGTTCCGCCGCACATCCTGGTAATGACAGCTACCCCAATTCCGCGTACACTGGCCATGACTTTATACGGAGACCTGGACATATCAGTAATCGATGAATTACCTGCTGGTCGCAAACCCATACAAACCGTACACTTTTATGAAGCCCAGCGGCTAAGGATGTTTGGTTTTATGAAACAGGAAATTGCCAAAGGACGGCAGGTTTATGTTGTTTACCCATTGATACAAGAGAGTGAAAAACTCGACCTGAAAAACCTGGAGGAGGGTACAGAAGTAATGGCCCATGAATTTCCGTTACCTGATTTCCGCATCAGTATCGTTCACGGTAAAATGAGCGCTGCCGACAAGCAATTTGAAATGAACCGCTTTATTAAAGGTGAAACGCAGATAATGGTAGCCACTACGGTTATTGAGGTGGGGGTAAATATCCCGAATGCATCTGTAATGATCATTGAAAATGCCGAGCGGTTCGGCTTATCGCAGCTTCACCAGCTCCGCGGCCGTGTTGGCCGTGGCGCCGAACAATCGTTTTGTATATTAATGAGCCATTCAAAGCTTAGCCGCGATGGCAGGATAAGGCTGGATACGATGGTGAAAACAAATAACGGTTTTGAAATTGCCGAAACCGACCTACAACTGCGCGGCCCGGGCAATATTGACGGCACGCAGCAAAGCGGGGTACTCGATCTGAAGCTAGCCAACATTGTAACCGACCAGGAATTATTGATCACCGTTCGCCGCTTTGTAGAAAGCATTTTTGAGAAAGACCCTTATTTGGCAGCTCCCGAAAATCAAATTTTAAACCAGTCGTTACGATCAAAAGAAGAAGGCTTAAGCTGGAATAAGATCTCCTGATAACGGGTGTTGGAATTCGTGCCGATAGGTATCGGAATCAGATTTGCGTTTTACCCTTTCACCACATAATACTACATTTGCTAAAAGCTATTAAAATGAAATTAAAACTTACCCTCCTTTTTTCACTGGTATTAACCACTACCTTATTGAAGGCCCAGGACTCATTAATGATCCGCAAAATTTATGATGAAGAACTGGTTAACGGGCAATGTTATGGCAACCTGCATTACCTGTGCAAAAATATCGGGCAGCGGATTAGTGGATCGGCAAACGCGCAGAAAGCAATCGTATGGGGAGAAAAGCTAATGAAAAGCTATGGTTTCGATACGGTGTTTTTACAGCCCGTTATGGTGCCTCATTGGGTCCGCGGCGCTAAAGAAGAGGGGGTTATCATCCAGGGCAAAAACAGGGTGCCGGTGCATATAGCAGCTTTAGGTATGACCGTAGCTACGCCCAAAAACGGCTTAACTGCTGCTATCATCGAAGTACATAGTTTAAAACAACTGGATACACTTGGCGAAAAAGCGATTAAGGGCAAAATTGTGTTTTTTAACCGGCCATTTGATCCCCGGTTTATTGAAACTATTCAGGCATATGGCACAGCGGGCGACCAACGCTTTGCCGGCCCTGCAGCCGCTGCAAAATATGGCGCTGTAGGCGTAATTGTGCGTTCATTAACCGAAAGCCTGGATATTTATCCGCACACCGGCGCAACATTATATGTTAAAGACGGTGTAAATATTCCGGCCGCTGCTATCTCAACTATTGATGCCAATAAACTAAGTTCCATGCTCAAGGGGTCAGCATCTATCAAATTTTATTTTAAACAAAATTGCCAAACGTTGCCGGATGCACCCTCTTTTAATGTAATAGGCGAAATGAAGGGCACCGAACATCCCAATAGCTTTATTATAGTTGGGGGGCATTTAGATTCATGGGACCTTGCCGAAGGCGCTCACGACGATGGTACAGGCATTATGCAATCAGTAGAGGTGTTACGCATCCTAAAAGTTATGGGCTATAAACCCAAAAACTCTATTCGCGCGGTGTTTTTTATCAATGAAGAAAACGGCGACCGCGGAGGCGATAAATATGCAGAACTTGCTGCTCAAAACAAGGAGGAGCACATTGCTGCTATTGAAACAGACCTGGGTGGCTTTACCCCAAGGGGCTTCGGTTTCGACGGCGTATCTGCAACCACGCTCCAAAACATCAACAACAATTGGGGCAAATTGCTTGCCCCATACGGCTCAAATGTGTTGGTTGCAGGCGGTGGCGGTAGCGATATTGGCCCTCTGAAAGAAAAATCAAAACAGGTGGTACTCATTGGCTATTTGCCCGACTCGCAGCGGTATTTTGATGTCCATCACACCCCAAATGATGTATTTGAGAATGTGAATAAGCGCGAACTTGAACTCGGCGCCGCTTCCATGGCGGCTTTGATCTATTTGATTGATCAGCATGGGTTCTAACCAATACCTGTACAGGTTTTTCGTCGCCATAAAATTACATAGTGGTGTTGTTACATAACATAACTTTAATGATGCAAATTGTAAATTCGCAACCTTAAACTGTCATTTGTGTCAGAAGAAACAGATAGTCCGGTCATAAAAGATTCCTTTGCCGCCCTGCGCTATAAAGATTTCCGCTCCTACCTGGGTATGCGGTTTTTCTTTACGTTTGCTTACCAGATGCAGGCGGTAGTCATTGGCTTTTACATTTACCAGGCAACACACAGTAAGCTTGCATTAGGTTTGATAGGCCTGTGCGAGGCTGTACCCGCCATTGGGATTGCGCTTTATGGAGGATATGTCGCAGATAAATCTGAGAAAAGAAAAATGCTTTTGATTATATCGTCCCTTGTGTTTATCTCTTCACTGGTGATGTTTGCTGTTACCATGGATAAAATGAGCCCGCATATCCACAAAGGATGGATCGTCCCGGTTATTTATGGCATGATATTTTTGAACGGCCTGGCGCGGGCCTTTTATGGCCCGGCTACTTTTACGGTATATGCCAATAGCATTCCAAAAGAGCTTTATCCCAACGGAAGTTCATGGAGCAGTTCAAGCTGGCAAATTGCCGCTATTCTCGGCCCTGCAACCGGTGGTTTGATTTATGGGTTCGTGGGCATCACCGCTGCTTTTGCAGTTATATTGGCTTTTCTTTTAATTTCTATCCTGTTGATTTACCTGTTGCGCTCATATCCACCTGTATTTGCACCAAAAGAGAGTATATGGATAAGTTTAAGAGAGGGGATACATTTTGTATTTAACAGCAAAATATTGATCTGGGCGATGAGCCTCGACCTTTTTTCAGTATTTTTTGGCGGAGCAGTAGCATTGTTGCCCGTGTTTGCTAATGATATTTTGAAAGTTGGCTCCCAGGGTTTAGGAATTATGAGGGCCACATCATCACTTGGGGCTGTATTAACAATGCTGGCCATGGCACGCTATTCGCCAATGGGCAAACCCTGGCGAAATTTGCTGATTGCTGTAACAGGTTTTGGCTTATCCATCATCTGCTTTGGGCTGTCGCGCAGCTTTTATTTATCCCTGTTTTTCCTGTTTACCGAAGGCGCATTTGATAGCATCAGCGTAATTATCCGCGGCACAATTATGCAGCTTTTAACCCCCGACCATATGCGCGGCCGTGTTTCGGCCGTAAATTTTATGTTTATAGGCTCATCAAATGAAATCGGGGCTTTTGAATCAGGCGCAGCGGCAACACTTTTAGGCACAATTCCTTCAGTAATATTCGGCGGCAGCATGACATTGCTCATCGTAACCATTACTTACCTCAAAACCAAAAAATTGGTTCCCCTTTCCCTCGACCAGATCCAAACCCCTGACTTGAGTTAATATAGAACGCTTCAAATAGCCCGGGCATTTGCACTGTGCAACATTTTTGATACAACAAATCAAATGTTTTTTACGTAAAACCCTATCAGATTACCTGGCCCACAGGGGGGTTATGTTTTTTAACGTAAAAGTTCCCTGCCATTAATTTAATGATTAATTTTAAACGAAAGCCGTTCCTTTTATACGCAGCTGCATTTTTATGCAGTTTTTTCCTCTACTATTCTTCTGCATCCGGGCAGGTTAAAAACGTTAAATTCAGTTCGCTGACTGTTAACGACGGGCTATCCCAGAACGATGTTAAATTCATCATAAAGGACCGCAAAGGTTATATGTGGTTTGCTACCGATGATGGTTTAAATAAATACGATGGTTATAGTTTTACTGTTTACCGCCACCAGCCAGGTGATAAACATTCGTTACCGTCAAATAACATCGTTGTAGTTTTTGAAGACAGTGCTAACAATATTTGGGTGGGGACAAGCGGTGGCGGCGTAAGCCTGTATGATCGCCAAACAGATTCCTTTACAAATTTCCAGAGTAATAAAGAAGATACCGCTACGCTGTCAAGCGGAGATATCAACACAATTTTCCAGGACAGCAAAAATAATATTTGGATAGGCACCTATTCGGGGCTAAACCTCTTTAATCAAAAAACGAGAAAATTCAGGCGCTTTTTTTATGTCAAAAACAAGGACTACATCGCCGGTCATCATATTTATTCGATCGCAGAGGGAAACAGCGGTGATTTATGGCTGGGTACAGGCGGCGGGCTGGTGCAATTCAATTATCAAACCGGGTTTACAAAATACTACGTGCATGGCGGGGCAAACAGCCTGAGTAACAACCAGGTTAATACCGTATTTAACAGTGATGACGGCAATTTATATATCGGCACGGCCGGCGGCGGTATTGATTGCTTTGCTATGATAAAACAATCATTTACCCATTTTACCCACCATGCAAATAATGCCGGTTCGCTCATCAATAACAATGTATTCGCTATTAAAAGAGCCGGGCATAAAACACTATGGGTGGGCACAGAGGATGGCCTGGATCTGTTTGATGTACAAAAAGGGTTGTTTACACAATACACCAATGAGGATAAAAACATTGCGGATAAAAACCACTCCATCAATTCCATTTTAGATAAAGACGGTATTTTGTGGATAGGAACTTATGAATCGGGCGTTACTTTTTATGACCGAAACCTATCATCCTTTGAACGCTATAGTAAACAAGCCGGCAGTAAATTGGGGCTGAGCAATGATATAGTTACCGCGTTTGCCGAACACGACAAAGGATTTTGGATAGGGACTGATGGCGGAGGTTTAAATTATTTCGACAAAGAGTCAAAGGCTTTTACGAATTACACTCATCAGCCTAAAAATAAAAGCACTATAAACGGCAACCATATCTTAAACATCATACAAAACGGAAAAAACACCCTGTGGATTGGATACTATGATGATGGACTCGATCTTTTTAACACTGACACCAAAAAGGCAACTCATTACGGTACCGGCAATAAACCCGATCAAATTAGCGGAAAACATGTTTTTGCCCTTGCTAAGGATAAAACGGGCGACGTTTGGGTTGGATTGGATGAGGTGGGCTTAAACATTATCCATGGCTCAAAAGTCATAAAAAGATATGCATACTCCCCGGCGGATACGTTACACAGCCTAAGCAACAATGATGTAAGGGTGATTTACCGGGACAGCCAGTACCGCATGTGGGTAGGCACATTTAACGGCCTGAACTTATATAACCCGGCGGCTGATAATTTTATACACTATATGCCCTGGAACAAGGGCTTAACAAATGATGTGATCATTTCAATCTTTGAAGACAGCAACAAAAACCTTTGGGTTGGTACGCTTGGCGGAGGGCTAAATGTTTACGATAAAAACAAAAAATCATTTGTGGGTTATAATTTTCCGGACGGGAAGTACTACTCCATCATAAACACCATTACTGAAGATGAAAATGGTTTTATTTGGGCAGGTACTAATCATGGATTGATCAGCTTTAAACCTTTTACCAATAACATCAGAAAATATACTTTTCAAAACAACCTGCAGGGTTTTGAATTCACAAGCGGCGCGGTATTGAATGCGAAAAACGGGCAATTGCTTTTCGGCGGCCATAACGGGTTCAATATAGTTGACCCGTATCACCTGTCGGTTAATAAACGTTTACCCAAAATAGTATTTACTGATTTTGAGCTGTTCAATAAAAAGGTTTCGCCAGGTGCGAATTCTGTTCTCAAAAGCGCCATCGACGAAACAAAAATTATCCGGCTCAACTATAATCAATCCGTTTTTACTATCGGTTATAGCGGCCTTAATTTCACGCTTCCCGAAATGAACTCGTATGCCTATAAGCTCGAAGGGTTTGAAAAAAACTGGAATTACGTTGGGTCGCAGAGAAGAGCAACATATACCAACCTTAATCCCGGCGAATATACTTTTAAGGTAAAAGCCTCAAATAACGACAGCTTTTGGAACAATACACCGGCAACGCTGAAAATAATTATCATTCCTCCCTATTATATGACATGGTGGTTCAGGGTGTTACTTTTTGTGTTCGCTTGCCTGGTTGTTTACAGCGTTTACCGTTACCGGGTTTTTGCAATAAAAGCACAGCAAAAAATCCTTGAAAAGCGTGTCGTAAAACAAACGGCAGAAGTTGTAAAACAGTCGGAAGAGCTAAAAAAACAATCTCTCCATTTACTGGATTTAAACAATAAACTCCAGGTACAGAAAGAGCAGGAATTAAAGGCCCGTAAAGAAGCAGAAAAAGCAAACAAAGCCAAAAGTGTTTTCCTGGCAACCATGAGCCACGAGATCCGCACCCCGATGAATGGCGTATTGGGCATGACTTCGCTGCTTTTTGAAACAGCCCTAACACCCGAGCAACGCGAATATGCCGACATTATTCGTGTCAGCGGCGAAAATTTGTTAAATGTAATTAATGATATTCTTGATTTCTCGAAAATAGAATCCGGCAATATGGAGCTTGATGCGTATGAATTTAACCTGAGGCAATGTGTAGAGGATGTGTTCGACCTTTTCTCGGAGGTTTCGGCCAAAAAACAGCTTGAACTATTATATCAACTTGATGAAAACGTCCCGGCGCAGATAATCGGCGATCAGTTGCGCATCCGGCAGGTTTTAATCAACCTTATAAATAACGCCATCAAATTCACCAGCAGAGGCGAGATACTCATCGAAATAAATGTACTTGAAAAAGACAGCAGTAAAATAAATTTAGGGTTTAAAATAAAAGATACAGGTGTAGGTATAGCCGCTGACAAATTGCCCCGCTTATTCAGGGCATTCTCGCAAGTAGATAATTCAACAACGCGCAGCCATGGCGGCACCGGTTTGGGCCTGGTAATATGCGAACGTTTGGTTGAACTGATGGGTGGAAAAATCGGCATCGAAAGTGAACCGGGCAAAGGAACTACTGTTACATTTAATATAAAAAACGTATTAGGCCACAATGCAGGTGCCAATACCGATTTTAATCTTACTGGCCTTCGGGGTAAGAAAATTTTACTGGTTGAGGGGAATTTAACTGCACGTAATATTTTAGAGACCCAGCTTAAGCAATGGGAACTAAGCCCCGTTTGCGTTTCGTCGGCAGATGAAGCATTGAAGTTGCTAACTACCGGGAATACCTTTAGCCTGATTATAACGGGCGCTCAGGTACCGGGAAGCGATACGCTTGAATTAAGCAATTCGTTCAGAAAAATGTATCCTGAAATTCCGGTTGTGCTGATCTGTTCGGTTATCGAGAAAAGCAGGAACCAGGATCCATTTGTTAAAACACTATTAAAGCCGGTAAAACAGCATCAGCTATTCAGCCTGATGGAATCAGAATTGGCGCGCAGAGCATCAATTACCGGCATAACAGAACCTGCAACTATTCTATCTGCCGGGTTTGCTCAAAAATTCCCGATGAAGATCCTGATAGCTGAAGACAACCTGATCAACCAAAAATTAATCACCAAAGTGATTGCCCGGCTTGGCTATACACCGGAAGTTGTAAATAATGGCAAACAGGTGCTTGAAATGCTGGAGAACGACTTTTATGATATTATATTAATGGATGTTCAGATGCCAGAAATGGACGGTCTGGAAACAACCCGGATTATCCGCATGCAGGATACCAGGCAACCCTATATTATTGCCATGACAGCGAGCGCCATGGCCGAGGACAAAGCCGCTTGTTTGGAAGCCGGCATGAATTATTTTATCTCGAAACCGATCAGCATCACCGATCTGGTTGTTGTGCTGGAAAAATCTTTTTCAGAAAAAGACCTGGTCCACTATTAAACGGGCTGTAAAATCATTGTGCCGTACTATCGGATTTATTTTCAAACTCTTTATCAACGCTTTCCCGCAAATCGTACAACAGCCATTCTTTTTTTGCAATCGCTTTTGTTTTGGAATGGATCAGCTTAATAAAATCGTTTACCCCTACCGGTTCGTTGCCATTGCCATGGATCAGTACGATGCTGCCTGCCTGGGGTTTCTGCCCCTTAGCCAGCCAGGCATCAGAACCAACGGGGATAAGGCCGAAATCGGTGATCTTAAATACCAGCTGCCGATCAGATACCAAACCCGGAAACCTGAAAAATACAGACGGCAGCAAACCGTTTTTCAGCATGGACTTTTCTGTTTCAAGCACCTCGAAATTAATATTGGTTCCCGGCAGCAGTAAAAAATTATTTTTAAGCGGCAAGGTAGGGCTAACCCTATGGTTATAGGAATGGTTGATCCAGGTAATGTTTATTTGATGCTCCGCATGCATTTTTTTAACCATTCCAGGTCCTGTTGGTGTTGTTTCATCCAGATCCCCGAGACAGATAGCGCCACCGGAACGGGGTACTCCACCTTTTGAAATTCGCTTATTATTTCCGTAAATATTCTTTTATCCAACGGGCGATGAGACGGGCAAAGATCGGCCGTAAGGCTGATACCTGTTTGTTTGGGCATGCCATTTTCTATACCGGCATCCTGGGTGTTTACAGAATGCCTCTCGGCTTTTTTGATCGCCTTTATATAAGGCGAATTCCTAAAAAAATCACGTGCTTCAGACAGCGTCAACGGCTTAACTTTATAAAATGACGGCTCGTCAATTCTTGTTTCAAGTGTTTGGGGGTTTACCAGCAAAAAATAGTTTTTACCCTCATTCTCAAACTGCCGGATGATCATCCAGTCCTGCGGATAATGCGTAGCCCAACCGTAGTAAACTTTGTAGTTGGTTATTTTGAGGTAATTGGCCTGGGCATGGGCAACCTCTGTTTGCGTCAATAACAAAAAAGGAAATAGATATAATTTAAAAGCCTTTTCATTGTAAATTAAATATTCCAATAAAGGATTTCGAAATTAGTATTTATATGTTTGTATTTGAAGTCTTCTAAAATAAATAAATCCGAAATCGTAATTCGTAATTCCGAAATCAAAATGACCCGTCTCTCCGTCAACATCAACAAAATAGCCACCCTGCGTAACTCGCGCGGCGGCAATAACCCCGACCTGGTACAGGTGGCCAAAGACTGCGAACGCTTTGGCGCCCAGGGCATAACTGTACACCCCCGGCCCGATGAAAGGCACATCCGTTACCAGGATGTTTTCGACCTGAAAAAAATTGTAACCACTGAATTTAATATTGAAGGCAACTGCCAGGAACAAAAATTCATCGACCTGGTGCTGGCCAACAAACCCGAACAGGTTACTTTGGTACCTGATGTTTTAGGGCAGATCACCTCCAACCATGGCTGGGATACCATTACCCACCAACAGTATTTAAAGGATATGATCAGGGTATTTAAGGATGCCGGCATCCGCGTATCGATATTTGTCGACCCGGTTGCAGAAATGGTTGAAGCCGCCGCCACCACGGGAACCGACCGTATTGAATTATATACCGAAGCCTATGCGCATCAATATCACCAAAATAAAGAAGCCGCTATTGCTCCTTATGTAAAAGCCGCAGAGATTGCACACAAAGTTGGCCTCGGAATAAACGCCGGGCACGACCTCGACCTTCAGAACCTGAAATATTTCGCTGAAAACATTCCGGGTTTGGATGAAGTGAGCATAGGCCATGCCTTGATCTGCGATGCTTTGTATTATGGCCTGGAAAATACGATTCAAATGTATTTAAGGCAATTGGCTATCGGATAATGGTTAAACTACCCGAAAGCAGGTTGCAGTTGGATTTAAGGTTGATGATATAGTAATAAACGCCCTCGGGGAGTTGCTTCCCGCTGTATGTACCGTCGAACGGTTTAGGATACCCTATTGATTCAAATACTTTTTGGCCATTACGTGTAAATACCTGTACAATTGCCGAAGGGTAGCTGGCAATTCCATTAATTGTCCAATAATCATTAATCCCGTCGCCATTGGGCGTAAAAGCATTGGCAATATCAACTGCACTAATGCCAACACTCACCTGCACCGCACTGCGGGGGCTCTCACAATCGCCCGATACCTGGCTCACGTAATATGTGGTATTGCTTTTAACGGTTATTTTGAAATTCCCGTTGGCCTGCTCATCCATTGGTGTCGAGCCCGTTTGTGCATCGTACAAACGATAGGTGTAAACAGCTGATGGATTGCTTACCTGCAAAAGGGCATCACCTGCACTGCATAATTGCAAATTGCTTACAGCCGGCGCCGGAATATTATCTGTTTGATTTTGGACAGTATAGGCAGCTGATACCAATCCACAGCCCGACGCATCATTTACAATTAGCGTATAAACGCCCGCGCCAACGCCACTGAGATCAGGCGTTGAGGAGACGATTTTTTTGTTGGCATCCAGCCACGACCATGCGTACGGCTGTAAGCCCCCACTTACCTGAACGTTTGTAATAACACCGGTATGCAACGTACATTGATCGTCAACGATCTTTTCAGATCCCGGCAATATTTGTAATTGCGGAATGGTGGTTACCGTATAACTGTTGTATAAATTTTCGCAGCCGTTTTTATCGGTTACAAAAAGCTGATAGGTTCCGGCGGGAACATCAGTAAGTTGTGCCGAACTCCCGCCTTTTGGTAAACCCTGGCTGTCTATCCATCGCGCGGAGCTAACCAAAAGGTCTGTCGCAACTGAAACAGAACCATTGTTTTTTCCGAAACAGGCAGGAACAATTGTGGCCGCATAAACAGGGTATTGCGTGGGCGGATCCTGCCCGACGTGGTAAGTCTGACTTGTTTTGCTGCAGCCGGATGTGTTTGATGTGGTAAGCGTATAATCACCTGGAGCTACATTTAATAAATCGGGATCAACGGTAATAATTGAATGACCGGCGGCATCTGTCCAGATATATTTTGTGGCCCCGGTTACTATGATCCCGGTTATTGACCCGTTGTTATTACTGCAGCTTGCCACGCCGGGCGTAGCTTTAGTTTCATCCAAGGTGATACCATTGGTCTCGGGAATGGTAATATCGCTGCTATAAACCGGCCCGCACTGGCTGTCATCCATTACCTCCAGTTTATAGGTTCCGGCAGGTTGTCCCAAAAGGTCTTTGGTGGTACCCACAGTTTGCTGCTGGCTGTTCCACCAGGTATATTTTAAAGTGCCTGTTCCGGTAACAACAAGGTTAGTAATTGAACCGGTCGACTGGCCGCAATTGGTGGATTGGATGTTGGGGTTGGATTGATCGATATTGGGGCCGGAAACATTTTTTAGGGTGACGGGGCCGTAGGTTGTTACGCAGCCATCAGACGTATTGACAGTTAAGGTATAATCACCCGCCGTTAATCCCGCAACTTCTAAAGTATGACCTACCACGCTTCCGCTTCCATCTTTCCAAACGTAGGTACTGATTTCCGATAAGGGATCGTACACAAATAAATTTTTTATCGATCCATTGCTTGTTCCACAGGATATATCGGTTTTGACCAAACCGTTATCGTATATTATCACACGGTCGTCATCCACCCGGAATTGTTCGCTTACTATACAGCCACCCCCCAGCACCAACTGATATTTACCGGGCTTGCTTACTGTCAAGTCAAGGCTATGTGATATAATATTTCCATTTTCATCCACCCAATAATAAGTGAGCCCAGTAGGTACAATTAAACCGCTTATAGTTGCAATATTAGTGCACCTAAGGTTTTTAACCACTACATTAGTTGCATCTATTTGAAAAGTTTTATACTCAGACGTTACATTGTTTACTGTTGCTGATACATAAAATATACCGCTAAAATTCAAGATATTAGCTTGCCATTTACCTGTGTTATCGGCTGTAACTGTTTCGATGTAATTTCGGATGCTGCAATTCGCATAGGTGCAAGATTCTGACGAATAAACGTCGATAAGCGCACCAGGGTTGGAAGTGCCACTCAATGTTGTTTGATTTCCTACCGTGTTTGTTTTGTTAAGAGCTACTACGGGCAACACCCCAGCGGCTGCATCATTGAAATAGGCGCCTGTAGATATACAATTAAACACGTTTTTGCGGATAAATATATTGGGTGAATTGGCGGCCGCAATCGCACTAAAACAATCTCCTAAATAATTGGCTTGTGCCGCATCGCCGGTGCCAAAATTTACCTGCGCCTGGCAGTTTGAAATGCCTACCGGCAGGCCTTCGTTGGCACGCGATTGTGCGGAATTTAAACTGGTTGTACCATCGCCCGCTAGACCAAGGTAGTTACTATAAAAATTTATTCCCCCTTTCAAAGCGTTTATGGAAAAAACAGTCTCAAAGTTTCCACTCGTATTGTTTTCAATATCTAACTGGGCTGTCGCGCACTTTTGGGCATCCGATGCTGTAAATCCAAATTGATTCAGAAAATCGGTATTTACCCTAACATAAGAAACTAATTGGTACTCAAATGATGTGGTTACCCCATCCTGAAAAACTCCAAAATTGTTTGATTTGATACTGAGCACATTGCCAGTTGAATTTTGAGCAAAGTTGATTTCAATACCTATGAAAAATATATTTCCTGCTGAACCCGCACCGCCTATATTGATATTATTGCAGTGATACAAGCTTATTCCGCCGGAGGGCATATTATCACCAGTTTCAGTAGCACTATCTTCGGGTGTCAGGCCGATAACATTGCCCTGGATATTTAAAAAATCAACTCCATTTCCGTTAACAACCCGATCTTTAAACCCTCTTATCAAGTTCCCTTTACCAGGCGCGCCGATAGTAATATTGGTTGAATTTGCAATGTTAAACGCATATCTCGTTTTCAAGTCAGCCCAGGTTGAATTTGCGTAAGAATAATCATAAATATACAGGCCATCTATCTCGACATTATTAATACCCAACAAATTGAAGGTTGTAAATGGGTCGTTATTAACCGGCGTCGAAACTTCTACGCGGCTATTGGTGGCTCCAAAAGGCGCCCCGGGCTGGGTGGTACCGTCTATTAAAAGATTGGATGACAGATCGGGCAGTTGGGTTATCAGGGTAATTGTCCTTCCCGCCACACTAACATCCACTAATTTAAACTGTATCACATCTTGCGCAGCGCTACCATTTGCCGCCGCCTGCATTAAAGCATCGCGCAGCGTTCCCGGCCCCGAATCAGCATTGCTCGTCACCACAAATACGGCAGAAAATGCCCTCAGGCTGAAAAGAAATAACAGGAAAAAAAGTAAAAATTTTTTATGCAACATTATTTAGGTTATCACTTGCTAAAAATACAGTTTTTCAATGTAAAACCATTGTCACCATCGGGTTATTCAATTGTTATACAGTAATGAAATTTGTACCTTTGCGGAAAATTTAAGGGAAGCTAATTCATGAAGTTGAACATCGATTATCAGGAAAAATTTCAGTCGCGTCATATCGCGCCAAACGAGGCAGATACCGCGCAAATGTTAAAGGTTGCAGGTGCAGATTCACTTGATGAACTGATCAGCCAAACGGTACCGCAAAAAATAAGACTGAAGGCTCCCTTAAACCTCCCGGCAGCCAAAAGCGAATTTGATTACCTGAATACACTGAAGCAAACTGCTTCAAAAAACAAGGTTTTTAAATCATTTATCGGGCAGGGCTATTATGATGTGATCGTTCCCGGCGTAATACAGCGCAATATTCTTGAAAATCCCGGATGGTACACCCAATACACCCCCTACCAGGCAGAAATTGCGCAGGGCCGTTTACAGGCATTACTAAACTTCCAGACGATGGTGATCGACCTTACCGGGATGGAAATTGCCAATGCCTCCCTGCTTGACGAAGGCACCGCGGCTGCCGAAGCCATGTTTATGCAATACAGCCTGCGTAAAAATCAGGGCGCTAATGTATATTTTGTTTCGGAAGAGTTATTTCCGCAAACTATCGATATTTTAAAAACCCGCGCACAACCGTTCGGTATAGAATTACTGATCGGTGATCATCGTTCAGTTGAACTGACCGAGAATATGTTCGGCGCTATAGTTCAATATCCTGCCGGTAATGGCGCAATTTACAATTACGCCGGGTTCGCTGCCGCAGGCCACGAAAAAGGCATTAAATTAACTGTTATTGCCGACATCATGAGCCTGGCCCTTTTAACCCCTCCGGGTGAATGGGGTGCGGATGTGGTGGTTGGTTCAACCCAGCGTTTTGGCGTACCGATGGGTTTTGGCGGGCCGCATGCCGCTTTTTTTGCCACTAAAGAAGAATATAAACGCTCAATCCCGGGCCGTATCATCGGTGTTACTATAGACAGCGCCGGCGATTACGCACTGCGTATGGCATTGCAAACCCGCGAACAGCACATCCGCAGGGACAAAGCGACCTCCAATATCTGTACTGCACAGGCCTTGCTGGCTATTATGGCCGGCATGTACGCAGTTTATCACGGCCCTAAAGGCGTAAAACTGATTGCCGAAAGAATCCATGGCCTTGCTATATTACTGGCTGATTCACTAAAACAATTAGGCTATGAACAATTAAATGAGGCGTACTTTGATACACTGAAGTTTGACCTTGGCGCTTTGACCGGATCCGTTCATGCCGAGGCGATCAACAATGAAATGAACTTCCATTACAAAGGTTCGGAAGTGACTATTGCTATCGATGAAACCACTTCGCCGGAAGATATTAAAACCATCGTAAGGTTTTTTGCAAGGGTAAAAGGCAAAACATTGAACGATGTTACTTTCGATGAATTAAAAGAAAACATTCAAACTGTTATCCCGGCTGAATTACAGCGCCAATCGGCTTTTTTAACCCACGCGTTGTTTAATTCGCATCATTCGGAACACGAGATGCTGCGTTATATCAAATCGCTGGAAGCAAAGGACCTTTCGCTTTGTCATTCAATGATCGCGTTAGGCTCGTGCACCATGAAACTGAATGCCACTACAGAGATGGTGCCGGTTACCTGGGCCGAGTTCAGCAAAATGCACCCCTTTGCCCCTGCCGACCAGGTGGGCGGCTATATGCAGGTGTTTGATGAACTAAACAATTGGCTGAGCGAGATCACCGGCTTTGCAGCGATGAGTTTGCAGCCAAACGCCGGCGCGCAAGGCGAATATACCGGATTAATGGTAATTCGTGCTTACCATAACGATCGTGGCGACTCACACCGTAATATCGCGCTCATCCCTTCATCTGCCCATGGCACCAACCCGGCATCTGCGGCAATGGCCGGGATGAAGATCGTTGTGGTTAAATGTGACGAAAATGGCAATATTGATGTTGCCGACCTGAAAGCCAAAGCTGAACAATATAAAAACGAACTATCGTGCCTGATGGTTACCTACCCGTCAACCCACGGCGTGTTTGAAGAATCGATCATCGAGATCTGTGAGATCATACATGCAAACGGCGGCCAGGTTTATATGGACGGCGCTAATATGAACGCCCAGGTAGGCCTTACCAGCCCGGCCACCATCGGTGCTGACGTTTGCCATTTAAACCTGCATAAAACCTTCTGTATTCCGCATGGTGGTGGCGGCCCGGGTATGGGCCCAATTGGTGTGGCTAAACACCTGGTGCCATTTTTACCGGGACACGCGGTTGTTGATATCGAACGCGGTAAATCTATTCATGCGGTATCTGCTGCTCCGTGGGGCTCTGCATCTATCTTAATTATATCACATGCTTATATTGCCATGATGGGCGGCGAGGGTTTAACTAATGCAACCCGTTATGCGATATTGAATGCCAACTATATCAAAGCGCGTTTGGAACACCACTACCCTGTTTTGTATACAGGGGCTAATGGCCGCTGTGCACACGAAATGATATTGGATTGCCGTGCATTTAAAAACTTTGGCGTTGAAGTTACCGATATTGCCAAACGCCTGATGGATTATGGCTTCCATGCGCCAACTGTTTCCTTCCCGGTTGCGGGCACGGTAATGGTTGAGCCGACAGAATCGGAACCAAAACACGAGCTTGACCGTTTTTGCGATGCCATGATCTCTATCCGTCATGAAATTGACAATGTGGAGAAAGGGATTTTTGATAAAACAGATAACCCTTTAAAGAACGCCCCGCATACCGCATCGGTAATCACCGCCAACGAGTGGGAACATCCTTATACCCGCCAGAAAGCTGCCTTCCCGCTGCCTTATGTCGCTGCCTACAAATTCTGGCCGTCGGTTGGCCGTGTGAATGACACTTATGGTGACAGGACATTGATCTGTTCTTGCCCGCCACTTACGGAATACGAATTTGAAGAAAGCGAAATAACAACGCCGGAATACGGAACGTGAAAATGATGTGCAGATGTGCGAATATGCAAATGTGCAGATGACAATGAAGATGCGTTAATTTGAAAATTGACGCATCTTCAATTGATAGTTTGAATATTTAAAAATGATTGCAGGAACTCCAGATCCTCCCTATTACGCGGTAATATTCACTTCCCTTCGAACCGAAGGCGACAATGGCTATGGCGCTATGGCTGATGAAATGGGCGAACTTGCCAAACAGCAACCCGGTTACCTGGGTATTGAATCAGCAAGGAATGAATTAGGTATCACTATCTCCTATTGGCGCTCGCTGGAAGATATTAAAAACTGGAAAGCCAATGCACGGCACCTCGTCGCTCAAAAAACCGGTCGCGAAAAATGGTATGAACATTATAAGGTTAGGATTTGTAAGGTTGAGAGAGATTATGAGTTTTGAAGTTTACTTATCATCATAGTGACCACGCATACTGAATATAATCACCTCCTTAGCCATATCGTTAATTTCGTAGGTAATTCTGTTTTTCCTATCTATTCGCCTGGAATAACCATCAGTATATTTTAATTTTTCAGGATCGCCGGGGCTTTTACTGTAAGGGTTTCTTTGTAAGGCTTCTACAATATCAGATATCTTCTTTATTGCCTGTTTATTCCCTGACTTCTGCCAGTGCTCTATGTCCTTCTGTGCCTCTTTATAAAAAATAATCCGGTAGATTACTTCCACAGGTCTTTGGGATTGATTTCCTTAAATTGGTCCAGATCGCCGTTCCGATAGGCCTTTTGTCCATTAAGTACAGTTTGCTTAACTTGTTCTCCGCTGGGCACATCATCAACATTTATAGCCTCAAACTTAATTTTTAATTTCTTAAGCAAATCCTTAAGGAAAGATGATTCCTTTTCATCCTTAACTTTAATTACTAATTCTTCCATGATTTATTTTGTATAACAAATATAATGATAAATTCAATCGGGCCATTGCTGCATATCTATTCTTTTTTAGAGGTTTGATTGCATTCAGGCAAAGCTTTTCACCGTCAAAATCCCCTCACTCACCGACTTGTTTTAACTGCTAACCTAATACCGGTTGCGTTTTTTTGGATCTGCCTTAATTTTATACCAGGTTTTAATGATGACAAATTAATCTGGTACAAAAATGGACGCTTATCAATATTCATATACCAATGCGGCAGGCATCACCATGGAAGAATACAGTTTTCTTCACCACGCATCAGCAGGGCTTTCGCAAAATCAAATGCAAACCTTTATGCTGGTTTACAACAGCCGCAGAAAAAATCCAAATGATATTTTGCTGGCAACCCTGTTAGGTTTTTTAGGACTGGCGGGTATGCAACGGTTTATGACCAGGAACTATATGTTGGGAGGACTTTACCTGCTGACTTTCGGTTTTTTCGGGATCGGTACCCTTATTGATCTGATCACTTATAAAAGTATCGCTAATGACTATAACAGGCATTTAGCGTATGAATGCTATCAAATCGCTAAAATGAACAACTAAACTTTTTGACGGGAGCGCAATAGATATCAACTGAAAAACTCCCCGAATCTATCATATTGAACAGAAGGTGAAAGGTAAAAGCACCATCGCTTCACACCTTTCACCTTTTCCCTTTCAGCTTTATCCTTATTTTCCCATTGACTTTTCACGGACCGCTTTAAACTCAGAGCCATTTTTCCAACCAGGGAAAGTACTTTCATTCGCCAGTTTATCACCTACTTTAAACAGCATATTGGCTACCTCCGCCATCCCGCCAGCATCCATGCCCGGCGAATAGTTATCTGATGGCTGATGGTAATGCTTATCCCCATATTCTTTTTGCCTGGCTTTGCCCCAGGCTTCACCATGCGTAATACTTTCGGCCCCATTGTTCATATCCAACGCCGGTACACCCACCTTCGCAAAATTAAAATGATCAGACCTGTAGTAGCCGCCTGCGCCGGGGTTTTTATCGCCGGTAACCTTTTTGCCGTCTTGTTTTGCAAAATCTGCTACATAATCTTCCAGGTTGTTCTGCCCCTTACCCGCAATGGAAAAATCATTGGTTTCGCCATAGGCCCCCAGCGCGTCCATGTTAAGGTCAGCCACAGTTTTATTTAAGGGATAAATAGGATGCGTGGCATAATATTCCGAACCCAGCAGGCCCTGTTCTTCCCCTGTTACTGCTAAAAACACTACAGATCTTTGGGGTTTCTCCTTTAATTGCATAAACCGCCTGGCTTCGCTTAATACTGCAGCTACGCCGCTGGCATTATCAACTGCCCCATTATAAATGCTATCACCTTTTGCATCGGGTTTACCAATGCCCAGGTGATCCCAATGTGCGGTATAAAGAATGCATTCTTCAGGACGGGCGCTTCCCTTTAGTACAGCGATCACGTTGTGTGAGGTTGAATATTTTAATTTATTTTGAATAGTAAGCGTAGCATCCAGGTTTAACGGCATAGCTTTAAAATCCCTTTTACGCGCGATAGCCCTGAAATCGCCCGCTACACCCGCTGCTGCAAATAGCTTTTTGGCTGCTTCTTCGGTTATCCAGCCTTCAACTTTACATCTTGAAAGATGTTTATCTGATTGTTGTAAATATAGCTTTGCTCCTGTAAAACTATTGGCTACAACGCTCCAGTCATAACTTGCCGGCTCAGTTTGATGCACTATGATGATTCCAGCAGCCCCCTGCCGCGCTGCTTCTTCGTATTTATAGGTCCAGCGACCATAATAGGTCATGGTATCGCCTTTAAATAAGGTACGGTCGCCCGATTTAAAGCCAGGGTCGTTCACCAATACCACAACCGTTTTACCTTTAAGGTCCAGCCCCGCATAATCATTCCATTTATATTCAGGGGCAACAATGCCATATCCCGCAAATACCAGCGGGGAGTTTTTTAACTGCACCGTATCCAGTTCGCGCCGTGTTGAAGCCACAAAATCGGCCAGGTAATTCAGGCTGAAAGGTTGTTTTCCTCCCGATATTTCCATAGTGCCCACAGGCTTGCTGGTCACTTCAACCATAGGCACCTCCTGGAAATAACTGCCATTATTCCCCGGCTCAAGGCCCATATTTTTAAACTCCGATGAAATGTAGGCGATGGCCTTAGTTTCACCCACAGTAAATGGCTTCCGGCCAAGCAATGAATCATCTGCCAATACTGCTATATGGCTTTTTATTTCGTCGCCCGTTATGGGATTGCCCTTGTCGTGACTTTTGCATGCGGCCAGGACAGCGGTTATGCCAAAAGTTAAAAGGAAAGAATATTTTATTTTCATTTCGGTCAGTTTCGCCGAATGTAACAAAAATTCCCTTTATTTAAACGCAGGCGTAGCCGATCAAAAACGAACACCCCGCTGTATCAAAATGATACGTAGCGGGGCATATCATTACATAAAACACTGAAGTACAGCAATATAAAACAACGGCACATAGTTTGTGCAATAATATACAGTTAACACAAAATCAAAATGAGCAGTAAAAAACAACCTGAACGCCGTACATTTTTACAGGATCGTTTTGATATCCTGATCAAAAGGCAAAAATCGGGAAAGGCAACATTTAGTGAATTAACTGAACTGGATGAAATTGTAAACCGCGACCCGGAATTAAGGGAAAAAGTTATTCGTGAAAGTATGCTGACGGAAGGATATGATGACTTTGAAGAGCCAATGAACCATCCTCAAAATGAAGAGCCTGTTTTACAACAAGTAAAAAGACGAAGTTTATTAAGCCACATAAAATCACTAATAACCCGCATTTTCAATTCGCAAATTATTACGGTAAAAACCGGTAACGTTATACTGCGATCGGCACTTTTGTCATTCTGAAAAAATCACCCGCCAATATCTTTAGTTTACGTTGCGTACAAATAGATTTATTTTCGGTAATTTGGCAGAAACCTTAAAACTATAATTCATGAAAAAAATCATTTTACTGGCAGCCCTGATTGCATTTGTTTTTTCCGCCTTTTCGCAAACAGTTGACCTTCGCCGCAAAATTGAAGTTAGTGGATCCGCTGAGCAGGAAGTTACGCCTGATATTATCAACGTTACTGTATCCCTGCAGGAGTACATGAGTGGTAAAACCAAAATCACCATTGATGAATTGGAGAATCAGCTTGAAAGCGCTGTTAAGGATGCCGGCATTCCCAAAGAAGACTTCACTGTAAACAACTTGTTCTCTTACAATAATTATTATCAAAAGAAAAAGTCGCCAGATTTTTTAGCGGCAAAACAATACAGGATCCGCTTTCATGATCTTAACAAATATAACCAGATAATAGCGGCCGTTGACGCTAAAGGCATATCCTCAACAAATATTGATAGTTACGATTATTCGAAAATGCCGGAAGTAAAACGCCAGGTAAAAATACAAGCTTTGTTGGCCGCTAAAGAAAAAGCGACTTACCTTTTAAACAGCCTGGGCGAAAAACTGGGCCCAGTGATCAGCATCAATGAAACCGAAACCCCAATCCAGAATTACTTTAGTCCTAATATGTACTCAAACACAGTGATGGCCTACAATAAGAGCGAGTCGACTTCGGATATTGATTTTAAGAAAATAAAATTAAGTTATCAGATAAATGCTGTCTTTGAGATTTCGAATTAAGGTGTTGAAAACCCGGGGCCATTTATAAAAGTATTTTTAAACAGTTCTGTTTGCAAATTATAAATCCCTCAAAAAAAATTGCATTTCACGAAGAATTTTTAATTGTATAATGCAATTTCTTTGTTATACAAGTGTTAATAACTTTTAAGCCGGAACATCAACCACTACCCTTTATTGCGTTTTGGATACAATATTTTCTTATTGGTTAATTTAATATAAAAAACACACTCCTTTTGTGAAGTTTTGTGCCCAATATTAAAAAAATATTAAGTTTTTATTTTCTTTCCCATTGATTGATAAGCACTTGACAATTTGAAAATTACCATTTATCTTTAGTGACCCTAATAGATTTAAGCATGATCCGTACACGCTTCAGGAAGGTAATACTTGTTGCCCCTGAAATCTTCGATGAACATTTAATCGCTGGTTATACCAACGTTAAACACGTGTCTGTTGCAACCAATATATTCCCCTCTATTTTTGAATCCTACCCCGAGCTGATTATATTTGATCATGATTTTTTAGGAAGGGACCTGGAAAAAATTCTGCGCCGGATCCAAACAAATAAGTTCTACAATAAAATCAAACTTTACTGTTATAAAAATGATGCCAACGAAAAAACGGATAGTTTCCTGAAAGTTCTTGGCGTTGATCAGTTTATCTACAAGGCCGACCTGGCCAAGGTCCATCAACAAAAAACGGTGCTAAACACCGTCAATGATATGATCGATCACTCGATCATTAAACTTGTTGCCGGTGTAAGCAACTAAACGCTTAATCTATCCACTCAAACTTTGTGTACGGAACCAATACCTCGGGTACTTTTATGCCATTTTCCGTCTGGTAGTTTTCCAATATCGTTGCTACAATACGTGGCAAGGCCAATGCACTGCCATTAAGCGTGTGGGCCAACTGGGTTTTTCCTTCAGCATTGCGGAAACGGAGTTTTAAACGGTAGCTCTGGAAAGTTTCGAAGTTTGAAACAGACGAAACCTCGAGCCAGCGCTGCTGCGCCGCACTCCATGTTTCCAGGTCATAAGTAAGCGCGGAGCCGAAACCCATATCTCCGCCGCAAAGGCGCAATACGCGGTATGGCAGTCCTAATTTTTGTAATAAACCCTGTACATGGCTCACCATCTCCTCCAATAACGCGTATGAATTATCCGGGTGGGCGATTTGCACAATCTCCACCTTATCAAACTGGTGCAGTCTGTTCAAGCCACGTACGTGGGCGCCATATGAGCCTGCTTCCCTGCGGAAGCAAGGGGTATGGCCGCAATTTTTTACGGGCAACTCATCGGCCTTTAAAATAACATCACGGTAAAGGTTAGTGATGGGCACTTCTGCAGTCGGGATCAGGTACAGGTTATCCAAACCCACGTAGTACATTTGCCCTTCTTTATCCGGCAACTGGCTGGTGCCAAAACCCGAGGCTTCATTCACCATTAAAGGCACACTTACTTCGCTGAAACCTGCTTTTTCAGCCTCGTCAATAAAGTAATTAATGAGGGCACGCTGCAATTTGGCGCCTTTGTTTTTATATACCGGGAAACCCGCGCCTGTTATTTTAACACCAAGCTCAAAATCAATCAGGTTATATTTGGCGGCAAGTTCCCAATGTGGCAATGCGTTTGCAGGCAGGTGCGGCATAGCGCCGCTTTCAAGCACAACTTCATTCTCCTCGGGGGTAAGCCCTTTCGGTACCGAACTATGAGGTAAATTGGGCAGCAATACCTGTTTCTGGTATAATTCATCCTCGATAGTTGAAAGCTGCTCGCCTAAAGTCTTGATATCTTCTTTCCAGGTACCGGTTTTTGATTTGAGCACCTCGGCTTCTTCTTTCTTGCCGGCCCGCATCAGTTCACCAATCTGTTTTGCTGCAGCATTTGCTTCCGCCGAAACATTATCCAAACTGGTTTGTGTTTGACGGCGCTTATCATCCAATTGAATAATTTCATCAACCAAAGCGGGCTGTTTAAAATTTTTTACAGCCAAACGTTCCAAAACCTGTTCCCTGTTATCGCGGATATAATTAACTTGCAGCATTATTTTTAATTTTAGGCAAAGATATAATCAGTTGGCGGTTTGCAGTGTGTAGTTAGCAGTTTTTTTGTTTACCCTTTCAACTGCCTACTGCCAACTTCAAACTGCCAACTTCAAACAAAAAGAATGAGTGGAAAATTATACCTGGTTCCCACCCCGATAGGTAACCTGGAGGATATGACCTTCAGGGCAATCAGGGTTTTAAAAGAAGCCGACCTCATCCTGGCCGAGGATACGCGCACATCGGCGCCATTGCTGAAGCATTTTGATATCCATCAAAAGGTATTTGCACACCATCAGCATAACGAGCACCAATCGACCAACGAGATCATCCGTTTTTTAAAGGAAGGAAAAATATTGCGCTGATTTCGGATGCGGGCACCCCAGCGATATCCGATCCAGGCTTTTACCTGGTAAGGGAAGCATTGAAAAATGAAATTGCGGTGGAATGCCTGCCCGGCGCTACCGCGTTTGTTCCGGCCCTTGTCAACTCGGGGTTCCCTACCGACCGGTTTTGTTTTGAAGGGTTCTTACCGGTAAAAAAAGGACGCCAAACCCGCTATAAAACTTTAGCAACTGAAGAACGCACCATCATCTTATATGAATCGCCGCACCGGTTATTAAAAACACTGGACGAAATGGCTACCTATTTCGGAGCTGAAAGGCAGATCTCCGTTTCCCGCGAGTTGACAAAAATGTTTGAAGAAACTGTTAGAGGAACGGTAACCGAAGTAAAAACTTATTTTGAAACACATCCTTTGAAGGGTGAGTTTGTGATTTGTGTAGGCCCCCTCTAAATTGCAAAGCAATCATGAACACCGATAAAAAGCAATAAACCAGTGAATAATCCCCCCCGGTAGGAGAGACTTTTTTATATTACCTATAAAGCATGACACACATCGCCAAAAATGACGAGCTTTTAAATTACTTATCCGGAGATAAAAGTTTAATAAGTGCATCAATAAGCAGGTTCGATATTTTTTATGCTAATCATAAATTAAATATTGATGTTTATATTACCTTATTGTATTCAAAGGATGAAAAAGACCTAAAAATACAATTTCAAAATGTATCTCAATATGGCATGTTCTACACCTCAGATCATTATTTTTACTATATAGAACGGTACAAATTTTTTAAGTCCGATAAAGGGTACTATATTAGTTTTGACCCTTTCGAGGAAAATAGGGAAATTCAGGTTGAAGACAATAACTTTATTTTAGCCGACAATATGGAAGGCTATTTTTTGTAATAAATAAAACAAGTCTTAACGTCTCCCCTGCCGGGGGAGATTTAGAGGGGGCTGGAAGGGCTTTTATGAAAGAATATTTAACCAGCGCAATCAAACGCTTTGAATATTATAAAACACTTGCCGAACAGACTTTCGCCCAGGTTAATGACGAAAGCTTGTTTTGGCTATATAATGAGGAAAGCAATAGCATAGCCATGATCGTTCAGCACCTGGCAGGCAATATGCTTTCCCGCTGGACAGATTTTTTAACCAGCGATGGCGAAAAAGATTGGCGAAACCGTGATGCAGAGTTTGAAAATGCGATTACCAATCGAGCTGAATTGTTGACGCAATGGAATAAAGGATGGGATTGCCTCTTCAATGCCTTAAATTCAATCGGCGATGATGATTGGGAAAAGGATATTTATATCCGCAATGAGCGCCACAGCCTGGTGGATGCCATTAACCGGCAATTGTCACATTACCCTTATCATGTTGGGCAGATTGTTTTTATTGGGAAAATGATCGCCGGGGCTGATTGGCATTCGCTATCTATACCAAAAGGAAAATCGGGATCGTTCAATTCAGAAAAATTTAAAAAGCAGTAAGTACACCTTTAATAAACTATTAAAAATAATTGCGTCATTTGCAGCGTTTCCACGGGATATTATTTCAATGAAAAAAAACATACTGTTAGCAACGCTTTCCGGTTTACTACTTTGGATTGGCTGGCCGCCTACGCATTACACAACTTTTTTATTATTTGTGGGATTAGTACCGATGCTGGTTGCTATTGAAAGCATTATTCAATCCAACGCAAGCAAAAAAGGTAAAAAAATATTCGGCACCGCTTTTATCGGCTTTTTTGTTTGGAACATTCTATCTATTTTCTGGGTTTACAATTCTTTAAAAGTGATTGGTGAGGTGGTGGCCGTACCTGTTTCATTTATACCTTACTCCTTAGGGCCACTGTTAATGGCGACTGCTTGCTGGCTGTATTACCGGTTACGGTTAATAACAAACCGCAACTTCAGTTTATTTGGATTGATTTGTTTTTGGATAGCTTACGAATACCTGAATCAAAGCTGGGATCTTAAATTCCCCTGGATGACATTGGGTAATGGTTTGGCGGTCTCGCACCAATGGGTGCAATGGTATGAATATACCGGGGTATATGGCGGCACGCTTTGGATCTGGACGATAAACATCCTATTATTTTTAGTTTACACGGGGTTAAAAGAGGGGCAAAACAAATTCTCAAGATTAAAACTGATCACTGTATTTGTTCTGGTTTTAATACTGCCTGTAAGCTACTCACTGTTCACTTATTATAATTACCACGAGCAAAACAACCCCTCAAATATTGTGGTGGCACAACCCAATATAGACCCCTATGCAAAGGAATCAACAATGCCTGCATCATTGCAATTGAGTATATTAACCCATATTTCCGATTCGCTGGGACAGGCCAACACCGAGTTTTTTATCTGGCCGGAAACTGCCATTGCAGAAGAGATCAACGAGGATAATATCCGCACCAATACCTACTTTTTGCAAGCGCAGCATTTTTTAAACAAGTATAAAAATGGCAATTTATTAACCGGCGCCGAGACCTATAAGATCTATAATAACCAGGCCACGCCAACGGCAGCTTACGACGAAGAGCATAATATATATTCTGATAGTTTCAACACCGCTATAAACATTGAGAACTCTGCCGAGGTACAATTCTATCATAAATCCAAACTGGTTCCGGGTGTTGAGGCATTGCCTTTCCCATCAGCATTGGCGTTTTTAAAACCTGTTTTTGCACATTTGGGCGGGGCCACAGGCAGCTATGCCGGCCAAAAAGATCCGGGTGTTTTTTATGCGCAAAGTGGCATTGGCGTTACACCGGCAATTTGCTACGAAACGCTTTGGGGCGGATGGATAGCGGAATCGGTAAAAAAAGGTTCACAATTTATTGCCATTATCACTAACGATGGCTGGTGGGAAGACACCCCCGGCAAAGACCAGCACCTGGATTATGCCAAACTCCGCGCCATTGAAACCCGCAGATGGGTTTGCCGATCGGCCAATACCGGCATTTCAGCTTTCATTGACCAGCGAGGCGATGTGGTGCAGCAAACCAAATGGTGGGTACGTACGGCTATCAAACAAGATATCAATCTCAACTCGGATATTACTTTTTACGTGCAATATGGAGATTACCTGGCCAAAATTGGTAGCCTGCTGGCGTTATTGGGGATAGTTTTTATTGGTATAAAAATGGCAATCCGAAAATAAGCTGACTTAAAACTTCCGACTCGAGACTTTAGGCTTACTCCCCACCTTCCCTGCTCAAAATAAATTCCATCAAATCATGGATTGGCTGGCGGATGATCTTACCAACATGCACGCCGTTTTCTTTACAGGCCGCTTTCAGCTCATCCGAAAAAACAAAGGCTATCGAACCCACAAAATGGCATTTAAATTTATAGTATTGAGGGTACCACTTTATATTGGTTTCAATAAATTCAACCATGCCTTTATGCAAAAGGTTTTGCGCGTAGTTTGTACTTCTTATTTTTGTCAGAAATTTACTAAACGCCGCCAGGTACGAATTTGGATTAGGGGTTTGATAAACATTCCTGATCACTATTTCCTTGGTAATATGGTAATCTTCATCAAATTTAGCACTGATATCCAACGGCATATTACCGTATAAAAAATCAGTAATCAAAGCCTTGCCGAACCATGAACCTGACCCTTCATCGCCCAAAACAAAACCTAAACCATGCTGACCGGAATGGATTTCGGCCCCATCAAAGTATGAAATATTTGAACCCGTGCCCAAAACACAACAAAGGCCTTTTTCGGCTCCGCAGGTGGCATAGGCACTGCCAAGAAGGTCACTATCTACACTGATATATGATTTATTAAATAATTGGCTAAGGGCATTGGAAACGATCTCGTGCCTGTCCGGGCTGGAGCAGCCTGCCCCAAAAAAATAAATTTCTGTGATCTCAGGGGCATAGGCAATCATATCGGCTGCCTGCTCCTGTAAAATTTTTACGATCTCTTTTTCGGTTAAAAAATATGGGTTAAGCCCGGATGTTCTAAATTGCTTTACTTCACCCGTTGAAAGTTTAAGCAACCAGTCTGTTTTTGACGACCCGCTATCAGCTACCAAGATCATTGGCTAAGTTCTTCGAGTGCTTTTTGAGTAAGTGGTTTATGAATAAACTGGGTAATATATTTATTATCGGTTGATTTCCGCATATCCAGCGGGTCAAGAGATGATGAAAGCATAAATATTTTGATACCGGATTTGTCGATATCTATTTTGTCATAGTCTTCCAAAAATTCGAACCCACCCATGCCAGGCATCCTTACATCCAGGAAAATAACATCGGGTTTGATTGTTCCGTTGCTTAACGCGCTTATAGCCTCCTGTGCCGAACGCACCACTGTAATATTGTCGGCGAAGTTGCTGGCTTCCAAAATTTTACGCGTAACAAAATTGTCGATGTAATTGTCGTCGATCAACAAACAGTTTTTAAATCGGTTAGCCATTGAGTTCAAAAATAGCTTTTTCAGTCAATTTAAAAAATTCTGTGCCGCTTTTTATTTTTTTACGCTGATTACACCGATTGTTTTGTGATCACACCGATTTTTCGCCGACCAAAATTGGTGATATTTGACGGCCAAACGCAGTCAACTACTCACTTAATCAACCTAATCAACTCCCCATTGTGTCAGGTATTTTACAAATCTTTCCGGGCCCGGACAGTAAAATTTTAATAAATTGCCCCTCATAGTTTTTAAGTAAACTAAATATTCAACTTTTTGATTAATTATTCCCGGGTTACCGGGTTTCAAAACCTGCTCATCTCAATGAAAACAATTAAGTTAGCGCCCGTTTTATTAATAATGGTATTTTTTATGGATGTTAATACAAGTAAAGCAACCCAAACAACTGGAGCTACCCATATTGCATATACAGTAACTTTCCCTGAGGCTCAGGCGCACTACGCGGATATTGAAATGAATATTTCAGGCCTGCACCAAAACGGCCTTGACCTTAAAATGCCGGTTTGGACACCGGGATCGTACCTGGTGCGGGAGTTTGCAAAAAACATCGAATCTTTCAACGTATCGGCAAATGGCAAAACCCTGGCATCACCCAAAACCAGCAAAAACTGCTGGCATGTCAACACCGCCGGATTATCGGCCATAAACGTTAAATACAGGGTTTATTGTTTTGAGATCTCGGTACGTACCAGTTTTGTTGATGCCTCGCATGGATTCCTTTCAACAACGGGCATTTTTATTTATCCTGATAAAATGCTGCACCTGCCATCAACCGTTCATATTGTACCTTACAAGGGCTGGACAAAGGTGTCCACAAGTTTGGATATGGTAAATAATGATCCGTTTACCCGCTATTCGCCCAATTTCGATATTCTTTTTGATTCGCCCATTGAAATTGGCAACCAGGATGTTTTTGGTTTTGATGCTGCTGGTGTAAAGTATGAAGTGTGTATGGTTGGCGGCGGAAATTATGACAAAGAACGCCTTAAAACCGACATGGCCAAAATAGTTGAAACAGAAACCAATGTTTTTGGCGAAAACCCTAACAAACATTATGTTTTTATTGTCCATAATTACCTCCGCGGCGGTGGTGGTTTAGAACATTTAAGCTCTACCACTTTGGGCGCTTCAAGAGATAGTTATGCCACCGAAAGCGGGTACCGCAACTTTTTGGGACTTGTTGCCCATGAACATTTTCACTTATGGAATGTAAAACGTCTGCGTCCTTTTGTGCTCGGGCCCTTTGACTATGATAAAGAAAATTACACTACTGACCTTTGGATAGCCGAAGGTTTTACGGCTTATTACCAGAACCGGGTTTTGCGCCACGCGAACCTGGTAACACCTGATATTTTCCTGACCACCGTAGCCGCAGAAATGAGCGTAATGGAAAACCAGCCGGGCGCCAAAATTCAACCCTTAGCAGAAGCAAGTTATGATGCCTGGATAAAAGCCTACCGCCCGAACGAAAATTCAATTAACTCCACCATTTCATACTACGATAAAGGGGCGGAAGTGGCCACCCTGCTCGACCTGGAGATCATCAATGATTCTAAAGGAAAATACTGCCTTAATGATGTGATGAAATATATGTATAATACTTATTACAAAGGAAAAAAACGCGGTTATAAGGACATTGAATTTAAACATGGGCTTGAGAAATTTGCAGGCAAAAACCTGGATGATTTTTATGCTAAATATGTAACCGGCCTTGCCCCTATTGATTACAATCACTACCTGGGATACGCCGGTTATAAAGTTACCGACGAGTTGGTTTCTACCAATGATCCAACGCTCGGTATCACCTTTGCCGCTAACAATCCTAAAAAAATAATTTCTTCAGTGCTTCGTGGTAGCGCGGCATGGATTGACGGCATTAATGTGAATGACGAACTCACAGCAGTTGACGGCGCACCGGTGACTGATGCAGCCACCATACTAAACGGCAAAAAACCGGGCGATAAAATTACCGTAACAGTTTTACGCGACGGCCTGCCACTAACACTTCCGGTTACCCTGCTGAGGAACAACAAGGTTAATTTTAAAGTAGAAGCACTACCCAACCCAACGCCGCAACAACTTGTGGTACAGAAGAAATGGTTGGGCTTGTAGATTGGTTGGTTAATGGAGTCGACTAAGTTTTTCTTCGTCCTGCAAAACATTTTAGGTGCATTGGTGATTATAGTATCTATAAGTCATTAACTAACATACAGCTACCATGAACTCAATATTATACCTCGTGGCCTTTATCCTGGTGATATTGTGGGCCATCGGATTTTTTTTTATGGCCATAGGCGGCTTAATCCACATTTTACTGATCATTGCGCTTATTTCTATTGTGCTTGGGCTGATCAGGAGACCAACAGCAATTTAGACTCATCCGATGAGCAATGACAAAAAAAGCTACCCTACTTGGATAGCTTTTTTGTTATTGCTGCCATGTGCTTAATGTTATTCGCTTTCGTGGGCTCCTTTTTGATTAATGCTGTTTTCCGCTATTTTGCTCAGCATGTTATCAGCATTTTTTTCCTCCTGCAAAGTAGCATCCAACAGGCTTGCGGCTTCAGTGTAGCCCAATACGGTGGCCAGCGTCTTTAAAGTCCCATAGGACGCTATCTCGTAATGTTCAACTTTTTGAGCGGCTGAAATAATGCCGGCGTCCCTGGTAAAGCTGCCTTTCTTTGTTTCCGAAATTATTTCTTCTCCTTCTTTAATCAACCCGGCCATCGCTTCGCATTTTTTTGCCACTGCTTTTTCATCGATAGACTCAAAAGCGCTTTCAAGCCGCGTCACATGATTTTCCGTTTCGTTTAGGTGATTTTCAATAGCAGTGCGCAACTCGTCAGATGTTGCAGCTTTCGCCATTTTCGGCAGTGCGGATACCAGGTGTTTTTCTGCCCAGTAAATATCCTTTAATTCGTCGATAAACAATTCATTTAATGCAGATTCTTCTACTCCGGGAGTTTCAACTGCGTTTTTTTGTTTAGTTTTTATGATTTGATGTTTGTAGTGTCTCCTAAACATTAATCATACCAACATTTCTCAATTAGAAATTTATTTAATTATAAAGATTTAAATATTCATTTTTTCAATAATTCCAGGGCTTTTTTCAAGTCTGCCTTTGTATTTGTCAGCTCCTTCCAAGGGTCATTGATCTTTTTTACACGATCTTTCATATTAAAAATCGTATAGTCGGATAACTTAAGGTCGTAGTTCACTTCACTCCATTTGAGCGGAGCTGAAACGGTAGCACCGGGCCTTGGCCGTACCGAATAGGGGCAAGCCACCGTTTGGCCCCGGCGGTTTTGCAAAAAATCGATATAGACTTTATTTTTTCGTTTGGCTGGGCTCCGTTCAACGCTGGTAGTGTCAGGCAGTTCAGTGTGTATCAAATTTGCTGCGTATTCTGCAAACATTTTAACAAAGTCATAGTCGTATTTAGCACCCAGGTAGCAATAAATATGCAGGCCTTTTGATCCGGACGTTTTTATAAAAACCTCCAGTTTCATGCGTTCAAAAATTTCTTTTGTTTTTAGTGCCGCATCAACGGCATAGCTAAACGGCACATCATGCGGATCAAGATCAATAACTATATAATCCGGATTCTCCGGCGTTTTATATGAACTAAGCCATGGATTGATCTCGATGCAGCCTAAATTCACCATATACAAAAGCGTGGCAGCACCATCGCCTATAATGTAATGTATGTGCTTATCATTACTTTCTGAATAAAGCGATTCGGTTTTAATAAAATCGGGCAGGTGAGCGGTATCCGTATCTTTTTGAAAAAAACCGGGGTCGCCGGTACCGTTTGGCTGCCGGCGCATGGATATAGGTTTATCCTTTAAATAAGGAACTATCCAATCAGCCATGTCCCTGTAATAATTAATAAGCTGCCCCTTGGTTATCCCCTCTTCCTTCCAGAATACCTTATTCAGGTGGGTGACTTTCAAATTTTTGCGACCGATGGTGATAACCTCCTCGTCGGCCAGCTGTGTATCGGGTGTTTCCATAATTACCTTTTCTGATTTTTTATCCATCCTTAAACCTTTGAATACCGGGTGCCGCAGATGCTTATCAGCCGTCCATTCAGCATACCATACTTCGCAAACCAATTTTGGTTTTATCCAGGTTATTTTGTTCCGCCGGATTATTTTTTCTTCAAAAGGTTTTTTATCGGTTTCCAGCGGGTGCATTTTTTCATAAAGCTCCTTAATACCGGCCTCATTAAAACCTGTACCGCAGTTGCCGATATATTGCATTTTATCGCCGGGCTTAATGCCCAGGATCAACGAGCCAAAATATTTGCGCGAACCTTCAGGAGCTGTGTACCCGCAAATAATTGCCTCCTGCGAATTTTGAAGTTTAAACTTCAGCCAGTGATCAGTACGTTTGCCACTGTTATAGTAACTATGGCTATCCTTTCCTATTATTCCCTCCCATCCTTCTTTCTTCGCCTTTTCCAAATAAACAGTTCCCTTTCCTTCGATATGATCATTATAAATAATGTCCTTCGAATCAATCGACTTCAGTAAAGATTTTAACAATTCTTTCCTCCTGACCAGCTCCATCCCACGCAAGTCGTGCCCGTCAAAGTTCAGCAGGTCAAAAACATAATACTTTAGCTTCAATTCGCGGGTATCGCCCTCATATTGCTGTATATCCTGGAAACTACTTTTGCCACTTTTGTCTTCAATAACCAATTCCCCATCCAAAATGGCCTTTTGCGGAACGGACTTCAACTCATCCACTATCTTACTATAGTCCTTGCTAAAATCAATGTCGTTGCGCGAGATGAGCCGGGCTTTACTGCCTGTATATCCTATAGCCCGGTAGCCATCCAGTTTGCGCTCAAATATCCAGTCGTCGCTATCAAATACTTTCGGCGCCAGTTTTGCCATCATGGGGGTATAGGGTTTACCGGCAGTCGCCTCATTATCAGCAGCTATGGCTGCTTCGCCGTCTTCAACGTTCTTTTCTTTGGTTTTTATTTTTTTTGATAAAGGCAGAGTTGTCGCCTCCCCGTGTTTGTTGTTTTTTAGCGCCTTTATCTTTTCGGGCACCAGGTCTTCGCTGTTAAAATGCCGTTGGGCAAATTCATCGTTATGCTTAATCAGCAGCCACGAATTATCTTCAGCGTTATGCAGCTTTACCAGGGCAAATTCTCCTTTTAAAATTTCGCCCTTCAGCCTGAATTTTAAATTACCTGATTTTAGCCCGGCCCGCAATGTTTTTACATCGTCTTCCCGGTTTTCAGCCAGCGACGTATATGTTCCCTTGTCCCAGATTAAAACTACTCCGGCCCCGTAATTTCCCTGGGGTAT
Source organism: Mucilaginibacter gotjawali (assembly GCF_002355435.1). Lineage (NCBI taxonomy): Bacteria > Pseudomonadati > Bacteroidota > Sphingobacteriia > Sphingobacteriales > Sphingobacteriaceae > Mucilaginibacter > Mucilaginibacter gotjawali. Next base: position 4,975,903 of record NZ_AP017313.1, read on the forward strand.
AACGCCTTCAAAGTTGCGGTAATCATAGGGATGGTCTTCCACCATCATGGCTAAACGTTTGTCGTTCGGATCCATTGAGGGGCCTTTTGGTACGGCCCAGCTTTTCAGTACGCCATCAAGTTCGAGCCTGAAATCATAATGCAGGTGCGAAGCATGATGCCGCTGTACCACGAAGGATAAAGTTTTCGTTTTGCTTTTGCCGCTTTTTGGTTCGGCAGTCTTCTTAAAATCACGCTTTCTGAAATAATCAAGCAAACTCATATCAAGCTCCTTTCTTGCTATTAAGGCTTTGCATCAGTTGTTCGTACAGGTCGTCGCCGGTAGCTTTGGCAGGTTTCATTTTTTTAACAGTTGCCCTTTTACCTTTCGCTTTGGCCTTAATGATCTTTAAAAGCTCATTATTATATTCATCTTTAAATTTCGAAACGTCAAAATGTTCAGCATATTGGTTGATGAGCGCCATGCCGACGTCCAGCTCCTTCTTGCTTACTGCAACGTCTTTTGCTACATTCAGGTCATCCATGCTGCGGATCTCCTGCGCAAAACGGATGCGGGTTACTACCAGCACATGTTCCACCGGGTGTACAATGCAAAGCGACTCTGTGGTACGCAATACAAACCTGGCCAGGCCGGCTTTTTTTGATTTCACCAACGCCTCAACCAGCAGGGCATATGCTTTATTATTTTTAGCGTCCGGTTCGGCGTAATAGGAAGTTTCGTAATACATGGGGTTAACATCGCCGATATCCACAAAGCTTTCTATCTCGATGACCTTGCTTTTTTCGGGCGCTGCATCTTCAAAATCCTGATCGTCTACTATTACATAATCGTCGTTCAGTTTATAGCCTTTAACAATTTCATCGTAAGGCACTTCTTTATGTGTATTTTCATTAACGCGCTGGTAACGGATATGCGCATGATCGCGACCATCCAGCATATCAAAATCCAGCGAACTGCTTTGAACCGCTGAATATAATTTAACCGGGATACTAACCAGGCCAAAGCCAAGTGAACCTTTCCAGATAGGTCTCATAGGTAGATGTTTATACGTAAATATAACTCAAAAAAAGCGAGCGGGTTCAGAATAAATTTAACTGCCCTGCCTGGCAGGTTGACGGGGTATTAGGCAGATCTTAGTTGCAGCCGGCTATGGTTACCGAGCCGTTAGATTCAACCAATATCCCTTAGCTCCGCGTTAAGTTCATTATCTTGCGCTAAAACAGGCTGATGATCGTAATTTTTCAGCGGGCGAAGCCTTGTTTCAGCAGGCATATTATAATTTTCAACTATTTCCTCCTCATTCCGTTGCGGGATGGGTGTTTCGCGGGCATAGCTATAACCCAATCTCTTATTTTCCTCTTCAATAAAATTAAACAAATCGCCAAGGCATGCGTAAACAGCCCGTAAATATTTAAAGTTGGTGGATGTAAGGACTTTCCCCGGATCATCCGGCCCTTTACCCGGTTCACAAAAATTAAGCTTTGTGATGATGCCATTTACAAGTTCGGCATTAAATTTCCCTTCGTTATGCCATGATAGGGTGTTTTTTACTTCTCTGAAATGATCCATTTTCTCAGTAATTTTTTGTCATTTAAAAACGCATTTAACATCCACACAATTAACTCAATACGATGGCGTCTGCTATTATTTCTCATCAATGGCTATGCCAATAAACAAATCAGCTTGTTTTTTCATGCCTTCATTTAAAAGGTTAGCGCCCGGCTCAATTGAGAAAGGATTTGTGCCGGGATCCGGTTTATCAAAGAATGAAATCGTAAATTTAAGTGTAGTATTTCGTATACATCTAGTAGTCTAAATAAAGAAGGCAATGGTCGAAATAAAACAAAACCAGCTATAGAAACGGGCACTTCAATGGGATCTGCTTAACCCTCTTCTCTCCACGAAAAGAAAGCCTGCCGTTTACTGCCTTTGCGGCTGCCCGGGCAAACCGATATGCTTAAACAACCAGGTAAGCGCAAAGCCCGAAAAAGCTGCCTTTAAGTCCTTTAAGAACTGGTGGCAAAATCGGCTGAATTTTAAAGAATATTTTTCCGGATCGAACAACAATATATTACCTTTAGTAAACTAATTATACCATGAATCCGTCAACAAGCATAATCTTATGGACCACATTGTCTTTTATAACGTTATTGGTGGTAGTTTACTTTGTCATAAAGGCTTTAAGAAAAATTTTACGTTAAACAAAAACTTAATAGATAGATTCACGAAATTTAACCCGGGTCGTTTGTTTTTTAAAGCCCTGATAGAGGGCTTTGCCGTTTAAAGACTTTGTAAATCCTAATACTTCAGTTAAATCGAAAAAGTCAGTTAAATCAGTGATTCAGATACTTCCCCGCTATCTCCGGGTAAACCACATCCAGGTAATCATTGGCTTTGCCATCTTTATCAAAAATGCCTTCCCAGGTGCTTAGTGGTTCCCAAATAAAAGAACCTACGGCCTTGCCATTGGGCACATTGAAGGCAATATCGTTTACTTCACGTTTAAGCTGCGAGTATTCGGCAACCATTACCTGCTGCGGGTAGCGTTTGGCAAGGTCGGCCATATTGTATTTCAGGTCGGCAGGGGTACCGTGCCATTTGGGGTAGTAAGAAAGGCCTATCACATCAAAAGGCACGTTTCGCTCTTTCATATTATCCAAAAAGAACCTGGCTTCGGCATTTTGGCCCCCCAAAGCAATATGCAGCATAATAATAGTATTCGGACTAACTTTTTGAACACCCTTCACACCTTCGTATATCAGCTGTGCCAGGCTATCCAGGCTGCCAATGGCGCCGTCGGGCCATACCATACCATGGTTAATTTCGTTGCCTACCTGTACCATATCGGGCGCGGTGCCCTGGTCTTTTAACTGCTGCATTACATCAACGGTATAGTTATAAAGGGATGTTTTAACCGCCGGGAAATCTTCGCCAGCCCAGGCGGCGGGTTTATTTTGCTGTTGCGGATCGGCCCAGTAATCGCTGTAATGAAAATCGAGCAAAAACTTCATCCCTGCGGCTTTTATTCGCTTGGCCATTTGTTTGGTATGCTCAAGGTCGCAAAAACCTTTCACCGGCGAATAGCCTTTAGGCTGTGCCGGGTCGACAAAGATCCGCAGCCGGATGTAGTTAAACCCATGCGCTTTCATGATCTCCATAGCGTCACCCTGAACACCTTTGTCGGAAAATTTCATACCGCGGCTTTCCAGTTGCGGTAAAAAGGAAATATCGGCGCCCAATATTTTATCAGTAACTTTTTTCGGTTTGTATTTATCGCGTGTAACTACGTGCGCTATTCCTAATTGCACCGTGTGGATCTCGGTTGAGCCCGTGTATAAACTATCAGCTTTGGCTTCGAGTTTAATTTTACTTAGCGTTGTTCCGGCACGTAAGATTAACCGGCAGCTGCCATGCACGTTTATCTGCCAGCTAGTGTCCGTATGCGGTATGGCTGCAAAATCACCGGCATCCATTATGTTTACAATTTTGGCATCGCCACTTAAATGCAATACAACAGGGATTTGCGCATTTGCAAGGCTATCCCCCTTGCTATCAATAATTTTAACATTTATCAGGGCCTCATCCTTACCATTAGCAATCATCGTGGTTTTGTAAGGGGTTATCTGAATTTCGGAAGGTACGCCCGGAGGTTTTGGCTTCCATCGGTTTTGCTGAGCTTGCAGCGTGCCGGCAGCAAATAACATTAAAAAAACTAACAGTCCGCAACGTTTAAGTCCGGGGAAAGGTATGGTATACATATTATGTAACATAACGGTTTGAATTGGTAGGTTAAAGGTAAATTTAAAATGTAATTATGACAATTATTTTAACAGGAAAGCGGCTTTCTATCCAATTTTTTACAAAGAGCGAAAAAATGATTTGTGTTTCACGCCATTGTTATTGGCGTCTGTGTATTTAGTTGTTTTTAGTAAGCCATACCACTTTTTGTTCCGGTACGTGGTCTCTCCCTATAATATCTTTGTATAAATCCGGTCGCCTGGCTTTCCGGTAGCGGTAACCACCTGCCAGTTCCAGTTTATCAGGTGTTAGTGTTGCTATCGCGATATCATTATCCAGTTTACGGCATTCAGCAATGATATCGCCGTAAGGGTCGATGATCATTGAGCATCCGTTTTTCAGTTGTTCGCCGTCCATGCCTATCGCATTAGCAAAAACTGCATAAACAGCATTGTCATAGGCCCGTGCGGGCAGCCATTTCATCAGCCATTCCCTTCCCTTGGGGCCATCAAACTCCTGGCGCAGCGAGGTGGGGTCGGCGACCCTGTTTTCCCATAACTCGGGATCGACAAAACCGGCCCCCGGCCGGGTTGATGGGGTACACATGGTAACATGCGGCATAAAAATAATCTCGGCGCCAAGTAAAGCCGTAGCCCTTACATTTTCAATAACGTTATTATCATAGCAGATTAATATTCCGCATTTCCATCCGCAAAGATCAAATACTACATATTCATTTCCGGGAGTGATATGTGCATTGATAAAGGGGTGCAGTTTACGATATTTGGCTACCAGCCCGTTTTTATCCACGCAAACGTAAGGCTTGTAAATTTTATTATCGGCATCCTTCTCAAAAAGCCCTGCCAAAACTACGATGTTATATGCCGCCGCAATGTCGGTTAACCTTTTAACCGATGGCCCATCCGGGATAAACTCGGCCATATCCAGCATTTGCTGCTTCGAAAAATTAAGCGCAAATGAATAGCCGGTAATTGAGCATTCATGAAAAGCAATAACTTCTGCGCCTTCGCCGGCAGCTTTTGCAGCAAGCTGGCGGATGGTTTCCAGGTTAGCTTCTTTATCGCCGCTTTTGTGCTCAAATTGGGCGGTAGCGATTTTCAGCATGTTCTTCATAGGCTTTTTAATAAATTAAATGTTATTTCAATCTACCAAGGTAAGTTTTAAGCAGTAATTTATAATGTTCCGGCACAAAAAATCCGTACCCCTTTTAATGTCAAACGGCATTATAAATTAACTGTTATATTTACATTTTTATTATTGAAATAACCATATGTTACGCGAGATTTTTAAGTTCAAAAATAAAAGGTCATGGTCAGTTATATTGCTGACCATATTGGTATCAGGCATACATTTAAAAACCACCGCCCAACAAAATTTCATTAAAAACCCCATTGCAAGGGGGTATTTTGCCGACCCGACCATTATTAAGGATAAGGGCACCTGGTATATCTACGCCACCATCGATCCATGGGGCAGCGATGAGTTAGGTGTTTTGGCAACCAAAGATTTTAAAACTTTCACCCAAAAACATATCAACTGGCCTACCAAAAAAGCCTGCACCAGTTCAACGTCGAACGGATCAATGGTATGGGCGCCATCCATCCGAAAAGTCAATGGATTGTTTTACATGTATGTGGCGGTTGGCAGCGAAGTTTGGGCAGGCGTAAGTGAACACCCGCTGGGCCCCTGGCGCAACGCAAAACCTGATAATACACCTTTAGTTACTGCAAAAGATTATCCGGCAGTACATAACATCGACCCGGATTGTTTTATTGATGACGACGGGCAGGCCTACCTGTACTGGGGCTCTGGCTTCAATTGGATAAACGGGCATTGTATGGCGGTAAAACTAAAAAAAGACATGGTAACCTTTGATGGCACGCCAATGGACATTACCCCGCCCCACTATTTCGAAGCGCCGCACATGGTAAAGCGCAACGGCATCTATTACCTGATGTATTCTTACGGAAAAGCGATCGACGCCAGCTACCAGGTTCGCTATTCAACCGGGAAGACTCCTTCGGGTCCGTGGACAGAAGGCGTGTATGACCCTATTCTTTCCACCGCGGCTGACAGCAGTACTTACGGCCCTGGTCATCACACCGTTTTTAAAGTAAACAAACAATATTATATCCTGTACCACCGCATCCACCCACAAAAAAAGGATTATGTATTAAGGGAGCTTTGTTTGGATAGCTTAAATTTTGACGCCAAAGGCAATATCCTTAAAATAGATCCGGCAGGAGTTAAGGCATTTTAAATTTTCTATATAAACCGGTACTGCAAAACAGCGGTAACATGGGATGTTACCAATTTTATATCGTGCTTCTTATGCAAAGGGATCTCAACAAAATCGCCGGGACCTAAGGCATAAAAGTCTTCGCCGATAGTGCATTCGCAGCGACCCTGCAAAATGAAAAAACTTTCCAGCATATCGCCATGTTCTTCTTCTGGTACATTTACTTTGCTGATCACGAGCATTTGCTGAACGTCCTCATCGTCTCTTATCAGGTGGCTAACAAAATCTGCTACCGGCTCATCAGGAATTAAGTGAGAAAATAAACTTATCCAGGGTTCGGGGTCGCAAGCATGACGAATTACCGGGAGATCATCCATATTCAGCATCCCGGGGTCATCAAATCCAAGTGCCAAAAGCACTTTTTGTTTAACCGAAGGGTTGGGCTCGATAGCATTTAAATTCGCCAGTTTCTCCATGGCGTTTTCTATAGCCGTCAATTCTGCTTTAATATCCGGGTAAAGCATTGTCATCTGGATGAGGTGCGCCTCTTCTTCTTCACTTAGCAAACCCAGGCAATACTCTTCTAAAACACCGCTTTCAATATACTTCCCTGTATCCATCTTTAAATGCCGGTTCTTTATACCCTGTAACGAAATTCTTATGCAAAGGTAGACAATACTTTTTAACGACAAAGGCTTCAAAATATGCTTCGATATCTTCAGATATGCGGTGCGGGGTATTGTTCAGCAATAACAGTTTAACTAAATTAGCAGGGCTGATACAAAAAAAACCGATTTCACTTTTACATATCAGGATATGGTTTAGCTTTGATAATTATATACATGAAATTCAGGATCGCCAGGCATACTACAGACTTAAACCGCATCATTGATTTTTACGGCCGCATTTTGGGCCTGAAAGTGCTGGGCGATTTTAAGGACCACCACCAGTATAACGGCGTTTTCATGGGTTTACCCGGTGAAAGCTGGCATATGGAGTTCACCGTGTCGGAAAAACAGCCCGAACACAAACCCGATGACGACGACCTCCTGGTTTTTTATGCGGCATCCCTGGCCGAATTTGCTGAGATCAAAAAAAGGTTTATCATCAATAATGTAAAACATGTTAAACCACAAAACCCCTATTGGGAAAAGAACGGGATCACCTTTGAAGATCCGGATGGCTACAGAATTGTAATTTCGGTAATAAGGGGACTGTAATACCATCAAAAGTGCCCGTATGCCATCAATTTATTCCCGCCTAAAGCATTTCATTCATCAATAATTGCTTCCAAAAAAGCTTATACGCGAAAATATCGGGTAATTCCCGCACTATGTTCAGGTAGTATTACGCTTGCCCCACTTATAAATCCGCCGTTTCTTTACATCAATATTTAATAAGCTAATAATTCAGGTATAATAATTAATATAAAAATCACTATAAACAGTGATTGACAGCCACTTATACACATTGTAGCTTTACAGGATAAAGCAATTAAATAATTGAGGCCCGGCAGATGCCGGTTATTTATAAATATTCATATTTTAAATAAACCGGCCACCGCTTAATCAAACGTAAGAGATATAGTTAGTTAGTTAGTTTGGTTTGCCGGTACGGGGTCTCTGTACCGGCTTTTTTTAACTTATAAATAACAATAGCAGCTCCGGGTCAAAAAAATTATATAAATAAGATCAACGGCGTTGCGGGTCAATTCTTATCAGGCACTTTTTGACATATATAAATTACTAAATATTAATAACATAACCAAATTCAATAGGTCTACCTCCGATCCCGTAGCTTATTAAAATAACGAGTCAGAAAAAAAATTAAAAACCAATAATCAAAAAAATCATGAAACGGCTAACACTTTACCTTTTAATCTTTCCATTTGCTGCTACCATTATTGCCTCATGCAATAAAAATAGCAGTGTTAATCCCGCAAATACTGCCAAAATCGGCAACAGCTCCTATATTACCCAGCTGGTTACCGTTTCAGGCAGCATCCTCTATATCGGCAACATCCTTCCTACGCTTGCTGTAGGAGCGGTTGGCGATTACTTCCTCGACGTTACAAACGGGTATGTTTACGGCCCCAAAACAGCAGTATCCTGGGGAAGAGGATATTCCCTTAAAGGGCCAACAGGCTCTACCGGGGCCACCGGCGCACCAGGGACAGCGGGAAGCCAGATCTATAGCGGCACAGGTATGCCTCCGGCATCTACTGGTGTAATTGGCGACTACTATCTCGACACACAAAATTTCCTGCTTTACGGTCCTAAAATCGCTGCAGGCTGGCCCGTACCAGTGAGCCTTACCGGCCCGACTGGCCCGAAAGGCCCGGTTGGCCCTCAAGGCCCTCCGGGAGGAGCCACCAATGTAAAGGTTGATACTTTTACTGTTAAAGGCAGCGACTGGCTTTGGAATTCGCAGTATGTTTATGAAACATCCCCCGGCAGTTATACCGAATATTTTACAAGGTATTACGTTCGTCATAACAGCTCAGTTACTGCCGGAGTACTTGACACGGGATTGGTTGTGGTTTATTTTACGCCAAGCCCCGTAAATAATCCTTACCAATGGGCGCCGCTGCCTTACCAGTTCGATTCCTCATTCGGATACACGGATAACTATGTGTATGTTACAGCAGTGGGACAAGTAACGCTCCATTATTTCTTCATCCAGACAGACCCTAATTCTACCCTGCCCACGTTAAGTACCTACAATGATGAAACACGCAAGTTTAAAATAGTAACGATAACCGGCAAGGCATTTAAATCGGCCGTCGCAAATCATGTCAATTTTAATAATTACCAGGAGGTGAGCAGGATAACGGGCTTATGGCAACAGGACATCCGGGAACAGAAATAACAGAATATATTCCATATTACATTTATTCACCAATAAAAATGACATTATGAAACGGCTTATATTCAACTTTTATACAATAATTTCCGCAGCAATAATTTTTTCCTCTTGCCACAAAGACACTAAAGTTATCCCGCAGGACATGGCAGCTACAAATTCGCCATCTATCATCACGATGCTGACCTCGGCGGCCGGGTATGTACTTTATGGAGGCACAACCGTACCTGCTGCAAGCTATGGCACGGTTGGCGCTTACTATCTCGACCTGCTTAACGGCACCATATACGGGCCCAAAACGGCTTCGGGCTGGGGTAGTGGTTTATCGTTAAAAGGCAACACCGGCGCTCCGGGCAATACAGGGCCGAAAGGCGCTGCCGGAAGTAAAATTTATGCCGGAGGCGTAGCACCGGCTGCTACAACCGGCGCTATTGGCGACTATTACCTTGATAGAGTAACAGCTTTCCTGTATGGCCCTAAAACCGCATCAGGCTGGGGTATCCCGGTTACGCTAAAGGGCCCGGCAGGTCCTCCGGGAAACCCGGGACCAACCGGACCGGCAGGAAAAAATGCAAATGTATTTTCGGATGTATTTACCTTAAAGGGCAGCGATTGGCTTTGGAACTCGCAGTATGTTTATGAAACAAGCCCCGGCAGCTATACCGAGTATTTCACCCGGTACTATGTTCGTCCGAATAGTAAGATCAATGCTGACGTTTTGAATAACGGAATGGTATTGGTATACTTTACACCAAGCCCGGTAAACAATCCAAACCAATGGGAGCCTTTACCTTACCAGTTCGACTCCTCATTTGGATTTACCTATAACTATGAATTTGTACCGGCAGTGGGCCAGGTAACTTTACATTATTTCTTTATTCAGACAGACCCTGCAGCTACCCTGCCAACGTTAAGTACTTACAATGACGAGACACGACAGTTTAAAGTGGTTACTATTTTGGGTGAAGCCGGCATATTTATGCTTGCACACCATGTTAATTTAAACAATTACCAGGAAGTAAGCAAAGTAACCGGGCTGTGGCAGCAAGATGCTAAATAGCACAAGTTTGGTTAATAGTTAGTTTGATTGGCCGTCGCGGGATTTTCCCGTGGCGGCTTTTTTTCGATGCCTTTCAAAACAAATTCTGTTTTTATTTATTCTGTAATAAAATTATTTATAATGAACAGGACCATCGGGATCGCATTAATTATCATCGGGGCAGTTATGATCATTTGGACAGGTTTTAGCTACACCAAAAAGGAAAAAATTGTTGATGCCGGTCCTATTCAAATCAGTGCCGACAAAGAGAAAACAGTAAACTGGCCACCCTACCTGGGCGGAATATTGTTAATAGGCGGAATTGTAATTGTTGCTACCGCGAAGAAGAGGTGAAAGGTTAAAGCATAAAACTTGATTGGCTTAGTTGTTGCTTTCATTTCTACCTTTTGGCTTTCGCCTTTCTGCTTTCAGCTTTTCCCCTTACATTTGTAGAAACGCAATATTTTGCGTCTCCGCTAATGATCTTCGATTTCCGCCTGAAAGTATTTTACACGGTTGCACAAAGGCTGAGCTTTACCAAAGCCGCGGCAGAATTGTTTATTACTCAACCGGCGGTTACCAAGCATATTAAAGAACTGGAACATCAACTGAACGTGCAGCTATTTATGCGCAATGGCAACAGCATTGTTTTAACCACTGCAGGCAAAATTTTGACCCAATACGCCGAAAAGATCTTTCAAACCTATACCGAACTGGAAACCGAGCTGGCACAGCTGAATAATATGGAAGCCGGCACGCTGCACATTGGTGCAAGTACAACTGTTGCCCAAACCATTTTACCCAAGCTGCTCGCCCTGTTTAAAAAAACATACCCTGCCGTTCACTTTACGTTCACCCAGGCCAATACCGATGTGATCACCCAGCAGGTGCTGGCCGAAAAAATTGATATTGCCATTGTTGAAGGGGCAGCCCATTACCCCCAGATCGCCTATGCGCCTTTCGCGAAAGACGAGATCGTACTGGTAACAAAGGCTAATAACCAGCTTTCAAAAAAGGCCGAGATAACACCGAAACAATTGCTCAACATCCCATTGGTATTGCGTGAAGCCGGTTCCGGTACGCTGGATGTGATATTTAATGCCCTTGCCCATATCGGCATCAACCCCAAAGACCTGCAGATAGAGATCCAGCTGGAAAGCAGTATCGCCATTAAACAATACCTGCTGTACTCCGAAACAGCTACCTTTCTTTCTATACAATCCGTTGTAAGCGAGTTAAAGTACAATGAGCTAACCATCATTGACATCAAAGGACTCGATATATTCCGCACCTTCCAGTTTATCCAGCTCCAGGGTAAAAACACCAAACTTATTGAGCTTTTTAAGCGTTTCTGCCTTACCAACTATAACTTAAAGTAATCGCTGATTACTATTTATCATTAGTTTTATGTTATAATAACATTGACCTTTAGTTATTAATTCAAACGCATTTGATTGAATATTTGAACCTGCGATCGTATTCAATAATTCAACCAATCAATAATTAAAACATGGAACTAGTAACTACTGATATTTGCATTATAGGGGCAGGGCCTGTAGGTTTATTCGCTGTTTTTGAAGCAGGCCTGTTAAAAATGCGCTGCCACCTGATAGATGTATTGCCACAGGTTGGCGGGCAGCTTTCTGAAATATATCCTCAAAAACCCATTTACGATATTCCTGGTTTCCCAACTATCAATGCACAACAGCTGGTTGATGGTTTGATGGAACAAATACAGCCGTTTCACCCCGGATTTTCTTTAGCAGAACGCGTTAATGAACTTTTTCAGCTGGAAGACGGATCCTTTGTTACCCGCACCAGCGACGATACCGAAGTGCACAGCAAGGTGGTGGTAATAGCCGGTGGCCTGGGCTGTTTTGAACCGCGTAAACCTGTAATTGATGGATTGGAGCAATTTGAGGGCAAAGGTGTAGCGTACATGGTTAAAAATCCCGAAGCTTACCGCGGCCGCAAAGTAGTACTGGCCGGCGGTGGTGATTCCGCTTTGGACTGGACCATTTTTTTGGCCGATATTGCCGAAGAAGTAACCCTGATCCATAGAGGCGATACCTTCCGGGGCGCACCAGACTCTGCCGAAAAGGTTTTTGAACTGGCTACCGAAGGGAAGATCAACCTGATCCTTCAATCACATATCAATGCCATCAAAGGCAACGGGCATTTGCAGCAGGTAGAAGTGATTGGCAGGGATAACGAGACCACGGTAATTGAAGCAGATCATTTGATTCCGCTGTTTGGCCTCACCCCAAAACTTGGCCCTATTGCTGAATGGGGACTGAATGTAGATAAATCGGCCATTATGGTAGATACGGTTGACTACAGCACCAATGTAAAAGGCGTTTATGCTATAGGCGATATCAATATCTATCCCGGCAAGTTAAAACTGATCCTTTGTGGTTTTCACGAAGCTGCCCTGATGGCCCAAAGTGCATTTAAACACGTTTACCCTGATCAGAAATTAAGTTTTAAATATACTACCGTTTACGGTGTAACTGCTTTTTAAGTTTAAAGGCGAAAGGATAAAGGTGAAAGGTTTGAACGACCACACCTTTTGCCTTTCACCTTTTACCTTTAACCTCACCAACATGATCAATATAACCATAGAAGACCGCGACGGGAGCCGCCGGCCGGTTGAAATACCTGAAGAAATAAGCCTTAGCCTGATGGAAGTTTTAAAAGCATCTGACCATCATGTACTGGCCACCTGCGCCGGTATGGCCCTTTGCGCCACCTGCCATGTACAGGTGCTGGAAGGCCCTGAAAAATATTTCCATGCCACAAATACCGAACTGGATATGCTGGACACGCTGCCTGAAACAGGCCACGACAGCCGCCTGGCTTGCCAGATAAGGATCAGTGAAGATATGGATGGAATGATATTCAGGATAAGGGGCGAAGCATAAGCAAACGGCAAAAACTTCCGAAGTTTTTAAAACTTCGGAAGTTTACCATAATTCCCCTACCAATTTTCAGGAAAAGGAATATCCTTCACACTTAATGGCTTAAATTTTTTGATCTGGTAGTCCAGGCCGTACTGGTTATACATAAAAAAAGGATCGGTTTTAAAATGCTCATAATCTGCAGTCAATTGCGCCTTAAGGCTGTTTAAGCGGCCCAGGTATACTGCATCATAAGCCGAGGGGGTGGTAAAAAGCCTTTCGATATAAGTAAGCAAATTATAACAGGTGGTCAACTGCCCGCAGGCAATAATACAGGCCATGCTATGCTGCTGGTGCATATTGCTTTCGTCAAACCATAGCGTTGTGCCCATATTAAAAGCGGTTTGGGCCACAATCTGGATGTCGCGGCTGGGGTTTAAATACGGTGCAGGTGGCGGGTTCTTCTTGCGGTACAGGTCGCTTGAAAAAGCAAGATCATAAATGTGGTTGCCCTTGCCACGGTTTTTCCACTGCGGCGATCCGTAAAAAGTATTATAAAGCAGTTGCCTTATCCGTTTTAAAAAAACACTCATATTCAGCAGCAGCACCGATTCAACCCGGGCCTGCATCATTTGTTTCAATACCACCAGCGGTGTTTTAGTAAAATAATGGATGAGTAACCTGATGATCTTTTCGGTAAATGATTTTAGCAAGGGCGATGACGTGCCGAGGATCTTACTTTTTAATGAGGACACTGCCCATAAAAACAAAGCAGGCAACACAATTAAAATTCCGCCCAGCATCCCCATCCAAACCAAATGGCAGTAAAACCCAAACCCGATACAGCCTGCGGCAACCAAAAAGAATAGGGTGGCGATCCAGTTTATACCACCAAGACTGATGCCGGTATGTTCGGGTTGCGGCGGATTAACATATGGCTTGATAAAATAGCTGCCTACGTCATTCACCAGCATCAGGTCGAAAGGTTTAAAAGTCGTTTCGTGCCTTTGCCTGCGGCCGTCGGCATACATCATGCTTTGCAGGCCCTGGTTATCGGTGATGCCGCCATCCATAAAACCGACATTTTTTTCGGCTATAAAAGTCGATTCCTGCTTATCGCCGGTTTGAGGGATCATCGTGAGACCACCTTTCAGTTCATCTTCGGTTAAACCTTCATGCGTAAAATCCTCAGGGAATACAATAGGCTCAAAACCTGCCGGGAAACAGGAAGAAGCGGCAAGCACATCCCCTATTTTGTATTTTCCGGCAACCAGCTGGCTAAGGAATATATTTTCGTTCCCGAATTTGAAATAAGGGTCGTTAGCAGAGTCAAGCACCATTTTACGGTCCTGCCTGAAAGAGAGGCCGGTATAAAATTCAGTGGTATTAAAGCAAACTTCCTGCAGGTGGCCGGCTTCGTTATTATAAAAAAGAGAATGCAGCGTTGCTCCTTCAAAAATATACTCATCATAAGCCATTGAAAAAGCATTGATAATGTTGCGGCTTTTATCGGGCCGGTTGCGCCAGCGTTTTTGATCTGAAAGAATTTCGAGCGCGTTTTGCAGCAGAAAATCGCCGGAAAGGCATTCAAACAGCTTTACATAAAAATCCTTAAATGATTTACCCTGCGCGTTATACAGTGAGTATAAGGTGGTGGGAATAGTCCCGCCGGATGCCGACGACATATAAGTTACCTGGTTTAAAAGCACGTTGCCTTTAAGCGGGTCGTCATCGCCATTAAATTTAACTTTGTATAGATAGGATATGACGCCCATGCCAAATGAGGCGGCACGGAAGCCGCCGCCCGAAAATGCAAGCGCGATATTTTCAAATGGTTTGATGCTGGATACTTTCAGGGTAAGCTCCGCATGTTGAGGTGTGGGGGTTAAGGTTTCCATTGGATGGATTTTAGGTTTGTTTGCATAAAAATAGGCATAAAAAAAATATCGTCAATAAATTTTAAGGATTTTATCCGCCTGACTTATAATTATTTACGCAAAATTTAATTTGCAGTTTACATCAAAAGATATACATTTGATACCAGTAGCTTAACAAGTACTTTTAATGAAAGAAAAAAGTAATGACATCCTGAACCGGATAGCCCATGTACAAAATACCCTGCAGGCCATAAACGGCAAATGGAAGCTGCCGATATTAATGTCGATGTATGCGGGTAAAAGCAGGTTCAGGGATATACAGCGTAATATCCCGCAAATAACCACCCGGGTACTCTCCAAAGAGCTAAAGGACCTGGAAGCAAGTAAGCTCATCATCCGCATTGTTACAGACGGACACCCGGTGTCAGTTGAATACAAACTCACTACCTATAGTTATACCCTTACCCCTGTTGTTGATGAAATGATTAAATGGGGAAAGCAGCACAGTAAAGGCAGCCTTTGATTTACGATTTTAGAATTACGATTTACGAATTTTTTACAATTGTTTATTTTTTCAAGGCGTTCAAGAATGCTTCGCAGTTTAGAATTACGATTTACGAATTTGTGAACTAAACCTTTGCAGCAAACTCCGTGAAATAAAAAAGCATGTTATGCGAATAATACCAAAACCATTGGAAGGCGAATACCCGCCTTATGCTATTATGTACATCAACCTATTGCCTGATGACGGACAGGTATTAAAGCACATGCATGATAATTTTATTGCCGTAAAGCAATTGATCTATAGCCTTCCGGAAGAAACGCTGTACCATCGCTACGCAGCGGGTAAATGGAGCATTAAAGAAGTGTTGGTGCATATTGTGGATGATGAAAGGATCTTTGCTTACCGCGCACTTCGTTTTGCCCGGGGCGAACAACAAAATCTGATCGGGTTTGACCAGGATCAATACGCCGCACTTTCAAAAGCTAATGAACGTGATCTGGATAATATTTTTGAAGAATATGAAGCCGTCAGAAGATCAACCATTGCCTTGTTCAATGGCTTTCCCGAAGATTCACTAACCAGGATGGGTAAAGGAACCGGCAGTTTCAATGGCGCAACAGTAAGAGCACTGGCCTATCATATTGCCGGTCACGAACAACACCATATCAATTTAATAAAAGAACTTTATTTGAATAGATAAACCCAAGTCACACACCAAAAATCTGTAAAATCAAACTAATCAGTTAAAAATCTGTGATCAAAAATCTGTGAAAATCAAATTAATCAGCTAAATCTGCGGTCAATAATCAGTGAAATCAAAATAATCCGTAAAAATCCGTGATCAGGCTTGCATTTATATAAGCACTTATATAAATTGCACCATGAATTTATACCAAAGCCTGGGATACCTTGTAATGGGCAGCCGCTTACGGCGGTTAAGCGAGAGTTTTTTATCAGAAATTAACCGTGCTTACCAAAATGAGGGCATTGATTTTGATGCCAGCTGGTTCCCGGTATTTTATTTATTGTCGAAGAACGACGCTTTGTCTATCAAGGAGTTAAGCGAACAAACCGAGGTTTCGCACCCGGCTGCCAGCCAGCTCATCACCAATTTAAAAAACAAAAACCTGGTAACCAGCGCCACCTGTGCCGATGATGGGCGGAGGCAATTGATTACACTTACTGATAAAGGAAGGGATCTGTTACAGCAGATTATGCCTGTTTGGGATGCGATACTATTGGCGATGGACGAATTGATAACAGATAACCCCACATCTGACAACCTGCTGCCCGCTGTTGACGCTATGGAAAAAGTATTTAAACAAAACAGCTTAGCCGAAAAAATTGGCAGTAAACTATCCGTTGAACTTAAACCTGCAGCTAATGAGTAAAGTATTTAACTACGGTGCGGACCATTTAACGGCGGGTATTTGCATTGATATAGCCTCCGGCAAAACAAAAGGCTTGATCAATGGCCATACGGCTGACAGGGTGCGTGCATCGTGGCGCGAAGTGGAAAAGATTGTACACGCCCATCACCCGGTTTATGGTATCAATACGGGTTTCGGGCCTTTGTGTGATACCCGGATATCGGAAGCCGATACTTCTTTATTGCAAAGCAACCTGCTCAAAAGCCATAGTGTTGGCGTGGGTAAACCCATCCCTGCGGAGATAGCCAAACTGATGCTTATTACCAAAGTGCATGCACTGGCACAAGGCTATTCTGGCATTGCGCCTGAAACACTGGAGCGCATCATCTGGCATATCGACAATGATATTATCCCCGTAGTTCCTGAAAAAGGTTCGGTTGGCGCTTCCGGCGATCTTGCCCCCTTAGCGCACCTGTTTTTGCCCTTAATAGGCCTGGGCGAAGTTTTTGCCGGCGGAAACCGCCTGGCTACTTCGGGCATTTTAAGCGCTCACGGCCTTAAACCACTGGTACTGGGCCCAAAAGAAGGCCTGGCGCTGATCAACGGCACGCAGTTTATCCTGGCATTTGCTGTAAAGGCTGTACAACGGCTAAACGATGCATTGAATGCCGCAGATATCATAGGCGCTATGTCGTTAGAAGGTTTGATGGGTTCGGCTCGTCCTTTTGATGCCCGGTTGCATCAGTTACGCCCATACAAAGGCAATAAATTTGTCGCCAAACGCCTTCATACCTTGTTAAAAGATTCGGAGATCTGCAATTCGCATGTAAACTGCGACCGTGTGCAGGATCCCTACTCGCTTCGCTGTATGCCGCAAGTGCATGGCGCGTCGCGCAATGCCTGGCTGCATTTAAAAGAAATGACAGAGATCGAACTCAATTCGGTAACTGATAACCCTATTATTTTTAATGCCGAGGATACCATCAGCGGTGGCAACTTCCACGGGCAGCCCATGGCGATACCTTTAGATTATGCCACTATCGCGGCAGCAGAACTGGGCAATATTGCCGACCGCCGTTGCTACCTGATGAGCGAAGGACGTTACGGCTTACCAAAACTATTGACCCATAATGCCGGCCTGCATTCGGGTCTTATGATCCCGCAATACACTACGGCAGCTTTGGTTACAGAAAATAAAACGCTCTGTTTCCCGGCAAGTGCTGATAGTGTGCCGACATCCCTGGGTCAGGAGGACCATGTTTCGATGGGTTCTATCAGCGGACGTAAGCTGCACCAGGTAATTGATAATTTAGAATATATCCAGGCTATCGAACTCCTTTATGCTTCGCAGGCCATGGATTTCAGGCGGCCGCTCAAATCAACCCCGGTAATTGAGGCCTGCCACCAACTGGTACGCAGCAAAGTGCCTTTTATTGATGATGACCGCATTTTTGCAGATGACATCAACCAGCTTCACCAGTTAATTACCAATGGCGAACTGCTCACGACAGTAAACAATACAGCAACAGCTAACCAAATAATTTTAAACGATGACGACTTCGGAATTTATTAAAACCTACGCCAACCACCCGGTGTATAAAGCCCCGCGTGGTATGGAACTGCATGCCAAAAGCTGGCAGACTGAAGCACCTTTGCGGATGCTGCTGAATAACCTTGATGGCCAGGTGGCCGAAAACCCGGACGAACTGGTGGTTTATGGCGGCATCGGCCAGGCGGCCCGTAACCCGGAATCGCTCCGTAAAATTATTGAGCTTTTGCTGGAGCTGGATGAATATCACTCGCTATTGGTACAATCCGGCAAACCGGTAGGCATTATCCGCAGTCACCCCGAGGCACCGCGTGTACTCATCGCTAACAGCAATTTAGTTCCTGCCTGGGCAACCTGGGATCACTTTAACGAACTCCGCGCCAAAGGCCTGATGATGTATGGGCAGATGACGGCCGGCAGCTGGATCTATATCGGCTCGCAGGGCATATTGCAGGGCACTTATGAGACTTTTGTAGAATGCGGCGTACAGCATTTTAATGGCGACCTTACCGGCAAATTGATCGTCAGCGCTGGTTTGGGCGGCATGGGCGGCGCTCAGCCACTGGCAGCCACTATGGCGGGCGGTGTATTTTTAGGGGCCGATGTGGATGAAACCCGCATCCAAAAACGTTTGGATTCGCAGTACATCGACAGGATGACCCACTCGTACGAGGAAGCTATTGCCTGGGTGCAGGAAGCAATGGAAAAGGGCGAAACGTTGTCGGTGGGTCTGGTAAGCGATGCCGGCGATATGCTGGAAAAATTATTGCATGCCAATATCGTCCCCGATATGCTGACCGATCAAACTTCGGCACATGATCCGCTGAACGGTTATATCCCTAACGGACTTTCGATGACATTGGCATCGGTGCTCAGGAAAACCGACCCGGCTGAATATAAAAGATTATCCCTTGCCAGTATGGCAAGGCATGTTGGCTTTATGCTCGAACTGCAAAAACGCGGCGCCGTAACTTTTGATTACGGCAACAACCTGCGCGAATTTGCCCGCCAGGGCGGTGAGCCGAATGCGTTTAACTTCCCCGGGTTTACCCCCGCCTATATCCGTCCCTTATTTTGCGAGGGCAAAGGGCCGTTCAGATGGGTCGCCTTATCCGGCGATCCTGAAGATATTTTTGCTACTGACAACGCATTGATGGAAGCTTTTCCTGAAAACAAACCCCTGATTAACTGGCTCGAAAAAGCGCAGCAAAAGATCTCTTTCCAGGGCCTGCCCGCGCGCATCTGCTGGTTGGGCATGGGCGAACGCGAAAAAGCAGGCTTAATATTTAACGACCTGGTAAAAACAGGCAAAGTAAAAGGCCCCATAGTAATAGGACGCGATCACCTGGACTGCGGTTCCGTAGCATCCCCTAACCGGGAGACGGAATCCATGATGGATGGCTCTGATGCGGTATCAGACTGGCCGTTACTGAACCTGATGTCGAACACGGCAGGCGGAGCTACATGGGTATCCTTCCATCATGGCGGCGGCGTCGGCATGGGCTATTCACAGCATGCCGGGATGGTGGTATTAGCCGATGGAACTGATCGCGCAGCCACCTGCCTTAAAAGAGTTTTATATAATGACCCGGCAATGGGCATCTTCCGGCATACCGATGCCGGCTATGATAAAGCCAAAGAATGGGCGGAGAAGTTTGATTTGAAAGTATGGTAGGTATTGAGTCCGAAAGTCCGCAATGTCGGAAAAGTCCGAAAGTAAAGAAGAAATAAAAATACATAGCGTATAATTGTCATAACTATGATCTTTGGGGTTTGAATTTTCATAATCCTAAAATCTTTTAATCTTAGAAATCCTAGTTCAGACAAAGTTCCAAAACATGAAAAAAATAACAGGCCCATTCACCCAAATATTGCCATTAACCGGCCTGCCGCTAAAAGGCGCATTGAAGGACAGCCAGCTGCAGATCATTAAAAATGCATGGGTTTTGAGTAATAACGACCGGATCATCACCATCGGCACACTGGAAAGGCTGCGCAAGGACCATCCATCGGCACAGATCACCGAAATTACCGGCGACAGGGTGTTACTGCCGGGCTTTATTGACTGCCATACGCATATTTGTTTTGCCGGCAGCCGGGCCAATGACTATGCCCTGCGTTCATCCGGTAAAAGCTATACCGATATTGCTAAAGCTGGTGGCGGCATTTGGGATACGGTAACTGCTACCCGTGCGGCAAGTGAGGCAACCCTGGTTGAACTATTGGTGAAACGTGCGGACAGGCATCTATCCGAAGGTGTCAGCATAATTGAAGTAAAGAGCGGGTACGGTTTATCTGTTGAACAGGAGCTGAAACAATTAAGGGCGATAAAAGAGGCATCGTATAAAACAAAAGCAACCTTAGTACCCACCTGCCTGGCAGCGCACATGCTTCCAAAAGACTTTGAAGGAACGCGAGCAGAGTATTTGGATGACGTTTTAAAAAACCTGCTCCCTATCGTCAAAAAAGAAAACCTGGCTACCCGGGTGGATATTTTTGTGGAGGATGGTGCATTTAAGCCGGAAACCGCTATGAACTTCCTTCAAAAAGCAAAAGAAATGGGCTTTGCCGTAACCGTTCATGCCGACCAGTTTACTACCGGCGGCAGCGAGCTGGCTGTTGAAGTTGGTGCTGTTTCTGCAGATCACCAGGAAGCCACCAAGGACCGGGACATCAAATTATTAGCAAAATCAGATACAGTAGCAGTGGCCTTACCCGGAGCCTCATTAGGATTAGGGATGCAATATGCTCCTGCCCGGAAGTTACTGAACGCGGGTGCATGCCTTGCCATTGCCAGCGACTGGAACCCCGGATCGGCCCCGATGGGCGATTTGCTGATGCAGGCTGCCGTATTGGGTGCAGCCGAAAAACTAAGCGCCGCCGAAGTATTTGCCGGGCTAACCTTCCGCGCAGCACAGGCCTTAAGGCTCACCAACCGCGGAACACTGGCAACAGGTACCCCTGCTGATTTTCATATGTATCCGACCAATGATTACAGGGATATATTATATAACCAGGGGAAACTGAAACCAATTTTAAGGTGAAAGCAGAAACCTGCCTGCCGACAGGCAGGGGTAAAAGGCGAAAGCTAAAGCCATTTATATTAGAAATAAACTTAAAACAAATAATTGAACTTTTTCTTTCGGACTTCCGGTCTTCCCGGACTTTCGGACTAAAAACATAATCTCTCTACCATGCAACTAATCGAATGTGTCCCCAATTTCAGCGAAGGTGTAAACCTTGATATTATTAAGCAGATCACCAACGAAGTTGAATCTGTTGAAGGTGTACGATTGTTGAATGTCGATCCGGGCAAAGCCACCAACCGTACGGTGGTAACTTTTGTGGGCGAACCGGAAAAGGTGATCGAAGCGGCGTTTTTAGCTATTAAAAAAGCCGGCGAACTGATTGATATGAGTAAGCATAAAGGCGAACACCCCCGCATGGGCGCTACGGATGTCTGTCCGCTGATACCGATAGCGAATATCACCATGCAGGAAACGGCAGCATATGCCAAACGCCTGGCCAAACGCGTGGGCGAAGAGTTATTCATTCCGGTTTATTTGTATGAGCATGCGCAGGAAGATAAAAGCAGGAACAACCTTTCGGTGATCCGTGCGGGGGAATATGAAGGCTTTTTCAAGAAGATCAAATTGCCGCAATGGAAGCCTGATTTCGGCCCGGTGGAGTATGACGCCAAACGCGGCGCAACGGTTATCGGCGCAAGGGATTTCCTGATCGC
This sequence comes from Mucilaginibacter gotjawali, assembly GCF_002355435.1. Taxonomy (NCBI): domain Bacteria; kingdom Pseudomonadati; phylum Bacteroidota; class Sphingobacteriia; order Sphingobacteriales; family Sphingobacteriaceae; genus Mucilaginibacter; species Mucilaginibacter gotjawali. Next base: position 4,997,742 of record NZ_AP017313.1, read on the forward strand.
TTATAATGTCAACTTAAATACTACCAGCACCCGCAGGGCAAATTCCATTGCCTTTGACGTGCGGGAGGCTGGTCGGGTTTTGCGTGAAGGCGACCCGATCAACGGAAAGATCATTACTGATGAGAACGGTAAACCAAAATCAATCCCCGGTTCGTTAAAATCAGTAAAAGCCATCGGCTGGTTCATCGAGGAATATGGTGTGGCACAAATCTCCATGAACCTCACCAATATTGAAGTAACCCCCTTACATATTGCCTTTGACGAGGTCTGCAAAAAAGCAGCAGAGCGTGGCATGCGTGTTACCGGCAGCGAGTTGGTGGGCCTAGTACCACTCAAATCCATGCTGGATGCAGGTAAATATTTCTTATTAAAGCAGCAGCGTTCGGTTGGGGTGAGTGAAAAGGAGTTGATCAGGATAGCAATCCTTTCAATGGGACTTTCGGAACTGGCGCCTTTCAACCCGGACGAACGCATTATTGAATATTTGCTGAAAGATAAGGGATCCAGCAAACTCGCATCCATGAGTTTGATCGATTTTGCCGACGAAACGGCCAGCGAAAGCCCTGCCCCTGGCGGTGGTTCAATTGCCGCCTACCTGGGCGCTCTGGGAGCAGCTTTGGGCACAATGGTAGCCAACCTATCCTCCCACAAAAAGGGCTGGGACGACCGTTGGAAAGAATTCAGCGATTGGGCCGAAAAAGGGCAGCAATATAAAGATGAATTGTTAGAGCTGGTCGACCTGGATACTGCCGCGTTCAACAAGATAATGGAAGCCTTCGGCCTGTCCAAATCAACACCCGAAGAAAAAGCGGCAAGGGATAAAGCCATACAGGACGCCACCAAATATGCCATTGAAATACCCTTTAAAGTGATGAAAGCCGCCTGTGGCAGCATGACCGTCATCAAAGCTATGGCCGAAACTGGTAACCCCAACTCCATCAGTGATGCGGGGGTGGCAGCCCTTTGCGCCCGCAGCGCGGTGATCGGTGCCTTTATGAATGTGAAGATCAATGCTTCGGGGTATAAGGATAAGGCATTTACGGATGAGATTATTGCTGAAGGTAATGAGATTGAAAAACAAGCTATGGAATTGGAAAAGGAGATTATTGAGTTGGTGAATTTGAAAATTAGTTAATTTGAAGATTTGAAAATGCGTAAATTTAGGTCGTGGGAGTAAAACAGCATTGTTCAACAATTTTCAAATTTTCAAATCAACCAATTTTCAAATTACTACTGCTACTGCTATTCATCTCCTGCTCAAACAATACATCCACTTCCAAAAAAACCGTCTTCAATATCAACCTGGATGAAGGCCTCAGTTCCCTTGACCCAGCTTTTTCGCGCAACCAGAATGCCATCTGGATGAACAATGCGTTGTATAACGGCCTGGTGCAGATTGATGACAGCCTGAAAACCATCCCCTGCATTGCAAAAAGCTGGGATATTTCAACCGATGGCACTGTCTATACTTTTCACCTGCGTAATGATGTTTATTTTCATGATGATCCCCATTTTAAAAACGGTATAGGCCGCAAAGCCGTCGCAGCTGATTTTGTGTACAGCTTCAGCCGCCTCGTCGACCCGAAAGTGGCCTCCTCCGGCTCATGGATCTTTAGTGACAAGGTGAACGGCTGTAACGGTTTTATCGCTATAAATGACTCTACTTTTCAGGTAAAACTGAAACAACCTTATCCGCCGTTTATAAGCATGCTTACTTCGCAGTATTGTTCGGTAGTACCGCATGAGGTGGTTGATTTTTACGGGAAAGATTTTCGCCAGCACCCGGTGGGTACCGGGCCATTCAGGTTTAAGTACTGGAAAGAAGGCGAAGTACTGGTATTGCTGAAAAACGAACATTACTGGGAAAAAGATAAGGATGGCAGTCCCCTGCCCCATTTGGATGCCATTCGTGCCACCTTTATCGGCGATAAACAAACCGCTTTTATGGAATTTATCAGCGGCAAGCTCGATTTTTTGAATGATATTGATGGCAGCTACCGCGATGATATCCTCACCAAGTCTGGTAAGATCACTACCAAATACAAAGGAAAATTTATCTTAAGCACCGGCCCGTTCCTCAATACCATTTACCTGGGCATGCTGGTAGATAGCAGCCTGGCTATCGTGAAAAGCTCGCCCTTGCGGCATTTAAAAATAAGGCAGGCCATCAATTACGCCATCGACCGCAAAAAGATGATCAAATACCTGCGCAACAGCATGGGTACGGCAGGTTCGGCAGGGTTTATTCCTGTCGGGATGCCGGGTTTTGAGGCAGACAAAATGCAAGGCTACTCCTACAATCCCGAAAAAGCAAGGCAGTTACTCAAAGAAGCCGGTTATCCCAATGGCGACAACCTGCCCGAAATTGTTTTACATACCACCGTAGGCTACCGCAGCCTGATTGAGTATGTGCAGGGACAGCTCAGCCAGATCGGCATTAAAACAAGTGTGGAGATTACCCAGGGCGCCAGCCTGCGCGAACTGGTATCCAAAAACGGCGTCAACTTTTTCTACGGAAGCTGGCTGGCTGATTATCCCGATGCGGAAAATTACCTTTCTGTTTTCTACTCAAAAAACAAGATCCCCTGGGGGCCAAACTATACCGGCTTTAACAATAAACAATTCGACGCCCTGTTCGTACAGGCCTACCACGAGCCTAACGATGAAAAACGCTACGCCCTTTACCGCCAGATGGATAATATTGTAATGCAGCAATCGCCGGTAGTTATTTTGTATTATGATAAACGGGTTAACCTGTATCAGAATAATATTTCAGGATATAGCGTTAACGCGCAGAATTTGCTGGTGTTTAAGAAGATAAAAAAGATTTAGAAATGCGCATACTACTCGTTTTTAGTGTGTTTTGAACGAAACTTATCCAAAGCAACTGCCTCATCAAAATAACCGGTAAACTTATTAGATAATACCTCGTCTTTAAATTTGACTATCGTATAACTGCTATCAAAACAGTCTATTTCCATAACGGCTTCTTGGTATTGTATGTGCCCATCCTCAAAAATAAATGGATTACTCTCAATAAAGGGAACAAGCTCATTACTGATCTCTATTTTAACATCAAGAGGTACAGCCAAAATCACACCCCATATCATTTGCATCCCGGAGTCAATAACTCTCTTAAACTGTTCAGGCTTCAATATAAAATACTCTTCCTCGTAATTTATAGGCAATTCATGGAAATTGTCGCATCCATTAAACTCGAAATCGGAGATTATCCAGTTATGGTTATTAATTTCTTCACAAATGGGTTTAAAAAGTTCAATAAGGTTGGTGTGATATTTTAACTTGTTTAATTTCCTGATTACCCAATTCATTTTACAATTGTACTATTTATTCTAGTTATTAATGATCTCGTGTTACTTAAAATAACAGATCGATTTCATTTCCAATAAATACCTATCTTTCCAAACTTAAATTTCATTTCACGCGAGAATCATACCTTATCCTCATCCTTCTATTTTCAACTGCATTTACTTTCGCCCAAACCATAAATTATGGCATTAAAGCCGGGCTTAATTTGTCAACATTATCACTTACAGGTCCAGGGTTTACAAATTATGGCAAATACCTCCCCGGGTTTAATGCAGGTGGTATCGTCAATATTGAATTTTCAAATTTCACAATCCAGCCGGGTTTATTCTATAGCACAAAAGGCGAACAAATTACTTTACTTTTTGTTGATGCTAATCAGCAAAACCCACAAAAAGCTACATTGACTTATAGGCTGAATTTCATTGAACTGCCTATTAACTTTCTGTATAAAATTGTAAAATTACAAGATGGAAACTTACATATTGGCGGCGGACCTTACCTGGGCTATGGCATTTCGGCGAACTCATCGATAAATGGAACAAATACTTCTCTTTCATATAGCAAATACTATCGTAACCCGGATTACGGGATCAATTTCATAGTCGGAGCAGAATTCATCAATAAATTTATCGTAGACGCCGGCTACGGGTTAGGGTTTGCCAACTTAGGCGGTGGTTCCACCCCACAAAACCGGGTATTTAGCTTTTCCGTGGGATATTTGTTTAGATAGGCCAATCCCAGACATTCCGCAATCGCAATTCCGACTTCCGCAATTCAAATTAGTTGTGCCTAAACACAACCCCCCGCCGGCAAAATAAAATTGGAAGATTTTACGAAGTAATTTGCGGAAGCATACAACAACAATTAACGCTTATTCATTCATAATTTGCTTCACAAAAAAAGCCTCCCCAAAACGGAGAGGCCTTAAATGCTTTCGCCTTTTACCCCTGCCTGTCGGCAGGCAGGTTTCAGCTTTCGCCTCCTTACGAAGCCATTTGCCGCCTGATGATATTCAGCGCGCCGCCGGCTTTAAACCATTCTATCTGCTGTGCATTATAGGTATGGTTTACCGGGAAGCTATCGGTCGATCCGTCTTTATGGTGCAATACCACGCTTAACTGTTTGCCGGGGGCAAAAGTGGTTAAGCCGATAATATCAATGGTATCGTCTTCCTGTATTTTATCATAGTCGCTGGCATCAACAAAAGTGATACCCAGCATGCCTTGTTTTTTCAGGTTGGTTTCGTGGATGCGGGCAAATGATTTTACCAGGATGGCACGGACACCCAGGTGGCGCGGCTCCATAGCAGCATGTTCACGTGATGAACCTTCACCATAGTTTTCGTCGCCTACTACAACGGTGCCTATGCCATGCGCTTTGTAATCACGCTGGGTTGCAGGTACCGGGCCGTATTCTCCGGTTAATTCGTTTTTAACGCTGTCGGCAGTATTGTTAAAATAGTTGATCGCTCCGATGAGCATATTGTTGGAGATATTGTCCAAATGCCCGCGGAACTTCAACCAGGGACCAGCCATAGAGATATGGTCGGTAGTACATTTCCCTTTTGCTTTTATCAAAAGTTTTAAGCCAAAAATATCGGTGCCTTCCCATGCAGAGAAGGGATCAAGCAGTTGTAAACGGGATGATTTAGGGTCAACCTTCACTTCTACTTTGCTGCCGTCTTCGGCTGGCGCCTGGTAGCCTGCATCTTCCACTGCATAACCTTTTACCGGCATTTCAATACCCAATGGTTCGTCTAATTTTACCTGTTCGCCTTTGTCATTGATTAAAGTATCAGTCAGCGGGTTAAACGTAAGATCACCGGCAATAGCAAATGCAGTTACAATTTCCGGCGAAGCCACAAACGCGTGGGTATTCGGGTTACCGTCCTGGCGTTTGGCAAAGTTACGGTTGAAAGAGGTGATGATAGAGTTTTTGCGCGTAGGGTCGTCAGTATGACGGGCCCATTGGCCGATACATGGGCCGCAGGCATTCGCCAGCACAACACCGCCCATTGCTGCAAAAGTGTCCAGGTAGCCATCACGGTCAACTGTATAACGTACCAGTTCTGATCCCGGTGTTATAGTAAACTCCGCTTTGGTTTTTAAATGTTTATCAATGGCCTGTTTGGCGATAGAAGCCGAACGGGTAATGTCTTCATAAGAGGAGTTGGTGCATGATCCTATCAAACCAACTTCCAGTTTTACCGGCCAGCCGTTTTCTTTAACCGCTGTCGCAAATTTAGAGATTGGCCATGCCAGGTCAGGGGTAAACGGACCGTTTACATGCGGTTCCAGTTCGCTCAGGTTCAGTTCGATCACCTGGTCGAAATAATCACCAGGGTTTGCATAAACTTCAGGGTCGCCGGTTAAGTATTCGGCAACCGCGTCAGCAAGGTCGGCAATGTCAGCACGCTTGGTACCCCGCAGGTAGGTAGCCGCTTTTTCATCGTAACCAAAAATAGAGGTGGTCGCGCCGATCTCGGCACCCATGTTGCAGATGGTGCCTTTACCTGTTGCAGAAAGCGAACGTGCGCCTTCGCCAAAATATTCAACAATAGCGCCGGTACCGCCTTTTACGGTAAGGATACCAGCTACTTTAAGGATAACGTCTTTTGCCGATGTCCAGCCGGAAAGTTTCCCGGTTAGTTTTACACCGATCAGTTTCGGGAATTTAAGCTCCCATGGCAGTCCGGCCATTACGTCGCAGGCATCAGCACCACCAACACCAATAGCGATCATCCCCAAACCACCTGCATTAGGGGTATGTGAGTCGGTACCGATCATCATACCGCCGGGGAATGCATAGTTTTCCAAAACCACCTGGTGAATAATACCAGCACCAGGTTTCCAGAAACCCAGCCCGTATTTATCCGATACCGAAGCCAAAAAATCATAAACTTCTTTATTTACATCCTTGGCGGTGCTCAAATCCTGGTCGGCGCCAATTTTAGCCTGAATCAGGTGATCGCAATGAACGGTTGAAGGTACGGCCACCTTTGGACGGCCCGCCTGCATAAATTGCAGTAACGCCATTTGTGCGGTAGCATCCTGCATAGCAACGCGATCGGGTGCAAAGTCAACATAATCCACACCGCGGCCAAATGCTGTTTGGGCATCGCCTTCGCTAAGGTGGGCGTATAATATTTTTTCGGTTAAAGTAAGGTGTTTGCCGGTCGCTTTACGGGCAGCAGCCACGCGGGTGCTGTAGCGGTCGTAAACATTTTTGATCATATCTAAATCAAAAGCCATCGTATTTGAACTTTTAGGTGAGGAATTAGTAGAAAAACTTAATAAAAAAACACTTTTAACAGTGTCGAGCGGCGAATTTACAAAAATTAAGAATAAATGCTGTCAGCTAAGTGTGTAAATATTATTTGGAGGGGTTCTAAATTAGTTGATTGGTTGGATTGGGTTGATTAGGTTGATTGAGTTAGATAGGTTGAGTAAGTTTATTCTTCCTTTGTGTTCTCTGTGTCTTCTTAGCGACCTTTGTGTTAAAAATCTAAATAAAGACTCAAAGCCGGGACTCAATTGAAGTAATTTTCTGTTTTGGGGCGATGCCTGCGGCCCGGTCCGCCCCAAGGCGGATCATACTGCACGGGCCTTAACCACATGGGCCGGTATCCGCTGCCATCCCTATCGCAAACTGCAAACTTTTCTTCCCCCTTTAGGGGGCCAGGGGGCAAAAACTATACCCCTCCTTACTCCAATATTCCAACGCCTTCGGCAGCGCATACTCCATCCGCTCCTGCGCTTTTAAACTATCATGAAAAAGCACAATATCACCGGGCTTTGTATTTTTGATCACATTATTAAGGCATTGTTCCGGGCTGACGGTGGCATCATAATCTGCTGAAAGCACACTCCACATTACAATTTGAATGCCTGGCTTTGCTTTTTGCAGCAGCTTAACCTGCGACCGTTTGATGCGCCCGTATGGCGGGCGAAAAAGCTTCGTATCCAGTAATTTATCGGCCTGCAAAAAATTGTCGAGGTAAATATTATCTTCAGTCTTCCATCCTTTTAAATGATTAAAAGTGTGGTTACCGATGACATGGCCTTCGTTTTTTACCTGCTCAAAAATAGCAGGGTGCTTGCAAACATTGTCGCCTATACAAAAAAAGTAGCTTTGGCATTGTACTGTTTTAAAATATTTAAAACAAATGGTGTAACAATGGGTATAGGCCCGTCGTCAAACGTCAAATAAATGCACCGGTTAGCTGCATTGGCGTCCCATAATAGTTTGGGATACAATATTTTTAACCATTTAGGTGTCTTGATCAGCAACATTTTAAAACAGCAGAATTACGAAATGAATATAAGCAAGCCCTTAACCGGTTCGCAAATTATTCAAATCTAACATCTCAAATTAATATACAGCATAAACTCATGGTACAATTTTTATCAAGACCTAAACTGATAAGCCTCGCGGGGATTGCGGCGTTTGCATTGCTTAGCTTTACAGCAAAAGCGCAGCAGGTGATTAGCTTGCAGCAGGCCGTTGACCTGACGATAAAAAATAATTTAACCATTAAGCAGGCCCAATTTACCGAGGCGCTTGCCAATGAGGATTACAAACAGGCAAAGTATAACCAGTTACCCAGCCTTTCAGCCAATCCGAGTGGAACGTATAATTTTGGCCGCAGCGCCAATTTAACCACTTATTCGGTTAGCAGTCAAACAAATTTTTATGCTTCTGGAAGCGCCCAGCTTTCGGTAACCGTTTTCCAGGGAGGTCAGTTGCGTAACCAGATATTGCAAAATAAACTCATATTGGATGCGGATAAAACCAGCACAGCAAAAGTTAAGAACGACCTGCTTTTAAACGTGGTTACAGATTACCTGACCATTTTGACCGACCTGGACCTTGTAGTTGCAGCAAAACAACAAATAGACCTGGCAAAGATCACGCTTGACAGGGCACAGAAAAACTTCGATCTGGGTAATTCAACCCGCGCCGACCTGGCACAGGCACAGGCGCAGCTATCAACCGCTGAGTTAAATTTAACCACTGCTCAAAATCAAGCCGACCTGGCCATTCTGATATTAAAGCAGTATATGGAGATGGATTCTTCAACTTCCATAACCGTTGAAAAACCTGATATCAGCAAGCTGACCGATATAAAGACCGTGTACGATGCAACCGAGGTTATAAAAACGGCATTTACAAACAACCCTGATATACGGCTTGCCGAATTGCAGCAGGAAACATATGCCCAGGCAATTAAGGTAGCTAAAGGCAGCTACTATCCAACCGTATCCTTTTTTGCCGGTGCCGGGTCGAATTATTCAAGTTTGGTAACTACGCATACCATAGGGGCAACGCCATACACATCGGTGCCTATTGGTTTTGTGGATGCTACAAAACAAAGCGTTGTAACTATGGAGCAACTACCAATAACCGCATCATATTCGCCGCTTAACCAGGTAAGGGATAACTTCAACCAATCATTGGGTATCAGCGTTCAAATACCGATTTTTAATCATTTTACCGCACGGACATCAGTAACAAAGGCTAAGTTAAACTATGAGTATGCCCAGCTAAGCACCCAGCTTGCAAAGAATACTTTAAGCAAAACTATTATACAGGCAGTACTTGATCTGCAGGCAGCTGAGAAAAGTTATCAATCATCATTAAACACTTATAATTCAAATAAGGAAGCATTAAATGTTACCAAACAGCGGTTTGATGCCGGGCTGGTAAACACACTTGATTATAATACTGCTTTAACTAATTACAATAAATCGCAGAATGATATGATCGAAGCGCAGTACCAGGTGGTATTCAGAAGTAAGGTGATTGACTATTATCTTGGTAACCCGATAACTTTGTAAAAAGTCCGGAAAGTCGGAAAAGTCCGAAAGTCCGAAAGAAAAAATAAGAAAATTAGAAAATAATAAATCCGAAATCGAACATCCGAAATCCGAAACGGCGTAGCCCTCTTGAACACCGTTAAAGAAAAAATTAAAAAGTGAAAAATACACAAGAATCATGGGAAAAACTACAAAATATATTCTGATCAGCCTTGGCGCTGTTATCCTTATCCTCATTTTATTAAAAGTGACAGGTGTAATTGGCAAACCCGACGTAACCCAGGTGGCTACCGAAAAAGCTGCCGTACGCGACATCAACGAAACGGTATCGGCCAGCGGCAAAATAAAGCCGCATATCGAAGTAAAGATCAGCCCCGAAGTTTCGGGTGAGGTGGTTGAACTGCCGATAAAAGAAGGCGATGTGGTAAAAAAAGGGCAGTTGCTTTGTAAAATCAGGCCTGACATTTTACAATCGCAGTATGACCGCGCTGAAGCAGCTAACAATACCCAAAAAGCGAGCATCGGCAATGCCAAACAAATGCTGGCCCAATCCCAGGCCACCTTTGATAACCAGGCCTCTATTTACAAACGCGACAAGGCGCTATATGATAATAAAGTAATCACTACTGCCGAATTTGAAGCAGCAAAGGCAAGCTATGACGGCGCCAAAGCGGCGCTTGAAGCAGCCAAGCAAAATGTAATCGGTTCAACGTATGGCCTGGCTCAATCACAGGCATCTGTAAAAGAAGCGGCTGATAACCTGATCAAAACCAATATTTATTCGCCCGTCGATGGTGTAGTTTCAAAATTAGGAATCCAAAAAGGTGAACGCGTATTGGGTACACAACAGTTTGCAGGTACCGAGATCATGACTATCTCTGACCTGAGCCAACTGGACGTAAACGTTGATGTAAATGAGAATGACATCAACCGGATCCAATTAGGAGATTCTTCAAAAATACAGGTGGATGCTTTTTTAGGCAAAACATTTACCGGTGTGGTTAGCGAAATTGGCAGCTCGGCAAACGTAGTGGGTACTAATGCCGACCAGGTAACCAACTTTACCGTTAAAGTAAGGATCAGCCCGGCTTCCTATCAAAACCTGCTGATTAAATCCGCCGAAAACCCTAACCCATTCCGCCCGGGATTAACGGCTACCGTGGATATCAATACCAATCACGCAAAAGCATTATCGGTACCAATTCAATCAGTTACTACCCGCGAACAGAAGAAAATGGTTACTACCGTAAACAGCGACAATTCAACCAATACGTCAACCACCGACGATAACAGCACAAAAACCAAAATAGCAGCCGTTGTAAAAGAATATGTGTTTGTTTATAACGCAGGTAAAGTAAAACAGGTACAGGTAACTACCGGCATCCAGGATGACAGTTATATCCAGGTATTATCGGGCCTTAAGGATGGCGACGAAGTGGTGTCAGCTCCGTTTGCAACCATCGCCAAGATCCTGAACGATGGTATGGTAGTTAAAAAAGTGGATAAGAGCAAGTTGTTTACCGGGGACGGAAAATAAGGTGAAAGCTTAAAGGTAAAAGCTAATAAAAATTACTAATGAACCAATGAGCCAGTGAACTAATGAACTAATGAACAATATTTCATTAAATTTGTCCTGTCAATTAAACCTGGCAGGACTTTTTATTTGATAAGTTTTGTTTTGAAAGAAAAATCAAACTTTTAAAACAGAAACAATATTGTGTGTTTTGCATTTGATATTTAACATTCACTACTCACCATTTTGACCACTCACTACTCACCCCTCACCCATCCAAAGATCACCGTTGTTGGCGGCGGAAGCTGGGCAACAGCCAATATTAAGATACTGAGCGATAACACTACCCCGAAAGAAATATTCTGGTGGATGCGCAATGTACAAGCGGTAGAACATCTGCATAAGTTCAGGCATAACCCGCATTACCTTAGTTCGGTTGAAATAAATGTGCCGGCTCAAAATATCTCAACAGACCTGGCTTCGCTGATCCATGAGGCCGATTATGTTTTACTAAACGTGCCTGCGGCTTTTTTAAAGGAGGCGCTCACCGGCATCACCACCGCTGACCTGGAGGGTAAGAAAATAATATCAGCCATAAAGGGTATCGTTCCGGATGAAAACCTCATCATTGGTGAATTTATGCACCAGCATTATGATATTCCCTATGATCGTTTCCTGGTAATCAGCGGCCCCTGCCATGCAGAAGAAGTAGCGCTGGAAAAATTATCCTACCTCACCATCGCTTCCGCCGATACAGAACTTGCGGCTGAATTTGCCGGCATGTTTAATACCCGGTATATTAAAACGGTAATTTCGGACGATATTTATGGCACCGAATATGGCGCGGTATTAAAAAACATCTATGCTATAGCCGGCGGCATTTGCCACGGTGTAGGCTATGGCGACAATTTCCAGGCGGTGCTGATCTCCAATGCCATCCGCGAACTGGAACGTTTTGTAGATGCCGTACACCCGATAGACCGTGACATTAAAGAATCAGCCTACCTGGGCGACCTGATGGTAACTGCCTACTCGCAATTCAGCCGTAACCGTACATTCGGTAATATGATCGGTAAGGGTTATACGGTAACCTCGGCACAACTGGAAATGAATATGATAGCCGAGGGTTATTATGCAGTAAATTGTCTACACCAGGTGAATAAACAGTACAATGTATTTATGCCTATTTGTGACGCTGTTTATGCCATTTTATACGAAAAACGGTCTCCGGTGCTCGAAATGAAACATTTGGCCGAACATTTGACTTAGTAGTATAAATCTTAACATTTACTACTATGAAGAATGTATTAAAAGTGGCACTGATAGCAGTGGGAATTTTCTCATTTGCACAAAGCCAGGCAAAACCAATGCAACAGGATACCACCGTGGGGCAAAAAATGAAGCACACGGCAAAAAAGGTAGGGCATGCAACTGCACATGCTGCAGCAACAACCGAATCAGCGGTGGTTGATAAAAAATATGATGGAAAATGCGGTCCCGGTGGCGAAACCGTTTATATCAACAAGCACTCGCACTATTATTACATTAACAAAAGAGGACACAGGGTTTACCTGAAAAAATCGCAGTTAATGGATAAGAAAATGTAATTTTTCCCTTTAAGCCTGTAATATTAAACCGTATTTTTAGCTGTTTAATATTACAGGCTTATTTTTTAGCCAAACAGCTTCGTCATGAAAAAAACCGCTTTGGTATTGGTGCATCTGGCTTGTGCATTTGTATTGATCAGCGGGGCCTGCAAAAGCCCTTCCAATAAAAAGCTTAAAGGAATGTGGCTGTCAAAGGATGGCTCCAAAAAATTAAACATAACCGATAAAACCTTCGCCATTGACGGCGAGGAAGCCGAAGATTATTTCGTAAAAGGCGATACGGTTTTTACCTCCTACCAGGGCAACCTGCCCTATACCATTTACCGGATACAGAAACTCGACGACCATTCTCTCAAACTCATGCTGCCTGATTCAGTGGCGGTGGAATATAGCAGGTAACGTTCATTGGTTCACTGGTTCATTTGTTCATTTGTAATATAGTGTTATATGATCTTTGCTATCTAATTCTGGCTGTTTTTACCGAAACGTTAGCCGCAGTTTCTTTCGGAACTGTCGGCAGGCAGGCTTTTCGGTCTTTACTGACTTCCGGACTTTCTGACAAATCATCTAATCTCTAATCTCCAGTCTCAAATCTCTACCCCCACCCCAATGCAAAAACCCTCAACCGGGAAGGTGAGGGTTTGCAAAACAAACTAAACTAAACTATTGCCTGCCGCTAAACAGGCTTATGAAAACTAAACTGCAAACTAAAATCTTCTGCGTCTTTCGCCGCGGTCCTCACGGCGTTTGCCTGAGAAATCGCGAAAACCGCCACCAGCTGCTCCACCGGCTCTTTCACGGTTGAAGCCGCCTTCGCGTTTTTCGCCGCTGCCGCTTCTTTCGCGGTTGTAACCGCCACCGCCTTCGCGGCGCTGGTATCCGCCTTCGCGTTTTTCGCTGGTGCCTTCGCCCGAAATTTCTATCCTAACCGGGCGACCTTTAAATTCAATATCTTTAAACCCGTTGGTTACTTTTTCAACGTCATCATGTTGTACTTCAAAAAATGAGTACACCCCTTTAACGTCTATCTTGCCCACAGTCCGTCCGCTGATCTTGGTATTGTTGCAGATATAACCAAGCAAATCGCCACGGTTAAATTCATCTACCGAACCCAAATTGATGAACAGGCGGGTATATTCTGATTTACCACCACCGCTAACACCGCCACTCTGGCGCGGTGCAGAACGATCATCACCTCTTTCGGGCCTGCGGCCTTCTTCTATCGGAGCGTTCAGATCCGGCGCATTCTTGTAATATTCAAGGAAGCTATTAAATTCAATAGAAGCAAAGCGTTTAATAAATTCTTCTTTGCTCATATCCTTAAACTCCTCCATAATACGGGGAATATATTGTTCAATCTGCTGCTCGTTAACAACAACACTATGTACTTTATGTACAATGCTGAACAATTGTTTCTCGCACACGTCAAAGCCGGTAGGGATCTCGGCCTTAACAAAACGCTTGCCCAGGCCGCGTTCTATCTGGCGGATCTTACCTAATTCTTTCGCATTGATGATGGAGATAGAAACACCTGTTTTACCTGCACGGGCTGTACGGCCGCTACGGTGAGTGTAATTTTCAACTTCATCAGGTAATGAGTAATTGATAACGTGTGTAACGTCATTAACGTCGATACCGCGTGCGGCAACGTCAGTAGCAATTAACAGCTGCAGGCTGCGGTCGCGGTAACGTTTCATTACCTTATCGCGCTGCTGCTGTGAAAGGTCGCCATGCAGCGAATCGGCATTGTAGCCATCCTTTATCAGGGCTTCGGCAATATCCTGGGTTTCAATTTTGGTACGGCAAAATACAATACCAAAAATGTCAGGGTTAAAATCAACGATGCGTTTAAAGGCAGCATATTTATCGCGGGCACGAACAATGTAATATTCATGCTCGATATTTACGTTTCCGGTATTTTTTTCGCCCATGGTAAGCTCAAACGGCTCATTCATGTATTTTTTGGCTATCCTGCGAACTTCGGATGGCATAGTGGCCGAAAACAACCATGTTTTTTTGGTATCAGGAGTAGTTGAAAGGATACTGTCAATGTCTTCCTGGAAGCCCATGTTTAACATTTCATCGGCCTCGTCCAAAACAACAAACTTAACCTGCGAAAAATCGATCGCTTTTCGGTTAATGATATCAAGCATACGGCCTGGGGTAGCAACCACAATTTGTACGCCGCGTTTTATCTGGCGTAACTGGTCAACTATACTGGCGCCGCCATAAACAGCAACAACATTAACGTTGCCCATTTTTTTGGCGTAATTTTTTATGTCATTCGTGATCTGTAAACAAAGTTCACGTGTGGGGCACAATACAAGTGCTTGCGGATAATTTACTTCGAAGTCTAACAGTTCTAACAATGGTAGGCCGAAGGCAGCAGTTTTACCGGTCCCGGTTTGGGCTAATCCGACAAAATCGTTGCTGCCTGTCAACAATACCGGGATTGACTGTTCCTGGATTGGTGTAGGATTTTCAAATCCTAATTCAGAGATGGCATTAACAATATCATGACGGATTCCCAGTTGAATAAATGGGTTCATGAATTAAAATAACGAATCTGGCAACATCGCCAAATCGGCCGCAAAGGTACGCTTTTTAATTATCAATTCAAACACCTAAGCCGCTAATTATGAATATGACATTTTAAGGATAAAAAAAGGCGGTTTATCCCCTATAAAAGATGTTTTATTGATAGACTTGTTTTTATTTATTAGATTTGATTTACATATGTATTTTATGGACATTCAGTTAGAAAAGTTGAATTTAATAAAATGGCTCACTGATATTGATGAACCCTCGGTGATTGCGAGGTTCATAGCTTTGAAAAACGAACAGCAGCAGGATTGGTGGGATGAAATCGGTGAGGATGAACGGGCAGAGATTGACGAAGGTTTAGCACAAGCTGACAGAGGTGAAGTTTTTTCACATGAGGAAGTTATGGCAAAGTACGAAAAATGGCGTTCAAAATAATTTGGACGATACAAGCTGCTAAAGGCTTTCAAAAAATCATCGATTATTTAGAAGAAAATTGGTCGGGCAGGGAAGTGTCAGATTTCGTGAATGAAGCTGACAGGTTTTTCAAAACGCTCGTAGTTCACCCTGAAATCTTACAAAAAACAGGGATGCGTAAAAATACTTATCGCGGCCCTATTAACAGTCTTACAATTGTAACTTATAGGATAAAGCCTAAAAAGAAAGAAATTGAATTAATTAGCATTCGAGGAGCCAGACAAAAGCCTCTAAAGCGATACCCACCTTTGTAAACCAATCATGATACAAAAAACCATCATCACGTTAGCATTAAGCATATTTGCTCAATTCTCCTTCGCCCAGGAGGCAAAATCACCCTTTGATACCACTACCTATGGGCGAAACCCGGCCGTTGGTAAATATGCTGATATCCGCGGTTTTAAAATGTATTACGAAACCTATGGAAAAGGCGAGCCCTTATTGATCATTCATGGCAATGGTGGGTCCATCAATAACTTCCTGTACCAGATCCCTTATTTTGCAAAAAATTACCAGGTAATAATTGCCGACAGCCGCGCCCAGGGAAAATCAGTTGATCCAACAGACTCGCTGAGCTATGAAATGATGACAGATGACCTGAATGCCCTGCTGGATAAACTTAACCTGAAATCCTGTTACGTGATTGGCTGGAGCGACGGCGGCATTAACGGGCTGCTGTTGGCCATGCGCCACCCGGATAAGGTAAAAAAACTGGCCGTCACCGGTGCCAACCTTTGGCCTGACAGTACCGCTGTCGACCCTTTTGTATATAAATGGGCCGTTAATATGAATAAGACCGTGCAGGACTCCGCCAAAAAAATGAAAAGCCCATCGCCCGCAATAAAAAATGAATTAAAGCTGCTCCACCTGTTATCATACGAGCCGCACATCACTATTGAACAATTGCATACAATTACCTGCCCCACGCTTGTAATTGGCGGCGACCATGACGTGATCCAGCCGAAACATACCATGCTGATAGCGCAATCCATTAAGAATTCCTATTTATGGATCATCCCTAATTCAGGGCATTCTACTCCTATCTTTAAAAAGGACCAGTTTAACCAGGTAGTTGGTGATTTCTTTTCGCAGGAATTCAGGACAATTGATCAGTTCGGGAGATTTAATTAATATTGGTTGATTAAGTTGAGTGAGTGAGCAGTTGATTAGGTTATCTGGATCAGGTGTCTAATTGGTGAATCAGTCAAACCAAAGCTAACTTAATCAACCTAATCCAACCTGGTCAACCAATCAACTACCTCAGCCTATCCGCTGATTTTACCAGCTTTTCGTCCCTTTGGATCGCCTTGAGCGCAAATACGATAAACAGTATACTAACGGAGGATAGTAATAACCCGATCCCCCAGTTATGGGTATCGATCTCGATACTTCCCATTACCCCCTTAACCGCCTGTGCCATCCAGAAACTGAAACCAAAAATCACCAGTATGGCGCTGTAGCATAAAGCGATCTGCTGTTTGCGGTTCTTATAAAGAAAAATGATCACCAAAGGGATCAGGCCTATCACGGCAGCAGCAGCAGTAAGTGCGGTAAAAAACTGGGTGTGCACGTATTGCCCATTCACATCCTGAAAAACACCTGTAACTGAAATTGTTACCGGTTTGCCGTCAACAAGAACATTGTGAACAAACGGAAAAAGAAAAAGTGCGTAAATGGCTAAGCCGGCCAGTAACAGGTAAATACTTTGTATTCTTTGCAGCATATTTTTTTTATATTGAAAACAAAGATATAATGTTTTAGTTTATAGCTCAATATGATTATCATTTGATGATCTGCAATAATTTTTTTGCCGATGCTTTTTACCCCGTAATTAAATAGCCATGAGTAACCAACTATCTGCTTTACAGCCTAAAGATGTGCAAATTGAAGATAAGCTGCTAAAAAAAACCTTTCTTGAACATTTAAATTATATCTATTTCGGCAAGCAGCACCTTTTACATTTCTTTGACGAAGTTAAAGGCCTTGCCAGGTTAAATGTTTTAAAACAGGCCATACAGGAGGCCATTGATGATACCATCAGCCAAATTGGCCAATTGGATGAAACTTACACGGCAATACACGAAACGCCCGCCAAAACAAATACTTTAGGAATAAAGGCGCTGACGCTGGAGGCCTACCTCTCGGCTATAAAAGCAGGGAAAACACCCCTTGAAAAAGACGTCTTCATTCTTTTTTACATGCAGCAGATAGAAGGCATTGAAATTACTTATTTTAAAGTTTTGAAAAACCTGGCCATTGCCATCGGTTATAACAGTACTTTTCTCGATCAGCCTTTTGACCTCGCTGTAGATAACAAAATTTTATTCGAAGAGATCTATAAAGAGTATATTTCCTGAGGCCGCCTTAACGCCCGTTTGGATAAATGTTATTAATGCCATGCCCTTATTGCGGGGATAGCTCGTGACAAGCTTGCCCAGGCCGTTTAAAAGTGTTTAACCGGCATTTAATCAGCCAACAATTCAATCAAAAAATGTAAGTTTGTTTCCTATGTCGGGTAGCGTAAAACACCAGGAAACCATCGACTATTTTTTAAAAATAGTTTGGCAAACTGTTGCCAATAAATACAATCATTTAGTTACAGAGTTTGGCATAACCCAGTCAATAGGATACCTGCTGATCAATATTGATGAAAAAGACGGCACTACTGTTTCGCAGGCTGCCACATTGCTTGGCCTGAAATCAACCAGCTTGTCAAGAATGCTGCGCCAATTGGAGAAATCAGGATTGATCTACCGCGAATCTAACGCGGGTGACAAACGTTCGGTTAAAATATATTTAACCCCTTTGGGTAAAGAGAAGCGCCACCTGGCACGTGCCCTGGTAAAAAAATTCAATAACTATCTTAATGCACACATCAGCGAAAATGATAAAGAGTACCTGATCAAAATGCTAAAAAAGATCAACCAGCTTACCGTCAGTTTTAAACCAGATACATTGGGTTAATTTATAATTGCTGCACTTTTCCTGTTTTGTTGCTGCCAGGGGATCAATGTATGCGTTGGGGTAATATTACAACTTTCCAACCTTACAACATTCCAACAACTTAATCAACTCAATCACCCCCAGCCACACACGTTTATATAAAAATAACCGTTATAGCCTAACAAAATGCTTTTGTAAAAGGGTGATTTTGCAGCTATTACAGCCTATTAAGTGTTAAAAAATGTTAAGCTGCTGTTTTTGAATTATAAAAGAATAAATTTGCCGATTGAAAAATCCCCGTGCGGCCAAAAAATGAGGTGCCGTTCAGGAAATGCCGGCAGATAAATCGCGTTAGCCATGTTAAGGGCGCTGCGAAAAATAAAAAGGCAAATAAACAGTATGGGACATAAAATGAACAGGATTCTGTTAATTGTATTGCTTGCTGCTGCTGGTTTAAGCTCTTGTACCAAAACGGTTGATGTTAAGGCACAGATCAGCGCGCAATTAATTAAAGATGATCAGTTAATTACAACCTATTTAAAAAACAATAACATCACAGCGAGTGTGATCGACTCAGCCGGTGTTTCAACCGGCATTTATTATAAAATAGATACCGCCGGCACCGGTACAGGTTTATTTACAAGTTCAACCCAGGTAACGGTTGGCTGGATTGCCTGGCAGATAAAACAAGATGGCACATTGAGTGGCGTAATTCAGCAGACGGACACTTTTCATCCAACTTTTATCTTAGGTGAAACCATAAGAGGCTGGCAATTTGGTTTCGAGGATACCAAAAACAGCTTAGGGCCCGGCGGGATAATAACATTATATGTGCCATCACATTATGCATACGGCCCGTTTCCGCAGTCCTCGTTAGGGCTGCCGGCCAATGCAGTGCTTGTTTTTCATATAACACTATACAGTATAACTAATTAATAAAAAATTACAACGCAAATACAAGCAACCCGAATAAAAGTGCAAATGAAACAAACCATATTTTCTGTTATAGTAATTTCAATAATAGGCGTTATTTTATCAACAGGCATGAGCTCATGCAGGAAAGACAACAATCAACTGACTATTAAGCAATACGATGACATCCAGATAAACAATTACATTACAGCCAATGGCCTTTCCGGTTTTTCAAGAGATACTTCAGGTGGCGACACTACAGGCATCTATTATAAAATCATCAGCCCCGGATCAGGCCCGGCACTTCAGTATTCGGATAAAGTTGCATTTGTTTATACCTACAAAACTTTAGACGGCTCCTATGTAACTTCTGATACGATCGCCAATCATTATTACGACTATGTTGGCCATATTCACAATAATAATTACCCTTTAGGGCTGCAAACCGCGGTACATAATATTTTAAAATATTCAAACGCCACGATGCGTTTGCTCATCCCATCTCACCTGGCCTATGGCAAAAACGGTTCAGGTTCGGGCAGCAGCCAGGTAGCCAATAACCGTATCGCGGGAAATGAGAGCCTTGATGTTTACATCCATGCCATCAACTACCTCCCAATAAACAACGCTACCACAAACGGGTTTCCTGCTTATGACGATATGGTGATACAGAATTACATGAAGGCCAATAATTTAACCGGCTATACCAAAACTGCTGATGGATTATACTACAGTATATTAACCCCGGGTACTGGTACCGACGCAATACTTGCAACCAGTACCATTACGGCAACCTATACCGGCCAACTATTGAACGGAAATATTTTTGATGGCGCTCACAACGGAACCAATGTAATGCCTGCCACGGTAATAAGTGGCTTCATACCAGGTGTGACGGAAGGTTTGCAAAAAGCGGTTGTCGGAACAAAAATATCCATGTTAATTCCTTCGTCTATAGCCTATGGTATATCGGGTTCTTCGGGCATCCCGCCATTTAGCTGCTTAAGATTTACCTGGCAGATAGTTACCGTAACACAGTAATAGAGAAAAGGGGTATTTTTTTTATCTTATACAGAAAGTGCCTCTTTAAAAACTTTTAAACAACGTTCGCGTGCGAAAGCATGATCAACAATGGGTTTTGGATACCTGCTGAAATCAGCATATTCCGGAACCCATTTTTTGATATATTTAAGCTGCGGATCAAATTTCTTCAACTGCGAATCAGGGCTGAAGATCCTGAAATAAGGCGCAGCATCCGTACCCGATCCGGCCGACCATTGCCAACCGCCCGCGTTGCTGGCTAATTCATAGTCCAATAGCTTACGGGCAAAATAACGTTCGCCCCAGCGCCAGTCAATCAGCAGGTCCTTACTTAAAAAACTGGCCACCACCATACGCACCCTGTTATGCATATAGCCCGTGCTGTTTAGTTCACGCATCCCCGCATCCACCAGTGGGTAACCTGTTTCGCCCTTGCACCACGCTTCAAAGTGCTTTTCGTCATTTACCCAATTGATCCGGTCAAATGCAGGTTTAAATGATTTGGTTGCAGTGTGGGGAAAATGGTAAAGAATCATCATATAGAATTCCCGCCAAATGAGTTCGTTCAGCCAGGTTTTCTCTTTAAACTCATATGCGGTACGGGCCAGTTCCCTTATGCTTACCGTACCAAAGCGTAAATGCAGCCCGATATGGCTGGTTCCTTCAACCGCCGGAAAATCTCTTTTTTCAGGATATGTAGCGATCAGTTCTTTATAATGAATTGCCGGAAAGTTAAGCGTGCTTTTTTCAAAGCCAAGGTCTTTTAACGCGGGAATCTGTAATAGCTCCGTTTTAAAAAAATTGTCAAAATATTTGCTGTTGGGATAGGCTTTCAGATAAAACGGGGTGAGCTTTTGGTACCATTTGCGATTATATGGCGTGTATACGGTATAAGGTTTGCCGTCGTCTTTTACTACCTCATCTTTTTCAAAAATCACCTGGTCCTTAAAAGTGTGAAATAGAATCTCCTGTTTTTTTAACAGGGCCTGGATGGTGTCGTCACGTTTTTTTGCATAAGGCTCATAATCATGATTGGTATAAACATTGGCAATTTGGTATTCCCTTAACAGTTGTGCCCAAGCGTTTTCGGCCGTATCATACAAAACAAGCAAGCTACTGCCGTTTTCCTGGAGCTGTTTGTCCAGCGCGGTAATTGTTTCATAAATAAAAGTAACACGGGCATCATCTTTATCTTCAAGTTGATCCAATATTTCCTTGTCGAATATAAACACGGGAAGCACCTTGTTGGGGCCTTTCAGGGCATGGTAAAGCCCGGCATTATCATCAAGGCGGAGATCGCGCCTGAACCAGAAGATAGAAACAGGTATTTTTTTATCCATAAATCGCTTTTAACGCTAACGAAACCTCCGAATAAATAAATTTATACCCTGCAGCTTCAATTTTTTTGGCGGAGACCTTGGTACTGCCCAAAACAATCGTACTCATTTCGCCTAATACTAATTTTAACAAAAAGGAAGGCACATTGGGCAGCCACAATGGTTTATGCAATTGTTTGGCAATTGCTCTGGTTAATTCCTTATTGGTGACAGGGTTTGGCGCCACCATATTATAAACCCCCTCAAAATTTTCATTTTCAACCGCGAACAAATACATCCCAATCACATCCTGCACATGGATCCACGGAATCCACTGTCTGCCACTGCCCAGGGGAGCGCCAACAAATAATTTTACAGGTGCAGCCATTTTGGCCAGCGCCCCGCCTTTATCAAGTACCACCCCGGTACGGAATTTAGTTACCTGCAGGCCTAAAGCTTTGCCTTCATCTACAACATTTTCCCATTCCACGCAGCATTTGGCCATAAAATCAGTAAACGGCGTGCTTTCCTCAGTCATCAGCTCTTCCCCCCTATCGCTGTAATAGCCGATAGCCGATGCAGAAATAATGGATTTAACCTGGTGTTTTCTTGTTTTGAGCAAGCCATAGATCAACTGGATCGATTTGGTGCGGCTATCTATGATTTCCTTTTTCCTTGCCTCAGTCCAGCGGCCGTCAGCTATGCCGGCCCCGGCCAGGTGAATGATGACATCTACCCCGTCAATACAGTGTTCTGCGATCTCCCCCTTATGCACATCCCACAAAAAGGTTTTAACGCGCGGGTCTCTTCCCGGCGAACGGCTTAGATGACTAACGGTATAGCCTTTATCCAGCAACTGCTTTGTAAGGCTGCTGCCGATCAGGCCGGTGCCACCGGTAAGGAGGATGCTTTTTGGGTTCATAGTTTATGGTTCATAGTTCATGGTAAAAAGGCGATTTGTAGAATAGCTCATTGCAGCTGCTATGAACTATGAACCATCAACCATGAACATTTACACTATCTGCAACAACAACTTTGCTGCAAAGAGGTTTGGCGTAGTTTTCGGCAAAATACACGTGGGTAGGGTCAACCTGGTAAGCTTCCTGCTCGGCAGGGCCATCAAATAACAACAAAAGCGAAACATCATACGAACGG
This sequence comes from Mucilaginibacter gotjawali, assembly GCF_002355435.1. NCBI lineage: Bacteria > Pseudomonadati > Bacteroidota > Sphingobacteriia > Sphingobacteriales > Sphingobacteriaceae > Mucilaginibacter > Mucilaginibacter gotjawali. The sequence continues at coordinate 5,020,393 of NZ_AP017313.1, forward strand.
TCAACTACGCTGCGGAAAGTTTCGGCAGGTACGCCGATATGGATCTGGCGGATATGCGGAATTGGCAAAAGCGTATTTAAACCGTCAATCAATTGCTGTTTATCGGCTTTATCATGAAGCCAGAAATGAACGTGATGTACAAAAGTATTTTCGAGAAGCATGTTAATGTGTTTTTATTTCACTAAAATGGAAATAAATTGTGACTATAAACGTACAAACTTCAGATATGATGAAGAGTTGACAGGAAGTGCCCGCGGATTCTTAATGCGTACACACTACATAAACCTTAGCCTTGAGGGCGAATGCGCAATTCGTGTCAATCAAATTCGTGTCCATTCGAACAAATTCGTGAAATTCGTGTCCATTCGAACAAATTCGTGAAATTCGTGTCCATTCAATTCGTGTCCATTCAATCTCATACAAACTGCTCCACCACATGCGGCTTAAACGTATCCGTTTTAACCTCCGCTTTCAACTCATGCAAAATATTATACAGCCCGAAATTGGTGCGGTTAACATAAATAAAATGCTTTACGCCCCGCGCCTGTTTAAACTCGGGCATTTTAGCTACCTTTTCACCAAAGCCATACAGTTCATCAAAAAACGCGGTTTGACCGAAATCAAAATGATCGGTAATATATGGCTTGGCAAACAAGCCTATCATTTGCCGGTACATTTTATAATAAAACTCAATTTGCGCGGGCGTATCATTCGGATGGATCATCTCCAGCTGGCGGAACGCCTTAATCGTTTCTTCCTTATTTTCCATTAACCCGGTAGAGGTGAGCGAGAAAAAAGGATAGTAAAAATCTTCAGGCATTTCTTTGATACAACCGAAATCTATCACACCGAGTTGGTCATCACCGGTGATCATAAAATTCCCGGGGTGCGGGTCCGCGTGTACGGCGCGCAGCTCGTGTTGCTGAAAATTATAAAAATCCCATAGCGCCTGCCCTATTTTATTGCGCAGTTGCTGCGACGGATTAGTATTTAAAAATTCGCGCAGGTGTTTGCCTTCCAGCCAGTCCATGGTGATGATGCGTTTGCTGGATAATTCGGGATAATATTTCGGAAAAACCACATTGTCAAGCCCTGAACAGGCATTTGAAAATTCAATAGAACGCCTTACTTCCAGCTCATAGTCGGTTTCTTCCAGCAGGCGTTCTTCTACCTCCTTCATATAAATATCCAACTCTTTTTCACTCATGCCCAGCATTCTGAAAGCAAATGGCTTTACCAGTTTAAGGTCGGACGAAATAGAATCGCCAACACCGGGATATTGAATTTTTACCGCAAGTTTTTTACCGTTTAACTCGGCCTGGTGCACCTGGCCGATGGACGCCGCGTTAGACGAGCGGACGTTAAATTTATCGTAGATTTTATCGGGTGTTTTGCCAAAATACTTTTTAAAAGTTTGTACGATCAGCGGCCCCGACAAGGGCGGCGCATTGTACTGCGACTGCGAAAACTTATCGGTATAAGCCTGTGGCAGCAGATTTTTGTCCATGCTCAGCATTTGCGCCACTTTAAGGGCGCTGCCCTTCAGTTCGCTTAATGATTCATAAATGTCCGATGCATTATCCTCGTTCAGTTCGCTTTTATCCATCTCGGGATTGAACAGTTTTTTGGAGTAATGCTTAATATAGTTACCGCCAATTTTAAAACCGGTTTTTACAAATTTCGCAGAACGTTCGACCTTGGAGGTTGGTATACTATTTTGTTCTTTTGGATTTTCACTCATTTGTTTACTTCTATCATACTTTGTACTGGTATCCGAATCCTATGACCCATCGGGCAATATCATTAGATTATAGAAAAATATTTGTTTTCCCCTCTTTTCCGCTTGCGGAAGAGAGGGGCGACCAGCGTAGCGTAGTCGGGGTGAGTAGGCTCGCCGCCCTGCATTGGCGGTAATGTCCGCTGGGGTTAACTCACCCGATCATCGCTACGCTTGATCTGCCCTCTCTTTTGCAGGCAAAAAAGAGGGCCAAAAAGCTCTAAGAGGCAATTATCTTCATCCTTATTTTTTCTACAACGGGGTTATCCCTAACGAGATCTTTTCTCCGCAATTCAATAATTGTCGGTTTGCTTTATTACTATCCCCTACACAAAACGTCATTCAAATAACGCAGCCAGCTTTTGCACGGTCAACGCCAAATAATTATCGATCACCAGGTTTACCGGCTGTAATTCCGCAGCGGTATGCCCTGTAGTTATCCCTACAACTTTCATCCCCGCGCTGTTAGCCGCTTTAACCCCAGCTAATGAATCTTCAAACACCACGCATTTTTCAGGCGGCATTCCTAATTTTTTGGCTGCTTTTAAAAATACCTGCGGATCGGGTTTGGGCCTCGTAACCATGGTTGAATTAATGATGGCATCAAAATCCCCTTCTATCGGAATTTTATTGAATACAAAATCTATATCTTCCTGCGTGGCTGACGTACCCATGGCCATTTTTACCCCGGCATTTTTCAATCCGTTTAGAAAATGCTCCAGCCCATTTATAGGCGCCAGGTAAGGCGCATAAAGTTGCCTGTAAAATTCTTCCTTTTCATTCAACAAGTCTTTTAGCTGCGCTTCATCCCTGCCTTCGCCAAACACCCGTCGGATAGTTTCCAATACCGGCACGCCACTGATAGTGGTATAGTAAGTTTCTTTACTTAACCCGCCTTTACCATATTTTTTATACAGCGCCTGCCACGATTTAAAATGATAGGGGGTATTGTCGATCAGGGTGCCGTCCATGTCGAAAATGGCGGCGAAGATACTAGTTGTTCCCAAATCCCATGCTCTGTTTAACCCCGCCGTGGGTGGCTAAAAACTTCCCGTATTCAATCAGGTTATCAATGGGTGAACGCTGAAAAAGATCAAACGTAACGTTGATGCCTTTTTCAATAGCTTCGTCGGTTTTTTCAAAACCCGTTGAGTTATCATTGATCCAGAAATGCAATACAAAAACCAATTGAACCCAAAGGGCATCTTTGTAACGGTTAGTGAAGAACTTACGCTCCGAAAGTTCGTTCGTCTCTATACCTTCAACAATAATATCATTGCAAAACGTTTCAAACAAGTCTTTTATACCCCGGAAAATCTGTGGGGTCGAAAATGTTTTGGGCTGCTTTTTAACACTGTAAACAACAAAACTGCGACTGCCTTTCAGCAACTCAAAAAAGCTGTAAAAAAATGATAATGCTTTTTCTCGGGCAGTATATTGCATCCATATTTCCTGCGTTTTTATTTCGGCAATGGTTTTCACAGCGCAACCGGTCCATATATTTTGCTCAATAGCGTCGAACGAGCTGAAGAAGCTGTAAAATTCTTCCTCCTGCATTTTGTTTTTCTTTGCAAATATGTAAACCGATTTTGGTTGTTCACCTTCTGTCAGCACAAAATCAATATAGGCTTTCTGTATATTTTCTATGGTAGCCATAAGTATATTTATTTTACGTTATAAAATTATAACATTACTTTAAAGTAAATGTCATTCACATCTATAATTAACAACGATGGTTTTGGGGGGATAGTACAATTGATTTTATGTTCCCAACATCGTTACAATGGGCCTTATCCTGAATTATAATGTCGGCCATTCCCTTTTTTTAAGCGATACCAAAATGATTTTCCGGCAAGTAAAACAACTAAACTTAATGACACAGCTATAAACGGAATAACACGTACGCCGGATTTTTGATTATTGCAATATTTATTTTTTTAGCTTAAAATGTATTAGCCATGTCAAATATTTATTGCACATTGTGCATCACAATTAAATAAATTGCAAATTTGCGGATTGCAATACTATTGTCCCCTTGATTAAAAATGAGCGAAAAGACGATATTGGTATGGTTCAGGAATGATTTACGCATCCACGATAATGAGATATTATTAGAAGCGGCACGTAAATCAGACAAGGTATTACCCGTATATTGTTTTGATCCCTATTATTTCCGCACAAATCCTTCAGGCAATGCAAAAACAGGCAGTTTAAGGGCGCGTTTCCTTTTGGAATCAGTTGCAGACCTGCGAAAAAACCTGCAAAATATAGGTGGAGAGCTAGTGATCCGCATCGGTAACCCGGCTGAGATCTTACCTCAACTCGCCGAAGAATACCATATCAATGAGGTTTACCATCACCGGGAAGTGGCCCACGAAGAAACAGACATATCCGAAGAGGTGGAAACAGCTTTATGGAAACTGAAGCTGAATTTAAAGCACTTTATCGGCCATACGCTTTATCATAAAGAGGACCTCCCCTTCCCGATAAAAGACATTCCGGATAGTTTTGCCATTTTTAAAAAGAAGATCGAGCGCGACAGTACCGTTCGCCCCTGCATCGCCACACCAACGGCTATCCAAACGCCCTTCATAACAAATGCAGGCAAATTGCCAACCCTGCGCGAATTGGGGTTGGATGAACCGTTAGATGATCCGCGTGCTGCAGGGCAGTTTTCAGGCGGCGAATCTGCAGCGCTAAACCAACTGGAACAATTTTTTTTAAATGGCGACCTGTTTGCCGTCGGAAAAGGTGCACGTATACCGTCCATCAATTCCTTTTCGTCAAAACTATCACCATGGATAGCTTTGGGCTGCATCTCGCTAAGGCATGTTTATTGGGAGATAACCAAACAACACCAGGCCACGCATTCAAACCAATACCAGCCTATCTTGCTTGACCTTTTGTGGCGTGATTATTTCAGGTTCATGTTTAAAAAACACGGGCAAAAATTCATTGCCGCTAAAAATAATAGCGAAATAATAGTTTTAAATAATGACAACCAGGATGATGCTTTAGAGCGCTGGAAAAATGGCGAAACCGGCGTGCCCCTTATTGACGCCGTTATGCACGAACTTAATGCCACCGGCTATATCAATAACTACGGGCGCCAAATTGTAGCCGGTTACCTGGTGCACGACCTGAAAGTTGACTGGACCAGGGGTGCAGCTTATTTTGAAGAAAAACTGGTTGATTACTCCCCCGCAAGCAACTGGGGTAACTGGGCATTCATCGCGGGAGTCAATGACGCACGCGAAAGCCGCTATGCTATTGCCACAAAACCGCCAACCGACCTGGTAACTAATAACGATTTTATTGACACCTGGCTACCTCAGGTGAGCTAAGATAAGTCGGGATTTTCTCCATGAGTGTTCGAAACAAAAGCAATTGCAGCTACCCTCTTTTTTGCCTGCAAAAGAGGGGGTGAACGAGCGTAGCGATGTTCGGGTGAGTCAACCCCGGCGGACATTACCGCCAACGCATGGCGGCGAGTTTACTCACCCCGGATTCGCTACGCCTGCCGGCAGGCAGGCAGGCCTGCCGGCAGGCTCTCCGACCCTCTCTACGGCAAGCCGTAAAGACGGTAAAAAAAGCGTTTTAATGCACGCTTGTTTCTTCCTGAAAAGTCACAATAAATAAATCAGGCAAAAATGTAACCTTTCAGGTATATTTACGTCTAATAATCATTATGATTATGAACCCGTTCGAGCAATATACAGTCATTATCGGCATTCTTGCTATTCTATTGGAAGGGGTTTCCTACCTGCGCGATTTCGTCCGTAAACTTTTCCATAAATAAACCATTTCGTCTGTCGTTTTTTATTATTACAAGGCATTAATAACATGTCGCGGTAAAACTTGCCGCCATTCATTCAGCTGTTTACCTATAAAACAACATTTTACAAATTAAATTAAAAGTTTACAAGGCGATATGCTTACTTTTGTACCGTTTTAAAGATTGGTTTCGCATGGATCGTCTCAATTATATTAATAGCGGAAACGCTGCCTACATAAATTCATTGTACGAGGCATACAAACAAGAGCCTGAATCTGTAGACTTTGGATGGCAAAAATTTTTCGAAGGATTTGATTTTGGAAAAGATACGCCCGCCGCTCCGGTGGCAACCATACCGGCCGAAGCTTCGGATCACTTTTTCAAAGAAATTAACGTACTCAACATGATAGATGGCTACCGCTCACGCGGCCATCTATTCACCAAAACAAACCCCGTTCGCGAGCGCCGCAAATACTTTCCGGGTAAAGAGCTGGAGACTTTTGGGCTTAGCGATGCTGACCTGGATACTGTTTTTAATGCCGGTGTACAGGTGGGTTTGGGCCCTGCAACCTTACGCGACATCCGCCAGTTGCTTGAAGAAACCTATTGCGAATCAATAGGCGCCGAATACAGGTACATCCGCAACCCGATCAAGATCAAATGGTTTGAGGACCGGATGGAAAGCAAACGCAACACCCCGTCTTATACCGTTGAGGAAAAGAAACTGATCCTGAATAAGCTGAACGAAGCGGTTGTTTTTGAAAACTTTTTGGGCACAAAATTTTTGGGCCAAAAACGTTTCTCGCTCGAAGGCGCAGAAGCGGTGATCCCTGCCCTTGATTCTGTTATACAAAACGGATCGGAATTGGGTATCGAAGAGTTTATCATCGGCATGGCCCACCGCGGCAGGCTGAATGTGCTGACAAATATTATGGAAAAACCCTACAAAGAGGTCTTTTCGGAATTTGAAGGCAAAAATTTTGATGAAGAAACTCCATTCGGCGGCGACGTGAAATATCACCTCGGCTATTCAACGGATGTGGTAACACAGGGCGGCAAAAAAGTGCATTTAAGCCTTTGCCCCAACCCTTCACACCTGGAAGCAGTTGACCCGGTAGTGGAAGGATTAACGCGGTCAAAAATTGATTTCAAATACAAGGGCGATCATTCCAAAATAGCGCCGATATTAATACATGGCGATGCATCTGTTGCCGGCCAGGGTATAGTGTACGAGGTTTTACAGATGGAAAAACTGGATGGTTACCGCACCGGCGGAACGATCCACATTGTTATCAATAACCAGATTGGCTTTACTACCAATTACAAAGACGCAAGGTCAAGCACTTATTGTACCGATGTTGCAAAAACTGTTTTATCCCCGGTATTTCACGTAAACGGCGATGACGTTGAGGCCATGGCCTATGTGGTAAACCTGGCCATGGAATACAGGCAGGTATTTCACGAAGATGTATTTATCGACCTGTTATGCTACCGCAGGTATGGGCATAACGAGGCAGATGAGCCTAAATTTACCCAGCCGGTATTATACAAAGCGATAGAGGCACATCCTAATCCACTGGAGATCTATAAAAAACAATTGCAGGACGAAGGCAGCATTGATGCGAATTACGCGCCCGAGCTGGAAAAAAACTTCCGCGCCTTGCTGCAAAAAAATCTCGACGAGTCGAAATCTGAAGACCGGATCACCGAAACGGTGCAAATGTTTGAAGGGGTTTGGCAGGGGATGCATATAGCAAGCACCAGGGAGTTTTTTGCCCCTGTTGAAACTGCCGTACCTGAAGAAGAATTACTTGAAATAGGTAAAAAAATAACTACGCTGCCCGAAGGAAAGGAGTTTTTCAAAAAAATTGAAAAGCTTTTTGACGAGCGGAATAAAATGGTGACCAAAACCCATGTTTTTGACTGGGCAATGGGCGAACTCCTGGCTTATGGCTCCTTGTTAAAAGATGGCCACCCGGTTAGGATAAGCGGCGAAGATGTTAAACGCGGTACTTTTTCGCACCGCCATGCAGTTTTAACTTTAGTTGATTCGGAAGACGAATACACACCGCTGGATACCATTGGTGCAGAAGGCAAATTCAGCATTTTTAATTCATTATTATCTGAATATGGGGTTTTAGGATTTGAATATGGTTATGCCATGGCAAACCCTAACGCACTTACTATTTGGGAAGCACAGTTCGGCGACTTTTTTAACGGTGCGCAAATTATTGTTGACCAATACATTGCCAGCGCCGAAACCAAATGGCAGCGTGGTAACGGATTAGTTATGTTATTGCCTCACGGCTATGAAGGCCAGGGCCCGGAACACTCTTCCGCACGTGTGGAACGCTTTTTGGAGCTTTGTGCCGATAGCAATATCCAGGTAGCTAATTGCACCACACCGGCAAACCTGTTCCATATTTTAAGGCGGCAGATGCTGCGGGACTTCCGCAAACCATTGATCATATTTACGCCGAAGAGCCTGCTGCGCAGCCCTAAATGTGTATCGAAGCTTGAAGAATTTACCCATGGCAAATTTCACGAGCTCATTGATGATGAATATGCCGATGCTAAAAAGGTAAAACGTGTACTGCTTTGCACAGGTAAAATATATTACGACCTGCTTGAAAAACAACAGGCTGATAAACGCAAGGATGTAGCTATAGTTCGTATTGAGCAACTTTACCCTACGCCATTGGTACAGATATTAAAAGTAAAAGCTAAATACAACAAAGCGAATGAATTTATCTGGGTGCAGGAAGAGCCTGAAAACATGGGTGCCTGGCCATATATTTGCCGCAAATTCCATAACGATAAATTGATCAATCTGAATGTAATTTCGCGAAACGAGGGCAGCAGCACCGCTACCGGTTTTGCAAAACAGCATGCGGCACAGCAGCTGTTAATTGTTTCAAAAGCGTTTGAAGCCCCTCCGGGCAAACAGGTAAAAGCTGCCGTTAAAGAAACTGCTGCAAAAATGGCGACAGCAGGAGCAGATTAATTTAGTCCTGAGTCGGTAGTCTAAAGTCTTAAGTCAGAGAAATTTTGACTCAAGACTTCGGACTCAAGGCTTTCGACTGCGAGACCAATTTATATAACTACAAAAACAAAAAATGAGTTTAACGATCAAAGTTCCGCCGGTTGGCGAATCTATTACCGAAGTAACCTTGGCCAGCTGGAAAAAGAAAGACGGCGATGAGGTTAAAATGGATGAAGTAATTGCCGAGTTGGAATCAGACAAGGCAACCTTTGAACTTACTGCCGAAAAAGCAGGTATTTTAAAAATTGTGGCGAAGGAAGGCGATACCCTGCCAATCGGCGCTGTGGTAGCTACCATTGAAGATGGCGGCGCTGCTGGTTCAGCTGTAAAAGAAAGTGCACCGGCCGCGCAGCCAGTTATAGCTGCGACTGCCCCCGCACCTGTTCCGGCAACTAATGGAGCTGCAACCGCTACCTCCGGTTCGTTGCAGGTGAAAGTGCCAACTGTAGGCGAATCCATTACCGAGGTAACGCTGTCGCGTTGGATAAAAAAGGACGGCGATACCGTTGCTATGGATGAGCCCATCGCCGAACTTGAATCAGATAAAGCAACTTTTGAACTAACTGCCGAAAAAGCAGGCATATTAAAAACAATTGCCAAAGAGGGCGATACTTTACCGATTGGCGCAGTAGTATGTACCATTGAAGGCGCTGGCGCTGCAAAAGCTGCAGAAACGGCACCATCAGCTGCTCCCGTACTAAATAACAGCAATCCAGCGTATGCTTCCGGAACACCGTCACCCGCAGCGGCTAAAATTTTAGCTGAAAAAGGCGTAGATGCCAAAGCACTAAGCGGAACCGGTGTTGGCGGCAGGATCACCAAAGAGGATGCCCTGCTTGCTGAAAAAGTATCCGAAAACCCGCAAATAAGTAAAGCGGCCCAAAGCCAAATCGTAGAACCGGCTAAACCTGCAGCACCTGCGCCCAAGATTGAAGCAGCAGCGCCCGGTTCAAGAACAGATCGCCGCGAAAAAATGTCTTCACTGCGCAAAACAGTGGCTAAACGTTTGGTTGCGGTTAAAAATGAGACTGCAATGCTCACCACTTTTAACGAAGTGGATATGGCGCCCATCATGGAACTGCGTGCTAAATACAAAGATAAATTCAAAGAAAAACATGGCGTTGGCCTTGGCTTTATGTCGTTCTTCACCAAAGCAGTTTGCGAAGCACTGAAAGAATGGCCTGCAGTTGGCGCCCGCATTGAAGGCGAAGAAGTAGTTTACAGTAATTTCGCTGATATTTCCATCGCTGTATCTGCGCCAAAGGGCTTGGTAGTTCCGGTGATCCGCAACGCCGAAAGCCTCAGCCTGGCCGGTATTGAAAAAGCCGTCGCAGCCCTGGCCGTAAAAGCCCGCGATAATAAATTAACCCTCGAAGAAATGACCGGCGGTACCTTCACCATCACCAATGGCGGTGTTTTTGGTTCGATGATGTCAACCCCTATCATTAATTCGCCGCAATCGGCTATATTGGGTATGCACAATATCATTGAGCGCCCTGTGGCTGTAAACGGGCAGGTAGTTATCCGCCCGATGATGTATGTAGCGTTATCTTATGATCACCGCATCATTGACGGCCGCGAATCGGTAAGCTTTTTGGTGAGGGTAAAACAATTGCTGGAAGATCCAACAAGATTGTTATTGGGGGTGTAGCCCCCTCCAAACCTCCCCCGGTTGGGGGGCTTAAAAATAATACCTTGCGGTATAAACTCATAAAAATCCGGCAATTTAAATTGCCGGATTTTTTATTTTACTGCCTTGTGCAGCTCATTTTCCAGTTGAGATACCTTATCCTGGCTGATATTATCGTTAACAACAATCATAAAACCAATTTGCTCGGTGGGATAAAACTCACATATGGTATTAAAACCTATTCCGGTGTGGCCGGTATGGTAATAGTCCTTAACGCCATCCTCCAGATCGTACATCCAGTTTAAACCGATGGCAAAATCTTTAGGGTTACTGCCCCAAACCAGCTGGTGGCTTAGCTTAACAGCAGGATCTTGCTCTGTCAGCTGCGCCTGCAGATATTTCATCATATCGTTCATGGTCGAGTTCATGCTGGGGCCTCCCGGGTAAAACAAGTTGGTATTGATGTCTCCACTGGGATAGGCTTTCAAATCGCACCATGTTATCGCGTTCCCGGCGCCATCATATCCCTGTATAAACCGGCTAAGTTGTGCCACCGGGATCCTGGTGCGGGTATCGTACATACCGAGATGGGTTTTAAGATAATGGGTTACCAGTACCTCATACGGCTGTTTATAGATTCTTTCCAACAACAGGATCAATACCTCCATGGCATTGCCATTGTAACGGTATTTGGTACCCGGAATGGTATCAATTTTAAAATGATGCAGATCGATTAACAGTGAATCCTGGTTATAACGAAGATAAAAGTTAAGCTGACCGGGTAGTAGAAGCTTTTTAACGCTATCCATAACGGAAGCAGGGAAATCCCTTGCAGAACCAGGCATGCCCGAGGTATGGCTTGCTATATCAACCAGGCGCACCGGGTGCCCCTGGTATTGCAGGTTGGGGTACTCACCGGGCAGATAAAGCCGGATATCATCTGTTAGTTTTACCTTTTTTTCAATTACCGCCTCTGCAAGCATGGTGCCCACAAAAGTTTTGGCAACCGATCCCAGGTTAAATAATTGGTCGTATCGTGGTAACTGGCCCGTACCCTTTACCGATTCGCCATAGCTATACATAAAATTACGACCATCTTTACAAACGCCTATCAATAGCCCAACTGCGCCTTCATTTTTCATGTAATCAGCCGCACCTTTTTGAATAGCCGAATCGAGGTGGTTTTTTAAAGGGTTGTCGGTTAACAATGGCTTTGCAATTTGCGCGGTGGTCAGCTGAACTGACAGATTTAGTAATGAAAAAAGGCAGACGTAAAATATCTTCATCATAAAGATAAGACGTGCGGGAAGAGGGATTAGTTACAAGGCTGTTTACCGAGCTAGTCATTTACGAAGTTTAATTCGGTATTGTTTTTTCTCAAAGGCCTCATTGAGGGCCTCGCCGTTTAAAAACTTCGTAAATCTTTTCCGGTCAATTTTTCATATGCAGATGGATTGTTTTCTTTATAATAGAATAAGGTTACATACCGGGTAGAGACGTGATGCATCACGTCTCTACGACATGCTGATCAGGACGAATGACCTAAGACCCACGAAACAATATAAAATCACCCTCTTCATCATGCAATTTAAATAAATTTATCAAAAAACATTTTACCTTTAACAACCCGGTAAACCCGGACCAATTTTCACCTCAAAATGAATACTATTCTCTGCTTCGGCGAAATACTATGGGATGCTTTTGGCGACGAAAAAGTTGCCGGCGGCGCCCCCATGAATGTGGCAAGGCACCTGGTACAGCAGGGTGCAGATGTTTTATTTGCCAGTCGTGTTGGCGACGATGAATCGGGCCATGGCCTGGTTGATTTTTTAAAAGCCAATGGCCTTTACAGCGACCTGATCCAGGTAGATACCCACCTGCCTACCTGCGAAGTAACCGTGCAGCTGGATAAACACGGGCACGCTACCTATATCATCCCTCAACCGGTGTCCTGGGATAACATTCAGCATGATAACAACCTGGATGAAGCCGCAAAAGAAGCATCTGCTATTGTTTACGGCAGCCTGGCCTGCCGCGATACCACTACCCGCGATACTTTGCTGAACTTACTGAATGAAACCACCGCCCTAAAAATATTTGACGTTAACCTGCGCCCGCCGCATTATACTTTATCCACCATTGAAACACTGGCTGCCGGAGCCAATGTGATCAAAATGAATGAAGATGAAGCGGCATTGCTTATCGGTGGCACCCCCGAAAACCTGAAGGAAGGCATTTTAGAATTCCGCTCAAAATACCATGCCCAAACCATTTGCGTAACTCGTGGCGGAGATGGCGCCATTGTATGGCATGATTATGAGTTTTATGAAAACCCTGGCTGCAAGGTTGAAGTTGTAGATACCGTAGGCGCGGGCGACTCATTTTTGGCCGCATTTGTAAACGGATTGTTAAAAGGGCAGCCGATGCCGCAGATCCTGGAAACAGCTTGTAAGATCGGCGCTTTTGTGGCGGGGAAACGGGGAGCGAATCCGGTTTATGATGAAAGCGTATTATCACTTTAATTGCTCTTAAATGAAATGCTGGCTTTTAAGTTTCCTTTCTATCATATTAAGCATACATTTTGCTGACGCTCAAAAGGTAAGTTTGGAAAAATGGGTATCTCATACGGTCGATTCTTTGCACAAAAATCATGTCGACACGATTGAATATTATCATGCATACTGTGGCGAGTGCTTGATATCAATGAAACCAACCGACACCGTTCCGACACATCAATGCGATGTTGGGACTGGCTGGGTACAAAGGGTAAATGCCATCATTTATAAACAAAACAACAAATACTATTCGTCAACCTTTAATTGTGGCTATCCGCCTATCAAGAAAAAATTAACAAACGTTAAATCCCTTGACTATTTTCTTTCTATTATCCCCATTCTGAATAAAAGAGATCAGTATGGAGCAGCAATGCGGAAAAGACACAAATTTAATCCTCTAATATCAGTAGATGGCGGTTACGAAGAAGCTTTTCTTTATTGCGGTCGTATCAGGAAAAGTGTTTTTATGAAAGAAGATCAAAAAACCGATAAAGAATGGCGACGATATTTTTGGATTGACAAACAAACCAAATTGCTTGCTATGTTAGAATCCGAAACTGCATCAAAGGATTAAAATCCCCCCCCGCTGGGAGTAAGACTATCCCAAAAAAAATAACTGTAGCTACCCTCTTTTTTGCCTGCAAAAGAGAGGGTGGTCGAGCGAAGCAAAGACCGGGTGAGTCAACCCGGCGGACATTGGCGCCAATGCATTTACGGTAATGTCGCTCGTATAGTCTACTCACCCCGACTACTCCGCCTTTAGGCGGATGGTCGATCCTCTCTGCCGAAATCGGCAAAGAGGGTAAAAAAATCAAGCTTTCAAACAGCATGAGGTTTGTCATCCTTTCCTAACAATTCCAATAAATTACACCTCACCCCAAACTTTTCAAAAAAATAATCCGTTTCTTTATATCAGAAAGGGTACCCTATGCGTGGTTTTTGTGGATGGGAAGCGAGAGGCGAAACCATATCCTTAATTTATTCTAAACCCAGACCTACTTATTGCGTCACTACATCATGCAGCAAACATTTAGTATTGACCAATCCAGGTTAAACAACATCAGGAAAAGATTTTTATTAAGCACAGGGAAAATATTCTTGCTTCCATATATCTTCGTTTTAATTCTTCAATTCTTAGATCCCTCTATAAAAAGTTTAAATTTTTATTTAATGCCGTTTCTATTTTATTGCGTTTTCGTAAGCCTTCTTATATTTTTAAAATCAAAAAAATTAATAAAGACATACAAAACACTTGAAATAACCTTGAACGACAAGGGCATCGAGTATAAAGGCGAAATGATGCTATCTCAAAAGCTCGGGTGGCGCAGCTTAAAAATTGAAGAGAAATCAAATGGCATTATAAATCTCTACGACACAAGTATCCCTGCTTTTACCAGGAGGATGAAAGGGGAAGGCTGGATACAAATTCAGCCTGAAATCAACAACAGGGAGCAATTGCTTTCTACCCTCTATGCCAACCAAAGTAAATACCAGGGCAAATAACTGCAGCTACCCTCTTTTTTGCCTGCAAAAGAGAGGGTGGTCGAGCGTAGCAAAGACCGGGTGAGTCAACCCGGCGGACATTGGCGCCAATGCATTTACGGTAATGTCGCTCGTATAGTCTACTCACCCCGACTACTCCGCCTTTAGGCGGATGGTCGACCCTCTCTGCCGAAATCGGCAAAGAGGGTAAAAAGATTTAAGCTTTCAAACAACAGGGGGTTTGTCATCCTTTCCTAACAATTCCAATAAATTACCTCTCACCCCAAACTTTTCAAAAAAATAATCCGTTTCTTTATATCAGAAAGGGTACCGTATGCGTGGTTTTGAGTTCTCGAAGTATAAACCCAGCCAGATTCCGAAAGGCGGGTTTGAAGATTTACTGAAATTATTTTTGGAATTGCTAAACTACACCGCCGGCGATGCTGGCGAAGCTTTGGCCTGGATGAATGAGCTGGATAAGCAATACAACATTACCAATAACGAATACGGGATGGGTGATTTTATTGACGACCTGAAGCAAAAAGGCTACCTGACCGAAGACAACGAAAAAGGCAATTTTAATATCACCGCTAAAACCGAGCAAAGCATCCGCGAATCAGCGCTGGAAGAAATTTTCGGCAAGCTGAAAAAATCAGGCAAAGGCAATCACCGCTCCCCACAATCGGGTCAGGGCGATGAAAAGAATGCCGAACGCAGGGAGTTTGAGTTTGGCGACAGTTCCGACCAGATCAACATGACGCAATCCATCCATAACGCCCAGGTTAACCATGGCATCGGCGATTTTATGATGACCGAACGCGACCTGGAAGTGGAAGAAATGGACTACAAAACCCTTACTTCCACCGTACTGATGATCGATATTTCGCACTCCATGATCCTTTACGGTGAAGACAGGATCACCCCGGCCAAAAAAGTGGCCATGGCCCTTGCCGAGCTGATTCGCACCAAATACCCTAAAGACACGCTGGATATTGTTGTTTTTGGCAATGATGCCTGGCCCATTACTTTAAAAGATCTGCCCTATTTGCAGGTTGGCCCTTATCATACCAACACCTATGCCGGGCTCGAACTGGCTACTGATCTGTTGCGCAGGCGTAAAACCCATAACAAGCAGATCTTTATGATCACCGATGGCAAGCCCACCTGTTTAAAAGAAGGTACTAAATATTATAAAAACAGCATCGGGCTCGACCGTAAAGTGGTTAATAAAACCCTTAACATGGCGGCCCAGTGCAAAAGGTTAAAAATACCCATCACCACATTTATGATCGCCAAGGACCCCTACCTGCAACAGTTTGTTCGTAAATTTACAGAGACAAATGGCGGCAAAGCGTTTTATAGCTCACTGAATGGCCTGGGCGAATATATTTTTGAAGATTACATCCGGAACCGGAGGAAAACAGTAAGATAATGTGCGGATATGCAAATGTGCGGATGTGCAGATGAGAGAAAGATGTGCGGATGTGGGAAAGATGTGCAGATGATAAAAACATGTGCGACGGGTTAATGAAAAACACACCAATGACCCAATGACTTAATGACCTAATGACAATGAATATCGACCGTA
This sequence comes from Mucilaginibacter gotjawali, assembly GCF_002355435.1. NCBI lineage: Bacteria > Pseudomonadati > Bacteroidota > Sphingobacteriia > Sphingobacteriales > Sphingobacteriaceae > Mucilaginibacter > Mucilaginibacter gotjawali. The sequence continues at coordinate 5,036,243 of NZ_AP017313.1, forward strand.
TAAATCACCTGGTATTAACCGTAAAAGACGTTGAGGAAACCTGCGCATTCTACCGTGATATTTTAGGGATGGAGATCGAAATAATTACCGCCAGGAAAAGAGCCTTAAAATTCGGCGACCAACGATTTACCCTGCACCAAAAAGGTATGCGGTTTAGTCCGGAGGCACACATACCCACACCCGGGGCAATTGACATCGGCTTTAAAGTAAAAGAATCTGTCGAGCAGATCAAAGCAGAACTCGAAAACAAAAACATACCCATAGAGGGTATAGTGCAGCGGCCCGGCGTAAACGGGAAAGTAACTTCTATCTATTTTCGCGACCCCGATCAAAACCTGATCGAAGTGAGCAGTAATATATAAACGCATTTGAAGATGTGCTAATTTGAAAATTTGAAGATGTTATGCGCTTCATTTTCAAATTTTCAAATCATCAAATTTTCAAATTAAAAAGATGAACAAACTATTAAATATCAGAACCCTCGGCGAGTTAAAAAAGACGGATTATAAAAGCCGGTCGGTTAAAGAAGAATTAAGGGCAAACCTGATCAAACAATTGCAGCATGGCGAGGGAGGCTTTGAAGGGATCATCGGTTTTGAGGATACCGTTATCCCCGACCTGCAAACTGCCATTCTTTCGCGCCACAATATATTATTGCTGGGTTTGCGCGGGCAGGCTAAAACCCGGATTGCCCGCCTGCTGGTGAACCTGCTGGATGAATATATGCCTTATATTGAAGGATCGGAATTGTATGATGACCCTTTGGCGCCTATATCCTGGTTCGGGCATAATGAAATTATTACCAAAGGAGACGATACCCCGATTGGCTGGATCCACCGCTCTGAACGCTATACCGAAAAACTGGCCACACCCGATGTAACGGTTGCCGATCTGATCGGGGATGTTGACCCCATCAAGGCGGCCACCTTGAAACTGACTTATTCGGATGAGCGGGTGATCCATTTTGGTTTGATCCCCCGCGCACATCGGGGCATTTTTGTGATTAACGAACTGCCCGATCTTCAGGCACGGATCCAGGTTTCACTATTTAATATTTTACAGGAACGGGACATCCAGATCCGTGGTTTTAAACTGCGCCTGCCGCTGGATATTCAGTTTGTGTTCACCGCAAACCCCGAGGATTACACCAACCGCGGCTCTATCGTAACCCCGTTAAAGGATCGTATTGAAAGCCAGATCTTAACACACTACCCGCGTACCATCGACGTTTCCCGTAAAATTACCCAGCAGGAAGCATCACTCACCCCCGAACAACGTTCGACCATTGAGGTGGATGATTTGGTAAAAGACCTGGTGGAACAAATTGCTTTTGAGGCCCGGAATTCAGAATTTATCGACAAAAAATCGGGCGTTTCGGCACGTTTAACCATATCGGCATTTGAAAACCTGGTAAGCAACGCCGAAAGGCGCATGCTGATCAATGGCGAAAAAAACACCTTCGTCCGTATTTCTGATTTCCTGGGCGTAATCCCTGCCATCACCGGCAAAATCGAGCTGGTATACGAAGGCGAACTGGAAGGCCCTGGCAAAGTTGCCAATATCCTGATCGGTAAAGCCATTAAAACACTGTTGCTGCAGTTTTTTCCCGATCCCGAAAAAACAAAGAAAGCAAAGGCCCCAAATCCTTATGCGGAGATCATCAATTGGTTTGGCGATGGCAATAATTTAGCCGTGATTGACGAATTGCCGCTGCATGAATACAAAAAAGCGCTTAATGCCGTTAGTGGATTGAAGAGCCTTGTAAAAAAACTGCATCCAAGGTTGACAGAGAACCAGGAGTTATTAATGATGGAATTTGTTTTACACGGACTGTCGGAATTTTCGCAGCTGAACAAAGGTTTCCTTGATAACGGCTTCGCGTTTTCGGATATGTTTAACAGCCTGTTCAACCTGCAACCGGATGATGACGACCTTGACATTGATGACGACCGCTATTAATTTTGTTTCATTTTAACCCCTGAGGATGGAAGGCGTAACGCTTAATCTGCTTTTTTTATTGCCATTGTATTATTACTGGATGTTTATGTTTTCAAAGGGCTGAGCAAGCTTTCGGTAAAATGGAAATTTATTGGTAAAAGATGGTTTTTAATTACCTGGATAACTGTTACCACGGTACTGCTTGGCGGTTTGCTGCTGGCAGTATACGTAAAGATTGACCTGGGGCTGAGGCTCGTCATTGTCCTTGCGTTTTTTGGTCTTCTACTTTTTAAAGCTTGCTTTGCCTTGCTTTTATTGATTGATGATTTGCGCCGCTTAAGTATTTTCACCGGCAGAAAATTAAAGAAAACCGGCACCCTGGCACCTGAAACAAAACACGCCCCCGATACGATCCCGCGTTCTGAATTTTTACTAAAAGCGGGGTTGCTTGCCGGCGCTGTTCCGCTGGCGGCTTTTAAGCTGAACATGAAAAGCGGTTTGTATGATTACCAGGTAAAACGGCATAACCTTTACCTGCCCAACCTGCCAAAGGCTTTTGACGGGATGAAACTCGGGCAAATTTCAGATATTCATTCCGGCAGTTTTTTTGATAAGAAAGCAGTTTTGGGCGGGGTTGAAATGCTGCTTGGCGAAAAACCTGATGTCATATTTTTTACAGGCGACCTGGTGAATGAACAAACCAACGAAATGCGCGATTACCAGGATATTTTCAACAAGGTGAAAGCGCCTTTAGGTGTGTTTTCTTCTCTTGGAAATCATGATTACGGCGATTATGCGGACTGGGCCACCCCTGCGGCCAAACAGAAAAATCTGGATGACCTGGTACAAACCCACAAAAACATGGGCTGGGATTTGTTAAGGAATGAGAACCGCCGTTTAAAAATAGGTAACGAAGAAATTGGTATCCTCGGGATCGAAAACTGGGGCGAATTAAGCCGCTTCCCAAAATATGGCCGGATGGACCTGGCTGTAAAAAATACCGATGATCTGCCGGTGAAATTACTTTTGTCGCACGACCCTTCGCACTGGCGGGCGCAGGTATTACCACATTACCCGCAAATTGATATGGTGTTTGCCGGGCACACCCATGGTATGCAATTTGGGCTGAGGACAGAACATTTTCAATGGAGCCCGGTTGAATACCTGTATAACGAGTGGGCCGGCTTTTACCGTGAAGGCAAACAGCAAATTTATGTTAATGTGGGCTACGGATTTTTTGGTTTCAGGGGAAGGGTTGGAATATTGCCGGAGATTACGATATTTACATTAAAAGCCGGACCAGATCCTTTACAATCGCTCAGCTAAAAAATGCCGGTTTGCCATCCAGAAAAACGATGAAGAAAATATTGCAGCAGGCTTTTGACTTTTTGCTTTTCAGCAATGTTTTTATGGCATTGTGTGCCGTGGCACAGGGGCTTGTAACTTTCTACCTGGCAGGGGCAAAACCTGTTGCATCAGTTACCTGGCTGCTTTTTACCTCCACTATCGGCATTTATAATTTCAGCATTTTATTAACCCGGCCAAAAAATCCCGAACAATCTCAATACAGGCGCGTTCGCTGGTTTTTTGCGCATTACCGGTTAATGGTGACCTTTAGCATTGTTTCGTTACTTTCCCTCATTCCGCTATTCTTTTTGATGTCAACGGAATCAAGAATCTTGCTCATATTTTTGGCTGCCCTTTCTTTCGCTTACAGCATCCCATTGTTTACAATGGGCGAACAAAAATTTGGCTTACGGAATATCCCCGGACTAAAGCAATTCCTGATAACGCTGGTATGGACCATGAGCACCGTTTTATTACCGGTTTTGGAGGCGCAACATATCCATCTTACAACCATTTCGATGCGTGACACGACGATCCTGATCGCCAAACGCTTTTTACTGATAGCTGCCCTTACCGTGCCTTTTGATATCCGCGATCTTTTTGAAGACCAGCAATCCGGCCTGAAAACCATCCCCGTAGCCTTTGGAGAGAAAAAGGCCTATATATTTTGCCAGGTATTACTGGCCGGCTATGTTGTTTTATTGTTTCTTTTCCGCGGAAACGGTTTTAATACCGATTTTTTTGCATTAACCATTACGGTAGCATTGGCCGGCTGGCTCATCTTTAAATCAACCTGGGAAAAGAATGAATACTATTATTTTTTCTTTTTAGACGGGGTACTCATCCTGCAATACCTGGCGCTCCTGCTGTTTCACTGGCTTGGCGGGTTGCTGTAATTTTGAAATAAAAATTGAATATTATTGTAGTATGCCCCGCCATAGGCGGACTACCGCTTTGCAGCACAACGTTCAACCGTTATTTTGCCGCGTCAGCGGCTACCCAATTCGCGAAGGGTAGCCACTGACGTGGCAATTATTCTTGGTATTTGGTTTCTACAAAGCGGTAGCCCCGATGGGGCAAAGGTTTTTCTTGTCTCGAACTCAGATTAACTTAATGGACATTGAACGTTAGCATTTGCCTTAAGACTCTTTACTTAAAAAGGCTTTCCAGCGGCCAGCTCCTTATGCGCACGCTTAACGGCCAGGTTTTCGCGGTACCTGGCGTAATTGGCCTTAAAAGCTATTTTCAGCGCACTATCCAATCCGCCCTTTATGGCTAGGTTATAAACACTTGCTGCCTTGCGTGACAAAGAAGCATCCCAGGCGCGAAGGCTTAATGAATAGCCGCCTTCTACATACTTCATCCAGTGCCAGTACCCTGTAGGCATAAACAGCGTGTCGCCATGTTCTAAAAACGCTTCGGTACCTTCGACGCCTTCAAGGGCCGGGAATTTTTTGAAGTCTGGCCGAAGCACATCATAATCTTCCAGCGCATAAGTGGCATTGGGGATGCAATATAAACGGCGTTTCCATTTATTCTCAAACAAGATTACCTGCTTTTTCCCTCCAAAATGGGTATGGAAGATATGCGGCAGGTCGATATCATAGTGCAAAAAAGTAACCGAATCCGATCCGCCAAAAAACATGGAGGGCATGCTCTCGATAAAACCACCCATTAAATCCTTTGGGAAGGCGATATCATTGAGCAATTGCGGGGCCTGTTTAAATATATTGAAAAAGAAGATCCTTAACTCGGTAGGTTCCGACATGATCAGGTCGATATACGCATCAAAAGGCATTTCTGCGGCTGCTGAATTGATTGGTTTTGCAGGGTCAGCTTTGGAGTTATCATATAACGGGACTATTTTGTCGCCAACAACCTGTTTCAAATATCCGGGAGTCCATTTCTGCAAAGCGGGCCAGTTATGGGTAAGGCCTTTGATAATTAAAGGCCGTCGCGGGGTCAAATAATTAGCGGCAAAATCTTCGGGACTAATATGATCTACGATATCAATGGGGTGGAGGATAAAACTCATGCTTCGTTGATTCCCGTAAATTCCAGGTCAAAGTAAAAAACTACGGATAGGGAATTAACAAAGTAACGATACCAATATATCCTGCACATTAATAAAATGTTAAAAGATAGAGACGAGAGCCAAGAGCCAGGAATCGAGAACCAAGGTATAGTAAATAGGCGATTCTTTTCCTGGTTCCTGGCTCTTGACTCTTGGCTCTCTACAACTCCCCTTCGGCCAGCGCTTTTTCCGCGCGTTTAATAGCCAGATCCTCTTTCCAGGCCATATATTTAACGTTAAAATTCTTCTTCATCAGGTCGTCAAACTTCCGCTGTATCGTCAGATTATACAGGCTTTTTGCTTTAATACCCCATGATTTATCCCAGGCACGCAGTGAGATAGAAAATGACCCGTCGAGGTATTTCATCCAGTGCCAAAAACCGGTGGGCATAAACAGTGTATCACCGTGTTCCAGGATAGCCTCCTGCCCTTCTACCCCATCAAGGGCAGGGAATTTTTTAAAATCGGGGTTTTCAATATCGTAGTCCTCCAGCGCATAGGTGGCAAAAGGGATACAATAAAGACGTTCGCTCCATTTTTGGTCGAACAGGATCACGTGCTTGCGCCCGTTAAAATGGGTATGGAAGATATGGGCAAGGTCGATATCATAATGCAAAAAAGTAACTGATCCGGCCCCGCCAAAAAACATATTGGGATACTTATCTAAAAAGCCGCCCATCAGGTTAGTAGGCGAGCGGTAATCATCCAGCAATTTTGGCGCAAATTTTATAGGGTCAAATAAAAATATCCGCAGGTCGGTGGGTTGTTTTTGTATCAGGTCGATATAATCGCCAAACTTCATTTCCGCAGCAGCAGCGTTTATTGGTTTTGAGGGATCGGCCTTTGCGCTGTCATACAAAGGAACTACCTGGTCACCCACCACATCTTTCAAATAATCAAAAGTCCACTTTTGCAGCGCAGGCCAGCTTTCGGTGGCTTTGCGAATGATCAACGGCTTGCGCGGAATTAAATAATTGTTAATAAAATCCTCTTTATTGATATCATCAACGCGGTCTATAGGGGTTAGTACGATGCTCATGTTCACAATTATTTAACGTGCAAAAGTAAATAAAAGGTAAAAACGTTTAAACATCATCTTTGTTTCTGATAGTTTTCTGACAATTTCAGTTTGCAGTTGGAAGTGGGCAGTTTGCAGTATGAAACGAGATTTTGTTAAATCAAATAAAACCTAAAAAACCCGGCGCCATGGGCAACCGGGTTTGATTTCATAGATAGATGAATAAATATTGAGAAATTAGCTATGCCAGACGGCCATCCATCTGCAAACTGCCTGCTCAAAACTGCAAACTATTTAGTCAGGCATCAATACGGTATTCACCACATGGATCACCCCATTGCTTTGAAATACATCGGCAATAGTTATCCATGATTTGCCGCCTTTTTCGTCAACCAGGTACAGTTTTTTACCTTTTGCCATTACGGTTAAAGTGCCGCCTTCAACGGTTTTTAATTCCGCTTTACCGTCACCGGCTTTAACTTTTGCCCACAGATCGGCTGAACTTATGCGGCCTGCCACCACATGATAGGTTAAGATTTTAGTCAGGGTAGCCTTGTTCTCAGGTTTTACAAGGGTGCCAACAGTTCCCGCAGGCAGTTTATCAAAGGCTTCGTTTGTTGGCGCGAAAACGGTAAACGGCCCTGCACTTTCCAGTGTTTCAACCAAACCGGCTGCTTTAACGGCAGCCACCAGCGTAGTGTGGTCTTTTGAATTTACTGCATTTTCAACAATGTTTTTTGTTGGGTACATGGCGGCGCCACCTACCATAGGGTTTGTTTGTGCGTTTGCTTTGGGCGCTATTGCAATAGCTGCTAATGCAAAGGCCGCGATCATTAATTTTTTCATAGGTTTTAATTTGTTTTTTAAAGGTTATGAAGCTATCATGAGTAGTTTTTATTTTTTGTAACTCATGATGGTTTCATAAGGTATGTATGTTATTTTAGGAGAAGATACGGCAGCATTAACAACCCGGTTTTTGAGATCGCCGTTTTTTGTTATTCCCCCAGGTTTTACAAATACCCGTTAGTTAGATCGGCGTTTTAGAAAAACAGCCCTGCAGCTATTTTATCAGCATATAATTTACCATTTGGGGTTAAGTAAATAATATTATCTTTTTGAGTGATCCACCCACGCTCAAAATATTCCTGCGCTACTTTTACCAGGTCAGGAGATGCCCCGGCAGCAATTTTCTCAATCATCCTCAAATCAAGTCCCCATATTGTTCTTAAAGAGGTCATGATATATTCATTCAGGCGGTTGCCTTCGGTCAGTATTTCCTCCTCAGCGGGTATTTCCCCTTTTTGCAAAGCTGCTATGTATTTCGCATTATTGGCCACGTTCCATTGCCTGGCCTCCTGGTTATAGGAGTGCGCCGAAGGGCCAATGCCAAGGTATTTTACCCCTTTCCAGTAATTAGCATTATGCCTTGAATAATTACCCGGTTTGCAAAAGTTAGAGATCTCGTAATGCTCGAAACCCCGGGTTTGCATGGCGTCCATCAGCAAAACAAATTGTTCTGCGCTTTGCTGGTCGTCCATGGCCGGTTGCTTTTTCTTGCTGATGAAGGAAGCCAGCGCCGTGCGCGGCTCAACTGTCATGGAATAAGTTGAAACATGGGGCACATCCAGCGCAAATACTTTATCCAGGTTTTGCTTCCATTTGGCATCCGTTAATAATGGATACCCATAAATAAGGTCGACGGTTATGTTTTCAAACCCCATATCCTGCGCTCTTTTTACGCAGGCTTCGGCTTCATCGCCTTTATGTACCCGGTTCATCCATAGCAGGTCCTCATCAAAAAAAGATTGAATGCCGATACTTAAACGATTGATATTGGTTTGCCGCAGGGCCTTTAGTTTAGCATTGTCAAGGTCATCAGGATTAGCTTCCAGGGTAATTTCGGCATTTGAATTTACCACATGCAGCTTGGTGATCGTCCCGATAATTAAATTGAGTTCATCAGCGGTTAATAAAGATGGTGTACCTCCGCCGAAGTAAATCGTTTCGATGGTTTCGCCGTCAAGATAGTTTTTTTGCTGGCTGATTTCTTTAAGGACAGCCTCTAAAAGCTCATCCTTATATTTTAGCGAGGTACTGAAATGAAAATCGCAGTAATAACACGCCTGTTTGCAAAAAGGGATGTGGATATAGATGCCGGCCATGTTTTTATGATAGCATAAATGAGGAAAAATGGCAAAAGAATAAAATAGATATAATGCTCATTATTAGATGTTTAATTGTTTTATTTTTACTTTATTTTTTTGCATTCTTTTTAATTTTATGTTAATTTTGTTACTCAGTTGTTACTTTTCGACTTTCGTGAGTAACAAAAGTAACAAATTATTTTATGGTAACCATTAGATATAAAGAACTAAGCAGCGGCAAATTTAGTGCCTATCTCGATATTTATTCTAACACCGGTGAGGGCAAAGGTAAGCGCAATTATGAGTTCCTTAAGATTTATGTCGATAAGGACTATTCTGATTCCGGAACACGGATTAGTGAGGCTGATAAGGATAAGCTTAAAATCATAAAGGCACTTCGCAATAAACGAGAAGATGAATTAAATTTCTCAGAGCATGGGTATAAACAACGCGCAAAAATAAATTATAATCTTCAAGATTATTTTGATCAATGTTTGTCCAAGAAATTTAATTACAAATTAGAATGCCTTATTATTCACCTTAAGAAGTACTTCCCTAAGCGAGATGTTTTAGTTCAGGACGTGGATGAAGATTTGTTAAGCAACTTTCAAGGCTACCTGCTTAACCAGGTCAGCAGAAATACCACTAATGCCTATATGTCCGTTTTTCGTCAGCATTTCAATAAATTGGTTGTAAAAGGTGTTATCCAAGCTTCGCCATTTAGTAGCTTCAAGATCATCGAAGAGGAAGATTCAGAGCGTACCACCCTTACCATCGAAGAAGTACGAACTTTAGCTAATTTCATCCCCAAAAAGGGGAACAGTCAGATCCGGCAAGCTTTTTTATTTTCATGCTTCACAGGGTTGCGGTTTTCAGATGTAAAAAAATTAGTTTATAGTGAAATTCAAAATGACCAGATTACTTTCCGGCCCGCCAAAACCACGAAAAAAATCGTCATAGTGCCACTAATCGAAGACGCTAAATTAATCATCGAAAAACTTCCAAAGCATCCGATTAATAAAAAGGTGTTTTGGGATCTGCCATCAAGCCAGGTTGTTAATGTTTATCTAAAATTTTGGGCATTGGAAGCGGGTATAAAGAAAAACCTTCACTTTCATGCTGCAAGACACACTTTCGCCACCATCGGCCTAACGTTCGGCATGGACATTTATACGATGAAAGAATTACTTGGACATAGTAAAATCGAAATGACACAAGTTTATGCTAAAATTGTTGATCAGAAAAAAAAGTTAGAAATGTCAAAATTCCCCTCATTAGCAAATGAAAAAGATACTCTTTGAAATCTTAATGCTAATTACGTTTTGCCTGGTATATTTTCTGATACCAGGGTTTCGGATTTCATTACTGATTTGCCTTTGTGTACTTTCAGTTTGGATTATACCTGCACAGGTCTTTTTATCCATCGGCTTTCAAGACTGGCTTGATGAACTAAGTGATAGGTTTGGACAACTTAGTTATGAAAAGCGTTTGGCGCAGCTCCGGGAAAAGTTTGCAGGCTTAACCGAGGCGGAAGCAAAAAAGCTGCGGTGGTTTTACATTCTTACACATGTGTTTCATTACCTGCTTATTTTGACCTATATAGCGGCGGTGGCAATAGTTGTATTCTTTTTGCTTTTTTATAGCGGTAATAAACATGACCCTTTATTTGTTGCTAAGGCATTTATTATCGCTTCAATTATCATCATCATCGGTTACCTGGTTGGTAGAAATATGTTTTCGGTTAAACAAAAAAAAGTACGTGATGAAATATTCAACTTATTGATTGGCAAGGAATGGAAAAAAAAGCTACATGGCAGCTCAAATGCCAGTGACATTTCTGATATATTCAACGTACAGCCGGTTTCATTTTATAGTTTCTGGTTGCAGGGAAAAGGATTGGAGGAAAAGGAAGTCGCATTTAAAAAATTCCTTGACAGCTTAAATCGACACAGCAAAGGGGGCAACCTGTTCAATATTGATCCGGCTGGACGGGTAGAAATCGTTCCTGTTGTCTACGTATCAGCTGTCAGCAAATCATTGGCCGGATTTCTCAAATATTGCATTGAAGATCGTAAGGTTCTTTCCCACGATATTCTCCATCATAAACATCGGGAGCTTTTACGCGATGTTTTTATTATTGACAAATTGAAAAACCTTGTTTTTTTAGAAGGACAGCGGTTTAAAGATACTCCTGTTGAGTACATTAATGTATATAAGTCCATCTCCCTTGACTAAGCACTTTGCATAGTTTCCAATAGTTGCTGACAGCATAGCATAAAGTACGGTCATTCGTTACCAATCAACCGTTCGTATAGGTTCGTTTTGTTCTATTTTTTTGCTTCCGAATTAAATCGGAAGACGAATGAATATCAACGAAAACATGCGCTTAATAGATCTGAAAGTTTCGGATTTATTAACTATCCTAAAAGAAACCGCACCGACCCCACCCGCATCGCCAACGAGCGATGATGATGAAATCGGGGGCTATGAGATTGCAGAAAAAATCACCGGTTACGCGCGCCAGACCCTTTACCAATTAAAATCAGCTGGTGAAATCCCTTATATCGCCCTGCCCAATGGCGGTGTCCGGTTCTCTAAAAAGGCAATTGTCAATTGGTTAATGTCCCATAAAAAACTGACCAACGAGGAAATAGTAGACAGAGCCGAAAATTTTGTGTTTAAACGCAGAGCACGCCGCAAATAAATCAAGCGATCAAAAACTAATTCCTATGACATTAGATTGTAACCAGGCCAGGCAAATTCCGATAGTTGGATACCTGGCAAAATGCGGGTTTCACCCGCAATATATCAAAGGGGCCGATCACTGGTACCTGTCCCCGATCAGGGAGGAAAACACAGCCTCTTTTAAAGTCAATACCCGGTTGAATGCCTGGTTTGACCACGGCATCGGCGAAGGCGGCAACCTGATCGACCTGGGCATCCGGCTGCACCGCTGCTCGGTGGAAGAACTGCTGGCCCGCCTGTCCGCGGACGACTACACCCTTTCTTTTCATCAGCCATGGGTGGCTACGGCGGAACGCGAGACGGCATCTCCCGTTAGCGGCGCTAATGATACGGATGAGCCGCGTATTATCGTACTGGACGTTACGCCGTTGCACAGTCCTGGCCTGATCACATACATTACCGGCCGGGGTATTGACCTCACTTGTGTTCGCTGGTTTTGCCGGGAGGTCAAGTTTAGCATTAAAGACAAGACCTATATGGCTATCGGTTTTGAGAACCGTTCCGGAGGCTATGAGCTGCGCAATCCCTGGTTCAAGGGGTCATCATCACCAAAGGACATTACGGTGATCAGCAGCCATAACAACGCACAGGCGGTATGCCTGGTCGAGGGCTTTATGGATTTCCTGTCGTTGCAACGATTTCGGAAATTCCCCGACACGCCTACCGACATTATCGTACTGAACTCGGTTGCCCTCATCGGCAGGAGTATCGAATTGCTAAGTGGTTACCAGGATGTTTATCAATACCTGAACCATGATAGCGCAGGCCACGCCGCAACCGAAAAACTGAAGCAAGCAGGTATCCACGCGATTGATGCGAGTAGTTTTTACCAGGGTCATAACGACATTAATGCCTATTTGCTGGCAATGCAACAGAACACATTACAACAGGAAATAAACACCCAACCGCATGAAAAGCATGGCCATAGCTTACGGCGCTAAAGCGCCCCATATATATGTATATGGGCATAGTTGTATATCTCACTTTTTAGGTGAGCCAGCTATGTTTTGGCTATGCCAAAACTCGCTGGCCCCCCTCATGCTATCGCATTCGGGGGATTTTTGAAGACTTTTTTACGATAATGAATAAGACTATTAACAAGACCGGGATCACCACAGCCGGTAAAAATAAAACAGGTGCAGCCAAAGGAGGCCGGCCAACAAAGCAACACAAACGGCGGCAGCTGTTGGCAGCCATGTGTACACCCCTGGAAAAAAAGATGATAGAGATCAATGCCCAAAGGGTGGGTTTAACGGTATCAGAGTTCCTGCGCGACCTGGGTTTGAAAAACAGGATACAGGTGAAGATCAAAAGTCTGCCCAAGTCAGTATTGGAACTTAAAGGCACCCTAAATCACACGGCGGCCAACATTAACCAGCTGGCGCGGAAACGTAACAGCGGGGACGAACTGAACGCCCTGGAGCGGGCGCTGCTCAATCAATGTGTCCGCGAGATACAAGGTTTAATTGGCACCATAAACAGCTATTTACAATGATCGGAAAAATAGTTACCGGCAAAAGTTTCCGGGGTTGCCTGAACTACCTGCATGAGGGCAGGCTCCAGGAAACCGAGGAACAGCAACGGCAGGAAATGGAAAAGAAGCAGGCACAGGTCATCGCCTACAACCAATGTTTCGGCAACAAGAAAGAGCTGATCCGGCAATTTATCGAGGTCAGCAAACTGAATCCAAAGGTCAGCAAGCCGGTGTTTCATTTGACCGTTAGTTTAGCCCATGCCGATGCAGGCAAGCTCAATAACCAGCAAAAGGCGGATATCGCCGCATCACTGGCCAAAGAGTTCGAGTTTGATCGTAATCAGTATGTGGTCGTTACCCATGCAGATACCCAGCATGAACATCTGCATATTGTCGCCAACCGCATCGGTTATGACGGCAAGACAGCGGGCGACAGTAATAGTTACAAGCGTGTGGCCGAAACCTGCCGCAAAATGGAACTGGCCTATAAGCTGGAAAAAGTATTAAGCCCAAACAAATTCCTGGCGCCGGAACAGCGCGTAGCGCAAAGCCAGCGGATCGACCAGCGAAAGGAAGTTTTGAAGCAGCACCTTTCCAAAGCCATCAAGCAATGCCGGGATGTGCAGCAGGTAAAGCAATACATGGAAGACCGGGGCTATAAGGTGGAACAAGGCAGGGGCATCGCTTTTACCGATCAGCAGCAGGTCTACTTTAAGGGCAGCCAGGTTGGCTACAGTCTGCAAACCATTGAAAATAAATTAAAACAGGAACAACAATTAAAAGAGCAATTAAAACAACAACAGCAGCAACAACAAAAACTGGCCCTGCAACGGCAACAGGAGCAAATCAGGGAGCAAAAACGCGACCGGAGCCACGGTATGCATATGTGATAACAATATCTAAAGAAAGACGAATAACCAATTAATTAACTCAAATACTTAAGCAATGAAAACTGAAGAATTAGAATTAGACGAACGAAGCTTGAAAGACATCATCGGCGATATGACTGTTGAGCTACAAAAATGCCATGCGTTTATGGCGGTGCAAACCAACGAGCGGGAGGCAAGAGACAAGCTAATCGCTGAAAAAAACAAGGGAATCGGGCAACTGGTTACTGATTTTAAAGAGGACCTGAAGAATATCAAGGTCATCGCGCCACCAGCTGACCTATCGCCGGTAACCAAGACCTTAACAAATGGTTTGGCCGACATTAACCAAACTATTGACAAGGGGCCAAAGCCGATCCACAGGTCATTGAAAATTAACCTGTTCCCGGAACACAACCACAGGGAGCATTATAAATTGGTCTATGGCAGGTTGATCCCTTCATTATTAGGTTTTATCATTTTATTTTTTGTTTGCCTGACTGTCCGTGATTCATTGGACGCCTACCGGGCACATCAACAAAATATCGACGGTAATAACTGCATCAATGCATGGAATTATGTTTATAACCATTCCGGCCCTGCAACGCAAAAAAGAATGTCAAAAGCTTTGGAAGATGCGAGCAAATGATCAAAAAACAGACAGCCGTATGACAGCTGCGCACAGCGAAACAACAATTAATTACTTAATATTTATTAAATTTGAATAGTGTTATGGACAAGAGTATGGAAACCCAAATTATTACGGATGCTAACGGCGAACCACTAAGGGTAATCATGGATTACCAGGAGTATGCTAAAATACTCGAAGAATTGAAACGGCCATTGCCAGCACCTGTCAAGGTTGAAGAACGTAACCCGCTTGATTGGTATTCATTAACAGAAAGCGCTAAATCCATTGTGAACGGACTGGTGGCCCTGGCTTCGCGGGAACACATGAAAGAAATGGATAAACCGCAACCTAACCAGGACCGGATAAAAGAACTTGTTAGTTTACGCGATGAAGCATTAGCCATTAACCGTGATCCGGAAAATTTCATGAGCCTGCCGCGCATGGAGGAGATCATCGCTAAATACAGTCCGATACTGCTGGCAGAGAAAAAAAAATACCATAAGCGAATCTTATTCGCCATCCCTTTCCAAAACGTTGCAAACCTTGTATGCGCTGAGTGATTCTGCGTTTGAAAAGGCGCAACTCTATATCATCGATAACCACCGGGGTAATTTAACACCTGCTGAAAACCCTATCGCTGTTATCATAGGCGCGCAACCCGGTGCAGGTAAAAGCGAACTGGAAACTATCGCCCAAAAAGAATTGGGTGGTAATGTTATGATCTGTAACCTCGATGCTTTACGGGACTTTCATCCTGATGCGGAAACCATTAAAAGAAAGCACGAAGCCTATTATCCTGATATTACCGGGGACTATGCATGGAAATGGCGGGCCGGTCTAATGGATTATTGTGTAGAGAACCGGCTAAACTTTATTATGGAAGTTACTTTTGCAGACGGCCCCTATATCAATAGCGTCATCAACGGATTAAGGGAAAACGATTACCAGGTTAACCTCAAGTTGCTTGCAGTACATCCACAATTAAGTCTTTTGGGCATTCAGGATCGCTATGAACAACAGAAATTGGAGAATGAATCCGGGAGAATGGTCATTAAGGAAGCGCACGACGATCGTTACAGCAAGTTGATCCCCTCACTGATAACGGTGCAGGCGGAATCTTTATACAGTAAGTTGGAGATATATGGCCGGAATGTGGCCTCGGGCCTGCATTCGGATATTCATGGTGTACACCTGATCGCCACCAATCCCCCCAACGCCGTACAGGTCTTTCAGCATGTATTCGATCAGCCCTGGCCGGATAAACTGGTGCAATTTTTTGAACAGAAAATGCAATCGGTCATCCAGCTTAAAGAAGTCAGGAACGCGCCCAAATGGGAAATTGCAAAGTTCAAAGAGGAAATGCAAACTCAATATATCTCCCCCGGCCAAATGCAACAGTTGGTCGAGCAGCAGCAGCGTGAGTTAAAAGCAGCACAGGAACTAAAGTCAGCACAAGAGCTAAAAGCCGCGCAGGAACGGCAGGAATTAGAGCGGCAACGAAAGGCCGAGGAACAACGCCAAAACCTATTTATACGCAAAGGCCCTGGTAAAGACCGGGGCATGGGTGGGCCGAGCCGGTAAATTACCCTGTTTAATTACCGCCTGGAGGTAATAGCAAAGATGTAGTTTTGCATGTGCGAAACCATCTTTGCTGCCCTCGTGGTCAGGGTTTCGCGGCGAATCTTGCGAAATCTAGCGGTCCAAAACGAAGTGATCTGAAATAGGCGATAACCTTTTTGTAAATTAGTGTGTAATAATATATCAATGGAAGCAGACCCTTATAAACCGATCTTTGAATGTACTTTGAAAGAGATGGAAGATCGATTACGTCCGGTAATTGAAAAGGTAGAGGCCGAAAATCTTAAGGCCGGTTTTTATAATATTTACCACTATGGTAATTCCAAAAACATGTTTGTCCACCAATATGCTGACCACCGGGAACTTGTATGCGTAAACGCTGCAACCGGGGAAATAGTGGTGGTCAATGCAAACTTTTAGGTAACCTATTGATTTTTGACAGCAGCCAATGATATTTAATTATTCACCTACGGATAGCTCCGGGTCAAATACAGGGTCAAGAACATTCCACGTACCCTGACCGTAGCTAGCTTTGAACACCGCAGTATTATGTACCGGCAATAAGGTCATCTGATCACGAAAGACGGTCATGGCCGCCGGATCATCATGTTGGCCTGTGGTAAAATATTGCCAGATCACGCGCATGACGTGGCCATGCGCGAAAACCAGGATAAACGCTTCGTCCCTTTGCTCTAAACGTTTAATACACGAAATTACACGGCTTCGGAAGCTGTTAAACGATTCCGCACCTTCACCATGAACAGAATCAGGCTGACAGGCATCCCAGTAATTTTTTACCCAGGGCCGCCGCTGATCGACGGTGGTATTAATACATGCTTTGGGCGATAAAAAATCAAACTCATGTATTGGCCATACCAATGTTTGAACTTGAGGGTGTTTTTCCAATAAAGGCCGCGCGGTTTGTTGCGTTCTTATATAGGACGAACAGATTACCAGGTCAGGCACAGCATTGATAATATCAGCTAAAATTTCCGCCTGTTCATGTCCTTTGGGAGTTAATGCAATCAGTCCGGGATCGTCAGTAGGAAGTCCGGCATTCGCCTCGGATTCGGCATGGCGGATAAACCATACATTTTTCATAGACTCAAATTTACTGATATGAAGCTATATTTTAAAATGGCGTGAAAAATTTGGAAGCTAGCCATGGTCAGTATCTATACCGACAGCCTCACCGACCCGGACTTCAAAGATATTTATGCTCCGTTGGATGGTATAGTAATGAATGCGGAAGTCATGATCAAATTGCTGAACTAATCGGCTAAGTCCTTTGCAATCTTTTAGCCAGTTTCCCAATGGTCAAACCCTGCACTAAAATAGAAAAAACCACGATCATATAGGTAATGAGCACGAATTCATCCCGGTGCATAGCCGGGCTTAAAGAAAGAGCCAGGGCTACTGATAAGCCGCCCCTTAAACCGCCCCAGGTAAGGATGGCGACCGCGTGTTTTTCAAATTTGATCTTAAAACGCAATAATAACACAGGGAAAAAGACGGACACCCAGCGGGCTAGTAGTACGGTCAGGACGGACAGGACGCCAATAAGCAAAACTGTCATATTGATCTTAATGATCAGCATTTCCAAGCCTATTAGCAGGAAAAGGATAGCGTTCAGGATCTCATCGACCAGCTCCCAGAATTTATCGAGGTAATCCCGGCTGGTGTCGGACAGCGCCTCGTCTTTTACCTTGTTGCCTGTGATGATACCCGCTACTACCATCGCCAGCGGGCCGGATACGTGCAGATGACTTGCAATGAGGTAACCACCCATCACGATGGCTAAGGTGACCAGTACCTCCACTTTATAATCATCAATCGAGCGAAGGGCGTAAAAACCAATATAGCCTAACAAGCCGCCAAACAGCAACCCGCCAACGGCTTCCTGTAAAAAAAGTCTGCCAACCGCTAAAAAATCAACAGCGGAAACCCCGGAACCGGCGGCATCCAGCAAGGTGACAAATACCACCACCGCCACGCCGTCATTAAACAAGGATTCTCCAGAAATTTTGAGCTCCAGCGAAGACGGAATTTTGGCTGTCTTCAGTATAGCCAATACCGCAATCGGGTCGGTTGGTGATATTAATGCGCCAAATAGCAGGCAGTAAATAAAAGGAATTGGCAAATGAAACAACCCGAATAGGCCCCAGGTCATCCCGCCAACCAGGGTGGTAGAAATCAGGATACCTAAAGTTGATAAGGCCAGCACCGGCCAGCGTTCCTTTTTGAGTTTCCCGGCATCAATCTGAATAGCCCCGGCAAACAGCAGGAAGCTGAGCATAAAATTTAGCAGCACCTCCCGGAAATTAATAGAGGAAGCTAATTGAACGGCTTTATCCGAAAGCATAGAATGGAAATTGCCAAATATCACCAGCAGCATGGACGATAGCAGGGACAGTACCATAATACCAATCGTGGGAGGCCATTTGATCAGCCGGTGATTGATATAGGCGAATACTGCGGTCAGCACGATCGTAATGGTCAGAATCTCGTTAATGCTCATGTAGTGCTAATTTACTATTTATCTGGAATGCATGGGTGTAACTTAGCGGATTAATATGCTATCCAGAAACATAGCTGACAATGTTCAGACTGTAGATTAATTATTAGGCAATAATTATAAATCAGATGTTTACGATAGTAATAGCAGCCATTCCTTATTCACCTGTGCCGCGAAGATAGCCCACCGCCGGGATAAAAAGTAAAGGCTATACAAGCGGGCGGGAGTTGTTTGCTTTCAGCGGCCCCGCCCGGCCTTGACTTTTTACCCGGCTCGCGCTGTTGGTTGCTTAACAGTTGAATAAGGGATGGTGGGTTCAGCAGGTCGCAGACCTGCCTTGGTGTAGCCGTAGTGGTTTGTTTATTCTATCTTTCTTAAAATAAAATAGCTATTTTTACAATTACAAAAACAGGTAAGCTATCCTGCTTGCCTATTGTGATAAGGTTTAGGTTGAAAGGCCCGGCAGCGAGTGTTAGGGTCTTTCTTTTTGAGACTTAACCTGACCAATAGTATGAAGAAGACCTATAAACGTTACATAATTACTGATAAACCTAAAACATGCTTATCGAACAATACGAAATCGTCAAGGAGAGTATTTTTCTTTTTGACAATCTTGAAGAAAAAATCAAAGGCCGAATTGTAAAAATCATAAAAGGTGCTAATGCTGCCTACCAGTGGGATTTGAATTATTATTGCCGTTTAGACCACGAAGCGGGTGTATATTGTCCGTCCGCTCCATTTGGTGATTCAATGGCTGAAACGGAACATAAACTAATGTCTTATGTCAAACGATTTGAAAAGGCAGTCCAGGTAGTCCCCAATGATTTCTATTAAATAGCGGTTAATTAATGGCAAAGGAAAAATCGCTGATTAATAAATGGAGCCATTTAAAATCAGAAATAAAAAGACGACCGATATTAGGATTGAAATTGGGGTTTTCGGCTGAAATTCTGCATCATTATTATTATCATACGCCACCTGATCATGAAATTCTTCGGGTCGAAACCCTGTTATATCAAGACCGGACGGAAAAGACCAGGAGAATTAGAGATGAATTAAGCAAGGTCGTAGGTCACAGAGAGGCTGTAAAAGTTTCGCAGAAAATTGGGATAAGTGATTCTAAGTTGAGAGATATTATGGAAGGAAAAGATTTGACACCTTCTTATGATATTATAGCCAAAATTGAATTTTTCCTTTTTATGATTGTCGGGTTCGATGTTTCCCTTGAAAATGAGGAATTTAAAAGTGCTTATTTAGATACCTTAGTCGATAACTTATCGTCAAAAGTAAACTCGATTGGCGTATCTCTGCTGCGATGTTCAGAAAATATGGCGTTTCTTAAAAAATACCCGGTGAATAAAAATTATCCCAAATTGTCCAATAGTGACGAATATTATTTAAGAGGCCCTTTATCCTCAATTGCCAGGGATTTAAAGAGACTTACAGAAGTTCAGGAAGAAATACAGATATTTATGGATACTTATGTTAGAAAAGTTAAAGATATTCGTTGATTTTTTCCATTTTTAAGGGTAAAAACCATGATTTTAGGTGGTGTATGTTATGGAGATGTTGACCACCCTGTTCCGGGCCAAATTGACCACTGGGTTAGCTGACTTTTGGGTTGCAGCAAATGCTGTAAAAGCATGTACAAAAATAGTTATTTAAAAGGTAATTTCATTAGTGGCTGTTTTCCGGTTCCACGCCACGTTTTCTTCTCATAGATTCTCCCTTTAGCTCGATACGGTGCGCATCATGAACGATCCGGTCCAGGATAGCATCAGCAATCGTTTTTTCACCAATCACCTCAAACCATTTATTGACCGGCAGCTGTGAGGTAATGATCAGCGAGGTCTTACCGTGCCGGTCCTCAATGATCTCCATGAGTGCCGCCCTGCTTTGTGCATCAAAAGGCTGGATACCAAAGTCGTCCATAATGAGCAGTTGCTGTCGTTCCAGCTTGGCAGTCTCTTTGATATAGGAGCCGTCTGCCTTAGCCATCTTCAGTTTGGCAAACAGTTTAGGTGTGCTGGTATACAACACCCGGTAACCCAATATGCAGGCCTGGTGGCCAATGGCAGAAGCAATATAACTTTTACCGATACCTGTGCTGCCGGTGATCAGCAGGTTCTCAAAGCGGTCAATAAAGGTACAGTCCGCCAGACGCATAACCTGGTTCCGGTCGATTGTGCGGTCAGCATGGTAGTGAACATCCTCTATAGCAGCTTTATAGCGGAATTTGGCATAAAGGATAGTGCGCTCTATACGCCGGTTCTGCCGGTCTTCCCATTCAGCTTCTACCAGGTGGGCCAGCAGTTCGTCCGCTGTGTAATCATTCGTTTTACCGGTTTCCATGCTGCTTTTAAAGGCATGGAACATGCCGAAGAACTTCATCTTCCGCAGTTTGTCTAAGGTGCTTGTGTTCATGTTGTTATTGGTTTATTGTTGTATATTATTTACTTGTAATCGCCCCTGATGTTCTTGTGATCTGGCATAGGCAGCTCATCGGCAAATAAGCTTTCCTCGTAGTTATCCATCTTGTTTTCCAGTATGGTTTGTATCGTTTTATAGTTATAGACACCATAACTCAATGCCCGCTGGCAGGCAATAGTCAATCGTTCGTTCCCTGCTTTTTTCGCAAAGCCAAGCACCCCCAGGCACGATTTATAAGCCTGTTCGGGGTGTTGCTTGCGCTCCAGTATCTGAAGGATATACAGCCTTACGTCCTCATGAATGGAGGCTGCCCAATCCAGGAACATATCTGGCGTCCAGTCACTTTTAAAGCGGTGCGTACTGGCCATGTGCTCTTTATCAGTGGTATAGCCATAGGGGTTTTTATTGCGTTTATGCAAGGCGATACGCTCATAGTTGTAATAGATCTCTACGGTAGTGCGGGAGTATAACAGCTTGACATGTTTGCCGATAAAGCGGTAAGGGACACTGTAATAGTGCTTATCCGGGCCGAGGTTAACATGGCCGTTCTTGATTACCCTGGCCTGGTGCTGCTTCTTAAACTGGTAGCGCAGGACTGGCAGTGGTGCGAGGGTTTGGCGCTCGATCTCTTCAAACTGTAGTATTCTGCTATAGTTACGCCCCTTGAGTAACTGGCTGTTATGGACTTCCAGGGCCTGCCAGATCGCTGCATTGAGTTCTGTTAAAGAATGGTAGACATGCTTGTTTAAAGGCGCGTATATCTTGGTATAAATGATCTTTACCGCACCTTCCACCAATGCCTTATCGCGAGGGCGGTACGCCCGAGCTGGTAATATAGTTGTACCATAGTGATCGGCAAAGTCTTCAAATGTTTCGTTCAGGGTAGGTTCGTAGCGGCTGCTTTTGGTTACGGCAGCCTTCAGGTTATCGGGAACAATGGCGGCGGGAACGCCGCCAATAAAGTGCAGGGTATTCTCGCAGGCTGCTATAAAGTCTTCCTTTTGCTGGCTCATAACGGCCTCTACGTAGGTTAACTGGCTGGCGCCCAGGATGGCTACAAAGACCTCTACAGGCGTGATCTCCCCGGTATCCTTATCGGTGATGCTCAACTTCTCCCCGGCAAAATCGACATATAGCTTGTCCCCGGCCTTGTGATCCATGTGCATGGTCGGGTTGACCCTGGCCTTCCACTGGTTATAATAAAAGCAAAACTGGCTGTATTGGTAGCCGTCCGGGAACTCTTTGAAGTAGGCCTCCCATAGCATCTGCCGGTTAACACCTGTTCGTTTGAGTTCTTTATCGACGTGGGGAAAGCAGCGCAGCATGGACTGCATACGCGCATTTGGTGGGTGTTCTTTGGACTTTCCGAACAAATCTTCCAGCTCTTTGTCGTTCAGCGCGTTAACCTCATCAAAGGTGAAACCGCTGGCTTTAAATGCTGTTATGTACTTTTTTACTGTGTTTCTCGATGCATCGGCCTGGGCAGCTATCGTCAGTAGGGGCCGCTGCTGGCTGTGCATCTTTAGTATCTTTCTTATCTTACTCATGCTGATTGTTAAGTTGGCCATGCTTTACGAAGGTGTCTTTGCCCTCAAAAGATGGTTACTTCTACAGCATTTGCTACGTGTTTGGGGTGGTCAGTTTCCCCCGGAATGCCCTGGTCAATTTCCCCCGGAATGGGTGGTCAGCTTGCGCCGGAATGTGGTGGTCACGTTCATCAGAATCTCCACAACAAAAATCAAGAGGTTAATTGAGGCAAAATATTGAAAAAATCGCTTCGGAGTAAGGTCACGAAACAATACAGAAGACAAGGTTACCGCATCATCACAGCTGGTCTTTTCTGTAAGGCCCAAAAACAAACTTTATTAAGTTTGCTATCTTGCGGGCAGCAAATTATATTGCAAATATAATAAATCATATTGATTATATCCAGCCATAATTATTGTAATGGTAATTTTTATGTCAATTTATTTTAATATCATTCTAATTTAAAACTGATATAAATAAGATTAATTTAAAAAGTTTCGTCAAATAGTAGGCCCGCATAATGGTTTTAAAGTCCCCTTTTTCTAATTTTGAAACACTATGATTTTACAATACTGCTCCGACCTTCATTTGGAGTTCCCCCAAAATGAAGCCTATATAAAAGTTAATCCCATCAAACCCATTGGCGACATTTTGGTATTGGCTGGCGATGTAACACTATTTACCCGGATAGACCAGCAAAAGGACTTCTTCAATTATATTAGTGATCACTTCAAGGAAGCCTATTGGATACCGGGAAATCACGAGTACTACCAAAGCGATATTTCAAACAGATCGGGGTCATTTGAAGAAAAGATCAGAAGCAACGTGTCTCTGTTAAATAATGTAGTTAAAGAATTTGGCGGACATCGATTATTATTTTCTACTTTATGGTCATCCATCAGCCTATTAAATGGCTGGCGGATAGAACGTAGTCTGAATGATTTTTATCAAATTAGTTATAATGGGAAGCGCTTTCAAATTCCTGATTATAATGATTTTCATACAAACTGCCTTTCATTTCTATCTTCTGCTTTAGAAACAGATGCAATAGGCAAAAAAGTAGTAATTACCCATCATGTTCCTACTTTTAAAAACTATCCTCCAGAATATAAAGGAGACTACCTAAATGAGGCTTTCGCAACGATATTGGATGATTTGATTTTGAATACCACGCCGGATTATTGGATTTACGGCCATCACCATCAAAATATTCCTGAGTTTAAAATAGGGCACACAAAATTGCTGACCAATCAGCTTGGCTACGTTCAACGCAACGAGCATTTGTTCTATCAGTCTGATAAACGCATTGAACTTTAGTATATAACGGCACTACTGTTAATCCTTTTAACTTAGGCAAATAAATTTTATCACAAGAATTTCAAGTAGCGGGGGCCGTATTGCTGGTTTGATACTTTTGATATTTACTGGAAAGCTTATCGGGTTCGGTAAGAGTGATATAACCAGCTTGTATTAGGGGTAAAATATGCAGACGATAATTTTTAGGCTGATTCGAAATGCCAAGGTGAATAAATATATCTGCCCGGCTTTGGGGAATTTGGCAAAAGTTTAATATTTCCTTTTGTTTGGGAGATAACAGAATAACAGCTCTATTACCAGCCCTATTACCATCTCTATTACCTTCCTTATTACTTGCCACTTCTTTTTGGGCGTCATCTACCAGAACAACATCATTTTTAAAAGCAGGATGGCAAAATATTTCTACTTCGAAAAAAGTACGTTCATCATCTGTACGAAAGGTTGGTTCTGGAGAGCCGTTACGCTCCAAAACACGTTTAATAGTGGGAATACCTGTCGCACGGCCTTCTGTTAAATCGAGTTCTTTTAAAAAATCCCCTAAACGGCGGTTGCGGTAACGGCGCGGCCTTATCCTGCCACTGATGAAATCTTCCTGGCGGATAGAGCGATCAGGGCCACCATAATTAAGCAGTACGATAGATCCCGGTGAAACCCGGATTTCAACCTGTTCCCGCAATTGATAATCACGATGAAATAATGCATTCGCCACGGCTTCTTCCAATGCAGCGTAGGGGTAATTCCAAATACGGGTTGCTTCTGCCTTATCAGCTTGCTTAATAACTTTTTCCTTTAAAAAATTTGTTTTTAATAGGTCCAGCGTATTTCTGATTAAAGTAGGTACGGGGCCTGTGATACGCGGGTATTCAACAAATTCAGCTTCTCCTTCACCCTTTGGAAAATACACGACATCCACCCAGGTAGCCGGAAAGAATTTTTCCGGGTGTTCATTAAACATCATCAATGCCACATTCCGGGGAAAGCGGTGTTCGGGAGGGCCATCAACCAGGAGCATCTGCTCTAATATTTCCGTTTTGGTATGCTGATCGGAAGCTTCCATCAATTTACTGCCTATCAAGCGTAAATGATCCTGAATGAGCACCATTGAAATATCATCTATACCGGCATATTGGTTAGAACGGTCATCAAAGGGAATCTGGTTGGCGAGGCTAATGAGTTCTTGCTGAGTTTCCATATCTGCCACAGCAGAACTGGCATACCTACGAACATAATAGGAATATCTTTTTTGTTTAGCTGTAATTTGTTCAGGCACTTCATAAGGGCGGTTAGAGCCACCAGGCACCCAAATAACTAAAATCTGTTGACCATCCACAGTTTCAATAAAGAGTTTAGGATGATAAACCGGGTTAATTAGGTTATTATAACCGATCATTTCTTTTTGAATGGAGGCAATATTGGATGCACTTAAACCCATAACAGGCCGCTTGGCAATTCCGTTTTCCTCTTCCACGCCAATCAGAATATAGCCACCACCCACATTTTCAAAATCATTCGCAAAAGCACAGATTGAACGATAAACCGCATCCGGATTCCATCCCGTTTTAAATTCGAGCCGTTCCGATTCAACAGAACGGGCGTTTAATAAATCTTCAATATTGACGTGTAATGGCATGTTGTAAAAATAAGCAGGAATGTTATAGAATGAAATTAAAATTGACCCTACACCTCAAAGCATCGGGTAATAAATTAGTGATTGTAGTGTTACTTATTTGTTACTTTTAGAATGTAACTAATTGTGAGACAGTTATATATTCAATCCCGGCCATACGGCAAAGATATAGTTTTCAGTTGGCAGCAGAATGGCTATCCCGAACCATCCATTATAACCTCCAGGGAAAATATTTTTGACGTGCACCTTTTGAAGGCATTAAACAAGGCTGGGTTCTAAGCGATGAATGGATGGGTGATATAATCAGAACACCCTAAGAATATTTTGAACCCGATAGAATTTCCAACACTTCAACAGATACAACAACAATAATTATATTTTTGAATTAAATAAGTCTGTAAAAATATTAGTCCGAATTAAATGCGGTTATGGGTGAGCAATTACAAAAGATCCTGTAGATGACAACAAATATTAAAAAATACAGCTTCAAAGAAGGGCTTCCACAGGAATTTGAAATTGTAGCGCTTGCTGAATTTTATAAAGGTTTTAAAACTATAATAACCTCGGCGCACCGGGCAAGGTTTTACCATATTATCTGGTTCCAAACAGGAAATCCAATTCATTCAGTTGACTTCAATCCAGTAAGTATCGAATCCAATACACTTCTTTTTTTAAACAAAGACACTGTTCACCATTTTGACAGTAAAAACCCATTTGACGGGAAAGCCATTTTATTTACTGACAGTTTCTTTTGCAAGACAGAAGCTGACGGTAAGTTTTTGAGGGATACTATTTTGTTCAATAACTTATTTCCGGTGTCGCAAATTAATGTCGGGCATCATGCGAAATTATTTGAAAATTTATTTCAACTAATGACCCGTGAGTTGCAAAACGAAAAAGACAGTCGGCAAGATGAAATCCTGAAAAACCTTCTTCATAATTTGCTTTTACTTTCTGAGCGGGAGAGAAGAAAACAAAACATGAGGGAGTTGAAAAAAGGCCCTGATCTTGATTATGTAATGTTGTTTAAAGAGGCCTTAGATGCAAATTATAAAAGTAAAAAGCAGGTAAGCTTTTATGCTGAAAAGATACTCATAACAGAAAAACGTCTTAACCAGGCCACAACCAGGCTTCTGTCCAAAACCCCAAAAGAGTTTATTGATGATAGAGTTATGCTTGAGGCGAAACGGCTTTTAGCGCATACCACCGAAAGCATTAAAGCGATTGGCTTTGATTTGGGTTTTGATGAACCCACAAACTTTATTAAATATTTCCGAAAACATAGTCATTCGACCCCTGCTGAATTCCGGAAGAAAAACAATCAGGACTAAATGTATCATTTAAAGTAGATTTCTCACCTTTCTCACGCGTTCCATAGTTCAGACCTTTGTTGAAAAATAAAAATAAGAGAATGAAAAATAAACAAAAGGTAGTTGAATTACTAAAAGCTATTGAAACCGGCGCTACAGAACCCATCGGATATATTAATCCCAACAAGTACATCCAGCATAATTTAGGTGCCGCAGACGGGCTTGCCGGATTTGGCGCACTGCTTAGCGCATTACCTGCAGGTTCTGCAAAAGTAAATACTGTAAGGGCTTTTGAAGACGGTAATTATGTTTTCACACATACCGATTATAATTTCTTCGGCCCAAAAATCGGTTTTGATCTTTTTCGTTTTGAAGATGGTAAAATTGTAGAACACTGGGATAATTTACAGGAAACAAGCGGGCCAAATCCAAGTGGACATACGATGACCGATGGCCCTGCAACAAGTGCAGACGCTGATAAAACGGAAGCAAACAAGGCTTTGGTACAAAGTTTTGTGGACGATATTTTGGTAAATGGACGAATGGAAAAACTTACCGGATATATTGATGGAGATAACTATATTCAACACAACCCTCAAATTGGTGACGGCTTGTCGGGGTTAGGAAAAGCACTGGAATATATGGCCTCACAGGGTATCTCTATGAAATACGATACTATTCATAAAGTATTGGGCGAAGGTAATTTTGTTTTAACAATAAGCGAAGGTGCGTTTGCTGGGAAACACACTTCGTTTTATGATTTGTTCCGCATAGAAAACGGAAAAATTGTTGAGCATTGGGATACCATAGAGGAAATTCCGGCAAAAGAGAACTGGCAAAACAATAATGGTAAATTCTGATCAATAAAATTGCCGTTGAAAATAAAGAGGCTGTTTCAAAAGTTGATGAACTAAAAAGCAAACGAAATAAAATTTGGACTTAGTGTTCTTAGTGAATACTTTATGCCCTTTGTGGTTTGTTTTTTTAACCAAAGCACACGAAGAAAGAACACTATGGCCACAAAGGCCTAACGGTTCAAAATATAATTTGGTTACCTTTTACATGGAGAGACTTTTGAGACAGCCTTGTTTTTTTTAACTAGTTGAATCGGATTGAAAAACCGTTGGCTGCTTTTAAAACACAACGATGGGTTTTCTACCCGGTGTTACTCATTTGTTACTTTCTGAATGTAACCAGTTGAACATTCAATGCCGGCCATTGTGCAAAGGTAAGCGCAATTATGCGTTCCTCAATATTTATGTTGATAAGGCTGATTCCCACCAGCAAAATTTGTGACAGTTGGAAACGTAAACTAAAATAATAAAAGGCGGTTCGTTATGGTGCTATTAACTGAAGACGCTAACTAATCATAGAAAAGCTTCCAAGCATCCAGATAATAAAAGGGTATTCTATGATCTACTATCAAGCCCAGCGAGACCACTTTAAAAACTATTAGCTAACAGGAGGCACCTGCGGAGCCATCAGCTGATCTATTTATGCTATTAACAGGCAACTCCTCAGGAGTCATAGACAGAAGATCGCAATAGTGCCAGCGGAACTACCTGTTTATAGCACATACAATTGTGATTTAATGGCTCCAGTGGAGCCCCCTGTTTAAAAGCAATTTCCCTGATCAAGCCAAGGCATTAAGGTTTATTTAAGGTATAGGTACTTAAGTAGCTGATTTTACTTCTTTAATGTTCGGCGCTTTTATTACCCCGTTGATTAATTAATTGGAAAGCGTCGATACAAATCGGGTTAGTATCGACACTCGGTTTTTTTACGGGTTTTATATTATTCCTTTGCACTTAAGAAGCAACATAGTACATGACAAAAAAGGCAATTTCTTTATTTTTCAGCTGCCTGATATGCGCCACGACAGCATTTTCCCAGGACAGCCTGAGTGTTGTTAAATGGGACCTGCAGACCTGTCTGGACTACGCCAAAAAAAATAATATCCAGGTAAGCAGCGCCCGGCTTAGCCAGCAAACCAGTCAGCAGGAACTGATACTTTCCAGAGGCTCTGCATTGCCCAATTTGTATGGCTCGGCCACGCAATATGTCAATCATTATCACAACGAAGCGGTGTATGGCTCCGGTAACTACGGACTAACTTCATCCTGGACCCTTTACCAGGGTGGATACATCAAAAGCGATATTCAGCAAAAGAACGTGGAGGTGGAGCGGGCTAACCTGAACATCCTGCAACAGGTAAATGACATCACCTTGCAGATCACTCAGTATTACCTGAATATTTTACTGGATAAAGAAACTATTGTTTACCAGCAAAATGTGGTCACCACTTCACAGGCACAGGTAGAACAGGCCAAAAAACGACTGGATGCCGGCAGCATAGCGCAAAAAGATGTTGCCCAGCTACTGGCCCAGCTGGCAAACGACAAATACACTTTAGTTACTGCTGAAAACGCCCAACGGCAGGACCTGATCAGCCTGAAACAACTCCTTCAGCTGACCGTCACAACGTTTGATGTGATCACACCGGATACCATCATTTCAAAAAAAGCGGTGGATAACCTGCTTAGCGTACAGCAAACTGCCCTTAAAGACCGCCCGGAGGTAAAAAATGGCGAACTAAATGTAAAATCGGCCGAATTTGGGCTGCAAAAAGCCAATTCCGGCTATCTGCCAACCCTTACCGCCTCGGGTTCGGCCGGCACCAGCTACCAGGGCGCAGGCAGCGGTTATTTCAGCCAGTTGAACAACGGCTTTAACCAGCAGGTGGGCCTTAGCCTGTCTATCCCCATTTTTACCCGCAAAGTTAACCAGGTGAACCGGGCTGAAGCCAGGATCAATATCGATCAGGCTAAACTTTCATTAAAAGACACCAAAACAACCCTTGCACTAACTATTGAAAAGGCTTACATCAATGTAGTCAATTCGCAAAACCAGTACGATGCGGCAGCCGAGGCCTTTAAATACAACCAGGAAACTTACCGGGTCGCTAATGAGCAATTGAAGGTAGGCATCGTAAGCATGGTGGACTTTCTGCAGCAAAAATCCCTGTATACGCAAGCCCTACAGCAATATATCCAGGCTAAGTACAATGCTGCACTTACTATAGAGATATACGAATTTTATAAAGGAACCCCTGTTAAACTATAACAGTAGACCCCTCATCATGAAAAAGAACACGAAGAGAATCCTCATTATTGCAGCGATCATTATTGTACTCGGTACAATATGGCTGCTTGCCGCTAAAAAGAAAGAAAAACAGGTTGTATTACCTACCGAAGTGCCTGCATATGGTTATATCGCTCAAACAGTCACAGCAACCGGCACAATTCAGCCTGTGGATACGGTGGCGGTAGGTACCCAGGTATCGGGTATCGTGAAAGTGATCAATGCCGACTTCAATTCCAAAGTAAAGAAAGGCCAGCTATTGGCGCAATTGGATAAGTCGCTTCTGCAGGCAACGGTCGATCAGGCCAGTGCTACTTTGCGCACACAGCAAAGCCAACTGGTTTACAACGAGAATTTTTATAACCGGCAAAAGTTGTTGTACAGCAGCGGCTCGATCAGTAAGCAGGATTATGAGTCGGCTTTGAACAATTTTAATTCATCCAAAGCAGCGGTGGATAATGCGGCCGCTGCGCTGCGCTCGGCTGAAAAAAATCTGTCCTATACCGATATTTATTCGCCTGTAGACGGCGTGGTGCTTTCGCGGAGTGTGAGCCTCGGGCAGACCGTTGCGGCGGCATTCAGTACACCGACGCTCTTTGTGATCGCCAAAGATATTTCAAAAATGCAGGTGCAGGCAGATGTGGACGAAGCTGATATCGGCAACGTAAAAATCGGTAACCGTGTTAGTTTTACGGTAGACGCCTATATTGATGATGTGTTTAAAGGAACAGTATATGATGTTCGCCTGCACCCGAAGACCACATCAAATGTGGTGACCTATACAACCATCATCTATGCCCCTAATGATAGCCTGATGCTTAAACCAGGGATGACCGCCAACATCAACGTTTATACCAAAGAGGTAAAGAACGCGCTGACTGTCAGCTCAAAGTCACTGAACTTTGCGCCCGATTCCGCGCTAAGAAAACAGTTTATTTTAAAACCAATGGCGCAGGGCAATAACAGTAATGCGACTAATGGCCCGGGAAAACCAGGAAGCGTATGGCTTAAAAAAGGCAGGGAGCTGGTACAAACCCCGGTTCGCTACGGGCTTGATGACAATACGCATGCCGAGATCCTGTCGGGGTTATCTGTAAAAGATACCATCGTATCCTCGCTGCCGGTACCTGTGCAGGCCGAAGCAGGCACATCTATTTTGCCAAGTCCGGGCGGCGCTGATAAAAACAAGAAGCCGTAATGAAAAAGATATTAGAGTTACATGATATAACGCGGGAGTTCCAGATGGGTTCTGAAATTGTGCGGGCACTGAAAGGCGTAAGCTTTGATGTATTTGCCGGTGAGTTTGTGACCATTATGGGCAGTAGCGGCTCGGGTAAAACAACCTTGCTGAATACCCTGGGCTGCCTGGATAAACCCAGCAGCGGGAATTACCTGCTTGATGGCGTATCTGTGCGGGAACGGAGCCGGGACGAATTGGCCAAGCTTCGAAATGAGAAGATCGGTTTTGTATTTCAGGCCTATAACCTGCTGCCGCGTACCACGGCTTTGGAGAATGTGGAACTACCGTTGTTTTATAATCCAACGGTAACGGCGGCAAATCGCCGCCAAAGGGCCGCAGCCGCCCTGAATGCTGTAAAACTGGGCGACCGGATTAATCACCTGCCCAACGAAATGTCAGGCGGGCAGCAGCAGCGGGTGGCCATTGCCCGTGCGCTGGTGAACGAGCCAGTGATGATCCTGGCCGACGAAGCTACCGGTAACCTGGATACACGCACATCCTACGAAATTATGGCTTTGATGCAGGACCTGAATCAAAGTCAGGGCAAAACGATAGTCTTTGTGACCCACGAACCAGACATCGCGGCTTTCAGCAGCCGTACAATCACGCTTCGGGATGGCCGCGTGGTGAAAGATCAGGTTAACCAGCAGGTACGTTCAGCCAAAGAAATGTTGGCCGCCTTACCCCAAACAGAAGATTACCACGTATGAAAGTTTTAAATCTGATCAGGCTCGCGCTGTTGGCCCTGCAACGCAATAAGTTAAGGGCTGTACTTACCATGCTGGGCATCATCATCGGTGTGGCCGCAGTAATTACCATCGGTGCTATCGGCGCCGGCTCAACGGCCAGTGTCCATAATTCACTGTCCAGCATGGGCTCCAACCTGATCATGGTGATGCCCAATAGCAATGCGCCCGGCGGCGCGCGTTTGCAGGGCGCCAATGTGGAAACCCTGACCGAAAAAGACCTTTCCGCCTTAAAAAAGGAAGCGACATATATTAATGCCATATCGCCCTCATCACAATCCAAAGGGCAGGCGATCAATGGTTCGCTTAACTGGCCTACCACCATTGAAGGCGTAAACCAGGATTATCTTGCCATCAAAAACATATCGCTCAAAGACGGTAAAATGTTTTCAGACAGGGATGTGCACACTTACGGGAAAGTTTGCCTGCTGGGCCAAACCGTGGTAGATAATATATTCCCAAAAGGGGTTGATCCGGTCGGCAAGATCATCCGCTTTAAGAAAATTCCTTTCCAGGTCATCGGCATACTCAATAAAAAAGGGCAAAACACTTTTGGGCAGGATCAGGACGATATTATCCTGGCGCCCTACACCACTGTTCAGAAACGGATCATAGCATCCATCTATTTCGGAAGTTTTAATGCCTCGGCCAAATCCGAAAACCTGTCGCAGGCTGCAGCTGACGAAATGGAGAAGATCCTGCGTAAAACGCACCGGCTCCGCCCAACCGAAGACAATGATTTTACCGTGCGAACCCAGGCCGAACTCATACAGACCCTGAGCTCCATCACCACACTGCTAACCGCATTACTAACCGCCATAGCAGCTATATCATTGGTCATTGGGGGCATTGGTATCATGAATATCATGTACGTATCGGTAACCGAACGTACCAAAGAGATCGGCCTGCGCATGGCGATCGGGGCGCGCGGCAGGGATATCCTTAGCCAGTTTTTAACTGAAGCTATCCTCATCAGCGTTACCGGCGGCCTTATCGGTATTCTCATTGGGGAAACCCTGGCCTTTGTTATCGCCAATGCGCTGAAATGGGAGCCTATTATTGATAAAGCATCTATCATGGAAGCATTTGGTTTCTGCACACTGATCGGGGTTTTCTTTGGCTACTACCCGGCCCTGAAAGCTTCCCGGCTTGACCCGATAGAGGCGTTGCGATATGAATGAATAAATTAATCAAATAATTACCAATAAATCCTAAAAGCAATGAAAATTAAAAAACTGATTCTCGCCCTGATGGCAATGGCCATTGTAACTTTCGTTTACGCTGCAACTGATATCAGCGGCCATTGGGCCGGTTCTATTAACGGGCAAATGGAAGTTTCCTATGATTTTAAAGTAGACGGGCAAAAGCTAAGCGGCAGCACTAAAGGCCCCGACGGGAACACTGTTCAATTAACCGATGGTTGGTTTAAAGATGACAGTTTAGCCTTTACCCTACCTATCATGGACCAGCAGCTTAAAATGACCGGCAAGGTAAAAAGCGCTGACCAGATTGTGCTTTACATGAAAGGCGGCCCGATGGGCGACATGAGTTATACGATCAATAGGGCGAAATAATTTCAGGAACCAGGCTGACGCCAGCTTTTCATAAAATTACCGAATGCCTCCCGGTAAGGTTCAGATACCGGGATGGCAGCACGGCCAACCTGCACGGATGTTTTGGTTACGGCTGTCACCTTATCGATGGCCACAATGAACGAACGGTGCAGCCGTATAAAATGGCTGGTTGGCAGTTTTTGTTCTGCCACTTTTAAGGTCATCAGTGTTATTACCGGTTTTGGCTGGCTTTCTAAAAATATCTTGATATAGTCGGACATGCTTTCCACGTACAGAATCTGTGCCATATCGATCCTTATCAGTTGGTAATTGGAATATACGTGAAGATACTGTGGCTGGCTATCTTGCTCCAGCAATGAAAAATATTCAAGCGCACGGTTGGCGGCACGGGTAAAATCAGCAAAACTAAAGGGTTTTAACAGGTAATCCAGTGCGGCTAGTTTGTGCCCTTCCAGCGCGTACCGATCAAAAGCGGTTGTAAAAACAATGCGTACCGAACGCCGGTTGTCACCCTGGTCAACCATAGCGGCAAACTCCAGCCCGTTCAGATCAGCCATCTTGATGTCTAAAAAAACAAGCTGTACTTCTGGGTGTTCATTTAGAACGGTCATAGCCGTCATTGCACTGGAACATTTACTAACCAGTTGCAGGAATGGGGTCTTAGCTACATAAGCGGCGATCATTTCTAAAGCCACCGGCTCATCATCAACGGCGATACAGTGAATGGTCATGTCAAAGATATTTGAAGTTCGATCCGGAATTCCTGAAGTTCGTGGTCTTCTTTCACAGTGAGCTTATATTTGCCCGGATAGATCAGATCCAGACGGCGGCGCGTATTGGCCAGGCCGATCCCGCTGCCCTCGTCCGTTTCCTTTGCGGGTTCCGCAAATAAAGTGTTACGTACCACAAAGTGCAGCTTTCCCTGGCATAACTTCGCCGATATATAGATATGGCTCGGCTGCACCGTGCTGATGCCATGCTTAAAAGCATTTTCTACAAAAGGTAATAGCAGCATCGGTGCCAAAGGGGCGTCAATCGGGCCTTCTGGCCGGTTGAAAACGACCTGGACATGCTCAGGCAGGCGCAATTGCATTAACTGGCGATAACTATCGATAAGGTGTAGCTCTTTTTCGAGGGTGGTTGATTGCTGCCGGGTATCGTATAACACATAGCGCATCATATGAGACAGCGTGTAAATAGCTTCACGGGCCCGGTCTGCATCGATCTCGGTAAGTCCGTAAATAGTATGTAATACGTTGAAAAAGAAATGAGGGTTGATCTGTGAACGTAAAACGGCCAGTTCGCCTGCGATGCGGTCATTTTCCAGGGATTTCTCCTTTAACAGGTCGGCCTGTACTTTCTGGCTGACCGATATAATGATGGCGATACCGATGACGATCATGGTCATAATCATGATACTTAGGTCGCCTACCGGGGTATAACGATCGTCAATCGGAGGATGTCTCGGGGCAAACCTGCGTAGCAAGCCCGGCAGGTCCATCAGTTTATCGGCCTGGTGGTTTAAAAGCGGAGCGGCAATGCAGATCAGGAAAACGAGCAGTGCGAAGGTCCCACCGCTGTTGTTATAAAGCAGTTTGGGAATGAGTACCCGGAGATGAAGGTAAAATATACCTACCAGGGAAGCATATAAGGCTAATTGCTTGGTCCATATTTGTATGGGTAGAGACGAAGTTATAGTCAGTGGAATGCAGGTAAAGACCAATAGCCCCAGCAACACGGCAAAATGCACCGAGAAGATCAGGGAACGCAAACGGCTAATTTTAACGAGAGGTAACACAGCTACAAATTACCGCCTTTTAATTTCAAATCCAAAGTCGCCTTATCCATACCATGGGTGTTTCTACAGGAACATATCGCCTTTCCGTCGATACTCCTTCCTAATCAGGTCCCGAATGTATTATTTGCATGAATGACTACCCCACAAAAACTCAAAGACGAGGCAAGAGAATTACAGATCAGGCGTCAAATATGGCGGGCTTTCTTCTTGCTGGCAGAGCCTATCGATCCGGATTCTCTTATTGTTCGATTAAAAGCTACCGGTTTAATGATCGAACGTGGCATGGTGCACAGTACGTTGACTTTGTTGATCGAGTATGGTTTTGCAGAGCGGAACCGTAACGAAGAAATAGGTATCACTTACTACCGATGCCGTTGATCTTCAAGGAAATCAAAAGCAGGCATCATGATGACCCACAAAAGGAGTTACCGGCATTTGAATTGTCCTTTTGGAGTTCTCCAAAATTATTGAAGATTTGATAAAATCCTCATTGGCGTTATCAGTAACGAAACTATATTAACCTGCAATTACGGTTTTGATGCTCCATTTTGTATTATTGTACTCTTGACAGGCAACTTGTTTGGATAAAGGTCAATTCATGCATTTTTGAATGGATTGACTGAAGCATCCTGCTTTGACGATCCAAAATATGAAAGAGTAAACCTGGCAGTTGATTGGCTGATCATTGATTATTTACCTTTAATACCTCGATACTAAACTTTGAAAAACAAAAAATGAACAAGCTAACCCAAACAACACAGCAGGCAGCTATGATTTTAAAAAAAAGAACCAAATGGCCAATTTTGATTGCAAACATGCTATTGGCATTTTCAGCGTCCGCGCAGGAGAGAAAAGCGCCTGCCTACCCGCTGATCACCCATAACCCCTATTTCAGTGTATGGTCAACAACTGATGACCTTGCGGCATCAACTACCACACACTGGACAGGCGCCAGCCAGTCATTAATTGGTATGATCAGTGTGGATGGTTTGTTTTACCGGTTCATGGGCAAGGAACCGGCCTATTTTAAAACCATCCTTCCGGCGGCTGACGAAAAACCGTATGCTATAAAATATACGGAGACTGAACCACAAGGAGACTGGAAGGCTTTAACCTACAGTGCAGAAAACTGGAAATCGGGCATGGGGCGTGTTGGTGATATTGAAGGGCTTGATAAAACGATCTGGAAGACCAGGGACATTTGGATCAGGAGAAACTTTACTATAAACAGCGTACAGGATATCAATAAACTGATCTTAAAAATATCGCATGATGATGATGCCTATGTTTACCTGAATGGTGAAGAAATATTTAAAAAAGTTGGGGTAACCAATGATTATGGGATGATACCCGTAAACAAGGATAAGCTAAAAGTTGGTGAAAATGTGCTTGCTATCCATGTAGTAAACACTGGCGGCGGCGCAAGGCTTGATGTTGGCCTGGTTGACCAGGAAAAAGAAAACCTGTCCAATAATATCCTGGTAGCTAAACAAAACAGCGTAAACATAAACGCTACCCAAACGATGTATAATTTTAAATGCGGCAAAGTCGACCTGGATTTAACTTTTACTTCGCCATTGTTACTAAACGATCTGAAAATTTTATCAAGGCCGGTATCATACATCACCTGCCGTGTAAAAGCAAACGATAACCAGGCGCACCAGGTTAAGGTTTATCTCAGCGCTGCAACCAGTCTGGCGGTTAACAGGTCATCACAGGAAGTTACCACCAGTAAGCTCAGTACCGGGAGCTTATCTATTTTAAAAGCCGGAACAACCGAACAGCCTGTGCTTCAGAAAAAGGGCGATGATCTTCGCATAGATTGGGGTTATGTTTATATCGCGGTGCCAAAATCAGCTAACGCTACCCAGTTTGTCACTACTGAAAAGGGCGCGGCCAACGCTTTTTACAGTGGCAACACTACAACAAGCAGTAAAACCGGAACCGGTTTAGCCTTAAATACCCTGTTACCATTCGGAAAGGTCGGTAAAACGCCTGTATCGAAATTTATTGAAGTTGGTTATGATGATATTTATTCCATACAATATTTTGGCAGCAATCTGAGGCCGTGGTGGAATAACGACGGAAAGCATACGATTGAAAATGAGCTCGGCGAAGCTGCTGCAACCTGCAATAATGTGCTGGCCAAATGCCGGGCCTTCAACAAAAACATGTATGATGACGCAAGGAAAGCGGGAGGAGAAAAATACGCTGACCTGTGCGTACTGGCCTACCGGCAAAGTATTGCTGCCCATCAGTTGGTAAAAAGCCCGCAGGGTAAACTCTTATGGCTTTCTAAAGAAAACTTCAGCAATGGCTCAATCAATACCGTTGATGTAACTTATCCCTCGGCCCCCCTGTATCTGCTATATAACCCCCGTTTACTGGAGGGTATGCTGAATGGCTTGTTCTATTATAGCGAGAGCGGCAAATTTGACAAAGATTTTGCCGCCCACGACCTCGGCACTTACCCTATTGCCAACGGGCAAACCTACGGTGAAGATATGCCGGTAGAAGAATCGGGCAACATGATCATCCTGACAGCCGCAATTGCTAGAGCCGAGGGCAACGCCGCCTTTGCAAAACCACACTGGAAAACACTGAGCAGGTGGGTGAACTACCTGGTAAATGAGGGTTTCGACCCCAAAAATCAATTATGCACGGATGATTTCGCCGGGCACCTCGCGCGTAATGCCAACTTATCGGTTAAAGCAATAGTGGGTATAGCTTGTTACGCGGACCTGGCAGCGCAATTGGGCGATGCACAAACGGCCGCCAAATACCGCGGTATCGCTAAAGGTATGGTTGCCAAATGGATGAAATTAGCTGCAGATAACGATCATTATGCGTTAACTTTTGACGATAAAGGTACCTGGAGCCAAAAATACAACCTGGTTTGGGACAAGGTGCTCGGTTTAAAACTTTTTCCGCAGGAAGTGTATGATAAAGAAATTAAGTATTACCTGGCAAAGCAGGAAAAATTTGGTTTGCCGCTGGATAGCCGAAAAACCTACACAAAGTCTGACTGGATATTATGGACGGCAACTTTTGCCGGTAACCAAAAGGATTTTGTAGCGCTGATTGATCCGATCTACAAATATTCTTTGGAAACACCTACGCGGGTGCCATTGAGCGACTGGCACGAAACCACCGACGGCAAGCAGGTAGGTTTCCAGGCGCGCAGTGTGGTTGGCGGCTATTTTATGAAATTATTGTATAACAAGATGACCGGTAAAACGCAGGCGAGGTAAAATAGATCTGATTAAAGTTAAACCTGACTACCTTTTTGGTTACTGCCATCACCCTTGTTGATGGGAAGTGAATTATAAGTAAAGCAGTGGGTCCTTTTGTGGATCCGCTGCTTTTTAACTTCGGGGTTAGGCTAAGTGTTATTTCCTATACAAAACCTACCGCGGGGTTTATGGGGTTGGTATTCACGCTCATCAGGCCGGCTTCATTAATTAACGCTAATTTAAACAAGACATATGCTGAAACATCCAATTAATGAGGTATTTTTGCGGCACAATAAAAGGCTATCCTTATAATAATGCGCTTTACTGTTTTTTGCTGCCTGCTTTTATTATTTTGCTGTTTTGGCGCCAGTGGCCGGCAGGATAAGGTTGCTGCAAAGGACCAGAATGTTTTAAAACCTGTTGACCCAAATACCGTGAACCCTTTTCTTCCGGATTCTGTTGTTAAGGCGAATAAGGAAAAGCATATGCAGGATTCCATCGTATTTGCCTACCTCATCCCTGACTCCCTGCGAAGCAACCACGTTATGGATAGCATCCGCGCAAACAATTTATATAAAATGCTTTCAGGTCCTTCAGCTCATT